>CAZADM010000022.1:0-2674 GCA_964483955.1 uncultured Candidatus Saccharibacteria bacterium | reverse complement strand
ACAAAGATATTGATGCCGAAACGGTGGTACGGATTAAGACGGAGGGGCTTGATGCGCTTGCACCGCTTGCACTTAATGTCTTCCAGCAACTCTTTGCCTACTATGTAGCCGTAGAGCGGGGGAATGATATCGATCAGCCACGTAACCTTGCGAAGAGTGTGACGGTAGAGTAGATTATACAATTCTTAAATAAAAAAGACCCCCACTAGGGGTCTTTGCTTGTCTGCGTTCTTTACACCGATCCAATCACTTCATACCCGTTAGGGTTCTCGCTTTGCCACTTCCAGGCATCGCGGCACCCTTCTTCGATGGTAAATTGGGCTTTCCACCCAAGTTCTTTTTCAGCAAGAGATGCATCTGCATAGCATGAAGCAATGTCACCGGGGCGCCGTGCAACAACCTCGTAAGGAATTTCTTTGCCACTTGCCTTCTTGAAGGCATTAATCATGTCAAAGACAGAATCTGCACCACCAGTACCAATATTGTACGCCTTGTAGACATTTGGATGATTAAGGTTGTTAAGGGCGGCAAGGTGTGCCTTTGCAAGGTCGACAACATGAATATAGTCGCGTACGCCAGTACCATCTGGAGTGTCGTAGTCATCACCAAATACACGTACCTTTTCGTGCTTACCAGTTGCTACCTGGGCAACAAAAGGCAAGAGGTTGTTGGGAAGTCCATTAGGATCTTCGCCAATAAGCCCTGATTCATGTGCACCAATTGGGTTGAAGTAGCGAAGAGAAGTGATGTTCCAATCTTCGTTTGATTGTGAGATATCTTCTAGGATTTGCTCGATCATAAGCTTCGTTTGGCCGTATGGGTTGGTCGCACGGCGTGGTGCATCTTCTGTGATTGGAAGGAATTCCGGGTCTCCATAGACGGTTGCAGAAGAACTAAAGACAAGCTTGGTGACACCGAAGTGCTTCATGCGTTCAAGGAGTGTAAGGGTAGACTCTAGGTTGTTCTGGTAGTAATAGAGTGCTTTTGCGACAGACTCGCCGACAGCCTTGAGGCCAGCAAAGTGGATAACCGCATCGATATTGTGTGTATTAAATATTGCGTCAAGGATGTCCCCGTCTCGGACGTCGGCTTCGTGGAAGATGAGATTCTTTCCGGTAATAGTTTCTACGCGTGCAAGAGACTCCTTCGTACTATTAGACAAGTTATCTATAACGACAACGGAATGTCCTGCGTTAATAAGCTCAATGATGGTGTGTGAGCCAATGTAGCCGGCTCCGCCTGTGACGAGTATGTTCATACCTCTTATAGTACACCCCCTATAACCGCAAGGCAAACCCGTTGCAGTACACATGCTGTTGGGCGAATATTTTCATGAAAAATGATACAGTAGATATATGATTACCGTAATTATTGCCGGAGGGTCTGGTACGCGTCTATGGCCACTCTCTACTGGTGACTATCCGAAGCATCTATTAAAATTAACAGGCGACAGAAGTTTGCTGCAGTCTGCGTATGACCGTGCAACTCGTCTTGGTAAAATTGTCTATGTTGTCACCGAAGCCAGTCATGCACATCACGTCAAAGAGCAGCTTCCTGAACTTCCAGAGGAAAATTTCCTTATTGAGCCGGGTCGTCGGGGGACGGGCAACTGTATTATGTTTGCCCTTGATGTTATTAGTCGTCGCCATGATCGTGACGAGCCAATTGCATTTGTTCATTCTGACCATAATATTCGTGACGTTGAGGGCTACGCTCGTTCACTTCAGACTGCCGCTATGGCATCTGGAAAGACAAGCAAAGTAACCCTTATTGGTATCGAGCCGACATTCCCTGCGACCGGGTTTGGGTATATCGAGCGTGATGGTGTATTGGGCGATACGGGTGCGTACAATATCGAATCTTTCAAAGAGAAGCCTGATTTTGCAACGGCACAAGAGTATCTTCGTGCGGGTCGCTATCTTTGGAATTGTGGCTATTTTGTTGGCTCTGTGAATACTTTTATGTCCGAGATTGGTGCGGTTGCCCCTGACTTGCAAGAGAGTTTTGATCGACTGTCGGCTGTTTCTGAGGTGCCGTCTGCGGAATATAATGACGTCTACTTGTCGTTCCCGGAGCTTGTGATTGATTACTCACTTGCCGAGCGGTCTCAGAACCTTGCAGTTGTTCCGGCAACCTTTGACTGGATGGATATTGGGTCGTTTAAGGATCTTCATGAGGCAAATGAGTCTGATGAGGCAGGCAACTTCTTCAAGGGCCCGGCTATTTATGGTGAAGAAGTTGAGAATGTCTATATTCACAATGAAGAAGAGAAGCCAGTTGGCGTTATTGGCCTTGATAATATTGTTGTTATTAATACACCGGATGGTATTCTTGTGGCTCGAAAGGATTTGAGTCAAAAAGTGAAGGATATTGTTGCCCGGGTAAAGGCAGATAAGGAGTAATAGATGAAAAAACTACTAGCATTTGATCTTGATGACACGCTTGCCGTTTCAAAGTCGCCAATGAGTGACCGTATGGCGGAAATTATGGGGCGGCTTCTTGAGGAATTTGACGTCTGTATTATTTCCGGGGCACGTTTTGAGCAGTTCCAGAAGCAGGTGATTGAGCAGGCGGACTTTGGCCCTATGCAGCTGCGTCGGCTTCATCTTATGCCAACCTGCGGCACGCGTTACTACCGTTTCAATGAAGTGGCCAAGGAGTGGGAGCTTCAGTA
>CAZADM010000021.1:0-4276 GCA_964483955.1 uncultured Candidatus Saccharibacteria bacterium | reverse complement strand
GCGGCACGCGTTACTACCGTTTCAATGAAGTGGCCAAGGAGTGGGAGCTTCAGTATGCGGAAGATCTTACGGAAGACGAAAAGGCAAAGATTATTGCTGCACTTGAATCAAGTGCACGCGAGCTTGGCTACTGGGAAGAAAACCCAGCTGGCGATATTATTGAAGACCGCCTCAGCCAAATTACTTTTTCTGCACTTGGCCAGCAGGCAAAGCCGGATGATAAGTACAAATGGGACGCAGATGGCGTAAAAAAGAAGACGCTGCGCGATCACGTTGCAAAGCAGCTTCCTGAGTTTGAGGTGCGTGCCGGCGGAACGACATCTATTGATATTACAAAGCCAAACATTGATAAGGCATATGGCATGCAGCGTCTGATTGACATTCTTGATATTAGCCGTGACGACATCCTTTACTTCGGTGACAGTATGAAAGAAGGTGGTAACGACTATCCGGTTAAGGCAATGGGTATTGACGCCCTTGAGGTGGATGAGTGGGAAGATACTGCTGCACGTCTCGAGACGATTTTGGCGGTTATTAAGTAGATTTCTCCGTGGACGTTTAAGGGTACGGGCAAAGAAAAGAGGCCGGAGTAATAAAACTCCGGCCTTAGCCTTTCCCCTTCCACTGTCTAGATGTCCCATTTCCCGTCAGCAAGACCAAGCAATGCTTGACCATACGACGACTTTGCATAATACTCACCCCGTGCACGGAGTTCATCATTGTTGATGAAGCCGGCAAGGTAGGCTTCAGCTTCAGGGCTTCCCAGGAGTGTTCCTGTTCGGTCCTGAAAGGTCTCAACAAACTCGGCCGCTCGACTGACCTGCTTCGGAGTGCCGGTATCAAACCAGACGGTGTCGCTGTCGAGTGTAATGACACTGAGTCGGTTGAGTTGAAGGTATAGCTCATTCACCGAAGTGATTTCCAGCTCGCCACGTGCACTTGGCTGTACCATGCTTGCAATGTCAACGACATCAGGTGTATAGAAATACATGCCTGGCACGGCAAAGTTTGACTTGGGGTTGGCGGGCTTTTCTTCAAGTGAGATGGCTCGCCCGTTTTCGTCAAACTCAACGATACCGAAATCCTGAGGGTTCTCGGTATGGTAGGCAAAAATAGTTGCCCCGTCGGGGTTTGTTGAAGCCTTCATGGATTGGGTAAAGCGTCGCCCGCTGAAAATGTTGTCGCCAAATGTTAAGGCAACGGGTTCATTTCCAATGAAGTCTGCTCCAATCAGGAAGGCCTCTGCAATACCGCGCGGCGTTGGCTGAACGGCGTATGAAATTGCGATGCCCAGCTCTTCGCCGTCGCCCAGTGCTTGTCGAAACTGCTCGACATTATCGGGTGCGGCAATGACTAGTACTTCACTGATCCCTGCGGCGATGAGGCTTGACAGGGAGTAGTAGATAGTTGGCTTATCGAAGGTGGGGATGAGCGGCTTACTGACCGCCGCACCCCGGTTGGTGATGCCGAGCGTGGCGGCACCCATTCTCGTTCCCTTGCCGGCGGCAAGTACAATACCTTTCATAGTTCTCCTAAGGGTTGGCAACTATTTCACGGTGAAATAGGGTGAAAGATCTAGACACGTCTAAAGAGGTGACTATAGTATAATTATAACATTTTTAGGGAATAAATGCAATGCAGGGGGTACGCTAGCCCGCAAATGTACTGCCTATGAATAGCCAGTAGAGCCAGAATTGTATACCGGCCGAGATGACTATAAAGATAGTGAGTGGTATGCGGTACATTTGTATTTTTGGAAGTGCGAAGACAAGGAGTGCTATATTGAGTGTCAAAACGGTCAGTATGTACCGATGTACGGACACGATGTTGCTATTAAGCGTGAATAATACGACAGCGAGTAGCCCGTATACCCCAAGCGGTAGATACAGTCCCCTCTTTTTTATAAGGTACACCGAAGCTGCGATAAGTAGCCCAATCAGTAGTAGTGGGAGGAGGATATTGACGGCGAAGCCTGTGTCGAACGGTCTAACCCCAACTGCAACGCGAGCAAGTTGATAGCCTTGTTTTGCAAGTGTCTCAAAGATATTAGGGTTGAATACTTGATATGTCCAATCATCGCTGGTGTCGTAGGCGGCAAACATTGCCAAGAAATTTCCCCTGACGAAGAACAGATAGGTGCCATACGCAATAAATCCAATAGGTGCTAAGGCGAACCAGAGTATTTTCGGGTTCAACGCCTTTTTTATGTTCCATTCATACGCACGCAGATATTCAAGGCCGCAGAGTGCAACAACAAGGAGTGAGGGAAGTCTTGTGGCGGTGAGGATGCCCAGTAAGATACCGACGCCAAGCCAGTTTCGCTTAAGTGCTAAGAGATATGCCCATAGAGAAAGTGCGAAGAAAAGGGCTTCGCCATAAAAGACGTGAAAGAAAAATGCAGCCGGAGCACTGAGTGTAAGGGCAATTAACCAGTACTTTCCTGTCCCGGAGGCATCTATTTTAGAGCCGAAGAGCAGGCGACCAATCCTTAAGAGTGCAGTAATGGCTGCGATCATTGCCGCAGAATTAATGAGTTGAGCTGCGATAACGGGTGTGAGCAGTCCGGCACTTACCGTTGATAGTGCACCTACGGCAGCAGGGAAAAGAGGGTAGAATGCGGCAGAGGTGGTGTTGGTAGCATAGGCATCCTGGATAATCGCGTTATACCAGCCTGCGTCCCACCTGACGGTGTGATCAAGGAGTGAGAACGCACCACCTTGAAGTGTGTCAAAGATAAAGCCTATAGTGGTAATGACAATTTTCCATAGAAGGACAATGATAAGTGCAGTGTAGAGGTCGGAGCGACGAAAGTGGCGAAGCCAGCTCCCTATGCTATTGCTGCGCATCTTCTACAATCTTGCGAATTTTTGTAGCAAATAGCCCTTTGTCGAACCGCTTTGCTTTGCGGTGAAGGGTTGCTGGGCGGAAGGCACCATTCGAGAGGGCTTCGTCACACCGTTTAATGGCATCGGCAAGTGCCTTTAGGGTCTGTTCTTCGAAGAATACGCCTGTCTCCCCTTCTTGGACAATATCAAGGGCGCCACCCTTTTTATACGCCACCACTGGCATACCGGCGGCAAGTGCCTCCACGGCAGACATGCCGAAGTCTTCTTCGTTGGGGAAGAGGAAGGCTTTGTGGGTGTGTGAGAGTCTGACAAGCTCTTCGTCGCTCACACGGCCGGTAAAGGTGATGGTTGGCCCGGCAAGGCTTTTAAGGCGTTCTGTGTCCGGTCCGCTGCCGACAACGGTGAGTGGGGCTTGAAGATTGTTGCAGGCTTGTACGGCAAGATCGAAGCGTTTATAGGGCACATGCCTACCCCAGAGAATGTAGCCGTTTCGCTCACCGGTTGGTGGTGGGGTGAATTTATCAACTTCAATGGGTGGGTATATGACCGTTGCGGGCTTACTGTAATACTCTTTGATTCGCTGCTGGGTGACGGTTGAGTTGGCAATGAAGATATCAATGTCTTTACTTGATTCAAGGTCAAGAGCACGCATTTTCTTCACAAAAAATGGTATGAATGGGCGAATAAAGGGGGTGAGTGGTCCAAAGTTGAATTCTTTGCGGAACTCTTCGTAATGGCTCCAGTAGTAGCGCGGCGGAGTGTGGACGTAGGCAATGTGCACTTGGTCGGGGCGAGTTTTCTTGACTGACTTTGCTTCCGCACTTGAGCTACTGATGATGATGTCAAATTCAGAGAGGTCAAGTTTTCTGAAGGCCTTTGAGCGGAGGACTGGCCAGAGGACGTGCTTGTAACGGAGTGCCTTTGGAAGTGTTTTCTGAAGTGTTGTTGTTCGTACATCAATATCCTGAAAGGCGGTCATTTTATCCGCATCGTAGACAGAGGTATAGATTGGTGCATCGGGAAAAAGCTTGTGAATTTCAAGAACAAGGGGTTCGGCACCGCCCATATTGGTGAGCCAATCGTGGATGATGGCGACTTTTGGTTTAGGGGTCATAAGTAATAGTATAATTTTTAGTCGAGAATTAGTCGACTTTTAGTCGAGAATTAGTCGAGAATCTCAGTAATAACAGGGGTAGTGATGCACAAGCATAACCGATGTTAAAAATACTTTATTAACCGTTGTTGTTACTTTGCGCCCTTTTTTCGCACCACTACCCAAACTGTCTTGAAGAGGATTTTAATATCCAGCCAGAACGACCAGTTTTGTGCGTAGAAGAGTTCAAGCTCGATGCGATCATCAAAGCTAAGCTCGCTGCGACCTGACACTTGCCATAAGCCGGTGACGCCTGATTTGACGCTATGAAGTAACG
>CAZADM010000020.1:0-4927 GCA_964483955.1 uncultured Candidatus Saccharibacteria bacterium | reverse complement strand
CACCCGTCTATTGTACTGGAACTGGGGTAGTATTTCAACCCCAGTACCACCGTTATTGGCTACTTTCTATTCAAACCAGTGCCAATATCACGCACTGCGTCAATAAGTTCTATTGGGAAAAGCATGGTTGTCTTCTGGCTTGGTTCGGTGCTAATACGCTCGATTGTATTTAACGTACGCAGATTAAGGGCACCGGGCGTTGATGAAATAATTCTTGCCGCTTCTGCAAGCGTCTCTGCGGCCGCACGCTCGCCTTCCGCATTAATAATATTACTTCGTCGCTCACGCTCTGCTTCGGCCTGCTTTGCCATTGCACGTTTCATATCCTGTGGGAGTTCGATGTTTTGGATTTTGACATTTTCAACATCAATACCCCACTGTGATGTCTGGGCATCTACAATTTCTTTAATCTTCTCGCTAATTTCTTCACGCTTGGAAAGAAGCTCGTCAAGTTCGAAATTACCCGTAATGTCGCGTAGTGCCGCCTGAGCAAACTGACTGGTTGCATATACATAATTTGTTGTCTCAAGTACGGCTTTTGGTGCATCAAGCACGCGGAAGTACACAACCGCATCGACACCAGCAGTGACGTTGTCCTTTGTGATAATTTCCTGTTTCGGAACATCAATTGGCGTAGACCGTACATCTACACGCATGAGCTGCTGGAAGATTGGGATCACTATACGAAGACCCGGCTGGCGTACACCTGTAAACTTACCAAGTGTTAATACAACGCCGCGCTGATACTGGTTAATTACCTTAAGGCCACTCAGAATAAAAATTGCCAATGCTGCTAAAATGACATACACGATTACCATATTTGTACCTCCATAATGTCCCTATAGTATACCACGACAAGGTATACTAGATATAATGGAAGACTCAAGAAGAATCCCTCTCGCAGAACGCATGCGACCAACCACTCTTGCCGAAGTGGTTGGCCAGTCTCATCTTCTTGGGGAAAATGAAATACTCCGCAGTATCATCAAGCGACGCGAACCTGTTAGCCTTATCCTTTGGGGCCCGCCTGGAAGCGGCAAAACAACACTCGCCCGTGTCATTGCTGAAGAAGTTGAGGCAGAGTTCATAGAACTTTCAGCGGTCACAAGCGGAAAAAAGGATGTCGAAAAGGTCGTTGAACACGCCAAGCAAAACTGGAACTTACAGCTACGGACAGTTCTCTTTGTCGACGAGATCCACCGCTTCAACAAAGCACAACAAGACGCATTCCTGCCCCACGTCGAATCTGGACTCATTACGCTTATTGGGGCAACTACTGAAAACCCTAGCTTCGAAATCATCACGCCCCTCCTCAGCAGAAGCCGCGTACTCGTGCTTGAGCCACATAGCAAAAAGGATATCATCGCAATCCTTACCAGGGCTGTCACGCAAGAAGGTGTCGATAAACGCATAGCAGACGGTGTCCTGGAGTACATTGCAGAACTTTCCGGCGGTGATGCACGGGTTGCACTTGGTAATCTTGAACTTTCACTCAATATCAGCAAGAAGATCACTATAGAGACAGTGAAAACCGCAGCTCAAAAAAGACTTCCTGGCTATGACAAAAAGGGCGACATGCATTACAATGTCATTTCAGCCTTCATAAAAAGCATGCGCGGAAGCAATGTAGACGCAACACTCTATTACCTTGCTCGCATGATTGATGCAGGGGAAGATCCCAAATTTATTGCTCGTCGTATGGTTATTTTTGCCTCAGAAGACGTTGGCCTTGCGGGAAATGGTGCCCTAGGGTTGGCACTTAATGCATTCCAAGCAGTGGAACGTATTGGCATGCCAGAGTCATCGTACATATTATTCCATGTCGCTACGGCACTTGCTAAGTCAGAAAAGTCGCGAAAGACGACCGACGCCATGCATCGTGCACAAGAACTTGCTCAGCAGTATTCAGATGCACCCGTCCCACTCCATCTTCGCAACGCACCCACAAAGCTCATGAAAGATATGGGGTACGCTAAAGAGTATCAATGGGAAGCAGACTTTAAGCACGCAAAAGGCTTCCTACCAGACGAGCTTGAGGGAAAAAATATCTTTTAAACAAAAAATAGCGAGGCACTACACCCCGCTATTTTTTATAAACAAACTACTTATTTCGCTTGCGTTGATTTGGATCAAGATATCGCTTACGAAGGCGAAGGTTCTGAGGCGTCACCTCAAGAAGTTCGTCGTCCTCGATGAAGTCGATTGACTGCTCAAGGCTAAGGTCAGTATATGGTGTAAGCTGAATAGTACCATCGCTTGAAGAGCTACGCATATTTGTAAGCTGCTTTGCCTTACAAACATTAATATCAAGGTCACCTGAACGATTATAGAGACCGACAATCATCCCCTGGTAAACAGTAACACCCGGACCAACAAAAAGTTCACCACGTGCAGCTGCAGTATCAAGTGCATAGGCTGTCGTCACCCCTGCCTCGTGTGCAACAAGTGCACCATTACGAAGCTGCTGAAGCTTTGGACCAAGTGGTTCATAGCCGTGCGGAAGGCTGTTCATGATAACCGTTCCCTTTGTTGCCGTAAGAAGGAGGTTTCGAAGTCCAATCATTGCACGGGTAGGAATAAGGTAGGTCACACGAGTTGTACCGCTACTTGTCTGCTCTTGCTTAATGGATACAGCACGACGAGCACCAAGCTCTTGGCTTACTGCACCAAGGAATTCAGCTGAAACTTCAATCAAAAGCTCTTCAATCGGCTCTTTCACAACGCCGTCTTCTTCGATAGTAACAACCTGCGGACGTCCAACCTCAAACTCGAAGTCTTCACGGCGAAGTGTCTCGATAAGAACAGAAAGGTGAAGTTCACCACGGCCAGAAACAACAAAACCAATCCCCTCTTCCCTTACACGAAGTGATACATTGGTCTCAAGTTCCTGCTTAAGACGATCACCAATTTGACGGCTTGTGTTGTATTTCGCCTCTTTACCCTTGAGCGGACTTGTATTTGGACCAAGATACATACTAATTGTTGGTGCTTCGATATCAATTACTGGAAGTGCTTCTGGCTGATCCTTGTCGGCAAGTGTTTCACCAATATGTGCATCGGCAACACCGGTAATGGCAACAATGTCGCCCGCACCAGCCTCTGCAATTTCCTCACGACTAAGGCCACGATACCCAAATAGTTTATCAACCTTTACAGAAACAATAGCACCATCACGCTTAATAAGTGCAATTTGCTGGCCCTGCTTGATTACTCCACGGTTAACACGGCCTATTGCATACTTTCCAAGGAAAGAATCGTGATATAGTGACGTCACAAGCATCTGGAATGGTTTCTCAATTTCAACAGTTGGCGCAGGAATGTCACTAATAATAGCCTCAAAGATTGGGCTAAGGTCTGCATGCTCTGATGGATTATCAGGAAGTGCATTCCATGCCTTACCGTCACGACCAATTGCATAATAGATTGGGTAGTGAAGCTGACTATCGTCAATAGCAAGCTCAAGGAAGAGTTCTGATACTTCATCTTCTACTTCGCTAATACGTCGAGACGGCTTATCGATTTTGTTAATCATTACTACTGGCTTAAGCCCAAGCTCAAGTGCCTTAGAAAGAACGAACTTTGTCTGTGGCATTGGCCCTTCTTGTGCATCAACAACAAGGATGACGCCGTCGGCCATATTAAGTGTACGCTCTACCTCACCAGAGAAGTCTGCGTGCCCTGGCGTGTCAATAATATTAATTTTATAATCACCATAATATACAGATGTCTGTTTCGCAGTAATAGTAATACCACGTTCGTGTTCTTGATCGCCGCTGTCCATAATAAGCGATTGGTCCATTTCGGCCTGGTTGTCACGAAATGTATTGCTTTGCTTTAGGAGACCATCAACAAGTGTCGTCTTTCCGTGGTCGACGTGAGCAATAATGGCAATGTTTCGAATAAATTTTGGGTCTTTCATGAAAATAAGCCCTCCCTTGGGGCAGATAGATAGATTACTTACCCTAATTGTACCACATTTCACACTTAAATCAAAGTACTACGTTGCACCTACGGCAGTGTCGTGGTAGATTAAAAGCATAACAACTACACGGAGACATCCCTTATGGACGATCGATCAACAGATACACCAACAACACCCGAATCAAATCTTGACAGACAAGACGTAGTGCAGGACAACACACCTGCGACACAATACCAAGATACGCAGGCACCTATGCAAGCGACTGAGACATCATACACAGCCCAGCAGGAGACTCAACCTGTCACTACTACAGCAACACCACAAGTAGACGCCGCTCCTCAAGCTCATGACAACAACAAGGCCCTTTACCTTGCTGCGTACATCCTTAACCTCATTAGCACTATTGCTGCTGGTATTTTCATCATCCCACTTGCATGGATGATCCCAATGACAGTCATCTCTTACGGTATCTACAAAGGTACACGACCAAACTCAACAGCGTTTGCTGTATGGACCCTCCTCTTTGTCAGCTTTGTATCAGGAATTCTACTCCTTATTGCCGACAAGGGTCAAAAGACGACAAATTAGTAGCCACTCTGGTAGCAATAGAAAAAGACGAGCCAAAAACTCGTCTTTTTTGCTGTCTATAGCTCTGGTGCGGCGAAGAGGACTTGAACCTCCACGAGCGCAATGCTCACTAGCCCCTCAAGCTAGCGCGTCTACCAATTCCGCCACCGCCGCATGCTAAGTGTTCGGTAGAACTTGCTCATTATAGCACCACTCTGCAACAAAAT
This sequence comes from uncultured Candidatus Saccharibacteria bacterium, assembly GCA_964483955.1. Taxonomy (GTDB): domain Bacteria; phylum Patescibacteriota; class Saccharimonadia; order Saccharimonadales; family Saccharimonadaceae; genus Microsaccharimonas. The sequence goes on along the minus strand of CAZADM010000020.1, from coordinate 211 downwards.
AAAGCCCCAACCCCCTTGTCAGCAGCGAGGTATTACTGTATACTTCTTTATTAGTATTAGTGATACGCAAGTACACTATACAGACCCGGGCGCTTAGCTCAGTTGGCTAGAGCACCTCGTTTACACCGAGGGGGTCGGGGGTTCGAGCCCCTCAGCGCCCACCACACTGCATCAAATAAAGACGGCACTTGCCGTCTTTTTATTAGAGAAC
>CAZADM010000019.1:0-4951 GCA_964483955.1 uncultured Candidatus Saccharibacteria bacterium | reverse complement strand
TTCATCCTTCACGCGGCGTTGCTCCATCAGGCTTTCGCCCATTGTGGAAGATTCCTCACTGCTGCCTCCCGTAGGAGTCTGGGCCGTGTCTCAGTCCCAGTCTGGCTGATCATCCTCTCAGACCAGCTATAGATCGTCGGCTTGGTAGGCCATTACCCTACCAACTACCTAATCTAACGCGGGCTGCTCCCAAAGCGGATAAATCCTTTAATCCGAAGACCATATGCGGCATTAGCTACCCTTTCGGGCAGTTATTCCTCACTTTGGGGCACATTCCCACGCGTTACTCAGCCGTCCGCCGCTCGCCGCCAAGTAGTAAACTACTCGCGCTGCCGCTCGACTTGCATGTGTTAGGCACGCCGCCAGCATTCATTCTGAGCCAGGATCAAACTCTCCATAAAAATGTGTCTCTTTCAGACACAAGACTCGCTAAACATAATTAACTGACGATGATAATTTTATCTAAAAGATAAAATTTCGATTTGCACTACTAAATTGTCAAAGTTCTACTTTGTCTTTTTCTAACTCCACGTTAGAGTGGCGGGCTTAGGGGTTTTTTACTTCCGTGCCGCTCAGACTTTACTTATTCTACTCGAAGATTTCTCTTTGGTCAACACCTTTTAGGAACTTTTTTTATTTTTTACTCCAATACCCCGCCGCCGAATCCTCCGGAACACTCATTTCACCCAATATCTAAGCGTATGAAGCCCTCAGCAAGCATACACTCACCTCGAGAGCCAGCCTCCTCTGCCATACCGCGGAGGAGCCGCTGGACATACGCCTCATCGGAGAACTGACTTGCATGGGCGTGGATAGCCGCCTCCTTTAGTGCGTACGTATCAGTCACATCTTCATAGTAATTAGCACTGTCAAAGTCTACTAGCAGTACCGTTTCTACCTTGTGTGGTTCAATCCCCGCTGCAGCAAATTCCGGAAATGTTAAACGGTCGCGTGCAAGGGGAAATACCGCGTCAAGAACCGCCTGACCGGCAGCACGATGATCGGGGTGATTGATACGGCCGGTCGTCTTAGAATAAATGACCGTTGGATCAAGTGTAATAACAACATCGGGCTTAAAGAGGCGGATCTCCCTCGCGATATCCCGCTTTAACGACATCGTATTTTCTAGCTCACCATCACCATAGGCGAAAAAGTGAACATTTTCTGGCTTTCCACCAAGAAGACGCAACGCCTCGCGTTGCTCGTCTTGACGCAGCCGAATAAGCCGCTCTGTCGTCATTTCTTGATCATCCGAACCCTTACCTCCGTCGGTAAGAATAAGATATAAGACTTCCGCCCCCTGCTGAATATACTTCGCAATTGCCCCAGCGGCACTGACATCAATATCATCTGGATGTGCAACAATACCAAGCACTCGCTTAGGTTGCAGTGGCTGGAATTCGCGAACAGACATTGAGCCCTACCCTAGCGATACGTACACTATGTAAACAGCAGCACCGACAGCGAGCCCAAGAATTGATCCAACAAGCACTTCTAGTGGTGTATGCCCTTTCGCAACGCGGGGAAGCCGCACGGTACTCTTCTGCTCTTTTATGAGTGCTGTGAGTGAGGCACCCTGTTCTCCTGATGAACGCCTGACCATCATCGCATCGTAGAGTACGACACTGGCAAAAACGGTCGCGAGGCCAAACAGTCCAGAACCAACGCCATCGATAAGCCCAATGACCGTCAATACGGCGATAACCGTTGCACTATGGGCACTTGGCATATTACCCGAGCCGTAGAGCTGCCTGAGCGAAACAAGCCGACGGTGTTTTGCACTGATAATAAGGTACTTCACAGATTGGGCAATCACCCACCCAAGGATACCTGCAATGATATACGGTGAGATGATCGCCACGCTCCTGCCCTACCCTTCCTGAACTTCTTCTTCGTCTGTTTTCTTTGGAATGAACCCGAATGAAGACACAATGTCATCTTCGCTGGTTCGCATAATACGTACACCCTGTGTTGTTCGGCCAATAACTGGGATATCTTTAATGCCAACACGGATTGCCTGGCCCTTATTTGAGATAAGAAGGACTTCTTCTGTATCTTCTTCAAGCGATCGAACCGCCACAATTGGACCAGTCTTTGCAGTTACGACTGCCGCCTTAATACCAACACCGCCACGCTTATGCGATGGGAACTGTGCAGATTTTGTCACTTTACCGTAGCCCTTCTGGCTAATAACAAGGAGGTTAGCTTTGTCATTAGAGACAATATCCATACCAACAACACTATCGTTGGGACGGAGACGTACACCACGTACACCACGTGCATTTCGACCCATCGGGCGGGCATCTGCCTCATTAAAGCGGATAGCCTGACCAGCAGAGGTTGAAACAATCACATCATCTTGGCCGGATGTACGCTTAATCCACCGAAGCTCATCACCATCATCAAGCTTAATAGTAATCAGCCCGTTTGTGCGAATATTTGCATAGTCTTTCAGTGGCGTCTTCTTTACAGTACCGTTCACCGTTGCCATAAAGAGGTACCCATCTTCTCCAGCATCTTTCTCATGCTTGATAATAGAGGTGATTTTTTCCTCAGGCTGTAATGCAAGAAGGTTCACCGCTGCGACACCCTTTGCCGCAAGGCTTGCCTGTGGGACTTCGTAAGCCTTGAGGCGGAAAACGCGACCCTTATTTGTAAAGAAGAGGAGCCAATCGTGTGTACTTGTTGGGATAAGCTGATCGATGACGTCTTCCTCTTTCGTTGTCATGCCTCGTTTGCCCTTACCACCACGGTGTTGGCGGCGATATTCGGTCATAAGTGTTCGCTTGATGTAATTTTCTGTTGTGAGAAGAACAACGCTCTCTTCCTCTGGAATGAGTTCCTCGTCACTAAACTTACCAAGTTCGTGGGAGATAATCTTTGAACGACGATCGTCACCGTACTTGTCCTTCATTTCAAGAAGCTCAGTCTTGATAATGGCAAGGATTTCCTTTTCATCAGCAAGAATTTCTTCAAAACGTTGAATCATCTTAAGGAGCTCGTTAAGTTCATTCTCGATAGCTTCACGCTCAAGACCTGTCAGGCGGCGGAGCTGCATGGCAAGAATAGCCTTGGCCTGAATTTCAGAGAGCTTGAACTTTGCGATCAACGCAGCCTCGGCCTCTGTGTGTGTCTTGCTTGCACGAATTGTCTTAATCACCTCATCAATATGATCAAGGGCAATCTTATAGCCTTCAAGAATATGAGCACGTTCGCGGGCTTTGCGAAGCTCGTACTCTGTTCGTCGACGAACAACCTGCTGGCGATGCTTCAAGAATTCACTGAGCATCTCTTTGAGGCCAAGTGTTCGCGGTTGCACCCCATCAACAAGGGCGAGCATATTAAAGTTGAAGCTACTTTGAAGTGCCGTCAGCTTGTAAAGCTGGTTCAGCACCTTCTTTGGGTAGCCATCCTTCTTCACTTCAACAACAACACGGACTTGACCACGAGAACTTTCATCGCGGAGGTCGCTAATACTGATCTTCTTGTCCTTGTAAAGTTCTGCGATCTTCTCTACGAGACTTGCCTTATTGACGCCATAGGGAATTTCCGTAATAACAATCTGGTGTCGACCCTTCTTCGTTTCGACAATTTCCGCAACAGCACGCATAGTGACGCTTCCGCGCCCTGTCTGGTACGCCTGTTTCATTGGTGCACCACCGTACACTGTCGCCCCTGTTGGGAAGTCTGGACCCTTGACGTGCTGAAGGAGGTCATCAAGCGTTGCTTCGTCGTTATCAATAAGCTCTATTGTTGCGTCAACAAGTTCACCAAGGTTGTGCGGTGGAATATTTGTTGCCATACCAACTGCAATACCAATTTGTCCGTTCAAAAGAAGGTTTGGTAGTTTTGCCGGAAGGACAACCGGCTCTTGCTCTGAACCGTCAAAGTTATCGCGGAAATCAACCGTCTCTTTGTCGATATCAGCAAGGAGCTCTTCAGCTGGTTTTGCCATACGAGCCTCTGTGTAACGGTGTGCCGCAGGTTCGTCGCCGTCCATTGAACCGAAGTTTCCTTGACCCTGAACAAGTGGGTAGCGAAGTGCCCATGGCTGCGCAAGACGAACCATAGAGTTATAGATTGCAGAGTCGCCGTGCGGGTGGTACTTACCCATCACGTCACCAATGATACGAGCACTCTTTACAAACTTAGCGGTTGAACGGTTACCATTCTGGTTCATTGAGAAGAGAATACGACGATGCACCGGCTTAAGACCGTCTCGAACGTCTGGCAGTGCACGATCGATAATAACGCTCATCGAGTAGCGGAAGAAGTTTTGCTCCATCACCGTCTCGAGTGTCTTATTTTCTATCCCAGGTGTATCAACAAGCTGTTCGACTGGCACGTACTCTGAAGCATCAACTGTCTCTTCAGCTCCTAGTTCATCATTTGTTGGCATTTCTTGTGTCTTATCTTCGTCCATCATTAACCCCTAAATATCTAGTTCCTCAAGTTTTGCATTCTTCGCTTCAGACTGAATGAAGTTCTTTCGAAGACTGACGTCGTCGCCCATGAGCTTCGTGAAGATGGCATCGGCACGCTCTGCGTCTTGTACATTCACCTTTGTAAGAACACGGTGCTCTGGATCCATAGTGGTTTCCCAAAGCTGGTCTGCATCCATTTCACCAAGACCCTTGAAACGAGAGACGGTGACACCTGCCTGCTTCATGCGATCTTCATTTTCATCAACGGTGACACCACGAGCTTTTCGCTCCTCGATAATCTTATCAAGTGCGATGTCTAGTGATGATTCATCGTAGACATATTGCTTTTTCTGGCCACGGTTAATACTAAAGAGTGGTGGCTTCGCAAGGTACACGTGTCCACGTTCGACAATTTCCTTCATATAACGGAAGAAGAATGTCAAAAGAAGTGTTGCAATGTGACTACCGTCAACATCGGCATCGGTCATGATGATAATTTTATGATATCGTAGTCCGTCGATATTAAG
>CAZADM010000018.1:0-7839 GCA_964483955.1 uncultured Candidatus Saccharibacteria bacterium | reverse complement strand
GCGGCACGCGTTACTACCGTTTCAATGAAGTGGCCAAGGAGTGGGAGCTTCAGTACGCAGAAGACCTTACAGAAGATGAGAAGGCGAAGATTATTGCCGCTCTTGAATCTGGTGCTAAGGAGTTGGGCTATTGGGAAGAGAATCCTGCCGGTGACATTATTGAAGATCGCCTGAGTCAAATTACCTTTTCTGCACTTGGTCAGCAAGCAAAACCAGATGATAAATACAAATGGGATGCAGACGGTGTCAAAAAGAAGACACTCCGCGATCACGTAGCAAAGCAGCTTCCTGAATTTGAGGTACGGGCCGGTGGAACAACGTCAATAGATATTACAAAGCCAAACATTGACAAGGCCTACGGCATGCAGCGTCTCATTGATATTCTTGATATCAGCCGTGATGACATTCTCTACTTTGGCGATAGCATGAAAGAGGGTGGAAATGATTACCCGGTTAAGGCCATGGGGATTGAGGCTCTTGAAGTGGACGAGTGGGAAGATACTGCTGCACGGCTAGAGACGATTTTGGCGGTAATTAAGTAGAACGGTCAGTCCTTGTGCTGGGGTGGTGGGGTAAGAAAAGAGGCCGGAGTAATAAAACTCCGGCCTTAGCCTTTCCCCTTCCACTGTCTAGATGTCCCATTTCCCGTCAGCAAGCTGCATAAGCAGCTGACCGTAGTCAGATTTTATGAGCCTCTCAGCGTGCTTTCGCAGCTGGTCAGCATTAATGCATCCGGCCAAGAAAGCTTCTGCTTCAGGGCTACCAGTCAGGCGTCCAAAGCGACGCTGGTGGTCACGAACGAAGTTTCTAGCCTCCCAGAGCGACTCTGAGTTACCAGTGTCAAACCAGTCTGTATCCCTGTCGAGTACCGTGACATGCAGACGGTCACGCTTAAGGAACTCTTCATTCACCGAAGTGATTTCAAGTTCTCCGCGAGCACTTGGTTGTACGCCACGAGCAATTTCTACAACCTCAGGGTTGTAGAAGTAGATGCCTGGTACTGCGTACTGTGACTTTGGATGCTCCGGCTTTTCCTCTAGTGATGTAACGCGGCCGGTCTCATCGAATGCTACAACGCCGAAATCTTTTGGATTTTCAACGTGATAAGCAAAGATGGTGGCACCGTTTGGTTGCGTCGACTGACGAAGCGTTTCGGTGAAGCGTCGCCCACTGAAAATGTTATCGCCAAAGGTGAGTGCGACGTCATCGTCTCTGATGAAGTCTGCACCAATAATGAACGCCTCAGCTATGCCGCGAGGCACCTCCTGGATCTTGTAGGTGATCTTTATGCCAAGGTCGTGGCCGTCGCCAAGTGCGGATCGGAACCATTCAACATTGCCCGGGGAGGCGATGATCAGGATGTCCTGGATCCCAGCCGCAATGAGCGTTGCGAGTGAGTAGTAGATTGTTGGTTTGTCGAAAACGTCGAGCAGTGGTTTCGGCACTGCCATGCCGCTCTCTCCGATGCCCATGGTTGCTGCACCCATGCGGGTGCCTCTTCCGGCGGCAAGGATCATACCCTTCACGGGAGCCTTCTTTCGGTAGGATCAAGACACTTCGGATGAGGTGGCTATATTTAAATTATAACACATTTACTATAAAAAGTAAAAGGAGTATGGTGCCCGATGGCGTTTATACCTCTCCGATTACGTTGTACCCCTCGGGGTTTTGTGACTGCCAACTCCATGAATCGCGGCAACCCTCTTCAATTGTCAGTTGAGCCTTCCAGCCAAGATCTTTTTCCGCTAGAGACACGTCTGCGTAGCAAGAAGCGATATCGCCTGGCCGCCGTGCAACGACCTCGTATGGAATTTCTTTCCCGCTAGCCTTCTCAAATGCTTTGATCATATCTAGTACAGAGTCTGCCCCGCCTGTGCCGACATTATAAGCTTTATAGACATCAGGGTGATTAAGATTGGTCAAGGCTGCTAGGTGAGCCTTTGCGAGGTCTGTAACATGAATGTAGTCCCGGACACCGGTACCATCAGGGGTGTCGTAGTCGTCACCAAAGACGCGTACCTTTTCAAGTTTACCGCTTGCAACTTGAGCTACAAAAGGAAGTAGGTTATTTGGTAGCCCGTTAGGGTCTTCGCCGATCATGCCTGATTCATGGGCACCAATTGGATTAAAGTAGCGCAAAGAGGTAATATTCCAGCCTTCGTTCGAGGCACTGATGTCTTCCAGGATCTGTTCGATCATGAGTTTCGTTTGGCCGTATGGGTTTGTTGCTCGGCGAGGTGCACCCTCTGTAATAGGAAGGAATTCGGGGTCCCCGTATACGGTTGCTGATGAGCTAAATACGAGTTTCCTGACGTCGAACTGTTTCATCCGTTCAAGAAGAGTGAGGGTTGATTCTAGATTGTTCTGGTAATAGTAAAGTGCTTTTGCAACTGATTCACCTACTGCTTTTAGGCCTGCGAAGTGAATGACCGCATCAATTTGATGTGCATTGAAAATGGCATCAAGGGCATCTGCATCGCGCACGTCCGCTTCGTGAAACTCAATATTTCTATTGGTAATTTTCTCCACACGGACAAGAGATTCCTTGGAACTGTTTGATAGGTTGTCGATAACGACTACTTCATGACCTGACTCCAAGAGTTCTATTATAGTGTGGCTGCCTATATATCCGGAGCCTCCGGTGACTAGTACTTTCATAACCCTATTTTACCATTAAAATGAAGAAGCCGCCAACGTAAGTGTTGGCGGCCCATGCTCTTATCGAGCATCCTCTTTGGTTACGCATAGGAGTCTTCAGTGGTTAGTGACAGAGTGCGAGGTGTAGTCTGAATCGAGCAAGAGCAATCTGAGGTCCAACTGGATTCGAGAATCCGTAGGTAAAAATATGCTTAGCCTTGGCTGCACGTGTTGTGCCACCGAGGTTGACATACGTGCCGCGAGACGAGCCATACTCATCTTGCTCCTTGCAGGTTCCATCGGATATCACAACATCACCCTTTTGGAGTTCAGGGAGGTGATAGGTCCGAAAAATCGGGGCGACAATGGTTCCTTCGGGAACGATTCTCTTAACCTTCTCGACAAACGCTAGCGTGCCGTGATAGTTTGCAGAAACTACAAAAACACGGTTTGTACGGGTTTTGGTGCTCTCTGAAGCAGCCATGATAACATCCTAACGTAAAAGAACAAAGATATTAATATTATAGCAATAATATATTGTTTTGTCAAGTGGTATCCCTGGTGGATATCTTTCGTTTGACACCAAGAAGTCCTGCGACTTACCGTTTTAGATAATACGAGCATCTTCTACAATCTTACGGATTTTCGTTGCAAATAGCCCCTTATCAAAGCGCTTCGCTTTACGGTGGAGTGTTGCAGGGCGAAAGGCGCCTTCTGATAGTAATGTGTCGCACCGCTTGATGGCCTCGGCAAGGGAGTCGACAGTTTGTGTTTCGAAGAATACGCCTGTCTCCCCTTCTTGGACAATATCAAGGGCGCCACCCTTTTTATACGCCACCACTGGCATACCGGCGGCAAGTGCCTCCACGGCAGACATGCCGAAGTCTTCTTCGTTGGGGAAGAGGAAGGCTTTGTGGGTGTGTGAGAGTCTGACAAGCTCTTCGTCGCTCACACGGCCGGTAAAGGTGATGGTTGGCCCGGCAAGGCTCTTGAGGCGGTCGGTGTCGGGTCCGCTTCCTACAACAGTGAGTGGAAGGCCGAGTTTTGTGAATGTTTCAACGGCAAGGTCAAAACGCTTATAGGGGACGTGGCGACCCCAAAGAATATAGCCCTCTCGCTCGCCTGTTGGCGGTGGGGTAAACTTATCAACTTCAATAGGCGGGTGGACGACGGTTGCCGGCTTATCATAATACTCTTTAATGCGCTGTTGCGTGACGGTTGAGTTACCGATGAAGATATCAATATCCTTGCTTGATTCAAGGTCTAATTTTCGCATCTTTTTTACAAAGAACGGAATGAAGGGTCGAATAAACGGCGTGAGCGGTCCAAAGTTAAACTCTTTACGGAATTCTTCGTAGTGACTCCAGTAGTAGCGCGGCGGGGTGTGAACGTAGGCAATGTGTGTTTGCCCTGGTCGTGTTTTACGAACGGATTTTGCTTCAGCGCTTGAGCTGCTGATGATAATGTCAAACTCAGAAAGGTCGAGCTCCCTGAATGCCTTTGCGCGGAAGGTTGGCCAGAGGACATGCTTATAGCGGAGCGCCTTTGGTAGTTTTTGCTGGAGTGAGGTAGTGCGGACGTCGATGTCTTTAAAGGCCGGCATTTTTTCTGCATCATAGACAGATGTGTAGATTGGCGCGTCGGGGAAGAGTTTATGGATTTCTAAGACAAGCGGTTCGGCACCACCCATATTTGTCAGCCAGTCGTGAACAATTGCAATCTTCGGTTTTGTCACTTATTTTGCCCCCTTCTTTCTTAATACTACCCAGACAGTCTTAAATAGTATTTTAATATCAAGCCAGAACGACCAGTTTTGTGCATAGAAGAGTTCAAGTTCAATACGATCATCAAAGCTGAGTTCGCTACGGCCCGACACTTGCCATAAGCCAGTAACGCCTGATTTGACGCTGTGCAGAAGTGCGGTGCGGCCCTTTGCAAGCTTCATCTCTTGTGGAAGGATAGGGCGTGGCCCCACAAGGCTAAGGTCGCCCTTGAGGACGTTGAAAAGCTGTGGGAGTTCGTCAAGCGACGTCGCACGGAGCCAGTTTCCGAATTTTGTAATGCGTGGGTCATTGTTAACTTTCCGGTTTTTCTCGTACTCTTGTGCCAGGTCTTCCCTTCCCATTTGGCGGAATTCGTCAGCGGCATCTTTACTGCCATATTGAGCACCCATGCTACGGAACTTAATGAGGCCAATTGGCTGCGAGAACCGACTAAGACGTTTGCTGATATAAAAGGCTGGTCCTGGATCGGCACTCTTCTTGATAAGGAAGAGGATAAGAAGGACTGGCGATAGAACGATAACAAGCAGGAGGCTTGCGAAGAAGTCAAAGATTCTTTTTACAATTGCCCCCCAGCCAACGAGCGGTGTTTGGTAGACGGTGATCATTGGGTAGCCACTGAAGATATCAATGGTGTTTTTGCCAGAGTAGAATTCAGATTCGCCAGGGATAAAGCTGTATTCAATGTGGTGCTGTTGGGCGGCCGAAAGAATACGCTGGTTTTTTTCAGGGTTTTCGTAGAGCTCTGTTTGGATGATCGCGGTTATCCCCAGTGTTTCGAGGTGTTTGAGGGCACTTTCCGGTGCTGGGTAGTGTACAACATCAATACCACCTGGAAGGAACTTCTTTGCCCCGGCAATAGCTACTACCTGATAGCCGCTTCGCTGTACGTGGGCAAGGCTTGCGGCAAGATCTTTGGTGACATCAGATGAGCCAATCAGGAGGACTCGCTTCACCCCTTTGCCATAGCGGTAGTTGAGGGTGCGTGTGAGGCGCATGATTTCGCGCTCAATGACAATGAGCAGGAACGATCCAAACAATGCGTAGGCGGCTACCAAGCGGGCAGGGAAGAGTTCTTTGTCGCTGGCATACTCCCAGCCAATAATAAGGAGGATACCAAGGAATGAGCCGATGGCAATTTTGCTCCATTCAATGAGCCGACGGTTGTAGGTTTTTGATTGGTAGAGGCCAATGAGTGCAAAGATACCAATCCAGAAGGGGACAATGAGGAGAAACGCAAAGAGGTAGTCATAGGCGTAGATGTTGTGCAAGAGTGGACGTGGGTCATATTGGACGCGTGCGATATAGGCAAGGACGAAGGCAGAGATAAGGACGAGTGTGTCGGTGAGTATCAGAACAAGGTTGTGGGTACGGGAGTTTTGACGATTCATACGTAGGGATATTATAGCATTTTACGGTACACTAGGGGTATGAAGGTGCTCCAAAGGGTATTTCACTGGTATTCGCCAGAAACCGTGTTGATAGAAAAGATGTATGTATGGCTTCTTGCGGCCATTTTTCTTGGTATTTCACTTCACGCACCATTGAGTGTGGGACTGGGGACGTTGTGGCCTGATGCGGCACTGCTCATTAAGGCCTGGAAAGAGATCCTCATGGGCGTTGCCTTGGTGCTTATTGTGGTTATTTTGACAACAAAAAAACAGTGGGGGATAGTACAGTCATGGCTGATGTATCTGATTGCTGCGTATACTGGAGTGATGCTCATTCTTGTGCCGCTCCTTTTTATGGGCATTGATGCGACGGCTTCGGCGCTCCTCATTAATTTGCGGTTCTTGCTCTTTTTTGTGCTGGTGTATGTTGCGGTGCGGTTGTATCCGCGGGTTGTGCCGCTCTTTTTATCCACCCTTGCTACTGGTGCGGTGATTGTGATTGTGTTTGGAGTGCTTCAGGTGACTATCCTGCCGCACGATGTGCTGAAATATATTGGCTACGGTCCGACGACGATTATGCCGTACCTTACGGTTGATCAGAACATGGATTTTATCCGCATTAGCAGCACATTACGCGGGCCAAACCCACTCGGGGCCTATATGGCGATTGTTCTTGCTGTGTTGGCTGCGGCATGGGGCGTGCTTCAATTAAAGGGTTATGCGTGGAAATGGCAAGGCTGGTTATTGGCCGTTGCTGGTGCTCTCTCGGCGCTTGTATTATGGGCAAGTTATTCACGAAGTGCGCTGGTTGCGGCGGTGATTGCTATTGCTATTGTGGGGGTTGTCCGGCTTGGTAGCCGCGTTTCCCGTGCTGGTTGGGTGGGAATTGCTGTAGCGGCCTTGGTGCTTGTTGGTGGTGCGTACGCACTTCGGGATACGTCGTTTGTTTCGACGGTAATTCTTCACGAGGATCCGGCAGAAGGTGGGGTGGTGAACTCTAACGATGAACACGCTGCGTCGTTTATGTATGGCTTTCAGCGTTTATTAGCACAGCCCTTTGGGGCTGGCGTTGGGAGTACGGGGTCTCCATCACTGGTAACTGATGCCCCGCTTATTATTGAGAACCAGTATTTTTACGTTGCCCACGAAGCTGGCTGGGCGGGGCTGGTACTTTTCCTGGCTATCTCGGTGCTTGTATTGTGGTTATTGTGGCGGCGACGGCGTCACTGGCTTGGCGTGGCGGTGTTTGCAAGTGGGGTTGGCTTGATGATTGCTGGCATGGTATTGCCTGTCTGGGCGGATGATACAGTAGCTATAATTTGGTGGGGGCTTGCCGCGATTGCCCTAGCGGTGCCGTATAGCGGTGCCGTTGCTAGAACTGCTAGATTTAAGGGGGTCGACTATGTCTAACCGTTCAACTAAACGCCAACAGGAACTGCTTGACCACGTTGACCGCTTCATTAAAGAGCACGGCTACGGTCCAAGTTACCGTGAGATTATGAACGCACTGGGCTATAAGTCCGTCTCAACGGTTGCCGTGCATATTGATGGCCTGATTGCGAAGGGGTATCTACGAAAACGTGACCATTCCGCCCGGTCACTTGAGGTCATTACGTCAAAATATACAGGCGATGCCGTTCGGCCTGCGAGCTCGCCCAGCCCTGCAAAGGAGAAGTGGCTTGTTGAAGCGGTGGAATCCCGTTTTGCGGAATTTGAAAAAACACACAATCAGCAATATGTTGACGAACTCTATGTTTTAATTGGCGCATTGAAGATTCTGGGCTTCGACGGTGCCTATGAGGCAATGCGCACAAAGTTAGCCACCCTCCTCAAGGTTTAACCCTTGACGGTGCTGCTCTAGGGCGGTATAATACACCATGTATTCCGGCGTGGCGCAGCGGTAGCGCAAGATGCTGTTAACATCGAGGTCGCTGGTTCGAATCCAGCCGCCGGAGCCAAGCATAAGCACTTTCCAAAAGGAAGGTGTTTTTGCTTTGCGGTATAGATTTACCAAAGCTGGGAGTATAATA
>CAZADM010000017.1:0-8273 GCA_964483955.1 uncultured Candidatus Saccharibacteria bacterium | reverse complement strand
TGTACCGATTGTTGCAAGTATTGCGATGACTACAACAACAATAACAAGCTCTACTATGGTGAATCCGGATGCGTGTCTTTCGCTTGCTTTCATTCCTGTATACTATAAACCACAGGCGGTATGTGGGCAACAATATAACTAAGATATCTTTTCAGATTACCTGAACCTACCTTGCGACACGCAAGTACCTGTGCTCTGTATCGCCACTATGACAGGTTTACCTGCCAAGCAGATACTAGCAATTTGGAGGTAGGTACTTCCTTCCTACCCTACCGCAAACACATTTCCGACAACAATACCAATCACTGTTGCTGCACCGCCAATGATAAATATCTCCAAAGCACTTTTTACTGGCGAGACACCAACGATCTTTCCCTTCATGTAGCCAAGTATCAAGAGGCAGGCGAGGGCGGCAATAATAGCAACACCGCGTGCGTATTCCATTGGGAATAAAACAATTGAAAGCAGTGGCACAAGACCTGCAAAGAAATACGAAAGAAACATGATAATGCCGCCAACGAAGGGTACTCTAAAGGATGACTTCCCGTCAAGTTGGTAGGCAGATTTGGCACTAAGATACTGCCCAGACCCCATAGATAGTGCCTCGACAAGAATAGTGACAACACCAGCAAGAATCACCACTTCTTTATTTCCTGTTCCGGTACTAATTCCTACAATCACACCCGTTGTAGAGACGAGGGCATCGTTAAAGCCAAACATTGCACTTTGAAGATATTCTTTGTGGATTTTTTTCATTCCCATATACTATAAGCCATAACCATCACGTGTGCAATTATCAATGCTTACCCACTATCTCGCGTATGACATGAGCTCATCAGCTGTTGTTGCAAGGCCAAAACCATCATGCCCCGGCTCAAGTACTTTGCTGTGTGCAAGGCCTCCAATGTATACGGAATCGAAACCAATAGCATCTATAAAATGTCGTACGCTTTTCACCGCGTCGTCCAGATCACCTGCAACCGCAATGGCTTTTCTTCCCCTTACCCCCGCGGGCTTTGCGTGATCGCGAAGTTCATGGTACCCCATGTGGCTGAGTCCCTTTACAATAATTGACCTGTCAAGAAATGCCTGAATATATTCGCTTGTGCTCGTAGTCTGAGGCATGATATCTTCCCGTGGCCCGTCAATTTCATACCAGTGGTTCATTGCATCTATCACTATCTTTCCGTTCAGCTGTGCTTTTGGGAGTGAAGCGTAGCGACTTAACGGAAGGGCAAGAATAATCATGTCGGCTTGTTGGGCAACTCGTTCTTTTGTATCCGCTTTTGCTCCTGGGGCAAGTACACTAACAGTCAGCGCAATCTTCTTTGGGTCACCAGAACCTGCTGTGAAGACGGAATATCCCGCCTTTCGTGCAAGTTGTGCAATTGTTATGCCAAGTTTCCCAGCTCCAATAATGCCTATTGTCGGACGTTTCATTACACTACTACTCCGCAAGGAGTTCGCGGACCCTTGGGATTACTTTTGTTCCGTATAGCTCTATCATTTTGTGCCGTGCGGCTACGGGAAGATTGCCGCCGCCGTAGACAATATCAAACCGTCCCGCTCCGAGCGTCTTGATACTCTTGGCTATTTTTTGTGCAACAGTTTCTGGGGATCCAACATACAGCGAGCCCTCCGCTACTTCAAACTTGAACTGGTCGTAGCTATAGGGTGGCCATCCGCGTGTTTTTCCCACTGCATCCCACATTACCTTGTAGTTTGGCCATGCAAGCTCTTGAGCCTCTTCGTCTGTGTCTGCAATAAACCCTGGCGAGTGAACGCCAATTGGGAGGGTTTGTGTGCCAAGGTCTTCTGTGGCGTGTTTGTAGAGTTCGGTATAGGGTGCAAATCGCTCTGGCTTCCCCCCGATAATAGCAAATACAACCTGGAAGCCATATCTGGCCGCACGAATGACAGATTCGGGTGATCCACCAACGCCTACGGCAACATTAAGGCGTCCGGATTCTGTTTTTGGATACACATCGGCATCAGTAAGAGCGGCCCGCGTCTCACCTTCCCAGGTGACAGGCTTTTCATCAAGGAGTGCATGAAAGAGTTCGATCTTCTCTTCGAAAAGTGTATTGTAGTCACGAAGATCGTAGCCAAAAAGAGGAAATGACTCGGTAAAAGAACCCCTTCCAAGGATTACTTGTGCCCTCCCGTTGGAGAGTGCGTCAAGTGTCGAAAAGCGTTCAAAAACGCGTACGGGATCATCTGAACTAAGCACGGTCACGGCTGTTGCGAGTGTAATGTTTTCCGTTCGTGCTGCAATAGCTGCCAGAATGGTCTCAGGGCTTGAAATGGCGAAGTCGGGACGGTGGTGCTCGCCAAGTCCGATGACATCCACCCCGTGTGTGTCGGCAAGAATGGCCTCGTCTACGACAAGGCGGATTGCCGCGGCATCACTGAGCCTCACCCCCTTTTCGTCAACGGGAATATCCCCAAAGGTATTGAGTCCAAATTGAACCTCGCTTTTGGATTCTGGTGAAGTGTTCTTTCCCGGCATTACATTCCTTGTCTTTGCTGTGTTAATTACTATACTTTATATAGTATCTTAAAGATCGCCTGTTGTCTAGCGTGTGTCGTATACTGTATATATGAATCAGCTCTACCC
The DNA here is from genome assembly GCA_964483955.1 of uncultured Candidatus Saccharibacteria bacterium. Lineage (GTDB taxonomy): Bacteria > Patescibacteriota > Saccharimonadia > Saccharimonadales > Saccharimonadaceae > Microsaccharimonas. The sequence continues at coordinate 5,656 of CAZADM010000017.1, read as the reverse complement.
TACGCCAAAAACTCAAGCAGAACGCGATGCCGATGATGCACGTAGGGCCGAGCGGTATCGGCGACAGCTTCCAAAACTCCCCTGGGCAACCATCCCTCTCCTTGGGGCTGGCACTCTCTATCTTCTCATTGAGTTTATTCGTATCACCCCAGAGATGTGGGCTGATGGTTCCAGTGCATTTATCTTCTTCACTTTCTTTATGTGGCTGGTGGTGGCTGGCGGTATGGTTGTATGGGCTCGGTATACGTATAAGGTGCTCTATGCCCACAATCTGTCATCGGTGATTTTTTGGCCTTGCTGGGCACTTATACTTGGGGTGGTAATGACACTGCGTTTTACGGGTACTGTGTCACTTCCTATCGCCCTGTTGTCAAGTATTGGAGCGGTGGTGGTGTACGCTTTTCTTCTCGCTATCCTCGTAGTCGGCCTTTTTGTGCTGAGGAAGCTTCCTTCCGTTAAATGATATAATAAAGCAAACGGAAGGATTCTTAGTTATGCAACATCACCTTAGTTTGCGCCGCAAGCTTATTATCATGGTATCGGTTATGGCAAGCCTATTCCTGGTTGCACTTGACCAAACCATTATCGCTACAGCATTAGGAAAAATTGTCGAAGAATTTAACGCATTCAGTTCGCTGAGCTGGATTGTGACGGCATATCTTATTGCAACAACACTCACTGTGCCTATTGCCGGTAAACTTTCTGATATATTTGGCCGCCGTAAAATCCTTCTTATTGGTGTGGGTGTATTTGTACTTGGATCACTTATGAGTGGGTTGAGCGGGTCGATCCTCGAGCTCATTATATGGCGAGCGATACAAGGTATTGGTGGCGGTATTATTACTGCCAATGCATTTACTATTGTTGGTGATCTTTTTGCTGCCCGTGAGCGGGGTAAGTGGCAGGGGTTAATTGGTGCTGTCTTTGGCCTTAGCTCTGTTGTCGGCCCCCTTCTTGGCGGCTGGCTAACAGACGGTGTGTCGGTTTTTGGATTTACAACAGATTGGCGATGGACCTTCTTTATTAATGTCCCTGTTGGAATTGTCGCTTTTATTCTCATTTCAATATACTGCCCTGCGCTTCGGCATGCGGCCAAGGCCAAGATAGACTACCTTGGGGCTGCTCTCTTGTCACTGCTTCTTGCAACGCTTATTCTTGCTGTTGATAATACGGAAATGATATTCGCCGACCTTATGTCTGCAACCGGGCTGAGCCTTATTGGGCTTCGGGTGATCATGGGGGCGGTTGTTGTCGCATCTCTTGCCAGCTTTATTATGGTAGAGCATAAGGCACAAGAGCCTATCCTCCCGCTTCGGTTCTTCAAGAATAGAAATTACGTAACACTTCTTGCTATTGCCCTCCTGTTTGGTGGTGCTTTCCTGGGTGCAATCCTTTACCTTACCCAATTTAATCAGCAAGTGTTTGGTGCATCGCCAACAGATTCCGGCTTGATGCTTCTGCCAATGGTTGGCGGTATTATGATAAGCAGCGTCTTTTCTGGCCAGATAATTTCCCATACCGGGCGATACAAGATCTTTATGCAAGCTGGGTTCTTTGTTGCGACGGCAGCAATGATAACCCTTGCCTTCCTTACACCAGAAAGTAGCTATCTCTATGAGGCTATTGTTATGGTCATCCTTGGGCTTGGTATGGGTGTTGCGATGCCGGTTATTAATCTTGCAATTCAGAGTGAATTTTCGCAGCGAGAGCTAGGTGTTGTGACAAGCTCGAGTCAGCTTTTCAGAAGTCTCGGTTCGACAATTGGTACGGCTGTTTTTGGTGCAATGCTCACGGCTGGGCTTATGACGCAGGTTGCAGGATTGCACAACACCGCGTATATAGAGTCGCTCTCTGAGCAGAGTTCCATTGAACGAATCGGTGATTTGAATGACCCTAGTACACTTGTCACGCTTAACATGCCTGCAATGAGAGATACGGTTGGGGCTGCGGCAACTGAACAATTTGCTCAACTTCCAGCTGCGCAGCAAGAGCAGGCACAACAGCAGTTTACTGCTACACAGGATGAATTCTCGGGTAAGGTGACCCAAGCCTTTTCAGAAAGTCTTCGAGGCATATTTATTGCTGCTTCAGCTATGCTTGGCATTGCTGCGATACTTTCTTGCACCCTTAAAGAGCGTCAACTAAAAGAAACCGACCCTGCGGTGACGCCAGGCGAGGTCTAGTCTCGTTTTTGCTGAACCCCGTGGCATGATGGTACTATAAGCGTAATGGATGCAGAACATATACATAAGCAGCTATCGGGCGGACCTGTAAATCGAAGGGTCGCTCGATTGAATCGTCAAGTGGCCACTGTGAACTGGTTTGGCCGTGCTGGCTACTTCTTTCTTGCAATAGAGTGGTTATTTGTTTTTGCCCTCTACTTCACATGGATATATACGTACCTTATTGTGCCACTTCAGCCAACGGGACAGCCCGTAGCACCCAAACAGCCGCCGCAGACTGAGTCTATGTTTGCAGGCGAGTTACCGCTCTGGGGTGTGTTGTTGCTTGGGGCATTTGTATTCTGTATGGTAGCGTTGTCGGTGTACGCTCTTATAAAGACACCTCGCATGATTGCTGATGCCGGAAGTGCAACGGCAAAGTCTGTTGCCACTCAAACCGTTCCGCTTATTCTCAAAGCTCAACACAAGGCCCCGACAAAAAAGAACCGTCTTCGTATCCATGCACGCATCCTTGTATATATAAAGTTAGCTCTCGTTCTGTTGCCGCTTTTTCTTGCGGTATTGACGCAGTATCTAGTCGAACGCGTAATGCCGGTCGACTATGCTATCTGGGGTGCATCGCTTCTTTCGTTTATCCCCCTCTTTTTCTTCGTGGTGCAATATGCGCTTGCTACGCTGTTTCGTGTTCGACACGAACAGGTGGTATAGGATACTCGTATCGGTTTCTAGTTAGGGCCGAGTGTTTATTGTTGCTGCAATGGCCCATAGTTTTTTTGCAGACTGTGACCAAGAAAAGCGTGCCGCTGATGCAAACCCCTTCTCAATGAGTGCTGATTTTACCTGCGGATCTTCAAGGCTGCGAATAGCATTGGCAAATTCCTCTGGGCTATCAGGATTGCAAAAGAGGGCCCCGGTGTCGGCCACTTCATGGAAAATGTCCATATCGGTACATACAACGGGTGTGCCATAGGTTTGTGCTTCAACCACAGGAAGGCCAAACCCCTCTTCTTTTGATGCGGTGGCAAGGCAATGTGCGGACGCAAGGAGTGCAGCATACGCGTGCTCCGAGATGCCGTTGTGAAATACGACACGAGCCCCCTTGGGGATGCGAGCCTCTAGCTCCGCTTTTCGTTCACTGGATATCCTGCTCAGCAGGTGAAGAGAGTATGACGGCGGAAGAAACTCCAGGGCATCAATAAGTGCTTCTGCGTTCTTGTATGGCATAAACGACCCCATGTAGAGGATATTTTTTTCACCAGGTGTCGTCCCGTCGACACTGCTCCGTGATGGCATGTCGTGATGTTTAATCGCCGTACTGGTTGCGTTATAAATAACGTCAATGGGTCGTGAGGTGAGCTTCATGCCTTGTATAAATACTTTAGATGTCTCACTCACCGTTGCAACGTGGTCGGCTCGGTTAAGGAGGAGACGCTGTGGCCATCGTGCCATATGGAAGGCACGCCATACCACACGTATGTACCACGCAAGGTTTGTTGGTGGTTTTGGGTGACGGTAATAAATAATGTCCTGGAGTGTAAGGATGAGACTGTATTTTCTCCCCCAGAATCCCATCACCTGAAGCGGACTAAATACCACATCTGCCCCGCTCTTGTTCAGCGTGCGAGGCAGCCACAATTCTTTTATGGAAACGGGATGGTTTACAAGGATATGGTCAATGCCTAGTGGGAGGAGATCAAGTTGCTTCACGTCGCAAATAATTGCCGTAACAGGGAGGTTATTTTCAAGAAAGCCTTCAAGGAGGCCGCTCGTATAGCGACTAATCCCATCATGGTAATCGGTTCGTGTCCATCGTGCGTCAAAGAATAAATTCATATTTACTTATTGTAGCATCTCTACGAAATGAACTGCGGCTATGGCGTAAATGTAATAAATATGCTATACTAAGGTTAGTGCATCCGAATGGATACTTTTCTTAAGCTAAAAAGCGGCAACAATCGTAGTTTGGTGGGTACAAGAGAGGTTCTCGCTGTTCGATTGCAGCGATAATTATATAGACGCCGACTCTATTCGCATGGCGTTCAACAAAGAAAGAGGTTTATTACCTATGGCATATCAACACGGATCAGGAAAAGGTGGCAATGCTCGCGGGACACGCGGTGGTCAGGGCGGACAGCGATCAAATCAAACAAACCGACCCTTCCACAAGCGCGGTGGTGCAGGTGGTGGTTCACGCGGAAAATCAAAGCAACGCGGAACATATATCCACCCAAGTAAGTTTGTAAACAGAGCAACAATTTCCGGCAAGGAAACACCGTACGAACCAACACATACTTTTGCAGACTTCCCGTTTGTCGAAGCACTTCATAGAAACATTGTGCACCAGGGATACGAACGCCCAAGTGCAATCCAGGACCAGTCAATTCCACATACCCTTGCAGGCAGGGATGTTCTTGGTCTTGCAAATACTGGAACGGGTAAGACGGCGGCATTCCTTCTTCCAATCCTTAACAAGCTTTACCAGGATCCAGTGACACTTTCTGTATTGATTCTTGCTCCAACCCGTGAGCTTGCACAGCAGATTGACGAGCAATTCCAGACATTCTCTCACAGCATGAAGCTATTTTCTACCCTTTTGGTAGGTGGTGCAAATATCGACCGTCAAATGAAGCAGCTTGTCCGTCGACCACACGTCGTTATCGGAACTCCTGGCCGCGTCATGGACCTTATTAAGCGACGCAAGCTTTCACTTGACGCTATTAACACAGTGGTACTTGACGAAGCTGACCGTATGCTTGACATGGGATTTGTGAACGATATCCGAGAGATTGTCGGTATGACCCCTCGCGATGGACGTCAGACACTCTTCTTTAGTGCAACAATTACTCCACAGATTCAGACACTTATGGACGAGTTCCTTAACAATCCAGAGGTTGTTTCTGTCCGTACTGCTGACACAAGCGAGCGCGTTGACCAGGATATTATCATTGCGTCATCTAAGGAAGAAAAGCTCGAAAAGCTTATCGACCTTCTTAATGAAGACGAGTTTGAGAAGGTACTTCTCTTTGGTGAAACTAAATTTGGCGTACAACGTCTTGCAGACCACCTTGATAACCGAGGTATCACTTCGACAGCTATCCACGGCAACAAGTCACAGTCTCAGCGACAACGTGCACTTAAGGCCTTCAAGAACGATCACGTCAAGGTACTTGTTGCAACCGACGTTGCTGCACGCGGACTCGACATTCCTAATGTCAGCCACGTCATCAACTTCGACCAGCCAGCAACCTACGAAGACTACGTTCACCGTATTGGTCGAACCGGACGCGGAACTGCAACCGGCAAAGCCCTTACATTTGTTCCACCGCACCGATAGAAGATGCGGTAACGATATGAAACTAAAGAGACGCCTTGTTGGGCGTCTTTTTAATAACATGAATCTACTCTGATGATGCATGAGCGAGGTCTCCTCTTGATGTGCCGAAACCAGAGCGTTATCGTGCTACACGGAAGCC
>CAZADM010000016.1:0-10424 GCA_964483955.1 uncultured Candidatus Saccharibacteria bacterium | reverse complement strand
AACTCTTTAACGGCATAATCACGTGATAGTAGTTTGTATCAGCCTTTGTTGATTTAAGAATACAAGGGGAGAGCTTTCCACTAAATGAAAAACTAATCTCGTCTGCATCAATAACATTAAGTGCTTCTGAAAGGTAACGTGAATTGAGTGTAATTTGGCCGTCGCCTGTTATATCGGCATCAAGCTCTGATGTATTTTCACCCAACTCAGAGGCGATAGAGTGAAGTGATACCGTACCCGCATCACTATCTACCGTAACCGTAACGCTTCCGCCGGATTCCCGGGCAAAGAGTCCTGCAACTTTGGTGACCCTGGAAAATTCTGTTTTTTTCATTTTAGCGGTGACACCTGAATCAGAGGGGATAAGCTGTCTATAATCTGGGAAGTTACCATCAATAAGACGGCTAATAACCTCTGCTTCATCAATACGGAACCGCACCTGACTTTCGTCAAACAGTACGTCTACCGTTTCCGCACTTTCTGGGATAGTCCGTAGAACCTCTTGGAGTGTCTGTAATGGAATAATTGCCGCCACACTGCTCTTTGTTTCCACAAGACGACGCTCTGAGAGCCTATACCCGTCTGTAGAGGCAAGGAAGATCCAACCCCCGTGTGAATGCCAGTAGACACCCGTAAGCACTGGGCGCGTAGAGTCTGAACTTGCAGTGATGATTGTTTGTGACACCGCTTGTTTAAATTCCTCGGCGTTGATAGCGTAGCTCACTGATTCAGCTTCATCTATAACAGGAAGTTCCGGGAAATCATCGGCGATAACACCATTTATTACTGACCTGTACTTTCCGCTTGTTATATGCAATGCATCACCAACACCCTTGAGTTCAATCTGGCCTTTTGGGAGACTGCTCACAAAATCGGCTATGAGTCGAGCGGGGATAGTGATTGCTCCGGGCTTAGCGATGTTTGCTCCTATGTATTGTGTTGTAGCAATCTCTAGGTTGGTTGCTGCAATTAAAAGCCTATTACCATCTGTCCTTAAGAGGATGTTTCCAAGAATAGGGAGTTGTGCTTTTGTACTTGCTACTCGACCTACTGCAGAGAGTGCTTTGGAGAGATTCTCCTGTGTAACTGAGAGTTCCATTGTTATTAGTTCCTTTCCATTTTTTCTTTCGTCTTAGTAATAGTAGGGGCTGTGGATACCGTGGATAAGCGATAGTTTAACAGTAGTAAAAAAGCGGAAAAATAGTGTGTATATGTATGGTGGATAGTCGTGTATAGTTTGGGGAATTGTATGTGGATTTCCGCAGGGTGTGAGGGTGTATTGCTATAAGCGCCCCATAGTGTGGAGAGCTGTCCACGAGTTTTCACCTGTTCTGTGCCCAGATTGTACACATTTTTTATGCAGTTATACACAGGGTTATGCATAGATACGCTCCTTAATTGCCTCTACCTGTTGACGAAGAACGAGGTCTAATTTCATAGCCTTTTCTATCTTCTCTACAGAATGTATAGCTGTTGTATGATCTTTTCTTCCTAGTTCGCCGGCAATTTTAGGGAAGCTGAGGTGAAGTTCGCTTCGAAGGAGGTACATAGCCACTTGTCGCGGTGTTACAATGTGCTTGTCTCGTTTACTGCTACAGATTTCCTCTACCTTAAGTTGGAAGTGCTTTGCTGTCTTGTCTATAATTTGCTTGCTTGTGATGTGTTGCGGGCGTGAGCGACGTGCATTGCCAAGGAGGCCTTCGGCAGTTGCGATATCTGGCTCTGCACCGTGCAATTCTGAATAGGCAAGGAGTTGATTAAGAACACCCTCGAGTTCACGGATGTTTGTCTTTACGTTATTTGCTAGGAACTCGACAGTATCCGGAGCAAGGCTTACCCCAGAAAGGCCGGCTTTTGCATTAATAATTGCACACCGTGTTTCAAAATCGGGCATATGAATGTCTATATTCATTCCCATCTCGAAACGGCTTCGAAGCCGCTCGGTTAGTGTAGGGATACTTTTTGGCGGCTTATCACTACTTATGATAATTTGTTTATTATTTTGGTGAAGGAAGTTAAACGTATGGAAGAATTCTTCTTGAGTCTTTTCTTTGTTTGCGATAAATTGCATGTCATCAACAATAAGAACGTCAACGTTACGATACTTATCTGAAAAACCTTTTTTCTTGAAGCGGATATAATCAAGGAACTCGTTGACGAACGTCTCTGAACTGACATACAGGACACGTGCGTCGGGGGAGTTTTTTAGAATCTCATTTCCAATTGCTTGCATGAGGTGGGTTTTACCAAGGCCAACACCGCCGTAGAAATAGAGCGGGTTGTACTTTACCCCTGGATTCATGGCAACCGCTTGGCTTGCAGAGTAGGCAAGGTCGTTACCTGAGCCAACGATGAAATTATCGAACGTGTATCGTGGGTTAAGATTTCCACGTGCAGCAAGTGGTGAAAGGGCGGGTGTGTGTACCTGATATGCACCCGCGGGGCTCGCACTACTAGAGCCTTGGGGGAGTGATCCGATTCCTGTATTGAAATCGTCTTGGTTGAATGGGGCTGGGGGTGTGGTTTCTCTGCTTACGCGTGGTCTTTTTCCACCCGAAGGAATAGAGAAAGTGAGTTTTGGTGCAGTGACACCGTTTTTAACAAGGAGTTCGCGGAGGGTCGCGTTGAATTTTGTTTCAAACTGGCGTTGGATAAAGACATTTGGCACCTCAAAGAGGGCTTCTTCGTCATTAAATTGAACTAGTTCTACCTTCGCCCAGTACACTTTATAATTAGCACCTGACCGCAACTCAACCTCACCGGCAATGCTGTGCCATATTGATCGTGCATCCTGCTGCATGAATCCCCCTCGCTTCATCCCCATTATTTTTTTGTTGATTACTGTCCTTTACTATACGCTGTCACGACACTTTTCCACAACCATAAAAGGGTTATTGTGAATAGGACTGAAATAGAGGTAGGTTTTCCACAATGTCTATTTACCTCTATAAAACTGTGGATAAACTGGGGGCATCTGGGGATAACGATAAGAGCTAGACCATTGATTCTTTATAAAATCAAACGTTGTGATTTGGTATACAATTGATTTATAGGGGTAAATAGGGTATACTTACAAAGATATGCCAAAACGAACCCATCAACCACACACACGTCACCGTGCACGTACACACGGTTTTCGTGCGCGTATTTCTTCAAAGGGCGGTCGTGCTGTACTAAAGCGTCGCCGTCTGAAGGGCCGCGCACGTTTGACGGTTTAGATAAAAATCCCTTAGCACATGCTAGGGGATTTTTTATAGGGTATACTAGATAGAATGATTGCAGGAAAGTATCGTTTTCACGGACATGGCAGCCTACGATATGTGTACGCCAAAGGAAAAGCTCAGCGTTCACAGTACGTCACCATTAAGTCCGTCCCCAATAGTCGACGGAAGCATAGTCGATTCTCTGTTGTTATTAGTAAAAAAGTACTTAAATCTGCCGTTGGTCGTAATAGGATTCGCCGACGATTATATGAATATCTGCGAACGAATATGCATCGACTTGAGGGTGTGCATGACGTGGTAGTGATTTGTACCTCTAGTGAACTACGGGCAATGCCGCATGATCAACTGGTAGAGAATCTTGATCAGCAATTTATAAAAGCACACCTCTATTCTGAGTAAATCCCACTTGTAAGTGTGGAAAAAAGCCCGCAAAAACTGCTATACTATAAGAAGTAATACAGAGAGGCTACTGTGAATTTTTTTGAACTAATTATTGTCCAACCTATATTTAACCTATTGCTTGCTATTTATAGCGTTGTTCCGTTTGCGGACTTTGGTATTGCGGTTATTATATTTACCCTTATCGTTCGTTTTGCGTTATGGCCGCTTGTTGTAAAGCAGCTTCACCAGGTAAAGGCTATGCGGAAGTTGCAGCCAGAGCTTGCGAAGATAAAGAAGGCAAGTAAGGGCAATAAACAGCTTGAAGGTATGCAAATGCTTGAACTGTACCGCAAGCACGAGGTAAAGCCATTCCGCTCAATCCTTATCTTGCTTATCCAGCTTCCTATTTTCATCGCGCTTTTCCAGGTGATTCAGATATTCACTACCCATCGTGATCAAATTGGACAGTTTACCTACGGCTTTATGCAGAACTTTGAGCCGGTCCGTGCATTGGTTGCAGAACCGGACAGTTTCAATAAAATGTTCCTTGGATTGATTGATATTACCACAACGGCAATTAGCTCTCAGGGTGTAAATATCTTCCTTATTCTTCTTGCGGTTGCGGCGGCGTATACACAGTACATTATCTCGAAGCAGACATCACCACAGACAACAAACAAGCGTCTTCGAGATGTTCTTGCAGAGGCTGGCGACGGCAAACAGCCAGACCAAGCAGAGCTTAACGCAGTCATGGCAAGTAAGATGATCAAGTTCCTTCCGTTTATGATGTTCTTTATTATGATGAGCCTCCCTGGTGCAATTGGCCTTTACTATGTAGTTTCAAATATCTTTGCAGCAATTCAGCAGCACTTCTTGTTGAAAAAGGATGCACAAGAGATGGATGCCCTTGCTGACGAACAGATTAAGAAGGACACTGCCAAGAAGGCGACGGCGAAAGCACGTGCAAAGCAGGCTAAAGAAGCAACCGTTACTCGCATTACTGCACAGGATACGTCACGTAAAAATAAGAAGGGGTAGTTATGGACGCAGAAGCATCACGACAGTTTATCGAGAAGTACGCCGCAGATATATTGAGTTTCTTTGGCGATAATGTTGATGTTCAGGCGACGGTGCGTGATGATGTGCTTGAAGTGACGGTTCCTGTTACTGATAGTAGTAGTGTGCTTATTGGTCGTAACGCAGAGACACTTCGGGGCCTTCAGTTTATTCTTTCGACAGCCCTGAGGAATAAAGAGGCTGCAATTTGGCGTGTAAACCTTGATATTGCAGACTATAAGAAGCAGCGTGCTGAACGCCTTGCGGTAAAGGTGCGTGAGTGGGTTGAGCGTGTACAGGTAAGTGGTGAACCGCATACAGAGGCACTCAATGCTGCAGACAGGCGTATTGTGCATCATGTTGTATCTGAATATAGTGACCTGAAGACATTTTCAGAGGGTGAGGGAAGAGACCGTACTATCACGATTGCAAAAAAATAGCCCTGAACAGGGCTATTTTTCTTTGAGGGTTTTTTCGTAGAGAGTGTGTGTTTCTTTAGCCATCTTGAGCCATGAATATTTTTGCAGTTGTTTTTGACCATTAGTGACAAGCCTCTCCTGTAGCGATATATCTGATAGGACGGTGTCTATAGCCTGGGCAATGTCACTTGTATCAAGAGGATTGAAGTAGTGAGCCGCCTTTCCGTAGATTTCTGGAAGGCAGGTTGCGTCGCTACTAATAACAGGGAGATCATGACTCATAGCTTCAAGGCCGGGGAGGCCGAAGCCTTCCATAAGAGATGGAAATACGTAGGCACGAGCATGGCTGTAGAGCCAGCTTAATTCAGAATCAGGAATGAAATCTGTAAAGTGAATGTTGGTATATTTTTGTGTCGCAAAATATTGTTCATTTGCACGTGCAGACGCGTTCTTTTTTCCTGCAAGAACAAGACCAAGCCCTGGGTATTTTGCCGCAAGAAGTTGATGGGCGTCGCCAAGCCGCTTGATGTTTTTGTAGTCAGATTGCTGGCCAACGTACAAGATAAACTCTTTGAACGGCAGCGATACCCGTGATGGTGTTGTTTTATCTACATCACTAGATTCGTAAACGGTAGTGATTTTGCTATCCGAAACATCGGTAAGGGCATGGAGTTCATGTTTTGTATAGTTACTGACGGCAATGATATGGTCATTGTCTTTAAGTGCTTTAATAAAGGCATACTTGCCTATTTTCTGCTTCAGGTGAAATACAAGCCAGTTTTTATCTGAGTTATATGTTTTAAGAAGAGTGAGGTCGTGGAAGGTGGTGATTTTTTTGCCGGTGTACCAAAGAGGTTGCTGTGGCATGCAGAAATGGACAAGGTCTGGATTGAGTGAATCAAGAAGTTTCTTGAGGCCAAACTGCTCTGCAAAAGAATAGTTGTCGAAGTCAGCTATGACAATTGAAAAATTATCGTTTTTAGGCGTCCAGAAGAGTCGATCCTTTTTTCTTACAAGGATAGAATAGTGGTTTTTTGTATCAACATCTTGAAGGTACGTTAAGAGGCGTTCGACGTAGCGGCCAGTGCTTGAGTTGATGATACGGGCATCTATGGCGATGTGAGACATATGCTAGCTCCCCTGCTTCTTATGATCAACAAAGACAACTTTACTGTAGAGAATGTAGTTCCATACCAATGTTGCGATTGTTGCAATTACCTTTGCAAGGAAGAGAATAAGCGATTGGTTGTTTGTATACGCCGCAAGGAAATCAGTGACAATCCAGATAATGAGTGGCTGAAGGAGCCATAGCCCAGACAGAGTTACGACTGAGAATACGAGAAACTGTTTCTTTGCATCTTTCTGACCATCTCTGAAGGTGAATTTTTTATTTGCAAAGAAGCTAAAAACAAAGGCCACGCCCGTTGAGAGGATATTTGCAATGTACCTATTAACACCAAGGTTCGTAAAGAGGAAAAGGAGAGCGAAGTCTATGACGGTGTTAGTTACACCAACGGCAAGGAACCGTACTTTAGTTTCGTGCTTTTTTAGTAGTTTTTCCACTGTGATACTCCTCTACAAGATAAAGCGGCCTAAATTTAGTCTCATTAAATATTCGCCCTACGTACTCGCCAATAATTCCTAGGGAAAGGAGCTGTACGCCACCGAGGAAGAGAATAACTGCCATCATAGAGGGATACCCGGCAAGGTCTGTACCAAAGAAGGCGGTGCGGAGTACAAGGAAGACGAGGTATATAAAGGTGAAGACAGAAACGGCTGCACCGACCACTGTTGATATACGAAGTGGTGCGGTGGTGAATGAGGTAATGCCATCAACCGCAAGATTAATGAGCTTGAGATAATTCCACTTTGTTTCGCCGGCGGCACGAGGGTCGCGGTCGTATAGAATCTCTTTCTTATTGAAGCCTACCCAACTAAACATTGCTTTGGTATTACGCTGCGATTCGCGGAAGAGTTTTAAGGCTTCGACAACACGGCGATCGAGCAGGCGGAAATCACCCGTATCTTCCTGGATAGGGATGTTTGTTACTTGTTGGAGCGACTTGTAATAGAGTCTTGATGTTGTCTGCTTAAGCCATGTCTCGCCCTCGCGGCTCTTGCGGCGAGCATAGACATCGTCATAGCCATCTTCCCAGAACTGTATCATTTCAGGAATAAGCTCTGGTGGATCTTGGAGGTCGGCATCTATAATAACCGTTGCATCGCCACGGACATGATCGAGCCCTGCAATCATCCCAATTTCTTTTCCGAAATTACGAGAGAGGTTGACGTAGGAAACGCGAAGGTCGGTTTCGGCGTATTGTTTGATTATTTCAAGCGTCTTATCTTTACTGCCATCGTTTACAAAGAGAAACTCGAAATCATACCTCTTCTGCTCGTTTGCGAGCGTGGTAAGACGCCTAAAGAGGGCATCAAGAACGGCTTCTTCATTGTAGGCGGGGATGAGGATTGAAATAGTTTTCATGGTAGTCTTATTATACCCTAGCCGATAGCCATTACCCCCCTCCATGCTACAATAATAGCAACCATGAGTGGAGTGATTGTTAGGGCTGGGTATCGAAGCGAGGGTTTTACGATTGTCGAACTTCTCATTGTCGTCGTTGTTATCGCTATTCTTGCCGCTATATCAGTAGTGGCATACACGGGTATTCAAAATAATTCACACGACTCGGTGATAAAGAATGATTTATCGCAATCTGCTAAGAAGATCCATATGTTTAGGGTTGAAAATGATCGGTATCCGTCTGGTACGGATTATGAAATAAACCCCGTCACACAGGCTGAAATAAATAGTGTTATTGTTGCAACAAGGGCATCATATTGGACGGTTGGTAATTCTTTTCTGTATTGTCGAAGTGACCAGCATTTTAGTGTTATAGCAAAGAGCCGTTCGGGTGCAGGGTTTTATAACGGCTCAACTGGTTTTGGGAAATTGGAACCGTGGCCGGGAGACGGTAATGCTAATCTCTGCCCTGCTGCGGGTATACCAACCGGGTCGTCTGGATATCAATATGTGTGGATGTACTCAGGTGGCGGTGTTAATGGATATAGTTGGCGATCCTGGTTTACTGGTGCTAGGTAAGGTATAGACGATACTAACTGCTTTGGTATGCAGTGAGTATTTTCTCAATATTAGCGTCCCATGAGTATCGGCGTGCGTTTTCTTTCAGTGCTTCAACTGAGTAGTGTGACGATAGGGCTGTTTCTATAGCTGCAGCAAATGCTGGCGTGTCTGCCGTGTCCACGTACGAAGCTTGCGTTGCACCAACTTCACGCAAGACGGGTATGCTCGCGGCAAGTACAGGTATTCCGCTCGCCATCGCCTCTAGTACGGGGATTCCAAACCCTTCATAGAGTGACGGCATGACGTAGAGAGACGCCCCTTGATAGAGAGCGGGGCTATCTTCTTGGTCTATGAAGCCAATGTGACGAATATCCTCACCGGCGTCTTGGGCGTTCTTGAGAGTTACTTCGGTTGCTTCTGTTTTCCAGCCCTTTCCGCCCGCTAGTATAAGGCTATAAGCCTCTTTGACGTGAACAGGGAGGGCTTGGTAGGCTTTAATAAGTGAGCTAAGGTTTTTGCGGGGCTCTAAATTTCCAATGAAATAAATATATTTCTTACTACCATCAATGCCGTATTTTTCTTTGACAGTCTTTATAGTATCTTGTGATACAGTCTTGAAGAATATTTCATCTGGAGGTATAGGAGTTGTAATACACCTGTCCGGGCTGATATTAAATTCTCTTATAATTTCCGACTTCACTGATTCAGAGACGGTAATGATAAAATCCGCCTTGCGTATACTTCGGGGGACAACCCGCTGTAAGTGAGCAAGGTTTTTCTCTTCGGTTGCTTCAGGGAAATACTTATACGTGAGGTCATGAATAACGGTCGCTCTTTTTTTTGTTTTTATAGCGGGCCAGGTTGCGAAGTTAGCAAACACAGTTAGATCTACCCGCTTTTTGAACGGAGGGAGGATATCGAAGGCGGGTGCAACCCCGTAACTTTGAAGCTTTGCATAGAGGCGAAGGGGGATGAGCTTGTTTTCTTCAGCGTGTACGTTTGGATTGAGTGTGGGGTTTGGTTGACGGCCTAGAAAATTGAAGAAATGTCCGCTTGTGGTAATTTCTTTGCGGGCTGCAAGTGCTTCTGTAAGGAGACGAATATACTGAGCAACACCAGACTGGTGTTTGGATGCAAGGGGGCTGATTTCTATACGTATTTTCACCGGGAAGCTCCTGTGTACAGGGGTATGAACGATTCTGTGACGATATGGTTGAACTGATACTTTTCTCGATACTGTGTCCGTGCATTTGTGCCTAATTTTTTACGGAGATCTTTTTCTCTGTACAGTTTTTCCATTGCGTCAAAGAGGCTTGCAGGATCTTTTGGCGGTACAAGAAGGCCAGTTATCTCATTCTTGATAATCTCGAGATTTCCACCCACTGACGTGGCGATAATAGGAAGCGACATCATCCCCGCCTCTACAAGTGCAACACTAAACCCTTCGTGGTAGGTTGGATGCACAAAGACGGATGCTGAGGCCATGAAGGATAGGGGGTCTGACTGGTGACCTAGGAATTGAATTCCGTCTTGATTTGATGCCTGTTGCTTAAACCGATCCGCATCTGGCCCGTCACCAATAAGGAGGAGTTTTGTATTTGGGTGCTGTGTATGAAGTTTCGCGAAGGCAGTGATTGCTTCGCCAATTCCCTTGTCTGCTACGAGCCTACTTGCAATAAGGAAGTTGGTTGTATCACCTTCACTCCGTTGATAGTTGTCTGCTTCGTCAACAACACCATTATGGATAACGGTTAGTTTCTGCTTAATGCCGATACTGTCGTGGGTAAGGTTGGCTGTAATAAGCTTCTGTTCGCTTTGGCTTACGACGGTTATGACGGCGGCTTTTTTTGCTGCACTAAGGACAAGCTTGCCTATAGGGTTTTTAAGGCGTGCTTCAACGTTCATCCATATATGCTTCAGGTCTGCGTGGTCGGTCCAGACGATTTGTATGCCGAGTGCATCAGCGGCATGGGTTGCTGCGATAAAGTCATCTTTACTTTGTATATGGACGGCCAAGGGGTCTAGCTTTTTGAAGAGGAGTAGGTAGTAGTAATAGAGTACCCCTTGCCATATAAGATAGAGGGGGAAGAGAAGGTTACTACGGCCGCTCCACTGCTGCTTTCTCCACCACCAGCCAGATATCGTTTCCTGGTTTCGCCCTTTTGCAAAGTTGAGGAGCTTTTTATTACGAGAGATAATAACGGGATAATACCCTTGGTCTTGAAGGATCTCAGATAGAAATACAGGAAAACGTTCGCC
>CAZADM010000015.1:0-12864 GCA_964483955.1 uncultured Candidatus Saccharibacteria bacterium | reverse complement strand
GTTGCAATCTTTCGGATCTGATCGCCCGATAGGTCTGCACTACCCTCGATGGTGTAAAGCTTGCCGCCGTTTACCCATGCAGCTTGTGTGTCGTAGGTGTAGATA
Source organism: uncultured Candidatus Saccharibacteria bacterium (assembly GCA_964483955.1). Classification (GTDB taxonomy): domain Bacteria; phylum Patescibacteriota; class Saccharimonadia; order Saccharimonadales; family Saccharimonadaceae; genus Microsaccharimonas. The sequence continues at coordinate 12,759 of CAZADM010000015.1, read as the reverse complement.
GTTAAGCCACGCTCTCTTGTAGTGACGTAATTATTATCCGATTCTTTCTTGACGATATTATCAAGGACTGCTGTAGAATCCCATGAACTATTTGCTTGAGTTATGACGTACTTGGTGTCATTGCTATTTGATTTAAACGTAATGGCAACGCGACCATCTTTGTGAGTGATTGGCTGTGATAATGAATAGCCGTCTGGAACGTATTTTGGATAAGAGGCCTGAATACCCGATTGGATAGAGGCGACTTGCACGCTGAGTCCTGGAAAAATTTGTGTTGCGGCAAAAACAGCAAGAAGGACAACAAGTGCTGCACTTGTGATAATGAGAGTTCGTTTTTTCCAGATAGTTGGTACAGCTGTAGCCCGTTTTTTCTGGGTCTTTGCGGTGGATTTTTGCTTCTTTTTTGCTGGCTCGACTGGTGCGGGCGTTTTTGTACCTAGTGCCTTGGCAATTTGTGCCTCTTTGACTTGCTTTGCGGTCACTGCGGTAGTCCGAGATGTCACTGCCTTTCGGGTGTGCGGGCTGGTAGCTCGTTGTGCAATTGGGTGCGGTTGAACAGGGGCATCAATAGAGGGGTGCGGCACTGGACTCTTTCGGGGCTTTGCCGCTGGAGTTGCGTGCACTGCCGCTGCTGCTACGACCGGTTTTGTTGTTTTTGTTACAACTGCCTCAGGGTGTGGTGCGAATTTTGTGACGCGAGTACTGCGGGCGATGTCCATATGACGGACGCCGGTTGTTGGGCGTGGTCGCTTTGTGACGACCTTTTGTGCAGGTTCGGGTTTCTTCACTGCTCGTCTTCGAAGCGTTTGTGATCGCTTCGGGGATGAGTCGTGAATAGCGGTTGCTGCCTGCGTTGCACGGCTAGTTGCTGGCTTCAGGGATGAAGCGGGCTTCTTCGCTGCTATGTCTGAGGTCGTCTTTGATGGTGTAGGTGCAACGGGAAGACCGGTCGACGCATCATACGTTCGGCCGTTGATAATAACTGTATTTTTTGATGTCATGCTATGTTGATTCCTCGCAGGTTTCACATTTTTTTAACACGCAGGAGCTACTGAGCTACCCACCAATGCTTACTCTCTATAGTAGTGGGATTATCGTGCTTATGCAAGAGTATAGTGTGTTTATTAGGTGAACTTGGTATACTTATAGGTAAGATATGTTCAAAAAACCTACCCGTACCCAGTTCATCATTCGTCGCATTGCCCTATCAATTGTTGCTTCCGTATCGGTTGCTATTATCGTTACCGTAGCAATTCTTTTTATGTTGGGCTATAGGCTTAATACAACTGGTACGCTTCAGCAGGGTGCATTACTACAGTTTGATTCACAGCCGAATAATGCAGAGGTGTACGTTGACGGTAGGCTTCTAGGTGGACGGACGGCAACTAAGCAGACAGTTGTTGCAGGGGTGCACGCAATTGAAATGCGAAAGGCTGGGTATGAAAATTGGTCACGCCAAGTGACCATAAACCCGGGTACACTAACGTGGCTTAATTATACTCGGTTTGTCCCAACCGAACGGAAGGCTGCATCTGTAGCACAGTACTCGGTACTCCACCAAATGGAATTTTCGCCAGACTTAAAGTGGGCACTTGCACACGAAACAGAGGCGAGCCCGGCATTCCAGTATATCGACCTTCGCACGGAGGATATAAAAACCCAATTAGTGACATTGCCTGCAGATCTCTATGCCGATGCGGACACGCCTGGGGTTGCCCATACGTTCTCTATTGTGCGCTGGAATACACCAAGTCGCCACGTCCTTATACGCCATTCATTTGCCGATAAGCAAGAATGGCTTGTTCTTGACACGCACGACAGCACCCGCTCTGTTAATGTGACGCGTCTTCTGAATACCGACTTTAAGGATCTGCAGTTTGCGGGTACTAACGGCTCTGTGCTGTATGGGGTTACTTCGGATGGGCTTGTACGAAAGCTCGACCTAGGATCGGGGACACTTTCTCGTGCGTTTATTACCCATGTCGATTCTTTCCAGATGTTCTCAACTAATATCATTGTCTATACCGGTACAAAACCTGGCGATGCAGCACTTCGTGTTGCGGGTGTATACAGGGACGGCGACGAAGCGTCAAATGTTCTACGCGAGACATCGGTGGATACGCCACTTTCTATAGCAACAAGTCAGTATTTTGGTGATGATTACGTCGCTATTGCAGAGGGGGCGACCGTAACGGTCCTTAAGGGTGTCTATCCGCGCTCTCAGGCACATTCAGCAACGCCGAGCCTTGCCGAATATGCAACCTTCTCTACTCCAAATACTGTACGTTCATTGTCGTTTAGTCCAAGTGGCGAATATGTTATTGCACAGACGGATGATCAGTTTGTCACGTACGAGATTGAATACAAGCGAAGTGCTGTCGCATCGCATGATCAATCAGGGTCTGGTCGCCCGCTTCAATGGCTTGATGCTGCACACCTATGGGGGGATGCTCGCAACGCCCTTACTATGCGTGACTTCGACGGCTCTAACAGCCATGTGCTTATGAATGTCACTCCTGGGTTTGACGCAACACTCAGTCAGAATGGTCGTTTTGTATACGCCGTCAGTAAGACTGAAAACGGCTTCAGTCTCGACCGCGTGAAGATGATCCTTGAGTAGTTACGAGTGAGCTATGGCGGGTGGTTATCGGCCGCCGAACAGGCGTTCAAATAGAGTTGCTGAATTACCGGGCATCGCAGTATCGGCCGATGCACCGTCAAGAACTGGTGCAGCCGCAGCTTCTGCGGGGTTAGGGCTAATCTGCTCTGCGGTTACAAGAAGACGATTGAGTGATGTCCCTAAGGGGGTGCAGGTAATAAGTGTCAATACGGGGGTTGTCGTTGGATATACAAGCTTCCCTACTTCTGTTGGCTTCACCACCTCTTTTTTTGTCACAACATAGGTGTAGCGTTTCCCCTGATAGTGTGCGTAGAGGGTGTCGCCTTCAGTCAGTTTTTCTAGTTGTGCAAATATGAATTTGTAATCGCCTGAATCGAAGAGGTCGTTACTGCTGTGCCCCGAGAGTACGGTATTTCCTTGCTCGCCCGGATGGCTGTTTGCCCCGGGTATTGGGAAGTGTGCAACACCGCTTTCCATTGCTTTCATTTGCGAAGAATGATCTGTGCCAACGTCGTAAAGCACGGGTACGTCGACGTTTATCTTTGGAATGATAAGACGCGACTCTTGCCCAACCACGGCATTTGCACCGGGCTCTATGACGATATTTTGTGCATCAATTGCACCAGGCGATACATAGGCACTCACTGTCGCGATAAATACACGGTTATACTGCACAAATACAAATATCAGTACAACAGCAAGGGCTGCAATAAGGGGGACGAAGTGGCGACTTTTCCGCACTTTGGTTGCACGGTCTTTGACGGTTGTAAGGAGTCGTTGACGGATTTCTTGTAATGCCTCAGACTGGCTCTTTGATTGGGCTGTGCTCTGTGCGTACTGGGGAGCTTGTGCCCCTAGGGGCTGAGCTGCTTGCTGTGGCGTAGCACCACTGCCAATGGGTATTTTTGGTGCTTCTTGGGCAGCCCGCTGCATCTGTTGGTGTGTGTAGTATGCCTCGTAATACTTTTGGTAGTACTCTTGCCAAGCAGAGTGGTATGTTTTCCACTGCTTTTGATCGATTGTACCGGCACGCGGGGTCTCTGTTGAGAGTGTCCTGTTGTATGGATTTTCCGAAGAGATATTTTGCTGTAGTACTGATTGATCGAGCGTACTATAGGCTGCAGTCTGAGCGGGTACTGCTTGTGGGTTTGTGGCAACGTGTGCGGCCTGTACTGCTGTAGTATCTGCGACAGGGTTATCCCCGTAGAGCGTGTCGATATGCCCTCGGAGTACGTTAACGGCAGCCTCTTTTTGTTCCGGTGTGGTTGAGGGCGGTGGTATCTGGGGCACACTCTGAGGATGCGGTGTTCCCGGTAAGTCCCCACTCCGACTTTGATTATTAGGATTCATATACTTCAATCTGTATTATTACTCCCTTTTATTGTACAATAGATTTTGTATTAGGGCGAGTGGTGGAATTGGTAGACACGCGAGACTCAAAATTTCGTTTCAGTAATGAAGTGAGGGTTCAAGTCCCTCTTCGCCCACCAGAATTATAGGATGAAACTTGCCCTTAGTGGCGAGTTTCTTCAATCTTGGAGAGCTTTTTTTGTAATCTTCCCGAAGCCTGATTGATGAGTTTAATTTCTGCTTCATCTGCACTACCGCTGCCATCGTGAGCAAGTGCTGCGGGTAGCTTATACTTACCTGCACCGTGAGATCCCGCTATCTCCTCAAGTGTGATAACAGGCACGGCTTGAACGTATCCAGGGCCACGATGCTTTGTACTGGTCTTGATTTGAATATTTGCTGTACGGTCAGGTGCGGCCAAATTAATAACTGTGAAGTCTGACGCACGTCGCTTCCCAGTTGCATCCTTATCCGCGTGATCATCGACGCGTGATGAAGGAACGGCTATATATGCACTTTTCTCGTGGTTGCGAAGTACTAATGAGAAGAATGTGAGTTCTGAAATAGCACCACTCAGACTATTGTAGTCATTGAGTTTGTATCGGGGGAGTTCGATATCGAAAGCGTCTCGTTTTTCAATAAGCGTGGCAAGTAGTGAGTTTGCTTGTGTGCGACTATTTTCTACCTCTTCAGTGACATCTAAGGGTACTGCACCGCGACGGCGAATTGAGGCGATGAGTTCATGGAGTGGTAGGGCGAGCTGTTTCATGTGTGCACGTGTGAGGTCGACTGGATTTCCGAATAGTTCTTGCTGTGCGATAAACTCATCACTTATTACCCTGGAGATGACGAAATGGCCGAGTCGACTTTCTCGTTCAATAGCCCTATCGAGCCTATCTTCAACCTCTTGGGGGCCTACAAAAGTTCCACCATTCTCTTTGGTGAAATAGTACTCCCGTGATGATTCATACGCATGGCGTGCCATAATCATTATATTATAGCATAAATCATTGTAATAAGCAATTTTACAGTAGGCTTGCAGTGACCGACTCAAGGGGTTTTTGAGGGTTCCAGAGCCAGTATGTTGCCGCCCTGGTGGCAGTAGTCCCCCGCCAGATTGCCATAGGGTTACCCCACTCCGTTGTTGTCACATTGCCGTCTGATGCAACAATGAGGTGTTCTCGGTGTAGTACGGCAACCGTGACGGGATAGGTGATGGTAAATTTATGCAGTGCCTCAATGAGGTGCGTGAGCTGCATACTAAACGTCAGTACTTTCGGGTAATAGACCGCCTGAAAGAGTTTTTGCAGCTGAGCAAACGATACTACGAAAAGCGTATTTGGCCTATCGAGTAGCATTGTGGCGCTATTTTTTAGTAGGTCGACTGCATCACGCGTAATGGTGAGTGGTCCGGCGTATTCAGAAACGAATGCTTCATAAAGAATTGCCGTTTCACTGTTTCTTCCCGCATCACCAATAAGGAGAATCCCTTGTGCCCATTCGCCCAGTGCTTTCATGTCGCTCAGTGCGTCCTTGCCTAGTCCGCCAGATGGATTTGTTGCCGCAAAGTGCGTATCCGTGATGATGCCAGGAAGAGCTTTCTTGAGGGCATCGGGTAGTAATGCACGAACTTCGCCAGCACCGGTGCTGCGACTGACACTATACGCTTCTGCTACTCCGGCAAAGCCAAGCTTATTGCCACCTATAATGCCAAGGCGGCCAGCCATAGTACGCTGCTCCGGTTTATTCCACTCGATATCAGGATAGAGGGGCTTAGTAGCGGTTTGTTTGTGCCAATACGAATGGCTTTCCATCCCCCGCTCCTTCAAGTTCATAACTGATATTTTTTCGCTCAACAACGACACGCCAACCGTTCGCAAGGGCCTTATCAAGAAGTTCTTTAGTAGGATTGAAGGCGACGGGATTATGGACGATTGAAAGCATGCCGCTGTCACCATTACTGTCACCAACCCCGTAGCTCCCGTCAAGTGTCAGGCCGTGCTTTTCAACAAGTTGGTGCACAAGGGCTTCTTTTCCTGTGTGAGTTTTTGTTGTTGCTCCGGTGAAGAATTCTTCTCCACGCTCCCATTCTTGGCCGATCCAATCGTCGAAGCCGTAGCGCAGGGCGAACGGCTCGACAAGTTCTTTCTGCGAGCCACTTATTGCCGCAGTGAAATAGCCTTCGCCTTGCAGTTTCTTGAGAAGTTGCGATGTGAAGATGTAGATATTTTCAGCTTTTTTATCCATAACGCGTCTGACGGCTTCGTCGTAATCTGAAACTCTGAGGTTAGGGAGGTATGAATCGAGGCCCGCGACCATAATTTGCTCAAACTCTTCAAAAGCATTGCCATGAATGCGATGTCGCCATTCGCGGTGCTTTTCGGTTGTTTGCTCTGTGAGGTCATTGGGAAGCACCCCCATCTTATAGAGTTCAAAAAATACTTCTCTGTAAAGACCGCTTCTAAAGAGGGTCCCATCAATATCAAAGACGGCAAGTTTTCGTGTCATACAGTCAGTATACCAGTTTATTCAATTTCAATACTGACAGGACAGTGGTCTGAGCCAAGAACCTTTGGATGGATCTGGGGATTCTTTACCCTTGAGGCTATTGATGTGCTTGCAAGCCAATAGTCGATACGCCAGCCGACATTTCGCTCCCTTGCTTTTGCCCAGTGGCTCCACCAGCTATATGCACCTGGCTTGTCGGGATATGCCGCACGAAAAGTGTCGATAAATCCAGCATTAACAAATGCGTCAAAGCCCTCTCGCTCCTCATAGGTGAAGCCGTGCTTGCCGATATTTGGTTTTGGATGAGCAAGATCTATTTCTTGGTGTGCAACATTGAGGTCGCCGCAAAATAGCACGGGCTTTGTTTTTTCGAGTGAGGTGATGTGGGCAAGAAACGCCGGATCCCACTGTGTATGACGAAGCTTCAGTCGGCCAAGGTCGCCTTTGGCATTGGGTGTGTAGACGGTGACAACCCAGAAATCATCAAACTCGGCTGAAATGACGCGCCCCTCTTTTGTGGGATCGCCGAAGCCGTCATCGACAAGGTTGAATCTTTGTGAAATTTCGTCTGAAAAGTTGTAGAGCACCTGAAGCGGCGGCTGTTTGGAGAAGATAGCGGTCCCGCTGTACCCTGCTCGCTCGGCACTATTCCAATATTCTGTGTACTCTGGCAGGTCAATTTCTACCTGTCCTTGTTTGGCTTTTGTTTCCTGCAAGCAAAGAATATCAGGGGTGTGCTCTTCTATAAACGGCTGAAACAGCCCCTTGTTAATAACGGCCCGTATGCCGTTGACGTTCCACGAGTAAAGTTTCATGGTACTAGTATAGCATTTTTGGTGCGTGAAAAGACATAGAAAGCTGTTGCGAAGATATGATTTTATGGTATAGTAATTATGTTCTTTGTACGATGATGAGAGGATAAAGAATGAACCTTCAAACCATGACACGTACTCAAACCGCAAATTTTGAGGGAGGTGAGGCTCGCTGGCAGACGTCCATGGCGGAATCGCCGGTGCCCCCTGGGTGTGTTCATGTGCGCCAATTTGTATGTGATGTATGGAAGGATGCTGGACGCACACCCGACACTCGTAAGAATTTGATCAAGAAGTTCCATGATCCGCTGTATGTATTTGTGCCACAAAACTGGCGCAACTACCGTGAGGTGGCTCAGTTGATTCTTCGGTGGGAGGGCAATGTCATTACCTGCGAGGGTGGTATAATTGTTTGCTTTCCTGGGCCTACGGAGCTTGTGGTATTCGAGGCTCCGTTTAGGAATCGTGATGAATGGAGTGGGCAGGACTCGCGTCGCGTTGCCATGTTCTCTATGGAAGGCACGGAGGTTCTGCATTTAACAATTAGAGCCAATGGTGCAATTTACCACCGAGTACTTCCTGGTGTGCGTCCTGGGCACATCCCTGAGTTACGTGTGCTTCGGCTCTAGCTCTCTCGAACAAAGAAACGCCCGACTTCATTTGAGGTCGGGCTTTTCTTTTCTGAATGTACGGTGTGCTATTTGAGAAGCCGGGCCGTTTCCCTGGCTTGGTCACGTTTTTTGATTGCCTGTCGCTTGTCGTAGAGCTTCTTGCCCTTACCTGTTGCGATAACCAGTTTGATGTGGCGTCCTTTCGTGAGTAACCGCAGCGGGATGATCGACAATCCTGACTGCTTTTTTTCGTTGAGGTCCTCAATTTGCCTGCGGTGTGCAAGGAGCTTTCTTGGTGCTGTGTCGACGGTCATATCATTAACCCCTTTTGAGGTGACGGAAAGACTGAAGCTGGCATTATTAAGCCATAATTCATTATTGCGAATTGTCACAAACGAGCCTTTAAGCTGTACGCGGCCATCGCGGACAGCACGCACGTCTTTGCCGCTCAGAACTACGCCGGTGACAATTTCATCACCCAGTGCATAGTCATAAGAAGCCCTCCGGTTTGTAATAACCGGTGCTGTCGTTTTTTTAACGGACTTCTTTTTTGCCATGTATGTATTGTAGCAGATTGTAGCCCCTGACCAGCGGTACTGGTGCAAAATGAGCCATGTGCTATAATTGGAAAAGATTATGAAAATCCTTATTGCGTCGGATTTACACTACCCGACAATCAATGGCGTGGCAACATTTAGCCGTAACCTGGCAAAAGGTCTTGCTTCTCGTGGCCACGAAGTACTGGTAATTGCACCAAGTCAGACCGGGAAGAAATACAAAGAGGTTGACGAAAACCATACCATTATTCGTACCGTATCTGTACCCTTCCCTTTTTATCAAAACTTCAGAATTTCACTCAATCCATCGCGTGAAGTGCGTAAAATTATTGAAGAATTTGACCCTGATGTCATTCATATTCAGATGTTGATGTGGATTGGGCAAGCGGCCATGAAGCACGGCAATAAAAAAGGCATTCCTATTGTAAGTACCAACCATGCAATGCCTGAAAACCTAATGGATAATCTTGTGTTGCTTGCTCCAGTTTCCCGCCCCATCAACTATATCCTGAAGGCATACGGTGCCCGATTCCATTCCAAGGCTGATTATGTAACAATGCCGACGCAGTCCGCAATTGATATGTTTAATGCGGGGGATAAGCTTTCAGTCCCACTTGAGGCGGTATCAAATGGCATTAATCTTTCTCAGTTCACACCAGGGGCTGCACCCGACGAGGTGTATGAGAGGTTTGCTATTCCAAAGGATTCGCCTCTTGTGACATACGTGGGTCGTCTTGATGCAGAGAAGCACCTTCCTGTACTTCTACGGGCGTTCCAGCAAGTGAAGGAGAATGTTCCTTCTGCACACATGGTTATTGTTGGTGATGGGACGGAACTAACGTCGCTAAAAGTACTTGCTAAAGAGCTGTCACTTGCCAATGCAATCACCTTTACTGGACGCGTTACTGATGGTGATTTGCAGGCAATTCATCAACTTGGAACGGTATTTTGCATGCCATCGCCGGCCGAGCTACAAAGCATTGCGACCCTAGAGGCAATGGCGAGTGGCCAGCCTGTTGTTGCGGTTGATGCTGGGGCACTTAGAGAGCTCTGTCAAGATGGACGTAATGGCGTTCTTTGCCGGCAAGATGACAGTGAGGGCATTGCCGAAGGCCTTGCGAGTATACTTGCAGACCCAGCGCGACGCGAAGTAATGAGCCAGGAAAGTCTTGCAATTGCACGGACGCACGATCTCGATACAACACTGCAGCGATTTGAAGAAATTTATACCGACTTAATAAATTTATAGACATGCTGGGCAACAATGCCCGGTGTCTCGTAGTGTGTAAGGTGACCGACGTTATCAATCACCTTTAATGTTGCTTTGGGTATTTTTTTAGCAAGTGCAAACTGATCACTGAGTGGTGTGATGTCGTCGAGCGACCCAGCAATCAGGAGTGTCTTTAGGGGGATGTTTGGGGCATAATCTGCTACGGTGTGACTTACAGAGACCTTAAAGGCCTGTAGTACCGACTCTGGGCTGTGGAAGATACTGAAGTACAAATCATGCTGGGCGTGGACGAAACTGCGTATTGTGGGGTCTTTTGTTTTTACCATTGCAAGGCTCATAGCACGGACAATGAGCCGTGATGATAGCCATGTATGAGCCGCCTTTTCCGGAAGGAGGGCTCCAATTTTATAGTAGAGGACGGCAAGTGCTGTGAGTGCCTTTTTCGGCCCCTCAAGTGCAGGTGAACCTATAGGGTTAACGAGAATAAGTGATGAGATGGTGTCTGGGAAGCGGGCTGCGTACGCCGCACATATAATACTTCCAAACGAATGGCCAAGAAGAATGATTTTTCTTTGAGGGGTACGTAGCTGGACAGATTTTATGTACGAGTGGAGCCAAAGTACATACTCGTTAAGTGTGTATTCCGGGAGGTGTGCCCCTCTGCCAAACCCAGGAATATCAGGAACAAAAGGTTTGACGCTGAGCCCTTTTGCCTGTGCTTGTTCTGTGATCTCTTTTGCAATCAAACCGAGCCCCTGTTTTGTCCCCCTGAAGCCATGGATCATGACCAAGGGGATGGTGAGGGGGGTTGAATGTGCAGAAGGACGCTGCTTACTGGCAGGCTTAGTTGGCAACGAGCCCATGGGACTTCAATGAGTCTTGGAGTTTTGGTCGGTCGAACCCAAGGATAATGTCACCTGCAATGTCTGTTACAGGTACGCCGCGGAAGTCACCATTAATCTTTTCCATCAACTCTTTATGTGCCGCTTCATCGGCTTCTATGTCTTTTGCAATATACTTTACGCCAAGACGATCAAGCCATTGCATTTCTGTATGGCAAAATGCACACCAGCTTGTTCGGTATACGGTTACAGGTGTGTCGTTATCTGTGGATGCTGTTGTCATTAGGTGTACTCCCCTTTTACTGTATCTATGCTAATACTATACATTTTACAGTAATTTATTATTGACTGCAATAAAGATGCTTGTGCTACAATATGAATATTATTATGTACAAAAAACAGGTAAGTGTTGGTGGGGTACAGGTACGAGGCTTTGCATTGCCGACTGTTTTGATTTCATCGGTGATTCTATTGTCTATGCTTGCCGTTGCTGTTGGTGCGGTCAATGCCGTACGCGTCTCTTTACAGAACCAGTATTACGGTCAGCTTGCAAATGAAGCTGCAGAGGCGGGACTGCAAATGGCGGCGGCATGTATTCAGGATGGATACCTTACCTGGGATGAGCCACTGCGGCCGGGAACTGATTGCTACGGAGCAGACTACCAGTGTATATTCGAGGGTTGCTATGTTGTTAATACCCCGGTCACAAAGACAACGTTTACCGTTGCCTCGCCCACTATTGCTGGTGATATAAGCACCGTTAATTCAAGGGGCTCAACTGACAAGATGCGCCCCTCAAGCAACGCTGTATGGCGAAGCTTTATTAAAGATGTACAGATGCAGGACACGGTGACAGATGTGAACCCGGGAGCTGAACGGGTATGGGAGCAGGTGTCGATAGGTGTCCAGCACACGTGTGGGGTCGTTGCCGATACTGGTACCACGGCTGATGTTGGTGCGTATTGCTGGGGATATAACCAATACGGAGAGCTTGGTATTCCGGCGGTGGGATACAAAGATACGCCATCGCCAATTGATCGCGGTGCAATTCCTGAGGGTCATAAGATTGTAGAGATAGCAACTGGCAATGACTTTACTTGTGGCATTGCTTCGGATGGTAAGGTGTACTGCTGGGGCTTGAACGGAAGTGGTCAGCTTGGTGATGGGACAACCACGACTCGCACCGCCCCTGTTGCAGTTTCGCAGGGTGCTCTGCCTGCAAACGTTATGTATGAGAAAATATCAGCTGGCAATGCCCATGCGTGTGCCTATGCTTCAAATGCACGGGCGTATTGCTGGGGAATTAATAATTTCGGTCAGCTTGGTGATGGGACAACCACGACTCGCACCGCCCCTGTTGCGGTTTCGCAGGGTGCCATTCCGGCTGGTCAAAACTTCAGTAGTGTCGACGCCGGAAGCGAACATACTTGTGCTGTAGCCTCAAATGCACGGGCGTATTGCTGGGGTGCTGGCGATAGCGGCCGTCTTGGAACGGGTAGTACGGCAAATTCCTTGAGTCCTGCTGCAGTTGCTCAAGGAGCTATGCCGGCAGGTTTCTTAATAGTTCAAGTCGACGCTGGATGGGGTGCTAGCTGTGCTGTTGCCTCAGACAATAAGGCATACTGTTGGGGCTACAATAATACAGGGCAGCTTGGAAATGGGGCACTTACTACCACTACCTCGCCTGTTGCGGTGAGTCTTGGGGCAATGCAAGCTTCCGATAAAGTCGCAAGTGTTACTGTAACGGCAAGCGGCTCATCTGCCTGTGCCCTCACTACAAGCGGGCAGCTGTTCTGCTGGGGTGATAATGCATATGGTCAGCTTGGTGATGGGACGAATGTACGACGGACGATGCCAACGAAAGTTCTTGCCGGAGCGATACCCGAAGATGAAACAGTCAGTACGGCTGTAATTAATGCATCCGTGGCGTGTGTGCTGAGCAGTAAGATGAAAGCGTATTGTTGGGGTAATGGCGACGAAGCTCAGATTGGAAACGATACATTTAATGACAGTAGCGTGCCTACTGCGGTGAGTGTTGTGTATGACAAGACGCGGTGGCCGTATTTTAAGCAGATATCTTCTGGTCGCGACCACACCTGCGCCATCGCCTCCAACAACCAGGCCTACTGCTGGGGATACGGACTAAACGGCCAATTAGGCAACGGCACGACGGCTAACAGCCAAACCACCCCCGTCGCCGTCTCCCAGGGTGCCATCCCGGCCGGCGT
>CAZADM010000014.1:0-16472 GCA_964483955.1 uncultured Candidatus Saccharibacteria bacterium | reverse complement strand
GGATACTTTGCATAGACAACAACGATCTTTCGTCGCACCCTAGATGTAATAAAGACGTCTAACATAAGTCCCCTTTTACTTTTCCGTTCTCCACTTGGCTGTGTCAGCCTGTTGCTTTTTATTCTACACTTTTTGTAGTGATTCGGTCAACGGCTAACGCCAATTTAAAATAATGTTGTTAATTTTTTCAATAGCTTCCTCGCGGGTTGGTATGGCATTTGTATCGTAATAATGATTTGTATCAAAAAAATTCGTCTTCACATCAAGTATGTGAAGTTCGTCTGCTGCAACGTGCAACTTGTCGACAACCTGCTCTGAAGCAACCGGTGCGGCAACAACAAGCCTATTGATACGAACCGGCTTCAAAAAATCAAGTGCAACGTCCACCATAGTTGCATCGTAAAACCCATCGCTCACAAGAATAATTGTCCTATCTCGAAGGAGGTCGTGGTTAATAATACCGCCATCACCAATAAGACGGTTAATCCGCTGAAATGCCTGACGTTTCTGCTCCTCAAGATAGCCGTAATATTCAGAAACATACCCCTGCATTCCTGCTTGTGTAAAGTCACTATTTCGCACAAATGCACCCGTATGAGAAACGCCGCCAAAAGTCAGCCCTTCGCCAGGAATCTCTATAGATTCGGCCATCATCATGGTTAAGACACTGTGCAGTGCGACGGCAATTTGCTCACCGACAACAACCCCACCCTCACTAAGTGCAACAACTGCACAATCTTCGTAGCGGTACTTCTCTAAAAGCTCTGCTGCAAGTTTCTGCCCAGCATGTTCACGACTCTCAAAATACATATGCTTATTCTAGCACACTGTAAAAGGTGACGTAGCGTATAATGAGGCTATGAAGTTTTTTGAGGTAGCCCCATTAAAAATTGTTCGTGCAACAAGCGGCACCTTTACTTATCACGCCCCGGAAGATCTTGCGGTTGACGTTGGGCATATTGTTACTATTCCGGTTGGCAAGCAAATACTTACCGGTATTGTTATGCGTACTGCCACAGCCCCCTCTTACGACACAAAAGCCATTACGTCTATTGTTGAGCAAACACCAATCCCGCTTGCACTCATTGAAACAGCACTCTGGATGAGCGACTATTACATGACCCATCTCGCCACCGTATTCACAACCCTCCTTCCCAGAGGACTGACAAAAAATCGCCGTGCAACAAAAAAACTTTCTCAAAAAACATCAGTACGAGACCGAACAAAAAAAGTACTCAATGTCGAACAGCAGCATGCAGTCACCTCTATCCTTGAGGAGGATGAAGGAACATTTCTCCTCCAGGGAGTCACCGGTTCAGGGAAAACAGAAGTGTACATTACACTCACCAGAACAGCCCTCAGCCAAGGACGCTCTGCTATTATTCTCGTACCCGAAATAAGCCTGACAAGCCAACTTGTCGATGAATTCTCTCAACACTTTCCGGATACAATTATTACTCACTCGCATATGACCGAGGCGCAGCGGCACACCGCCTGGAGAGCGGCACTCACCTCCCCCAACCCCGTTGTCGTCATCGGGCCACGGTCTGCACTTTTTATGCCCGTCCCACGTCTTGGGCTTATCGTTTTAGATGAAGCTCACGAGCCCAGCTACAAGCAAGAAAGCGCACCCCGCTATTCAGCACTTCGGGCCGCAACCATACTAGGGAGGCATGCCAAAGCTCGGACTATCTTTGGAAGTGCGACACCTCTTGTTGCAGACCGGTATGTCGCCGAGCAACACGGTACGCCCATTATCACCCTCACATCTAGGGCTCGCCAGAACACCCAACCCACAACCGTCACAGTTGTAGATATGACGAAACGAGAAAACTTCAAGCAACACCCGTTTCTTTCGAACGCCCTCATTAAGGAAATAACGCACAACCTTGCAACCAACCAGCAGAGCCTGTTATTTCATAATCGCCGCGGAAGTGCCAGCACAACTCTTTGTGAATCGTGCGGCTGGAGTGCACAGTGTCAACGCTGCTATATTCCCTACGTACTCCATACCGACACACATTCACTGCAGTGCCACGTGTGTGGCCAGGGTGCTGCCGTCCCTACGTCATGCCCCGTGTGCCAGGAAGCAAGCATCATCCATAAAGGCATTGGCACCAAACGGGTCGAGTCTGAACTACAACGCCTCTTCCCTCAAGCAAAAATTGGACGCTTCGATGCAGACAACACAAAAGACCAGACCGTCGCCTCACGCTATCAGGACCTCTACGACGGATCGATAGATATCATCATCGGCACCCAGGTAATTGCAAAAGGCCTTGACCTCCCGCGTCTCAGAACCGTTGGTGTTATCCAAGCAGATAACGGACTCTCCCTCCCCGACTACGCTGCCTCAGAGCGAGCCTTTCAACTTCTTGCACAGGTTATTGGTCGGGTTGGTCGTGACGAAAGAAGTACGACGGTCATTGTACAATCCTACCGACCAAATCATCCAGCCATTCGCTACGGCGTCACCCAAGACTACAACCAATTTTACCAACACACACTTGCCGAACGGCAGCACGGCAACTTCCCACCGTTCCGCTACCTGCTTCAACTTACCAATGTCTACAAAACAGAAGCGGCTGCCATTAAAAACGCCAAGGCACTTACCCGCATGCTCCGCGAAACGCTTCCTCGGTCGATTGAAATACTTGGCCCAACGCCCGCTTTCTACGAGCGACAGCACGACACCTACCGGTGGCAGCTCCTCCTCAAAAGTGCTTCACGAAGCGAACTCACCGCAGCACTCGCTCATCTTCCACCGACACACTGGCAGGCAGAACTTGATCCGCAGAGCCTCCTCTAGCCTTACCCTAGAATCGCCCCGTCACCTCTGGTATACTAGAGTGTAATGACAAAAGACGATATTATTACCCTGCCAAACCCTCATCTTCGGGAGAAATCTGCCAAGGTGGCTGAAATAAACAGCGATGTACTTGCACTTATTAAAGACATGACCGACGCCGCAATCGACTGGGAGGCATCTCGCCCCCATGAAATCAGTGCCGCACTTGCTGCCGTACAAATAGATCGCCTTGATCGTGTGGTTATCGTAAGAAGTGATTTCGACGACAAGACAAATAATGAGTTTACCGCACTCATCAACCCAGAAATTGTGAAGTACGAAGGCACCATTATCAACGACTACGAAGGCTGCCTGAGCGTAAAAGATGTCTACGGAAAAGTACCTCGCCATTCAAAAATACGAGTCAAGGCACTGAACATCAACGGTGAAGAAGTTCGCTTCAAGGCCACCGGCTTCCTGGCACGGGTTATTCAACACGAAATTGACCATACACACGGCACCCTATTTGTCGATCATATCAAGGGCAAGACAGATGCATTCTACACGCTTGATGCCTCAGGCGAACTCCAGCCGCTCAACTACGAAAAAGATATTGCCTCTAGCACGACACTCTGGAATGACTAACCCTATTATCTTCTTCGGCACAGAAAACTTCAGTGCCACATCACTCCAGGCACTCATTGATGCACAGTATACAATTGCTGCAGTCGTTACAAAACCAGACACAAGAAAAGGTCGCGGCCGCCAGTACGTCCCGCCGCTTGTAAAAACCATCGCCCTTGCTCATTCTATTCCCGTATGGCAACCAGCAAACCTTGCCGATATCACCGACGACATACAAAAACTTCGCCCCGTTACTGGCGTTCTTGTAAGTTTCGGAAAAATTATCCCTCAGTCAATTATCGATCTCTTCACCCCAGGAATTATCAACGTCCACCCCTCAAAACTTCCCCTTCTCCGCGGCCCGTCGCCAATTGAAACGACACTTCTAGAGGGCATCACCAGTACGGGTGTCTCACTTATGCACCTTGTCGCAAAAATGGATGCAGGGCCCGTGTACACATTCACCCCTCACACACTGGGCGGCACAGAAACACAACAAGAAGCATACGACACCCTTGCCGACGTGGGAGCAAAAGCACTCGTAGCATCACTCCCCGCTATTCTTGACGGCAGCCTCATCCCCACCCCTCAGGACGAAACCCTCGCAACGTACTGCCACCGTATTACAAAGGCAGCTGGTATTATTGACTGGGAAAAACCCGCCGCACAGATCGAGCGAGAAATACGTGCCTACGCAGGATGGCCTGGAAGCAAGACAGTACTTCACGGTGCTTCCGTCACCATTACAAAAGCCCGTCTTTCGACAGAACCAGAGCTTCTCAGTATACGATGCGGCGACGGTGCATATCTTACCATCGACATGCTGACACCTGCCGGAAAAAAAGAAATGCCCTCTCGAGCATTCCTTTCTGGGTACCAAAACAATGCACCCCTACACCCTGAAAACTAAGGGTTTAAGATTGCGTCCCTGTTCTGAATCACCTCTTTCTTAATTGATTCGAGCGTTGCCGAAACGACGTCTCGATAGTCAGGACGGTTTACCTCAAGCCATTTCGTTGCCGCATATTCTGCCTTTAACTCAGCACTCTGAGGATCAGCACCGCTTGCAGCCTGAATCTTAATAAATACAGGGTCTGACTGATATTCCGGAGAGTTTTTCTGCACCCAGAGGTCAACAGCTTCGGGTAAGCGATCGATAATCCCTTCAAACTCCTCTAGCTGAGCGTCTGACATACCCTCGCTCAAGTTAATACCTACTTGGTACTCAAGCTGTTCGTAAATATGCTGTAAAAACGGCTTCTTCTGCTCTTCAGGAAGACCACCAAGACCAATGTCTTCTAGGAATTTTTCATCAAGTTGAAACATTATGTTTTCCTTTCTCTTTACTTATTAGTATAGCATGAGCGAAAATGGCAAACACTAGATAGAGAAGCGTGTCTTTATAAACTGCTGCGCTTCAAGTGAAAGCTGCCCAGAGTGCACAAGTCGCGTATCGCCATACTCGCTATAGAAGTCTTGAGGGAAATTTGCAAGAAGCTCTTGGTGCACAGTGTACCAGTCGGCCTCACTCAAGCCAATACTCTGGAAGAAGGCAATTCCCCCCTCACCTGGCTCTATCGAGAATGCCGGATCGTAGCTGATTTCCGGCGTACTTACCTCAACGGCGGCGTCACCCGCATCGCTTGTATTTTGATCAAGCATATCTTTAGTTTGCTGATCAACCGCATCTCCCACGGGAGCACCCCCTTCTACCGGAGTAGCACCAACGTCACCTACAATTGACCTATTCATAAATCCATTGAATACGCCAGCATCCAAGGCCGCCTGAGCCACAAACCCAAGCCCGGCACCGAGTGCGACACCGCCAAGCCCCGCCGCTACCGATTTAAGTCGCTTGGTCTGTTCTTTATCAATATCCTTCTCAAGCTGGGCATCAAAATATGTCTGTGCTGTGTCGAAGATATCAGCATCGTCACTGGCATCGACTGTGTCCATGGATACGGAAGGGGTGTCTTTATTACCCTGCTTTTTGTATGCTCGCGCCTCGCTTATAGCAAAAGCACGTGCAAAGCGTGCACCGCCAACAACAACTGCACCGACGCCAGCACCAACTGCGGCGGCACCAGCGACACCGGCAAGTGCACCAATTCCGGCGGCAGCACCAGCGGCGGCAAATCCAAGAATGGCACCCTTTCCAATTCGCTGCAGTGCATTGCCTTTGGCAAACCACTCTACAGACTTTCTTAACTTCTGATTACTTAGGGCTTCCAGAGTTTCAGTACGTAGGGCCTCTTGCTGCTTAAATATATAGGCAATCACTTGCTTGTTCTTTTCTTCGTCAGGCACCGATTCGTCATCGATAACATCAGCGAGCTTGAGCCTGCCAAATTTTTGCATCTGATCGTTGTATTGAGCCTGCAATGTCTCAAATTCTGCAGTAAGCTTCTTACCTGTATAAAGACGTGACTGACGTTTAGCGGTAAGCGTAGCCATTTTCGCACGGAGATTATTGAGGTTTGTCTCGTGAGCTTCGACATAAGGGTCGATCTCTATTGACGGTTGAGTAATTTCTTCAGCAACCGCACCCTCGGTAGCCTGCTCTTCTGGGGATGTAGGCTTGATAGAATCTTCTTCGTCAGCCTGAGACTCGAACAGTGAGGCATACTCATCAGTGCGTTCACGAGCAAGCTTTTTACTCATGCGATTAAGATTTACCCCCTTCTCATGAAGGAGGGATTTAATATCGTATGCTGCTGCGGAGCGCTCGTAATTATACGGCGGGAAGGTGCGGTCTTTGTCAACTTCATCGCCAAGAGCCCCTACAAGAGGATCAAAGTACCCAGAAACGTACGAGTTAATTACCTCTTCATGGGCATTTCGTGCACGGATTTTTGCATTAAATGCATGTTGACCCTCCTGGAGGGCTTCGTTCAATGCAGTATCACGACGCAGTTTTGCCTCTTGAGCGAGTTCGCGTATATCAGCTGCGTTATATAGCTTTTCAAAATCAGGTGCTTGCTGGGCAGTATTTTTGTGCTCAGTCGTTTGTGTATTCTGTGTTTCTAGTGAGGGTGTGGCAGCTTCCATAATATACACATATTATCACTTATGCTTACTTTTGTCAATATACAGCACAACCGTATTGACATATATGCACTTTTATGATAATATGTAATCAATATCCGACGCACCGGCGTGGATGCCCCTTAATATACGTGGAATTATTACGGCACCTTAGAAGAGGAAGGATATTACTCCCCTTTTATGATGCCGTAGAAATTCTACGGCACGCTCTGTTACACGACAGGAGCGCCGAACTATTGAATACTTTTTCTGTTCGGCGCCAAGCCGACTCAACCGAGAGGAAAGATCTCATGGATCTCAAGAACGTCAACATCAACCAGCTCCTTGACGACAACATCGTCGCGAAGGAGAAGGAGGTTTCCGGCCTTTTCGGCAGCTTCATCAGCAACCTCAACCCCCTGCTCGACAGCGAAGGAAAGCGAGGATTGGAACACGACCAGCAGGTCGCACTCCTTTCCGAGCTCACTCGACTCACTGCAGCCATTGGCCGCGGTGAAGTTCCCGCTTTTGCCCCGTCAGCCCCTTCCGAGCCGAAGAGTGCCCTTGCGGCAGCACCGTCCAACGGTACCGCCGTCGCAAACGATGCTCTGCAGGCAGAGAATCGCGAGCTGAGTGACATCATCGATGCATTCATGGAGGTAACCGGTTTTGACCAGGAAGTTGCACTGACAGGCAACCGAGACGCAAACAGGAGGGTCATCCTCAGTGCAGTCGAGGCAAGCATCAAGAGCCAGAACAAGGAGCGACTGGAGCTGGAGCGACAGGTTTCCTCACTGGAAGCCGAGACGCAGCAGCTGAAGACCGAACTTGAGGCAGCGAAGCGAAAGCCCAGTGCCCTTGAGTTGGCGACAGCACCACTTCCCTCCGGCATGGTGCCAGGCGAGGTGGTACTTCAGCTCAACAAGATGCTGCTCGATGGATTCCAGCAGGGTAAGTTGAACGCCAACAAGGCGTACATCCCGCTCGCCACCCTTAATATCTGGGCGGCGAACTGCAACTCCATCCTTGGACACACCAAGCTGACCAACGGAACATTCCTGGAATCTCAGGATTCGGCAAGCTGATCGTCGGCCAACAGAGCATCCCTTCGGGTGCACCGCAAGTACACACTTCACAAGAAACTGTGGAACGCGGTGCCCCGATGGGGAACACCCTTTCCGCATGCTCTATGCTACGGTTTTTTTATTTACTGAAAGAAAAAACACCCACAAACGGGTGTTCTTTTTTATAGCTTCGCCTAGGCGAGGTGTCGTTCGACAATTTCACGAGTGAAGAATTCGAGTGTATCCCCCACTTCAAGAAGAACTTTTTTGCCTGTCTTGAGGGTTAGGCCACACATGTCGCCTTCAAAAACCTCTTTTGCAGAAATCTTCTCGCGTTGTAGGCTTGTGATTTCAGCCTCACCAAGGTTTTCGTCGCCGTGTTTCATGCGGACAAGGAGCCCTGGAGTAATTTTACCCGTCACTACCTGGCCACCCGCAATAACTTCGTCTTTGAGTGTACGGAAGACGCCCTTTACTTCAAGGATTCCGTGCTCGGTTTCGACAACTTCAGGTGCAAGAAGTTTTTCCATTGAGCCCTTAGCATCGTCAAGGAGCTCGTAAATAATCTTGTACAGACGCACTTCGGCACGCTCGCGTGTGGCAAGCTGCTTCACTGCCGGAGGAAGATCGACGTTGAATCCGTAGATAACAGTCTTGCCGTCGGCAGCAAGGCGAATGTCATTCTCTGTAATATTGCCAACGCCACTACTGACAACGTGGAGTGATACCTCGCCGCCTGTTTCGATCAACTTAAGGCTATCGACGACAGACGTCAGTGACCCCTGAACGTCTGCCTTTACAATAATGTTGAAATCGGCAGCTTCGTGCTTTTGGGTCATCATTTTAAGAATATCGGCACCAGTAACGTTTGCACTGGCGGCATTTGCCTCGCGCTCTTGGCGGACAATTGCAGCACGAGCCCGTGCTTCTTTTTCGCTCTTTACTACCTCGAAGACATCACCAAATTGTGGAAGCTCTTTGAAGCCAGTTACCGTCACTGGTGTTGAAGGACCAGCCTCTTTAATAGGCTCTTTCAAGAAGTTATGGAGTGTGCGGACTTTCCCGAAGGCAGTTCCTGCAACAATAAACATTCCCGGCTTAAGAATACCCTGTTCAACAAGGAAGCCAACAACGGCACCGCGACCAACTTCCATGTGAGACTCGATAACAAGCCCTTCTGCTGGAACGTCGCTGTCTGCCTTAAGCTCTTCCATGTCAGAGACAAGAAGTACCATATCTAGGAGCTGGTCGACACCTTGCCCCGTCTTAGCACTTACCTCTACCATGACCGTATCGCCACCCCATGCCTCGGGGTTCAGACCATGCTCGCTTGCAAGCTGTGCCATGACCATCTGTGGGTTTGCTGCTTCTTTGTCTATCTTGTTGATGGCAACAACAATTTTTGCATTTGCCGTGCGTGCAAACCGGATAGCCTCTATGGTTTGTGGCTTTACGCCATCGTCTGCAGCAACAACAATAATAACCACGTCAGTAAGTGTTGCACCGTGCTGTCGGAGTGCCGCAAAGGCTTCATGACCAGGGGTGTCGAGAAGTGTAATAGTGCGATCTTTGCGAACCGTTTGGTAGGCACTAATGTGCTGCGTAATACCACCGGCTTCGCCATCGGCAACTTTTTGACCTAAAATTGAATCCAGAAGACTTGTCTTACCATGGTCTACATGACCCATGACAGCGACAATTGGTGGACGTTCAGTAGCTTTGTCGGATACTTGTCGTGCACGACGCTCTGTCCCCTCTTGTGCTGCCGCCTTCTTCTGGAGCTCAACATCAAGGCCAAGCTCTTCAACAATAATTGTTGCTGTTTCGAAGTCGATACGCTGGTTAATTGTTGCTGCGATACCGTTCTTGAACAGCTCTCCAATAAGAGTTGTGACTGGCAAATTCAGCGTATCAGCAAGTTCACCTACCGTAATTGAATTTGCAATAGATACAACTTTTTCTGCCATATGTGTGCTCCTTTTGTTTGGTACGGTTGCAGCCAACACTACTGCAGACTGCAACCGAGTTTTGTGTATACGAGGATGGCTCCTCTTTTACTTACTTGCTTTTTGGCGTGCTGCCAGGAAGTCCAAGTGAGATTTTGCGGCTATCTTTTTCAATGTCAAGAACGACAAATGACTTTCGCTCGTTAAGGGTGAATACCTTTTCAGGGTCGGCTGAATCACCGCCACCAAGCTCTGATACGTGAACAAGTGCTTCAACCGCTGGGCTAATTTGTACGAATGCACCAAATGGCGTAATACGTGTCACTGTTCCTTCAACTTCTTCACCAGCCTTGAATTGCTCTACTTCACCAAGCCATGGATCTGCAGTAAGCTGCTTCATACTGAGTGAAAGGCGGTCTTTGTCAATAGCAATAATTTTTGCATCAATTGGCTGACCAACCTTGACGTAGTCTGACGGGTTGTTCACACGCTCCCAGCTAATTTCTGAGATATGCACAAGCCCTTCGATACCTTCAACATTCACGAAGATACCATAGTCAACAACACCTGTTGCAACACCGTTTACAGTATCGCCAACGGCAAGTTTCTGGAATCGCTCTGCAAGACCTTCTTTTACAGCTTCCTTCTCAGAGAAGATAAGCTTGTTTGCCTTACGGTCTGCATCAAGAATAGTTACCTTAAGTACCTTTTCCTTGAGTCCGTTGAGGCGCTGAAGGATCTCGTCCTTGTCGTTGCTTCCAACGCGTGGGTAGTGTTCAGCAGAAAGCTGTGACACAGGAAGGAACCCGCGGACGCCTTCGTACTCAACAAGAAGTCCACCACGGTTTGCATCGTAAGGAGTAACCTCGATGATTTCACCAGCTTCCATCTTTGCGACAACTTCGTCCCAACCCTTGTCCTTTGCGGCCTTGCGGAGTGAAAGAAGTACCTGTCCGTTTTCAAGCTCAGTATCAACGATACTTGCAGCGACAGTGTCACCAATTGCGAGTGCTCGTGAGAACCCAACTTCCCGACGAGGAACGAGGCCGATACCTTGTGGACCGAGGTCGACAAGAATTTCGTGCTTGCGTACTGCAAGAACAGTCCCCTCAATTACTTCACCCTGTGTTGCTTGTTTGAAAGATGTATCTTCTAGGGCAAGAAGATCATCCATTGTTATTGCGGCTTTTGCCATAAGTCTTTTTAAGACTCCTTCCTTAAAATATATTTCCTGAAACAATCTTGTATCTTTCGTTCTGTCTATGACACCATGCGGTATAAATGCACACGCAAGAAAGAGAGTTTCAGAGATTACTCTTATTTTACCTTATTTTAAGAGGAAAGTCTAGAGAGCGGACCGAGCGGCAGCACGACGAGACTGAATGTACGAGACTCCCATAAACCCAATGGCGGCCAGTGGGACGACAGAGAGTATAGAAACCGGGCCAGTTTGCGGTAGCTCTGCAGCGGCCTCACCCGATAATTCAGGGGTGCTTGCGGGGGCTTCAGACGACTCGGGGGCTGCCTGGGTATTTGAATCTTTGCTTGGAGATGCGTCTGTTGACGCCTCTAGTTCTTTTACCTGTTCTTCGGCAATCTTTGTCATCTCCTCATGACGTACGGCTTCGCCACGTTGCTTGACAATAGAAATAAGAGCCACTGTGCTTACGGCCAGTATGATAATGCCCACCGCGAGTAGTACCCTTCGACGTGCATTTTGCATTGCCATGGCGTTTCTCCCGTTTAATACTCTTATTATACACTTTTTTGAATGATTATTCAAGTTCGCCTCTGTTATTTGACGCCTATTGATATCCCGCACAGCCCTTTTTCCGTGCTATACTAGGCGTATGATTGTAGCTATAGACACCGGGGGGACAAAAACGCTTATTGCTGGGTACAACGAGCGCGGAGTTGTCACAACGCAGTATAAATTTGAGACACCAAAAAAGACATCCGAGTATATTGATGTCCTCACCACCCACCTTACTGCCCTTTTTGGCGACAAGAGCGTCACTGCTATCTCGCTGGCAGTTCCTGGCATGGTAAAAAACGGTGTTGCTATCCACTGCCCTAACCTTGGGTGGAAGAACTTCCCTGTCGTCAAAGAGCTTCAAGGCGTGCTTAATGACGCCCCTATTTTCCTTGAGAACGATGCCAATCTTGCCGGTCTTGCAGAGGCACGTTCGTTTCGAACCATCCCAGAGTCTTGCCTGTACGTCACTATCAGTACTGGAATTGGAAGTGGAATTATCATTAACGGCAAGATAGATGCCGCCGTTCGTAACAGTGAGGCAGGACATGCACTTATTGAGTATGACGGCCTTGTGCGTGAATGGGAAACCTTTGCTTCAGGCCAAGCAGTGTACAAGGCCTACAAAAAAATGGCAAGAGACATAAAAAGCAAGCGAACATGGATGCAAATTGCCGACCGTATCAGCCGTGGCTTCCTTGCGGTCATCCCTATCCTCCAGCCCGATGTCATTGTTATCGGCGGAAGCATGGGAACCTACTTCGAGCAGTACGAGCCTTTTCTTAAAGAAAAACTGAAAAAGCACCTTCCTGACATGATACCAGTTCCAAAAATCGTTCAAGCAAAACACCCAGAAGAAGCCGTCATATACGGATGCTACTACTATGCCCTTGACCAACTTGCTGGACACGCTTAGGAAAGAGTTTCCCGACATCACCTTCACTTCGGGTGAACACTTTTTTTGGTCACCTAGTACGGCGACTATCACCTACACCCCCGAAGGCGATCCTGCACTCCTTCTGCATGAAGTATCCCACGCGGCACTGCAGCACGACACCTACTTAAGGGATATTGAACTCATCACCCTAGAGCGTGATGCATGGGAACACGCAAAGACACTTGCAAAAAAATACGGAATACACCTTGATACGGAAAAGATCGAGTCCCATCTTGATACGTACCGTGAATGGCTGCATGCACGAAGCACCTGCCCTACCTGTACGGCAACGGGCTATCAGTCTGGAGGCCAGACATATACGTGCCCTGCATGCCTAGAAGTATGGAAAGTGAACGAGGCTCGGATATGCCAGCTAAGGAGAACGAGAGTCCCCTCCCCGCCCACACCCCTTGCCTAACAAAAAAACTCCGCACAATGACGGAGTTTTTTTGTGAAGAAAATAGATGTATTAATCTTCAGTCTTGCGGCGGCGTGAAATACGACCACCCTTTGCACCAGCAATACGTGCAAGCTCTGGGTTAGCTGCGAAACCGCCTGTTCGGCCGTTCTTCCCACCCTTACGGCCAATTTCTGCGTAAAAGTTAGGGTTCTTTGCTAGATTCTTTGCTGCAGCCTTCTGGCCACCTGCTTTTGTTCCTGCCATAGGATTGATTCTCCCGTGGGGTACTTTCCCACACAATTAAAAAGATTTCCACATAGCGATAGCCGTGGAAACCCTCATTTATACCTCACATGCGATATACCTGCCGCAATGCGTATGTTTTTATATTAGCATAGCTTATGCTTTTTGTCAAGTTTTACACGAGCGTTATTTTATGTTTTAGTATTGTTTGCCATTTTACTGTATTATGTTTATGCTAGTGTTGCAATTATGCACAATGTGGTATATCATAAATACAAGCCTTCGCACTCGTATATCGTATACGACAAGCAAAGACTGAAAGCACCTGTTTGAATCTTTCTCAAAAATAAAGAAGATTCGCCAAAAAGTTCGCGGCTCGCAGCAGCCACCACAGGCGAACAAAACAAAACACCCTATCTGCGAGAGGGGTGTTTTTTTATTATCTCAATCTTAGTCTTAGTCGGGTACTAGCTATTAAGCATCTTTAGGAGTGCGGTAAGGTGGGCCGAGAAGTAATTACCCGAAAGTGCAGGGAGTTCGATTAAGAGGGCTGGGATTCCCAATTCTTCACCCATCCAGTCTTCATACTCACCGGTCATTGCGTAACCCATTACCGCCTCTGCGTTGTAGAACATTGTCCGATATTTTACGGTGGCGGCATAAATATCCCCAAGTGCGATCGAATCGCCAAACTTATTCGCCCCAACAAGGCTACCCTGGGCGTGAAATGATACCGCAAGCCTTGGGCGAAGTTGGCGTGTTAATGCAAGAAGGGCTTGTGTCTCCGGTTCGGATCCAGCAGTGGTGCCACCGCCCTCTTTTAAGACGCCGCTTGCAGTTTCTATATCAGCACGCCAATTCGCTGTTGGGTAATTACGTCCAAGATTCACATTTCTGGAATTATTACGCGTCCCCGCCGCAAGCCCGTCAGGGTTAAGATTAGGCACAATAACAACCTGCTTACCTGCCGGAAGTGTATGTGCATTAGATTGAAGGTACTGAATCCACCCCATCATTGTTGCATAGCTACTTGGCTCGTTCCCGTGTATGGCGGCGGTAAAAAGTATTGTAGAGCTGCCACTTCCAAAGTAATAGGCTACGAGGGGCCGGCCCTGCACAGAATAGCCAATTGTCGCCACCGAACCGCAAGTAGTGCGAGAGGTGTGCCGCCAGGGCCCGTCTGACACTTCATTATTTACCCCGCTCTTCAAGCCTTTGGCGATAGAAACTGTGAAAGCTTGACATAGCCCCGCATCAAGAATAGCAAGTTCAACCGTCCGATCGGTGGTGCGTCGTATTGCTACTGGAACACCAGAGACTGTAATGAATGTATTGACATCAACCGTAGCGTCAATTGGCTGATCAAACGTGATGATCGCCTTGCTTGTAGGTGGCACATTGCCCGCCCCAATAGATATCTTCTCTACTCTTGGCCCACCCGACAGTGTGAACGTTGTAGCAGGCTTACCCACAAGTGTACTGTTATTCTGGCCAATAACCTCTTCGAGCGTAAGGGTGTATGTTGTTTTTCGCGGCATGTCTACAGGAAGTGTAAACTCAACCGTTTGCTTATTCAGCTGGGCGTTAAGTAGTGTACGCTCCCCTTCTGGCGATGTTATTGACGCACGGGCGGTCTTTACCTCATGGTCGAAATGCACCGTCACTACCTGTGGAATATCGTATACAGTTTGACCATCCTTGATACTCAACTCTCTTACTGCAAGTGGGGCGAGTGTCGTAACCTCGCCCTTGAAGAGCGTCTCTGGTGATGAGTTGCCGACACCCCTTTGGAGCAAGGCGGTATATGTCTGTCCGTGATCAAGCTGAAGCCCCGCAACATCGCAAGAAACACGTACATCCTGCGTGTTGCAGGTAATTTTCTTCCCTGCCACAGAAAAGAAATAGGAGTGTACTGCATCACTTTTTGATAATTTCAGTGAAAAAGGCACAATGGTTGAAAGCGGCGTTCCCTGTAGGTCTTTTGTATGAGCGACAGGTGCTTCTTCTGCAGTAATGGTGTATCGCACTGCGGCAAACCACCCCGCAAATGGAGAAATAGTGCCAGTGTATGCAGTCTGGGTCAGAAGTGTCGTAGGAGTGAAGCAGGCACGGGTAGCAAAGAGTGCTATATCCCCTATCTTTAGCTCATTATGAAATGATACAGAAAATGCATCGGAAGAGCTCTTTTGAAATGCTGGTGCAATAATTGGCGTATGTATACAGGCGTCTTCTTTGTATGTAAATGCTGCACTACGAGGCACAGAATAGAGTACCATATAGATACCCCCATAAAGCAGTAACACCCCTAGAAGTATCTTGTAGGCGAGTGGCACGCGAAGAAGTAACTGTCGTATTTTTTTATTGTTTATTTTTATGTTCACTGTTATCTATTTTAGCATGAGTACTATCAACAGGCCTTAGTGCGCTGAATTGCCTGCCGTATCATTGTCTGACCTGTAGTAAAGGGCTGTGCGTAATAACCGATATGGTCAGGGGTGCAACTTTCATCCTCATTTTCATCAATATAATACGGACGCCCCCAGGGATCGATAAGATTGCGTACATTTATACTTGAGGCAGTGCTAATGGCGTCGAGCGTAAGGACATATCGAGTCCAGCAGCCGTCGCTAGTGGGAAGTGTCGCTAGGTTAGTACCATCGGGCTTACCCCAGCAGCCACTGCCAGTCGCAGTACTATTAGTAATATAGCGAAGTGCGATGCCACCTTGATTATTTCTTGCGGCAAGAATAGCCTTCTCTAGTTGAGAAATGTCAGCTTTAATTTTTGCCTGACGCGTTTGCCCTTGAATACCACCATAAGCAACGACAGTGATAGCCGCCAGAATAGCAATGACAACGACAACTATGAGGAGTTCGACGATTGTGAAGCCTGTTTGTTTTTGTTTTGTCCACGTCATACAGACCTATTATAATACATCCGTTCAGTAAACAGAAAAGACCACCCTCTCTGGATGGCCGTATTCTTAAAAATGACAAAGCCCCAGGTATTACCTGGGGCTATTGTATAATTCGGCATCGTGCTAGTTTCCCACTTGTGGCAGTATAATCGCCGCTGCTGAGCTTGACTTCTGTGTTCGGAATGGGAACAGGTATTTCCTCAGCGCCATGGACACCGAGGTAAGGCTTTAGACACTTTGCGCTGATATATATTCATCAGTGGGTCAAAACCTTGCCTCGATGCCAATGATATCTTATAAGATACATTGTATCGATGCTTGCTGTAAGAACGCTTAAAATTGACGTTCTGTAGTGAAAATCGTGATTTTCACCAATTACTCGTTAAGTCTACCTAATCTTCTCTAGTTAACCGGATCTTGTAACGGACAGGGTTAACTTTGAAGATAAGGACATAAAAAGGCGATGGGACTATTAGTATGCTTCAGCTCCATGTATTACTACACTTCCACCTTGCACCTATCAAACAGATAATCTTTCTGTGTCCTCATAGGGAAATCTAATCTTGTGGTCAGTTTCGCGCTTAATATGCTTTCAGCGCTTATCTAGAACCGAACATAGCTACTCGACAATGCAGCAGGTGGCCACAATCGATACACCAGAGGTTCGTTCACCCCGGTCCTCTCGTACTAGGGGCAAATCCACTCAAATTTCCTGACGTCCGTACCGGATATAAACCGAACTGTCTCACGACGTTCTGAACCCAGCTCGCGTACCA
>CAZADM010000013.1:0-16672 GCA_964483955.1 uncultured Candidatus Saccharibacteria bacterium | reverse complement strand
TATTGTGTGCGGCACTTCTCAATAGAGGGGTGACAACACTCCATCACGTCGCACGAATCGAGGAGGTGAATCGTCTCATCGAAGTACTCAACAGTATCGGTGTAAAAACTCGCTGGTTTGGCGATAATAACCTCGAAATCACACCACCGGCACGCCTCAAGCTTGAAAAAATGGACATCAATGCCGCAAAACGAACCCGAAGTATCATCATGTTCCTTGGGCCACTACTCCATCAATACAAGCACTTTAGCCTTCCTTTTGCCGGTGGCTGTAGCCTTGGAGAGCGTACAATTGAACCGCACCTCGATGGACTCAAGGCCTTTGGGCTTGAAGTTAAGACAACAAATAGCGAATATACAGCAGTTACACAGGCCGCAAAACCAACCAGAGCAATTGTCCTCTCAGAACGCGGTGACACCGTTACAGAAAATATCCTTATGGCGGCGGCGCTCAACGACGGAACAACCATAATTCGCAATGCAAGCCCTAACTATATGGTGCAGGACCTTTGCTTTTACCTACAAAAACTTGGGATTATCATTGATGGTATCGGTTCGACAACACTTACGGTTACCGGAAAACGAGATATCAACACCGACGTTGACTATTACCCCTCAGAAGATCCTATCGAAGCAATGAGCTTTATCGCCGCGGCAGTGGTGACTAAATCAGAAATAACCATCAAGCGGGCACCCATCGAGTTTCTTGAGATTGAGCTCCAGGTGCTTGAGAATATGGGATTCAAGTATGAAATTTCCGATGAATACCCCGCCCGCAATGGCTTCACGCGTCTTGCGGACATTACAACAAAGGTAAGCACCCTCAAGGCCTCATCCGATAAAATCCATCCAATGCCCTTCCCGGGTCTTAATATCGACAACCTCCCCTTCTTTGCACTTATTGCAGCAACTGCAAAGGGGCGAACACTCATTCATGACTGGGTATATGAAAACAGGGCTATTTATCTCACAGAGCTTACTAAGTTGAATGCAAAGGTCGAACTTGTCGATCCACACCGCGTCTACATAGAGGGGCCGACAAAATGGAAGCCCGCAGAGATTGTCACGCCCCCAGCCCTCAGGCCAGGCGTCGTCATCCTCCTTGCAATGATTGCCACCCCAGGGGTTTCTACACTTCGTAATATCTATGTCATTAATCGTGGGTACGAAGATCTTGCTACTCGCCTTAATGGACTTGGTGCGAAGATTAGCGTCATCAAAGATATTGCAGAGTAACACATAGAAAAAAGTCGACTTTCGTATAGCCGACTTTTTTATTTTCCAAGACATCTTTACTAAAGTATATCACTTGCCTTATCGCTGTGTTTTGGCAGTGCAATAAAAGCAATGACCGATGCGACAAAGATGATACCAGCAGCAGTCAGAGATGCAGTTCCAAGGGCAGACATCCACGCCTCTTTAGCTGCATCGAGCAATGGACCCGCAGCCGCACCCAGCTTATCAGCCACGGCAATTGCCGCAGCAAGTGAACCCTCTACTGCGTCCTGTGCGGCAGCCGGAAGTATTGATGCCGCGTCACGAACATTTGCCGCATACGCCGCACTTAGGATGGCCCCCAGGACAGCAACGCCAAGTGCACCACCAAGCTCACGGGTTGTATCATTCATAGCAGACCCCATACCTGATCGGTTACGAGGCACGGCAGACATAAGGATATTAGTCCCCGGCGTCATTGCTGCAGAAATGCCAATCATCATCACCCACATTACAAACAGAAGGTGCCAGTAGGTCATCTCTGCAGTCCAGGTGGACATCAGGACAAATGCGATAGATGTCACAAACAAGCCAAGACTGATTGTCGTCCGTGCACCAAGCTTCTTGACGAGCGAAGGAATGAATGGAGATATAAAGAGCATTGGAATCATAATTGGAAGCATTGCAAATGATGACTCAAGGGGAGTCATACCAAGAATAAGCTGGATGAGTAGCCCCATCGAGAAGAATACGCCAGACATTGCCAAGAACGTGAGCGTGAGCGTCAGGCTTGAAACCCAGAATGGTCGATTTTTGAACAGCTTCATGTCAAGCATTGGTGACTTCGCCTTCAACTCCCAGAAGATAAAGAAGAGAATGCCAACAACGCCGGCTATCAGTGACGCCAGGACAATGGGATCAGCGATACCTTTTGAAGGTGCCTCTGTGATACCGTATACAAGACCAAAGATACCAACCGCAGAAAATAGTCCGCCCAGCCAGTCGACAGGAGACTCTTCCTCGTCACGAGATTCGCCTGAAAGGAACTGGTTTGCAACAAAACCAATAGCAGCAATAGCAGCACTGAAGTAAAACAGCGAGTGCCAGCTGAAATGCTCAAGAAGAAAGCCACTGATAATAGAACCGACCATCATGCCGACACCAGCAATTGCACTCCAGATGGCGACTGCACGTGCACGCTCGCCGCGAGGGAAGGCATTATTAATAATAGAGAGTGTCGTTGGCATAACAAGTGCGCCACCAAATCCCATAATGATACGCGAGATAATTAATTCAGTCGATGTCTGTGCAATCAGTGCAGCATAGAGCGAACCAATAACAAATATCACCATTCCGATCTGCATTGCAAGCTTGCGACCATAGCGATCACCAAATGCGCCAGCTACAAAAAGGAGGCTGGCAAAAACCAATGTATAGACATTGACAATCCAGGTGAAGTCTAGCTGTGTCAGGCCAAGATCAACGGACATTTTTGGAAGGGCAATATTAAGGCTACTGTTAGCGAGCATTACCCCAAGGAGGGCAAGACACATTGCCGCAAGCGTCCACCATCGTTTTTTGTATACCTTAGGGTCGATGCCATCAAGGTCGACAGGTTGCTGAGAGGCACCCATCTTTGTCTTCTTATTTTTAGAAAATAGTTTATCCATAAGCTACTGATTATACAGGAGATTATAGCGTTAAGCTATCTAGATACTTGCGTTCCTAGCTGTAACTCTTCCTACTTGCTCAGAAATAGCATCCGAAGGGTCAATAACAACCGCCCGACCATTCGACAGTTCAATGATCTCTTTTTTAATCCAATGATAATGTGTACACGCTAAAACGATAACGTCCGCTCCGGCGCGACATATATCATCAACCACTTTTTCAATTTTCAAGTTATTCATTTCATTCCGCTCAATACAGTACGCCCAGTCACTGCAGTCTGGCTCAAGCACTTCAATACCAGTAGTGTACTCCTTTTTAAGCTGTGCGTAACGACTGCTCCTCAGCGTAGCCGGAGTTGCACATACGGCAATACTGCCAGAGTGAGTCATAGCACTCGCCGGCTTTACCATAGGCTCTAGCCCAATAAACGGTACACCGGGATACCGACCGCGAAGCACCTCTATTGCCGCACTGGTTGCAGTATTGCATGCAAGCACAATAACATCACACCCGGCCTGCAATAAGGGCTGGATAGCAGTGTCCGTAAGACTAATAATTTCACTAGAACTGCGACTACCGTAGGGGACATTCTTCCGATCATCAACATATAGCACCTCCGCCTCGGGGTAGTCCTTACGCAGCGTATCAGCAACCGACTTACCGCCAATCCCAGAATCGAACACACCAATCTTCATACTACTGATATAGTAGCATGAAATAAAAAATACCCCGAATACGGGGGGGTGGTCTTTAGCTTGGTACCCCGGGCTGGGCTCGAACCAGCGACCTTAGGCTTAGAAGTCCTCTGCTCTATCCAACTGAGCTACCGGGGCATATCATTACGGCACGAAACTGTAACCTCTGTATTATAGCAAACTAACCGTCGCCATTCCTATCAATACCGAAAAGGAGTATACTAAGATATATAACCATTGGAGGAATTATGCAAGATAAAGGACCAAACCCATACGTCGTTAATATCGAAGAGCTAACACTCGAAAATGAGAATTTCCGAACCACTGCGTGGACAGGATCGCAGATGCAGATGACTCTTATGACCATTCAACCCGGAGATGACATCGGCCTTGAGGTGCATCACGATCACGACCAATTCCTGCGCATCGAACAAGGGCTTGCAACAGTGCTTATTGGCGATTCAGAAGAAACACTTGAAAGCTGGGATGCGGAAGACGATTTCGCAATCTTTGTTCCTGCAGGCAAGTGGCACAACATCGTAAATACTGGTGACAAGTCTCTCAAGCTCTACTCTATCTACGCACCCTCAGAGCATCCACACGGAACCGTTCATATCACAAAGGCAGATGCCGAAGCAGCTGAGCACGATCACTAGAAAGGGGTTCACCATGAGCTCATCATCAGACGTACGCGTTATTGGTATTAAGGCAACAACTATAGGCATGGTTCAAGGGACATTCTTTGCACTTGTCGGTCTCGTGACGGCAATTGCCTTCACTATTAATGCCGGTATGACAGCAGCCCAGGAGACAGAAAGTGTCCTGGGTAGTCTCACTCTGGGGCTTGCAAGCGGCATTGCTTCAATTATCTTCGTGCCGCTCATTTATTTTGTTGTCGGCTGGGTAATTGGATTGATCCAAGGGATCGTTCTTAATATCATCATTCGCCTTTCGGGTGGAGTTGTTCTTCGCACGAAAAGTGATATACAGCAGTAAGCAATCGTTAGATAGTCTCGCAGAAATAGGCGTCCACAGGGGCGCCTATTTTATATCACGGAACGAGCGAGTCTTTCCGACCCGAGTCTGCATGAATAATTGCACCATGTACGTCTTTTAGGTCCATCATCTAGTTAGCCGGGTATAATAAGGTCTAGCAAAATCCAACTCGGGTCATTTTTAGTTATAGACATGACTGCCGCACTGATAGTTGTTAGACCACTCAACCCTACCAAAAGGCTCCACCAGCCAAAAGTAGCAACATTCATAACTGCGGCCACAACAAGTGCAACACCGAGTACCAAAACTATCGAAGCTATACATACCAAAAGCCAGCTCCTCGGCTTCGCTGCAGTTTTAGTATTCTTCATCAATAAGAGTATAACAAAAAGACTTCGATTCGCGAAGTCTTTAAGCATAAATTCAATGGTGCGGGCGGAGAGAATCGAACTCTCATCACATGCTTGGAAGGCACGTATATTAGCCATTATACGACGCCCGCAGATACCGTATTATTATACCCTATATCAAACCCTTTGAAAAGACTCACTCTTGTATTTATTTTTTTAGGCAGCAGTCCGCGTAAGTCTACCAAAATACTTTTTTATCTGATATAATAACTACTGCTTAACAGCATATTCATGGCGGATGTAGCTCAGTTGGTTAGAGCGCCGGGTTGTGGTTCCGGAGGCCGAGGGTTCGATTCCCTTCATTCGCCCCATATACAGATATCCTACCCCTCTCTTAGTAGAGGGGTTTTTATATACCACCATTAGTATCAGAGGCAATAGCCGTAGCTTGCAGCGCAGAATCAAGGACAGAGGCAACCTGAGACTCTGTAATATCAATGACACTCCCAGGTGTCGCAGAGCCAGAAAGAAGGAGTGTTGCCACCGTACTTTCTACAGCACGCTGTACAACGCGACGCATTGGGCGTGCACCCAACCGGGGATCGTACCCCTTCTCTACAAGATACCGTTTTGCGTCATCAGTCACCCGCACGGTAATTTGCCGCGAAGAGAGGTTTTTATTTAAGCCCTCTAGTATAAGATCGACAACAGAAAGCAACTCTATCTTTGAGAGGGGAGAAAATACAACCATCTCATCAAACCGATTCAAAAATTCTGGATGGAAAATATGACTTCCAATCAATTCATTAATAAACGTTTCTTCAAATTGCTGCAGTGTATACCCACGTTCGATATACTCTTGAATCCTATCTGCACCAGCATTACTTGTTGCAATAACAACAGTGTCCCTAAAGCTTACCTCGCGACCACGCACGTCACGGAGCACACCCTCGTCAAGCAGCTGAAGGAGTGTCGTAAGAACACTTGAATGTGCCTTCTCTAGCTCGTCTAGCAAGACCACACTAAACGGCTGCTTCATAACCTGTGCCGTTAAACTCCCCGCATCCTCAGTTCCGTCAGCTATAAGACGAGCAACGTCATGCGGTGAAACAAATTCATTCATATCAAGCCGTATGATCGTATCCTCGCCGCCAAAATACACCTCTGCGAGCGACTTTGCGAGTTCTGTCTTTCCAACCCCGGTAGGACCAAGGAATAGGAACGTACCAAGTGGCCTTCCTTGGTTTCGAACACCCGACCGAGCACGACGCAACGCATCCGAAACTACAGACACGGCACGGTCTTGCCCCACCATCCTCTCGTGAAGACGTGCCTCAAGATTCAAGAGAGTCTCGCGTTCCGTTTCGCCTGACGTTACTGCCGTTTTTACGCCCGTCATATGCTCAATTGCTTGCGACACAGACCGAGCAGATACAAGCCGCCCCTCTTCTGCATGCTCGGCAGATTGCTCAAGAAGCCGTATCGCCTGACCGGGCATAGATACATCATATACATATCGCTGGCTCAGTTGATAGGCACTTTTTAGCGACTGATACATATAGGTCACCTTGCGTGAATATTCAATAAAAGGAATGTGGTCTTCAAGAATACGTAACGTATCCTCCTCGTTTGTTGGTTGTATGACGATACGAGTCATAGCATTAGCAAGTGCAGGCTTTTGTTGACTCATTTTTAGGAAATTCTGCTCATCAATAGTCATGAGTATCGGGAGGCGGCGTGCCTCAACAATAGGAGTGAGAAGGTTTGAAATATCAACCGACCCAACGCCATCCTGAAAGAATAATTCGGCATTATCAAAGCAGACAATGATGTTTTTCGCATCAAATGCCTCACCGAGTATTGTCGAAACAACGTGCTCAACAGCACCCCTCTCGCTTCCCGCGGCAAGTATACGCGATACATCAAGCATGAATAACTGACGATACCAAAGACCACGCGGGACCGAAGAGTCTGGCTGCATAAGTGTCGCCGCAACCTGATTAAGCAATTCCGTCTTACCAACTCCATCCCCACCAATAATACCGATAGTTCCACTTTCAGAACTGAGGGCGTGAAGGACCTGCTGCACCTGAGGCGTACGCACTTCATTTCGAGAGATGGTTCCCGCATGAGCAAGCGACACCCCAAAGCGAGAGAGCATTGGAATCCAGCCAAATGACCAATCCCGCCCAATGCCTCCTGGCTGTTTCGCAACCTTAGAAACACGCTGTTGCGATGCTACAGTAAGTCGGTGATACCATTGGATGCCGGCCTCTATGTCACTCTCTGTTAGTTGGAGGTGACCAAGTACCGCCTTTCGCATTGGAAGCTGGCGAAGCATCGACAGAATAAGCACACCTGCACTGACACGGCCGTCCCCCTCTGTTGCTATACGTAGTGCCTCGCGAAAAATAGGCTCGGTGTCGGCACTATTGTCGGATGAGAATTCCTTAAAGAATCCCCCACCCAGCCCAAAACGGACTTCAAAAAATATCCCACCTTTGGTTTCATTGAGTGCTAACGCAAGTTCTTTTGGCGACGGATCCGGCGACATAAGCGAAAGTAACTCCGTATCTAGGCGTGCGTCAATTGATTCTGCAGTATGCCTTGGAAGGGACGAGAGTTCAGACCCATACCACTGAAGAATCATCGCTGGAAGCGAGGCAAGCCCGACAAGTAGCCAACCAAGCGGGAGCCCCGCAAGCAAGGCAACAACACCCGTCACAATAAGAGCGTATGCAGCGAGCGTTATGACGAGACGCCACGAATGGATACTCCTGCCGTACCGAGAAAGTCGTGCTCGCTGACTATTCCAGTTAAACAGCGTTTTATTCATACACCCCCCAGCCTAACAAATATGCCGCAAGGCCAATAAAAGGCAAGACCGGAACAACCCACCATACCAACATAATCACAACGCTATAGAGAGACTGAAACATAATTACAACCACACCAATGAGTATTGTAAGGAGGCGTATAATTGATCCGATAGCCCTTGATATAAGCCTATCAAAAAAGCCACCTACCGCAGCCCGGACCCCACCCGATGAATAGGTGCCGGCCGAAATCTGCCGAAACGGAGAGAAGAGGGTCGAAAGCAACTGACCAACCGAGAAGAACTCAAGTGTACGCACAATTACAGAGCCCTGTCGACGCCACTGTTCTACCCAACCGCGTCCGTACCACCAAGATATAAGACCCACCAAAAACATACTTATAGTATATCATGAAAAAGAAACGTATAATGGTATCTATATGCCTAAGCCATTCACCATCCTCCTTGGAAAAGCCGTCCGTCACGCCGCTCGTCTCAAAGGCGGGAGTGGGTCTGCCCTTCCTGGTCTTTTTATTGAAAAGATCGACCCATCATTTGTGCCAAATACACTTCGGCAACTCCCCCTGGGTGTCGTTGTCGTAAGCGGCACTAACGGCAAGACCACCACAACAAAGATGGTAGTGTCACTCCTTGAGAGCCAGGGACTTACGGTATTTACTAATAGAACCGGAAGTAACTTCGTGCGAGGGGTTGCAGCAGCACTGCT
Source organism: uncultured Candidatus Saccharibacteria bacterium (assembly GCA_964483955.1). Lineage (GTDB taxonomy): Bacteria > Patescibacteriota > Saccharimonadia > Saccharimonadales > Saccharimonadaceae > Microsaccharimonas. The sequence continues at coordinate 8,204 of CAZADM010000013.1, read as the reverse complement.
AAGCGACATCTCCCTAGTCGGCAAGCTCAATGCAGACATTGCCGTCCTTGAACTCGACGAGGCTCATGCTGTAAAATTTGTCGAATTCGTGAAACCCCGGTACAGTCTCCTCTTGAATATACACCGCGACCAGCTTGACAGGTTTGGCGAAATTGATACAACACGCCGCATGCTTAGAACTATCGCCAAAAACACCGAAAACACGGTTGTACTGAACGCAGCAGACCCAAAGATTGCGTCGCTTGCTCAAAATATATCCCCTCCACAGACGGCCACCTTCTTCTCACTCGACCCCTCTCTTTCCCACCACTTCCCAAGTGATGATCAGCTTCATACTAAACACGCAGTCACACTAGACCAAGAAAAAATTCATTCGCTCGTCACACTGCACTCATTTACAGACACCGAGGCCACATACAAAATAGATGAAACCCTGTACACCACCCCCGTGAAAATCACCGGTGCCTATAACATCTACAACTCAGCAGCGGCACTTGCACTCACCCTTACCATCACACCAGATGCACCCATAGAAACACTCCTCAAGGCACTTTCGTCAGTAACGCCAGCTTTTGGGAGGGGCGAGGTACTCCATATTGACGATACGCCCGTCGAACTTGTTCTAGTAAAAAATCCCGCAGGCTTCAAACTTGGACTGTCCTCATACCCGCCACATGGCTATGCAACACTTATTGCTATAAACGACAACTACGCTGATGGCCGGGACATGTCATGGCTCTGGGATGTTGATTTCGATAGCCTTAATGGCCATCCTGTCAGTGTTGCGGGTATCCGTGCAGACGATATGGCACTACGCCTACACTACAATGACGTACCCGTCCAAGAGTGCACAACCGATCTTCACGCCGCACTACGACAATTCTTACATCGCCACAAAACTGAGCCTAAGCGTATCTATTGCACCTACACAGCAATGCTCGCAATACGTAAATACATCTCGAAACAAACACCCGTAGAGGCGATATCATGAATCAAGCACGACCGCTCACCATCCTTCACCTCTATCCACGTGATATGAATATCTATGGAGATAACGGCAATATTCAGGTACTCAAAAAACGTATTGAGTGGCACGGCTATGCACCCATCATCATAGAATACAACCCAGAGGACACCTTCCCTGACCTCAACACTATCGACATTATTATTGGTGGTGGCGGGCAAGATAGTGGCCAAAGTAAGATTTATGAAGACTTACTAGAAAATAGTGCCGCACTCCACAAGGCCTCAACTGCTGGCACGCCAATGCTTATGATCTGTGGCTTGTACCAACTTTTTGGAAATGAGTTCATCACCCATACCGGCGAGTCGCTTAAAGGTATTGGCATATTTAATCTAAAAACTATTGGTGGAAAAGAGCGGCTTGTTGGTAATATTGCTACTCAAAGTAATTTATTCGGAACAGTTATTGGTTACGAGAACCATAGTGGCCAGACATACCTAGAGCAAAGCACGGAGCCGCTCGGAGAGGTGCTGCTTGGAGCTGGCAATAATATGCGAGACAGCCACGAAGGTGCAATCACCCACAATACAATTGGTACGTACCTCCATGGGCCACTTCTTCCCAAAAATCCTGTTATTGCCGACTACCTTATTGGCACCGCAGCAGAGCGACGATACGGAACGTTTGAAGGCCGTGCAATCGACGACAGCGTTGCACTACGTGCACGCGAGTCGGCTCGTCAACGACCCCGATAATCCGCCTTCTCATGATATACATCCAGCAAATCAGACGTCCTGAGATTATAGCGAGTTGCTCGCCAAAGCCATAGACACAATCCTCCAAGTACCACCACATATATCCCCCACCCCCACGCGGGAAGGACACTGTCAGACTGAGCCCACGAAAGCTCAGAGACGTACATAGCAACAGACACCATATATTCCAGAAGAAAATTTGCAGGCATACCAATAATCTCTGAAAAATGAGCACCCGAAATACCCCACACCCCACTTATAAATGTAAGGAGCATAGCGAGCGGAACAAGCGGGACAACCAGCATGTTTGCCACAATAGCAACATGTGACAACGTTCCAAATTGCAACGCAATAATTGGCACCGTTACAATATGTGCGGCAATCGTCTCTCCAAGCGTCTGGCGAAAGATACCCGGTGATGTCGCTCCAAAAAAATATGCCTGAAGTAACGGTCCGACAACCATGACACCAAAAAATGCAGAGAAACTCAATTGCCACCCAAGATCTCCCCATGTATAGCTTGGCTGGTACGCTACCGTCAGCGCTGCAACAAACAACAAAAGCACAATAGGGTGGACCTTCCTGCCGTAATACCAAAACAAAATACTGAGTCCCGATACAATCCCCGCCCTTGTCATACTTGGACTCAATCCTGTTACGGCAATAAATACCGCAACCATCCCACACGCCGCCATTGCAGCACTAAATTTCGAGACACGAAGCAATAACTTTCGGGCCATCCGCACCAAAATAGTAAGATTGTAGCCGCTTGCGACGACAATATGGGTAAGACCAGCAATTCTCAGAGCCTCTGCGAGATCTTCTGGCAGTGCACTTTTCTGCCCCGTAAGATACCCAATACCCAGGCTTGCCTGAGGTTCATCAATGACAGTGCGGACGTGGCCCGCAAACCAATCACGGACAACACGCCCCAAGTCGGAAGTCTCTTGACGTTCGATAGTGACAATCTCCGGCTTCTGTAGCGAAAGTGCAAAACTTCCAAACCCAGCAGTAGCAATGCCGCGAACGGTAATGTCATCACCCCTCTTGGGTGCCTCATGCAAGCGAATTGAAACAAATACCGATCCGCCGTAAGGACTTCCTCGTATCTGCACCGAACCGAGCTGCAGTGACGTATACCCAGAGGGGCTTCTTGATGCGTCCTCTTTTATACGCCCCGTTAGTTCTATGGAATGACCAATATACCGATCATACGCATGACGCTCGCCATCAAGAGTAGCCACCCCATACCCAAGCCCGACGCCCAGTGCACCCAACGTAATCAGTGGAAGTGTCCACGCCCTCCCAATGAGCATAAAAATAGTGACAGCAACGCAGCCAGCGATACCAGCGAAAAGAGGTATGTGAAACACGATAGAAAGTGCGACACCAACAACAAACCCAGCACATACACTGGCAATACGCCACTCCACCTGAACTTTCCGCACCATCCACCACATACCTTTATAGTATCGAGCTAAAATAAAATGGCGGTAAACTAAAAAGAAAACCGCCAACATATGTGAGCGATTTTCTTTGGAGGGACCAGTGGGGCTTGAACCCACGACACCCTGCTTAAAAGGCAGGTGCTCTAACCAGCTGAGCTATGGTCCCGTAACTCTGTAAACTATACAGAATCATAGCGTTTTTGTCAACGCGATACAGGAGTTATTACCGATGCTTGCGACCGGCTAATACCGCAGGCTTCGACAAAAAAACATCACCAACCGCAACCATAATACCAACCCCCATGACAAGGGGTGCATTCGTAGTAAGCCACGCAAATGTCTGCCTCCCCACACCTTCTAGCACAAGTGCCTTGCTAATAGGCTCGGCAAGAAAAGCCAGGGCGAGAGCGGTGAACATAAACGACCCGACAATCCTTCCCGTGACGGTTTTGTATGCATAGCCATGGAAAAACAATAGTACCGCCGGGAGGAGGAGCAGGATGATAGTAGCAATAAAATAAGACACGACGCCCGTAGGAACAAGCCCTGTCATCGCAACCATAAATTCGACAGTATCGATCCATAGTGTCGAGAGGACGTACCCCGCCGTCAATGCAAGACCAAGAAGACCGAACCGGCGCTTAGAGAAGAAAGATCCGGCAAATAGAAAAAGGCCTACCCCCACAAGAATGGCGAGTGATATCATGGCGTCTCCACTGGCAAGGTGAACTCAGCAGTATCGCCAACCTTTATGGCACTGTTTTTCACACTTTGAGCGGGAAGTTCAAGGACGTAACGGGCCGGGTCGTTTGGGGTAAAAACCCTTGAATCACCCAGTTCTGGCGAAGCATTCTTCACTAGATAGACAACTTTTTTCTGGGAGTCGAGCCATATAATGTCGAGCGGCACCTTCATGTCCCGCATAACAATACCATGGTAGCCGGGAATCTTAAAATCCATCAACAAGCCACCGTCACGGGACAGCTGCTCTACTCCGGAGAGGCCCTTATAGAGCGTTGCATCCGTGTCAGCAAGCCAGGTATTATATATCCCGCTCTGCCCCACCTTCACCTGAACCGTAGGCCTAAATGTTGAAGATGAGAATGCAATAACAAGAGCAATAAGAATTACCAAAAGCCCGACAATAAGAACTACACCTGTCTGAGTGCGCCACTGCCATATCTTCTGAACCACCTGCATACTGCTTAGTATAGCACCGAGCAGGCAAAGCGACTACCTAAGCACCCACCTTATCTTTACGATTACGACGCTTCGCGTTCAGTTCAATGTACTCGATAATATGCGAGGCAACATTTCGCTTTGTAACCGTTTCAATACCAAAGCCCGGGCTTGCATTTACCTCAAGAATAAGCGGTCCACGCTCAGAACGCATCATGTCGACACCGGCAACATTCAGCCCCATTGCCTTCGCTGCCCTGATTGCCATCTTACGCTCTTCAAGTGTTAATTTAACAATTGTTCCCTCACCACCCTTGTGGAGGTTTGAACGGAAATCATCGTCAAGGCTCTGTCGCTTCATGCTTGCTACAACACGACCACCAACAACAAACACTCGAATATCAGTTCCGGCAGACTCTTTTACAAATTCCTGAATAAGGATGTTCGTTCCGTCCTCATTAGTGAGGTAAAATGCCTGAAGTACTGATTTTGCCGCCTTCTTTGTCTCTGCAAGAACAACGCCATTGCCATGAGTGCCACGTGCAAGCTTAATAATCACCGGGGTGCCGCCAAGTTTATCAATAAGGTCATCAATATCTGCAGAATTTCGGGATACGACCGTCTTCGGGATGCCAACGCCAGCCTTTGCAAGAATTTGCATACTACGCAACTTGTCGCGAGAACGGTTAATAGCCAGTGAGCTTGAAATTGTATACACACCCTGCATTTCCAACTGACGAACAATTGCAGTGCCGTATCGCGTCATATTAGCAGAAATACGAGGAATGATTGCATCGAACTTCCCAAGATCCTCACCCTTATAGCTGACGGTTGGGCTATTTTTTTCGATAGAGGCATAACAGTCGCGGTATTTGATAATTTCCACTTCGTGGCCACGCTTAATAGCCTCTTCTTTGAGGCGTTTTGTTGAGTAATTACCAGGGCCATTTGATAGGATTGCGATCTTCATTATTCTTTTCCTCCACCGTCTTCGTCAAACTCTGCCCCAATACGAACATCCACGAGGATTCCGTTCTTACGGAGGAAGCGTCGACCGATAAGAACATCCATTTTCATGTCAGTCCTATCGGTCAGGCCGATGCTGATTTTATATTCTTTGCCTCGCATAATTATATCAGTTTCAATAATATAGCGACGCGTCTTATGTCCATTTGAGCTGGTCACATATGCCGACCTAAAAGAGTCTGTCTCGATGTACTCACTCTTGTCATGGATTGGCTGAAACCGAAGGATACGAATGCCGTCACGAACAACGACATGAGCATCATTACAGTGCAATGCACCCGAATACGCACCAGTATCAATCTTTGCCATCACCTCGTCTATCAAAAGACCCGGGAAGGCAACCTGCTCTAGGCAACCAATAACTATATTATCTTCTTGCATACTACTTATACCTTATTAGGCAAATTCCCTGTTACTTTATCACTTTTAAGTAAAAAAGTCAAGCAGCATACGCTTTTTATTAATAAGAAATGCTAAAACTCTTCAAGTAATTTTTTCTGCTTTTTACTAAGCTTTTTTGGTATATCAACGATAATATTAACGATGTGAGGACCGCGTTTATCTTTGTTTCTAAGATGCGGAACCCCGTGGCCTGACAACTTAAAGTCAGCGTCAGGTTGCGTACCAGCTGGAATTTTCATGCGAACGATACCGTCGACAGTCCGAACATCGATCTCGGTACCAAGTGCGGCATCGACCATTGAAATATGCTCATCCGAAAGAATAATATCGCCCTCTCGTGTGAAGTGCTTGTGTGCTTTAACGCGAATATTTATATAAAGGTCACCCTTCTCGCCACCCGCTATGGCCTCCCCTCTGCCACTCAACCTAATAGTTGCTCCGTCATCTATACCGGCTGGAATCTTCACCTTTATGTCGTCCTTGCGACGTTCGGTGCCATGGCCCCGACAGACACTACAGACCTTCTCGGGAACTCTACCAGCACCATGACATGTATCGCAGGGGACGGTTTGCTGAATAGCTCCAAAAACAGTGTGGGCAACTTTTGTCTGCTGGCCAGCACCCTTACACGTTGCACATGTCTTCATTTCATAGCCAGGCTCAACAGTCGTACCCTTGCAGTGACGGCATTCAGATTCAAGGTCAAGGGAAAGCGTGTGCTCAAGTCCAAATACTGCTTCCTCGAAAGTAAGTTGCAGCTCAACCTCTACGTCACGTCCACGCTTTGGGCTGCGTTGACGACTATTGCCGCCGCCAAAGAACTGATCAAATATGTCGCCAAAGCCACCACCGCCAAAATCAAAGTTAACATTTTGACCACCGAAGCCCGCGAAACCACCCTCGAAGGGATTGCCACCTTGGCCACCGGACGCACCACCGCCAACACCTGCATGGCCAAATTGATCATACCGTTGCCGTTTTTGCGTATCCTTAAGAACATCATACGCTTCGTTCAATTCTTTAAACTTTGTTTCATCACCCCCTTCTTTGTCGGGGTGGTGCTGAACTGCCTGTCGCCGAAAGGCCTTTTTTATCTCATCGTCAGAAGCGCCTTTTGACACGCCCAATACTTCATAATAATCACGCTTACTCATACTCATTCTAGTATACGATATTTAGCACTCAATTGTCTAGAGTGCCAAGTATAAAACCCCTTCTTCAAGGGGCTTTATACACGGGCGTGGACCATACCTTCTACGCACCATCCGAACCGCTACGACCCGTGATAAGCCTCCAGAGGAAAAGGAGCACTATAGATCCTAGTAGAGCAACCAAGAAGCTCCATATATTAAAGCCGGTCACACCCTCGCCGCCAATAAGGCCGACAAGGAAACCACCAAGAAGTCCACCGAGTATGCCAATAACGATGTTGGCGAACAACCCCTGTTGCTCATCAGTTTTCATGATAACCGAGGCCAGCCATCCCGCAAGACCGCCAACGACCACCCATAATACGAAGCTCCACCACATATGTCACCTCCTTTGGTTTAGTTATGTGTACTTTAAGAATACGCCGCAAAGCTGAGAGTATACTGAAGGTTATAAAAGTAGCCGACATTACTGCCGGCTACCTCTCCACGTCAAACGACCTATTTCTTTTTGTCGTCGACAACTTCACCTTCAACGGGCCCGTCGTCAGACTTCTCGCTCGCAGCTGCGTCATCCGCAGGTGCATCCTTCGCAGCTTCTTCGTACATCTTTGCACCAATAGGCATGATGGCATCGTTAAGTGCCTTTACGGCAGCTTCAAGCTCATCTTTATCGGTTGCATCCTTGTGCTTCTTCGCTTCTTCTACAGCATCAGCGATGGCCTTCTTGTCGTCATCAGAAATCTTATCCTTGAATTCATCAGGCATCTTTTCTGCTTGGTAGATAGCATTTTCAAGCTGGTTACGAGCATCGACAGCTTCACGCTTCTTCTTATCTTCTTCGGCGTGCTCTTCAGCTTCACGTTGTGCCTTCTCGATGTCTTCCTTCGAAAGGTTACCGCTGTCCTGAATAGTAATTGACTGTTCTTTGCCGGTTCCCTTATCCTTTGCAGAAACATTAAGGATACCGTTCGCATCAAGATTAAAGGTCACTTCAATCTGTGGAACACCGCGAGGTGCTGGTGCGATACCATCAAGAACGAAGGTTCCAAGGCTCTTGTTATCATTTGCCATATCGCGTTCACCCTGAAGAACGTGAATTTCTACTTGCGGCTGGTTGTCGGCGTAGGTAGAGAACACCTGGCTCTTGCTAGTTGGAACGGTTGAGTTGCGGTCGATCATAGCAGTACGCACACCCCCAGCAGTTTCGATACCAAGGGTAAGTGGTGTCACATCAAGAAGAAGGACGTCTTTTACATCACCAGAAAGTACACCGCCTTGA
>CAZADM010000012.1:11835-17009 GCA_964483955.1 uncultured Candidatus Saccharibacteria bacterium | reverse complement strand
TGGCTGGGGATGAGGGATTCGAACCCCCGAATGCCGGGACCAGAACCCGGTGCCTTACCACTTGGCGAATCCCCAGTATTTGGCTACTAGATTATTTTAGCACATTATGCCGAAAATAAAATTGGTTATGGTACAATTGTAGACATGATAGGAAAAAAAGGGTTTACGATCGTAGAGGTTGTTGTTGTTATTGGCGTTATTGCCATACTCGCATCAATAGTCACATTAGGCTTAAGTGCATATCTTAAGGACGGAAGAGATAATCAAAGACAGTCGAATGTCCTACTTATTGCCGAGGCACTTGAGAAGTACTACGACGAAAATGGTGAATATCCAAACTGTGATAGCATCCAGACCAACCCCGATACCACACTGAAGGGGGTAGATACGGAAACATTCACCATGCCCTCTAACCAAAGCTCTAACGCACTCATCTGTGAGGACCTAGCCAACACATCAACCGATGTGATCGCTTTCGTAGGCGACGGGACAACCCGCTGCATTAGCGGTGGAGCGTGTCTTTCCTGGACCATCAAGTACAGAGAAGAATCTACTGGTGAAATTGTTGAAATAAAAAGCCGACGCACACTTGCATCGGCAGGTTCAGGGCAAATCACGCTTACAGGAAGTCCAAATGGCTTCACTAGTGTTACGCTTTCATGGAACACGACCCCCATCGCAACCTCGTATGAAATTCAACGAGCAACAAATGCATCATTCACTACCGGACTCTCGACAACCACAACAACAGCAAATGCAGCAACAATCAACTCGTTATCATACAACACCCAGTATCACTTTAGAGTAAGGGCACTTATGGGTACAGAGCCTATGGGAAACTGGTCAAACCAGATATCTCCTCAGACATGGGGAATTGGCACAACATCACTTGCATCGACGGCAAATAGTGCAACATCAACATCGGTATCTTGGGCTTCAGCAAGCCGGGCAACATCGTACGACCTCCAGTGTTCATCTGATAATCAGGCGACATGGACTGACTGTGCAACAAGCACCGGATCAGCTTACACCTTTAACAGCAGGCAAGAGGGTGGGCAATACCACTACCGCATTAGGGGTGTCAGTGGATCATACACAGGGTCTTGGTCTTCAGCCCTCCAGTCCGTCAACCCAATTACAACCACTCCAACTCTCGCAAACGTAACAGTCAATAAACTCTACGTGACATCAAGCTGGATGGATCTAAAGAGTGATTCAAATGGTCGCTGTCTCGACGCGGTCGCCTCCAACTCTACCGCAACAATGCACCACTGCCACGGGGGCACCAACCAGAAATGGTCAATTACCGCAACGGGCGAGGTGAAGGTACAAAGTTCGGGTAACTGCCTTAATGCGGAAGGCACCGGTGCTCAAGGGCAACTTCTTACCGTAAAGACATGTACGGGCGGTGCTGCACAGAAATGGCAGATAGCACCCAGCGGCGAACTAAAGCTTATATCTTCAGGCCTCTGCGCCGACGTTCCAGGCGGCACTAAGCATGTCAACGGTGTGCAGCTGCAAATGTGGACCTGCAACGCTACCGTCTCGCAAACATTCTACTTCCCAACAGTTAATTGGTCCTGGGGTGCGAGCGGTTGTCCGGTGGGAACGGTCGCACAGTACCAATACAGGCAAAGGGGTGCGGAATACGGATATACGGGGGCGTGGGTCCAGACCGCAAGTGATTCCGTGAGCTGGGGTCCGTCTACACAAGGATTTATCCATACTATCGACACACAAGGACGATGCAGCAGTTCATACGCCAACGGCCCTTGGACAGCCACAAATTCTGGCAACTTCCTACTTGCCGTCTCAATGGCCCAGCCACCACACACCTATTCTGCGACGCGTCATAGTAATACATTCTTAAGTACGCGGGCGTACTCAAGCTGCACAGGCGGTACATCGCTCTATTCAGCAACAGACCTCTATACACACGCACCAAACTATTACCAGTACGGAAGCCTTCCAGCACAAACCAATATCTGGTGGAGAGATTACACCGGTCAATTCGACTGGGGGTACTGGGGGAATGCACTAGAAAATACATTCTCAGCCGCTAACTTTGCAAACCCATCATATCTCACCATCAGGACTCAGACTGAATGTGTTAATACAACTACTGGCCGTAAAAGCTTAAATTCTGGTGATATCCAGGGGCCTACGCTTCAAGCCGTGTAGTGCAGAAGGGAAATAGATTAAGATGAAAAATAAGAAGAAAAATCTCATACTACTGATAGTGTCGTTAGTGCTGCTGTTTGGGGCGGCCGTTGCCTCGGGGATCTACATTGCCAGTAGCGTTAAGCCAGTTAACATAGAAGCTCCCGCACCAGCACCGCTCACCGGTGATGCAAAAACAGATGCAGAAAATGCCGCAAGTGCAGGCAATCTCGACGAAGCCGTCACCATACTTGAAGAGGAAAAGAAAAAACTCGAAGATTCCAGTGCTGAGCCCGCTCAAATTGCAGAAATAGAAGCAGAGGCTGCTGCATACGAAAAAATAAAAGAAGATGCACCCACTATAGAACCACCACGACCAAGAGAGAACAGCCCGACCGGCCCATAGCACTTATGCTACAATCATACTATGAATAGTAACAAGAGCGGCTTCGCCCTCGTCGAACTCACCGTCATCATTGTCGTTCTTGTTATTCTTGGTGCAATTTCAGCAACAGGCATTAGCATCTACCTTGAAGATGCTCGCAATGAAAAGAGGGCGACTAATGCACTCATACTCTCAGAAGCACTTGAGAAGTTCTACGATAAAAATGGAGAGTATCCTAGCTGTACATTCATGTCCGGAATTGCTACGGGCGTTATCGCAACCCTCTCTATAGACGAAAGTGCCCTCCTTACGCCCTCAACTCCAGCTGGAGCGACAAATGCAATAACATGCAATACTAGTGTCTTCCCTTCAGCAGACAATGATGTATTTATGTACGAAGACCCCTTCACCTCACCGTCAGACCCAAATCAGGCTCGGACAAAATATGAAATACTCTACTACAAAGAAGGTGGGGGCGGCACGGGTGTTATCTATAGTCGCCGCGGACAGTCTTAGACGCTCGTCTTGATACGACGGTAGCTAAACTTACCATGCGGCCTCCAGCCACCACGTGCATCGCTATCGTATTGATATATAACACCGTTTTTCACCTCTTTAATAACCACAAGGGCTGGGTTATACGGGGCTAGTGTTTTATAGAATGCGATATCTTGCTCGCTGACCATTTTTCTTCCAGGAAAAATTTCCTGGAACTTCTGCAGGCCAATGTCTTCGAAATACTGCGGCCGACCTTTTGGCGGAAGGTATATGTCCGCCTGAAGCCCTAGCCGGCTCACAATCTTTCGTATATCCGAAAGCAGTAGCGGTGACTCTGCAGCTATATACAGTATAAGAAACTTCCTTTTCGTAAGATAAAGCGTCGCTTCGGCACTCCGTCCAACCGGAAGGCGACGAGCCACAACCGAATCAATGTCACTATGGACACCAAAGTGGCCAGCGATGTGACGCTCGAGTGTGACATCGTCATAAAGCGTATCGTTCATAGCCCTATTGTACCACCACCTATACATTCCGTGTATACTAAGGGGTAATGAGCTTTGAAACACGATACTCACGACTAAACGATGCACAGAAGCGTGCAGTTGATACTATCGATGGCCCAGTCATGATTGTCGCCGGCCCTGGAACGGGAAAAACAGAACTTCTGAGCGTTCGTATCGCCAATATTCTCAAAAAAACAGATACACTTCCGGAAAATATCCTGTGCCTAACATTTACCGAGAGCGGCCAGGCGGCCATGAGGGAACGCCTTACTGGTATTATTGGGAAAGATGCGTACAAGGTGGCTATCCACACCTTCCATAGTTTCGGGAGCGAAATTATGAGCCAGAACCGTGAATACTTCTACAATCATGCCCAGTTTGAACCCGCAGATGAATTAAAACGGTATGAAATTATCAGGTCTATCTTTGATGAACTTCCTTACACAAGTCTCCTTGCTTCAAAGCACAATGGAGAGTACGTCCAGCTTCCCGACGCACTCAAGGCCATCTCTGACCTCAAACGGAATAGTGCCCTGACAAGCGACGAGCTCAGGTCGGTCATTGACCAAAACGATGCCGCACTTGATACACTTGAACCGCTACTACGGCCTATTATCGAGGCACGGGTAGGGAAGCGGACATCCAGCCAGCTCCAAGAGCTGCTTGGGGCTGTTGCAGCATACACAAAAAGCGTTGAGCCACTCCATGGAACGCACTCCTTCGCACACGTGTTTCTCAATTCTCTCTCAAGCGTTATCCTTGATGCGGAGGCATCGGAATCGACAAAGCCGATATCTGCCTGGAAAGCAAAATGGTTTGAACGAAACGTCCACAAGGAGCTTGTCTTCAAGGACAGAAAGCGGCATGCGAAGCTACGCGAAGTTGCCCATATTTACTATCAGTACCTGACTCGCATGGAAAAAGAAGGGCTGTATGATTTTGACGATATGATTATGCAGGTTGTGCATGCCCTCGAAACACAGCCCGACCTTCGTTACAATCTTCAAGAAAGATATCTCTATATAATGGTTGATGAGTTTCAGGATACCAATCTTGCACAGCTCCGTATCGTCCATAGCCTGACCGATAATCCCGTCAATGAAGGTACGCCAAACATCCTTGTCGTTGGCGACGACGACCAGGCTATCTATAGCTTCCAGGGTGCTGATATTAGTAATATCCTCACATTTTCTGATGTCTACCCGTCCCGAACACTTGTGGCCCTCACGGACAACTATCGCTCGGGGGCGGCAATCCTTGAAGCATCACGTGCAGTTATTACACAGGGGGTGGATAGGCTTGAAACGCGCATACCTGAGCTCAACAAGACTTTAGCCGCACACCGCACATCTTCCGGATCTGTTGAGTTTTGGGAGTCCACCTCTATACACCATGAACGATACAGGATTGTACAGGCTATTAAAGCGTCTATAGAGAGCGGGGAGAAACCGCACTCAATAGCCGTGCTCGCTAAAACACATGCCGACATCAAAAACCTCTTGCCGTACTTCATGCACGCCGGAGTGTCGGTTCGCTACGAACATCAAGAAAATGCACTTGAGTCAGAGCCGGTTACGGCCCTCATAGCTGCGGCTCGTATTATTACTGCACTCGCATCCGGCGAT
>CAZADM010000012.1:0-11820 GCA_964483955.1 uncultured Candidatus Saccharibacteria bacterium | reverse complement strand
GAATTTCTTGCCCACCCCGCATGGAATATCCCCGCAGTCTCTCTTTGGAAGTTGAGTCTGACCGCCCATAAAAACCACCAGACCTGGATGGAGGTTATGGCTACGACACCAGAGTTTACCGCAATTCACGAATGGCTTGTTGAAAGATCCCAGCAATCATTAAATCTCTCATTAGAGGAAATGCTCGATCAAATTATTGGCGTGCCCACCGATGCACTAATCGCACCATATTACACCCACTATTTCTCTACAGAGACACTCGATGCGTACCCGGCTCAATACCTTGAACACCTTGCAGCTCTTCGTGCAATACGAACACGGCTTCGTGACTATAGCCGATCAGAATCACCGACACTCGCTGATTTTGTTGTGTTTATAGACCTTCACGTACAGCTCGGGCTTCGTATTGCCGTCACACAAGAAACGGTCACACAAGAAACTGAGGCCGTGTGGCTCATGACTGCCCATAAATCAAAGGGGCTCGAGTTTGATACGGTCTATGTAGTTAATAGCGTCGATTCAACCTGGGGACAACGAGTCCGTACAAAAAGCCAGAATATTTCATACCCTGCAAATCTTCCCCTTGCTGCAAATGCAAATACCCCAGACGAACGCATGCGGCTTTATTACGTCGCCATGACTCGTGCTAAAGAGCGGCTTATTCTGACATACAGCACTGCAAATGATGCCGACAAAGCAACACTCCGTGCCGACTTCTTACTCCCACTTACTATCCCCATACACCATGATACAGCCACCCCTGAAGTCGAGACGTCTGACGAGTTACTTGCACTGACACACCTCTCGTGGAACACGGCACACGTCAGGCGGCTCGCAGAGCCATCAAAAGATCTTGCCACCCTTCTTGAGCCAACGCTTGCTGCATTCAAACTCAGTGCAACATCGTTTACGGCGTTCCTTAATGTCAGTCGTGGTGGCCCGCGACACTTCCTTCTCAATAACCTCCTTCACTTTCCAAAAGCCAAAGGCCCTGCGGCCGTGTATGGCACAGCTATTCACGCAACAATGCAAAAAGCCCATACGCACATATTGGCAACGGGGGAGCATAAGCCACTCGAGGATATTCTTCACGACTTCGAAGTTCTTCTGGCGGCAGCCCATCTTTCAAAGAAAGACTTCGCACACTATCTTGAGAAGGGGAGTAAAAGCCTCACGGTATTTATATCTTCCAGCATCCTTCCAATGACCGTTCATCAGCGTGCAGAGGTTTCACTTGCCTCGCAGGCAGTTCATATTGGCTCAGCACGAATTACCGGCGTCCTTGATGTGGTCGAAATAAATGAAGAAGATAAAACAATCACTGTTATCGACTACAAGACCGGATCAGCTGCCACATCGTGGGGGAAGGGAAGTGACTACACCCGAGTAAAATTGCACCAGTACCGACAGCAGCTTCTTTTCTACAAGCTTCTGATCGAAAACTCTGGCCTGTATAGTGGATACACGGTTACAGAAGGCAAGATAGCCTTTATCGAACCCGATGCAACAGGGAGCCCTAGTGTTCTCTCTATGACATTCGATGATACAGACGAACTGAAACGCCTTACACGTCTTATAGAGGTGGTATGGAATGAAATACTTGCCTTAGCACTTCCCGATACCTCTGGATATCCTGAAAACATCGAGGGTATTATTGCATTCGAAGATACACTCATTGACAATATACTATAAAATGTGCTATACTATGAGTATAGGCATCGAAGAGTCGTGATATCTGATTATTTTAGTGCATAAAATAGCTAGATATTGCGACTCTCTGCCTGTACATTGACAGAGATAGCACTAGAATTCTGAGAGTCCACAGCTCCAGAACACACCACTAGGCCAGGCTCCCCCCTATAGTACCTGGTCCAGTGGTCCTACACTTCCGCTGATCAACGGAAGAATTGAGAGGGTTCCCCAACGGTTAGACAGGGTGGCGACAATGGCGTCGTCATTTAGTCTGGGGAACCCTCTCGCCAAGCACACTCCCTACCCAGTACATCCGTACTGAGTTATTTCTACCGAGAGGAAGAGAAAATGGCTGGTTGGCAAGAAGACGAAATACATCGAGCCGTTCGCAATGGCGACATTGCGGGAGCTATGGCTGCGTACCAGCGGTACCTGGAGGCAATGAATGCTGCAGGGCAACGCGCGAAGCCACCAGGTGACTTCGGTATCGGCTAGTCTTCAACTGCAAGAGCGGACGCCACACTCATTTCCGTGAGTATGACGCAAAAACAGGACGAAATGCTATCTCTGTCCGCTCAACTCGCATCGCAATGTATTTGTGGCACGAGTTGAGCGTTTTTTATGTCTAAATAAGTACGATATACTGGGGAGAGTAATGAATAATTTCTGGAACGATTTACCAAAACCTTTCTTCATTCTTGCCCCAATGGAAGCGGTGACGGATGTTGTTTTTCGCCACGTCGTAGCGAAGGCGGGACGGCCAGATATCTTCTTCACCGAGTTCACCAATGCCGCCAGTTACTGCAGCCCAAAAGGGTCACACAGCACCCGCAGCCGGCTTGCCTTCACGGAAGACGAACACCCAATGGTGGCTCAAATTTGGGGCTCACAGCCTGATCATTTCCGACAAATGGCATATGGCCTAAAAGAGCAAGGCTTCAAGGGTATTGATATTAACATGGGTTGCCCAGATAAGTCTGTTGTAAAAAGTGGCGGGGGAAGCGGCCTTATTCGCACACCAGAACTTGCCGCTGAAATTATTGCCGCAACCAAGGAAGCCGGCCTTCCTGTAAGCATAAAGACGCGTCTTGGTGATGTCCGCACCGACGAATGGAAGGACTGGCTGACGCACATTCTACGGCAAGATATTGTAAACCTTACCATTCACCTGCGTACTCGTAAAGAGATGAGCAAGGTTGATGCCCACTTCGAACTCATCCCTGATATTAAGGCACTTCGCGATGAAATCGCCCCACAGACACTCTTGACGATTAACGGCGACATTCGTGACCGTCAGCATGGACAAGAGCTTGCCGAACAATACGGTATCGATGGGGTCATGATTGGACGCGGCATATTCAAGGATCCTTTTGCTTTTACAGACGGCGAGTGGAAATCACTCAGCGGAGCCAAGCAGCAGAAGATATTGTTCGACCTCCTTCATTATCACCTTGACCTGTTTGATAAATACACAGAAGAGTTAGAGCCACGCCCGTACGACACGCTCAAGCGCTTCTTTAAAGTGTACCTCCACAGTTTCCCCGGGGCTGCAGAATTACGAGACAAGATGATGCACACAAAGACCACGGATGAGGCAAGGGGAGTACTCTCCTCTTACTAAGTTAGTAGGCGGAAAAGGCGGATGCGGGGATAGGTGTGCGAGTCTGACCCGGATAACTCCAGCTTGTTAGGACATAGGCATTTCCACCATCTTCAGCCCACTCAACCCGAATAGGCACCCTCTCGCCGGATGTAAATGCATAGGAAGCCGTATAGTCTACGCAGCAGGGAGATGACCATGTATTAATAACAGACACCCCATCAAGATACACCCGCACTCTGTTATCTGGATACACATATAGTGTGTAATCGCCAGTCACGGGGCCTGCAATGTAGCCCGTCCATACCGCAGAGATATTATTATCATTAATACCCCTCCCTGGCGAGCCAACGTCCCAGTGCATATGTAAAGTTCTGTCTATGCGTGTTAGTGCAGGCACCCCAGTCATAGTAGTATTGTTATAATAAGAGGCATTCAATCCCCCGCAGTGGCCACCAGAACCCATGCCTGATGCGACACCGTCCTTTGAGGCAATAATGCAAAACCAATCCCCAGAAGAGGTGAGGGAGTAGGTGATTCCACCAGCATCAACAAGTCCCGCTGCAGCCGGACTTGCAGGCAATACACCGTTCTGGATATGGTGCTGCATAATCTTTTTTGCAGCCTGCTGGGCACTTGACTGAACAACTGATTGCTTTGACTGATTTTGAATACCATTGTATGTAACCACAGTAATAGTAGCGAGAATTGCGATTACTACCACGACAATCAGGAGTTCGACAATTGTAAAACCGACTGGTGTTCTTTTTATCAATTTCATTTGACTGTTATTGTGCCCTAAGCGTCATCATAAACCTACTAGCATTTAAGACCAGCTAACCCAGGCACCTGAGCCTCCCTGGCCGTACAGCCAGTACGTAGCACGGCCCGTAGAAGCGACACCGCCCTCTGCACACAACGTAGAACTTCCCGCAAGTGCACCCCGTTCGGTAACAGTGCCATCCTTGAGCTGGAAGGTTTTTCCCGTTCGGCTTGCCGCGAATAATGCAAAAATTCCGGTGGAGTTATTATAACAATAGAGGAAATTATAATACGTACCACCGGACAAATAATGATTACCGTACATCGGGCGATTGACTTTAACACCTAACGACCCAAATTGGGCAGTACTTGCTGCCGGAAAGGTGTCGTTATTTAAGAGCCGGTACTCAGCAATCTTGGCACCAAGCTGACGCAGATCAGACTGGACCGCAGTGTCATATGTTCGATTCTGAATACCATTATACCCAACAACGGTAATAGCAGCGAGAATAGCAATAACAACCACGACGATAAGAAGTTCGACGATTGTAAATCCATTACCTAAAGAGGCTTTTTTGCTCGCTTGCATGTGTCTAGTATACCATAAGCTTTTCTTAAGGTTTCATTTTTATACCTCTTCAATATAAAATACGGAGCAAGAAATGCTCCGCACTTTACATGCCCTATAGCGTTATACTATCGTCTGCGTCGTCGTTGCAACTCAGCAACACGAAGTCGAACAGTGTGTCGGTCGATAAGCTGATGAGCCTTATCAAGCTCAATCTGATCCTTTGCCTCATCACGAAGCTTCACAGCACGCTCAAGTGCAGCCTGTGATTCAGCCTCGATGATATCATCACCATGATCAGCTTCGTCCACAAGTACGCGAATTGAATCAGGATTCACTTCAATAACACCACCGCTGATTGCAAAGTATTCAAGCTTATCATCGCCATCCTTCTTGTCGTGACGGACAATAAGCGTACCGGGAGCCGCCATCGTAACAAGCGGCTCGTGGCCTGGGAATACTGCAATTTCACCAGCAGTTGTTGGTGCTATGAGCTCATAAATCGTATCGTCAACACTGACGCCACTAAGAGTAATGAGCTGCAGGTGCATAACTACTTATCCGCCTTCTTAACGCCAGCTTCTGCCTGCGCCTTCTCTAGAAGCGTTCCGTTCACCATGTAGAACCAGTCTTCTGGCTTGTCGTCGTACTTGCCAGCAAAGATATCAGCAAAGTCGCGGATAGTATCTTCAAGCTTCACGTACGTACCAGGGTTTCCGGTAAACTTCTCAGCAACGTGGAATGGCTGTGAAAGGTAACGCTGAATACGGCGCGCACGTGCCACGGTTTGCTTCTGATCGTCAGAAAGCTCTTCCATACCAAGAATCGCAATGATGTCCTGGAGCTCCTTGTACTGCTGAAGAACACGCTGTACTTCACGAGCCACACGGTAGTGCTCTTCACCAACTACTTCAGGGTCAAGACTGGTTGAACTTGAAGCAAGCACGTCAACCGCAGGGTAGATACCAATTTCAGTCAATGCACGGTTCATCACAATTGTTGCATCAAGGTGTGCGAAGGTTGCTGCTGGAGCTGGGTCAGTGAGGTCGTCCGCTGGGACGTAGACAGCCTGTACAGACGTGATCGAGCCCTTCTTTGTAGACGTAATGCGCTCCTGAAGTGCACCCATTTCTTCCTGGAGGTTAGGCTGGTAACCCACCGCAGAAGGAAGGCGTCCAAGAAGTGCTGAAACCTCAGCACCAGCCTGTGTGTAACGGAAGATATTGTCAACAAAGAGAAGAACGTCCTTACCTTCGTCACGGAATGCTTCAGCCATAGTAAGACCAGAAAGTGCAACGCGAAGACGTGCTCCAGGTGGTTCGTTCATCTGACCAAACACAAGTGAGGTCTTCTCTAGCACACCGGCTTCTTCCATTTCATAGTAAAGGTCGTTTCCTTCACGGGTACGCTCACCAACACCGGCAAACACGGAGTTTCCGCTGTGGAACTTTGCAATGTTGTTAATAAGCTCAGTAATAAGCACTGTCTTACCAACACCCGCACCCGCAAAGAGGCCGGCCTTACCACCCTTAATAAGTGGGGCGATGAGGTCAACAACCTTAATTCCTGTTTCAAGCACTTCTGTCTTATTTGACTGCTCTTCAAGCGATGGGGCAGGGCGGTGAATTGGCGACTTCGCACCCTCTGGTGCTGGCTTCTCGTCAATTGGGTCACCTGTCACGTTGAACATGCGTCCCTGTGTCTCTTCACCAACGGGCACCATAATTGGTGAGCCAGTTGCTACGGCTTCTTGGCCGCGCTTAAGGCCGTCTGTGCTTGAAAGTGCAATCGTACGTACAGCATCTTCGCTGAGGTGCTGTGCAACTTCAAGTGTTACTACCCCTGTATCGTTCTGAACCGTTACGGCGTCGTTGATAGCTGGAAGATTTCCTTTCGGGAACTCCACATCAACAACCACACCAACGATTTGTGTAATTGTTCCTGTATTATTACTCATCATTTCTCCTTTAGTCATTCATCGCCTCTACACCACCGCTAATTTCGGCCAGCTCCTGGGTAATTGCTCCCTGACGTGCCTTGTTCATAGCAAGAGTCAGGTCATCAATGAGGTCGCTGGCGTTATCAGTGGCATTACGCATTGCCATCATTCGCATACTGTGTTCACTTGCGCGGGAATCCAGAAGCGCCTGGTAGAGCTGTGCACCAACAAGTCGGTACACAATCCCATCAAGGACTTCCTCTGGACTTGGCTCGTAAAGAACATCCTTCACCTTGCTTGTAGTAGCCGTATCGCCAAAACCGGCAGGGAAGAGGCGTTTCATAGTTGCCTGCTGCGTAAGACTGCTGACGTAATCTGTATAGATGACGTCTACAGCATCTACTTCACCGGAAATAAAGAGGTCTTTTGCGGTATCGAGGATAGCACGGAGCTCGTAGCCACCTGGGCGATCCGGCGTGTCCTGATACGAACCAACAATCTCTGTGTCTTTTAGACGTACAGCAAATTGTGCCGCCTTACGGCCAACAGTGATGGTCTTGTTTTTTACGCCTGCTTTGTCATCTGCCCTAAGCTCGCTTGCATAGAGCTTCACGATATTGCTATTGAACGCTCCGGCAAGACCCTTATCGGAAGCAATCACAATGAAAAGTCGAGTCTTTACAATGCGTTGCTCAAACAGAGGGTGTGTCTGGACAGAAACATGCCCTGCAAGGTTTGAAAGCAATGACGTTGCTGCAGTTGTATACGGTGCTGAAGCCTTCGTAGCCTCCTGTGCACGACGCATCTTACTTGCCGCCACAAGCTCCATGGCCTTTGTAATCTGCTTGGTGTTTGAAACCGAGCGGATACGACCCTTTAGTGCTTGAGTTGATGCCATTTACGCTTCCTCAAATCCCTTTGCTACCGTTTTTGCCACCTTGGCAACAAGTGCAAGGAGTTCATCGGTTGGCTTACCACCCTTATCAAGCTCCTGCATCTCAGCCTTATGGTCAGCCCAAAGGCGAGTAAGTGTTGCAGACTGTGCATCCTTCACCTTAACCGCTGGTACTGAGTCAAAATGGCCCGCAGTCACAAACAGAATACTTACTGCCTGCTGCCAGACACTGAGTGGCTGGTACTGCGGCTGCTTAAGAAGCTCAGTAAGGCGTTGACCGCGTTCGATTTGGCTCTTCGTTGCTTCGTCAAGATCGCTTCCAAACTGCGCGAAGCTCGCAAGCTCACGGAACTGTGAAAGACCAAGCTTGAGGTTTCCACTGACAGACTTTACCGCACCAGTCTGTGCCGCGCCACCAACACGAGACACGGAAAGTCCGGCTGAGATTGCTGGGCGAATACCCTGATGGAAGAGGTCAGTTTCAAGGAAGATCTGACCGTCGGTGATTGAGATCACATTGGTTGGAATGTACGCAGAAATGTCACCAGCCTGCGTTTCGATAATAGGGAGGGCGGTCAACGAACCACCACCAAGTGCATCGGAAAGCTTTGCTGAACGCTCAAGAAGACGTGAGTGAAGGTAGAAAACGTCACCTGGATACGCCTCGCGTCCTGGTGGACGGCGAAGAAGGAGTGACATCTGGCGATACGCAACGGCATGCTTTGTGAGGTCATCGTAGATCATCAGCGCGTGCTGTGCGTTGTCGCGGAAGTATTCTCCCATAGCAGTTGCTGCATACGGTGCAAGGTAGAGGAGTGAGGCTGGGTCAGCCGGGCTGGTTGCCACAATAATTGTCTGCTCCATCACACCTTCGCGCTCAAGGCGCTCAACAAGGCGTGCAACTTTAGAACGCTTCTGTCCAATTGCAACATAGACGTTAATCACGCCAGTTTTTTGCTTTGCCTGATTGATCATGGTATCAATGGCAAGTGCAGTCTTACCGGTTTGGCGGTCACCAATGATAAGCTCACGCTGACCACGGCCCACTGGGAACATTGCATCGATAGATACGATACCGGTCATGAGTGGCTCATGGACTGACTTACGTGCCATAACACCCGGAGCATTGCGCTCAACAACCCCTTGCTGCTTTGCCTCAATAGCACCCTTGCCGTCAAGTGGGCGACCAAGCGGGTCAACCACACGCCCAAGAAGCTCGGGGCCAACAGGAACAGTAAGGACTGTCCCCTTAAGACGCACCGTTTGACCGGCTTTTACTGCAGAGTCGCTTCCAAGAAGCACTGCACCGATTTCATCTTCCATGAGATTAAGGGCAAATGCCTCAACGGTGCCGTCTTCCGTTTCAATCTCGACAACTTCGCTATATCCAGCTGCACGGAGGCCGTGAATCCAGGCCACACCGTCACCAATGCGCAGGACAACACCTACCTCATCAAGGTTACCAGATGTTTCGAGGCTCTCAATGGCATTGCGGAGTTCTTTAGATAATTCTGTAATTGATAGTTTGCTCATTATTAGATTCCTTTAGGCTTTCTTGTATCGGGTTTTTAGTACCTGAAGTTTATGGGCGACAGTAGCGTTCAGTTCGTGCCCAGGGGTTTCAATTTTGACACCCCCCAGTACAGATGGGTCAAGCGTCGCAGTAATAGTAACGTCTGTTGCATCTGTTGCACGCTTCACCAACGCTTCGATTGCCGCCTCTACCGACGCATCAAGTGCATAGGCACTTGTCACGACGGCCTCAACATGCCCAGCCTCGGCCAAATGATACGCTACGTCCCGCAGGATCGTTGCCGCTTCGTTTGTCCGACGCGACTCGATAAGATACGCCGCAAGCTGCTGCGTAATGACGTCGTGGGCGTCGCCCGCAACAATCCGCTCGGCTACGTGCCGAGCTATCATACGACGAGACAGCTTCCGCGCCATTACCGGGTAGCCTCCTTGAGTGCTGCCGCAATAACCTCTTGGTCAGTTGCACCAGAAAGTGCACCTGCGGTAACTTTTTCAGTTGCGAGTGCAATAAGCTCGAGTGTTTCATTATGAAGATCGCGCTTTGCGACTTCAATGTCTTTTTGCAGCTGAACCTGTGCATCAGAAACAATTCTCTCAGCAGTTGCTTTTGCTTTTGCTTCCATATCAGCACGGAGTTCGGACGCCTCAAGCTTTGCTGTTGCAATAATACCCGACGCTTCCTTGCGAGCCTCGGCAAGAAGCCTTGCTGTTTCCTGCTGGCTATCAGCCGCAGCCGCTTGCGCCTTCGTCGCAGCCTTTGCAGCTGCTTCGATATTTTCTTGACGCTCGTCAACCTGCTTCATAAGCCATGGATAAACAAACTTCCCAAGAACTGCAACTAAGACAAGAAAGGCGACAATCTGAATAATCAGCAGACGCCAGTCAATCCCCAGTGCTTCAACAATACCGCCCTGAGCCTCAGGTGCGCTAGCGAGTAGGTTGATAAAATTCACAGACAACCTCGCCTATAGGAACTTCGCAATAATCGCAACGATGATACCGATGATTGCGAGTGAGTCAGCAAACACGATAGCAGTAATCATGAGTGTACGAATATCACTTAGCTTTTCTGGGTTACGACCAAACGCGTTCAGTGCAGCTGCACCAATAAAACCAATACCAAGAGCCGCACCAAATGCTGGTAGACCGTATGTTAGACCAAATGCTAATGCATCCATTTATTATTTCTCCTTAGTTATTACTCTAATTATAGCACTATCCGATAGGGATGGACCTGTGCGCACCTCACTCTTCGTTTATCGACAATGTGAAAGATAAACGAAAGGTAAGGCATGCACGGGTCTCATCATCGGCTAGGCCTTTGCCTCGGATTTCTTTTTTGGTGAAATCTCTGGCGTGGGTGATGCATGGTCAACCTCGGGGCCATGGTGTGATACGGCAAGCGAGGTAAAGATAAGTGTCAGGACAAAGAAGACGTACGCCTGAATGAAGCCAATAAAGAGCTCGAAAACCATAAATACTGGAAGAACAGCGACCGCAAAGTAACTTGTAAGGAGGGCGATGACAATAAGAAGGATTTCACCCGCGAAGGCATTTCCAAAAAGACGGAGTGCAAGTGCTGCACCGCGTGAAAACTCACCAATAAGTTCAAGGATGCCTTCAAATGAGCCGACCGGATCCTTCAATGGATTACGGAGGTAGCGTCCAGCGTTCTGGAAAACACCAAGGTACTTAACGGCATAAATCTGTACGGTGACAATAGTTATGATTGCGAGTGCAACAGTAAAGTTAAGGTCTGCGGCAAGGCTACGAAGGAGTGGCACGCCGTTAATCATAATACTCTCAAGTCCAGGAATCACACTCAGCCAGTAGTTAAGAAGGACGACAAAAAAGATAGTCACCGCAAGTGGTGTAATCTTCCGTGCGATCTTCTTATCCGGCACGACGTTATCAATTTGCTTAAGAAGCCCTTCAAATACCCACTGTACAAGCCCAACAAAGCGGTTGTATTTTTCACGCTTCACACGCCCGGCAACGTACCAGAGAATGGCAATTACCAGGATGCCGCCAAGAATACCTGTAAGGAGTGCGTTAGTAACGGGAAAGCCAGCAACGGTAAAAAGTTCCTGTGCCGACATTGAGATGTGCAAATCCATTATTTCTTAAAATTCCTTACATTATTTAATTGACGTACAATCAGCATCCCACTTACCCCAACACCAAGCACAAGACAAACGACTGTTGCGATGGGTGCTATTGAAAATAGATGATCCAGCCCTATCCCCGCAAACGTTCCCCCAATAATTGGCACAAACATACGCCACGTGGTATCGAGTGCGGTTGAAAGTAGTGCTATCACGGGTGAAACTGGCGGTTTATTTTCGGCCATACCGTTCTATTCTATCAGAAAGAGGAGGGTGGGTGAATAGGGAATATTTAATGTCGGCCGTGCTGGAGTATCACGGGTGCGGCGGCGCGTTAGAAGAAACGACGGGGGCCGAGGAAGACATAGGAGGGTACATAGATAGACGAGTTGGCACCCTGGGAGACGGCGACGGGGGTGGTTTGGGTGGTGGTTGTGCCGTTACCTAATTCGCCGTTTGCACCATACCCCCAGCAGTAGGTCTGGTTGTTGGAGGCGAGGGCACAGGTGTGGTAGTTGCCCGCGGAAATCTGGCGCAGCGTGACGCCGGCCGGGATGGCGCCCTGGGAGACGGCGACGGGGGTGGCTTGGGCGGTGGTTGTGCCGTTGCCTAATTGGCCGTATGTGCCAAGCCCCCAGCAGTAGGTCTGGTTGTTGGAGGCGAGGGCACAGGTGTGATTACCGCCCGCAGAAATCTGGCGCAGCGTGACGCCGGCCGGGATGGCAC
>CAZADM010000011.1:0-17014 GCA_964483955.1 uncultured Candidatus Saccharibacteria bacterium | reverse complement strand
TCTTTATTACATCTAGGGTGCGACGAAAGATCGTTGTTGTCTATGCAAAGTATCCTGACTTCCGCACGCATGTTCGCGGGCTTGCAAAGCTTATCAAGGAGGATCCGGGTAATATTCAGCGTGAGCTGCGCCGCCTAGAGAAGACGGGGTTCCTTCTTAGCGAGAAGCAGGGCAACACAAAGATTTATTCAACAAACAAACAATTTCCAATTTTTAAAGAACTGCAAAGTATTGTCATTAAATCGCAGCAGCATGCAGTGCGTCCAAAGCGGACAACTGCTGACGTAAAATAGTTTAGTTGGCAAGGCAATGAATCTTTTTGAGAGAATTCTTGTATCACGAGGACTTGAAGGTGCATCAATTGCACCTTTTCTTAACCCTAACTACGAGGCAAAGCATGATCCTTTTCTTCTTCCCGACATGGATAAAGCAGTCGAGCGGCTTGTTTTGGCCCGTGAAAGACAGGAAAAAGTCTTTATTTATGGCGACTACGACATAGATGGTCTGACAGCAACATCGGTACTTCTGGATGCCCTGGGTCAGTTTGGGTTTGAGTTTGTCCAAGCATTCATCCCAAACCGCTTTACAGAGGGGTATGGCCTTACTGTCGATGCAGTGCGACGTATTATTGATGATGGTGCCGAGCTTATCCTGACTGTTGACTGCGGAAGTTTGAGCCATAAAGAGATTGCGTACGCCAAAGAGCGTGGTGTCGATGTGATAGTGACGGATCATCATAATGTTGCCCCAGAGCAACCGCCGGCAATTGGCGTGATTAACCCAAAAAGATTGCTGCAAGACTATCCCGACGAGTACGACCATTACCAGATAAAGCCCCACTCAAAAATGAAAGGCAAAATTTATCCTTTTCTTGATCTTGCGGGTGTTGGCGTTGCATTCAAACTTGTGCAGGCACTGCAGACGCGACTTGAAGGTTTGCCGTTAGGGCAAGAGAAGTGGCTGCTTGACCTAGTTGCTCTTGGAACGGTTTGCGATATTGTGACACTTGTCGATGAGAATAGGGCTATTGTGTTCTGGGGGTTGAAGGTACTTTCTAAAACGCGTCGTCCTGGCCTTAGGGCACTTATGGCGGTGTCTGGCGTAGAGCCTGCTTCTGTGTCCGCACGAAGCCTTGGGTTTGGCCTTGGGCCGCGTATGAATGCTGCAGGGCGGCTTGAAACGGCTCGATATGCCCTTGATATGCTTACCGCACACGATCCTGCCGAGGCACTGCGTCTTGCCCGACAACTTGACGATATGAATCAGGCTCGACGACGTGATCAGGACGAGATTTTCAAAGAGGCTATTATTCAGGCTGAAACATTGCTGGACGATCCGGTGCTTGTTGTGAGCGCCCCTGGGTGGAATCATGGTATTGTGGGTATTGTGGCGGCAAAACTCCTTGAACGCTACAAGAAGCCAACCTATGTTCTTGCCGAGCATGGCGACGAAGCGAAAGGGTCTGCTCGTAGCTATGGTGATTTTAGTGCTGCTGATGCAATTCGGGCAAGTGACGATATCATCACAAAAGGTGGTGGCCATAAACTTGCCGCAGGGGTAACGCTGCCAGTTGAAAACATTGCGGCATTTCGTAAGCGGGTGAATGAATTTTACCGGCAATCTCACCTAGAGAACCAGTCCAGCCTTCTGCTACCGAAAGCCGATACGGACGCACAACTTCACGAGATAAGCGAGACACTTGTCTATGAAATCGCCCAGCTTGAGCCGTTTGGAAGCGGAAACCCTCAGCCTGTAGTGCGTAGTCTAGATGTTCGCATTGTAAATGTTCGTCGAATGGGGCAGGAGGGGCAACACGTTAAGGTGACTATCGAGCAGGACGCAAGGACGCTAGAGCTCCTTGCTTTTAATGCCCCTGAGCACTTTTTCCAAGAGCCGGGTGTACGGGCTGCTGTGTGGTATCAAGTTGATATCAATGAATGGAATGGCCGACGCTCTGTTGAAGGCCGACTCCTTCATCTTGAGGTTACTTCTTAAATAGGCTCGACAATTTTATTGTCTGTGAAAACTCGAGTGCTCCAAGCTTGAATGCACGGATTGCAATCCAGATACTAAGAAGCATAAATCCAAACATCACTAAGAGTGCAAGCCACGCCTCGGCTCCGTTAAAGTTGCCAACAGCATTTCGTATCAGGGAAACTACAGGTGAGGTAAGTGGGAAGTAGGTGAGGAATGTGACAATGGGGTTTTCTGGGTCGGTGGCAATCATGGAAATAAAGTAGAACGGGACAAAGGCACCAATAAAGAAGACGCCCGAGAAACTGTTTGCCTCTTTTGTCGACGGGGCAATTGCAGCTGTTGTTGTCATGAATCCGGCGTACATAAGGAAGCCTGTGAAAAGGAATGCAAATCCAAGGATGATGGTGATCGGGTCGAAGACAAGTTTCGATAATTCAATGCCAAACGGAAGTGCCGTGCCGATACCGAGGTGTGGTCCGACGAGCAGTGCAAGGGTCGCAAGGAGGGCGAAGAATGCTACCTGGGTGAGGGTGACGAGCATCACGGCAAGAAGCTTGCCAAGAATAAGCGTTCGTGGCTGAACGTAGGTAAGGACCATCTCCATTGATCGATTTTCTTTTTCTTCGCTGACACTTGTGAGCATGTAGTTAATTGAAAACGCAAAGATGATATAGAATAGAACGACAAAGAGCCCGGGCACGACGTATTCATTAAATCCAGCAGACTCCTTGCCGTCTTTGTAAAAAGTCATATCCGCCTGTGCACCATTCTGTGCAAGAGCGATAATTTCTGGCGATCCAAGGGGCAGGAAGACGCTTGTTTTCAGGATATTGTCTGCGAGTGTAGAAATGGCTCCCATCTTGGTGAGATCATCAGAGCTAAGGTATAGGCGATAGGTCCGGTCCTTGGTGAGATTTTCTGGGTATACTATGAGCCCCTCTTTCTCTCCGTTTTGAACGGCTGTACGAAGGGTTTCGGTTTCTTGCGAAGGCCGAATCTCAAGCCCAGTACTCTTTACGACACTCTTATCTACAAGCCCGCTGTTATCGACGATGGCAACATTTTTTATATCGTTGGCAATTTCTTGGATTCGATCTGCACTACTTTTATTACCAAGGAATGTCAGTAGGAAAATGAGGCCAATAATACTTGGAATCGCAACCATAACAATCCAGAAACTAGGTTGGCGAACAATCGTGAGATATTCATGTCGAATAACGGAGCGTACTTTTGACATTAGGAAGTCTCCTTTGTTGACGTTGTTGTAGTGTGCGGTGCTTCGTTATAGATTTGGACGAATACATCTTCAATCGACGACGACTCAAACGCATTCTTGACGTCCTCAACCGTTCCGTACGCACGAGCAGTGCCATCCTTGAGGATGAGAACTCTGTCGGCAAGTCGCTCCACTTCTTCCATGAGGTGAGTGATATAGATCACGGCCGTTCCTTTTTGCTGCAATTCGTCAACAATATCAAGGAGGAGCTTACGATTCACTGGATCGAGACCCTTTGTTGGCTCATCAAGAATAAGCAGCTCCGGATTTCCCATAATTGCTACACCAAGTTGAATTTTCTGCTGCTGTCCGCCGGACAGCTTCTTGATCTTAACCTCTGCCTTGTCAGAAAGCTCTACGCGTTCAAGAAATTCAATAGAGAAGTTGCGGGCATCGTTACGGGACATGCCCTTCAGTTCACCAAAGTAGATCATAGTATCAAGAACTTTCGAGCGGGTATACAACCCACGTTCTTCGGGAAGGTACCCAACAGTCCGTGCTGCTTCTGGTGTGAGTGGTGAACCGTTAACAAAAAGTTCACCGGTTGTTGCCTGATAGATACCAAGCAGTGCACGGATTGTACTTGTTTTTCCAGACCCGTTCGCCCCAAGGAACGCAAAAACCTCGCCAGGATAGACGTCAAAATCAAGCTTTTTTACAATATTTTTACTGCCTATAGTGAGGCTAAAGTCTTCGACATGGACAATTGGGTGCTGCACGTTCATATATAAATAGTATAGCAGTCTTATATCGATTACATATAACACTGTGCATATGTCCTCGTGCTATACTTGGGGTACTATGGTAGGAGGGAAAAGGGTGGAGCGGAGCGAGCGAATACGACGCGGATTTACTATCGTTGAGCTCCTCATTGTTGTGGTGGTGATCGCAATTCTGGCATCTATTACCATCGTCGCGTATCGGGGAATCCAGGAGCGTGCCGCTGCGGGTGTTATTCAAAATGCACTTTCGCAGGCGAACAAAAAAGTACTCTCTTACGCCGTACTGAATGCTGATGTCTACCCCGATTCGCTTGCCGATATCGGTTTGACGAATACGAATAGCGTTCATTATCAGTACACCGTCAACAACACGGTCAATCCCGGTACGTATGCTATCACCGCAACTGGCCGCCCCGCATACAATACATCATATTACATGGTCGCGGGTCGTCCCGGCTTGGTTGAGGGGATTGCTCCGGTCCATACAATTTACCCCTGGGACAAGGCAACGGCGTCGCTGTCGCCATTTCAGACTGGGGCCCGCGTCACAATAGACACTACTGTGTATAGGACGGAGGTGTCCTCGCTTCGTATCGCTCCGCAGGCTATCGGTGTGCCGATGCGAGACGAGTCGCTAGTGGGAACTGCAGGTCAAGTGGTCACAGTGTCCTTTTGGATAAAAACTGACAGTGACTGGAACGGTCTTGGTAATAATTCGAAGATTCGGTTCGGGAGTGCCACGGGTGCTCTAATAGCATCCTGTAGCTATAACGGCATTAAGTTGTCATGGCAGTTTGTTACCTGTAGCCGCACGATGGATGCAACTAACTCGACATTTAAGATTACGGTGAGCAATGATGGGACAACGGGCAACATTTGGCTTGACGATATTGTCATCGCAATTCAGTAGACCTCTCTTGCTATACACGCGTTAATCTGTTACAATACACTACTATATGGTACAAGTAACACGTAAAGACGAACGCGAAGCGAACGAGAATATTATCCGTCGTTTCAACCGAAAGGTGCTCCAGAGTGGTGTCCTTGCAGAAGCAAAGGCATCTATGCGCTTTTCTAAAGACATCAGCAAGACTGAGCGCCGCAAAAAGGCGATCATCCGTAAGGAGCGTAAGGCAGAGAAGCTTTCAAAAGCTCGCCTCGGTCTTCGCTAAAGGATTGCGAAAGAGTGTCGCTTAAAGCACAACTCGATAACGATATAAAAGCCGCTCTTTTGGGCGGCGATCGTTTTCGTGGTGAAGTATTGCGTGGGTTAAAAGCAGTTATTTTGAATGAAGAAGTCGCTCAGGGGAAGCGCGACGAAGGTCTTGATGATGCGGCTGTTGAGCAGCTAATTGTCAAAGAAGTAAAGAAGCGTATCGACAGTGCAACGCAGTACGAAGCCGCTGGTCGTCCCGAGCTTGTTGAGAGTGAAAAGGCAGAAGCTGCTGTGCTTGAAGTGTATCTTCCTGAGCAGTTATCTGAAGATGAAATTGCCGCCGCTATTGATGTGGTTATTGCAGAGCTCGGCGTGAGCGGTCCGCAGGCAATGGGTCAGGTGATCGGTGCCGTAAAAGGCAAGCTCGGATCAAGTGCCGATGGTGCAGTGATTGCACGCCTTGTGAAGGAAAGACTGTAAGAATAGGTGAAGTACGGGTGGGGTATAAAAGAGGATTTACAATCGTCGAACTGCTCATTGTCGTAGTCGTCGTTGCTATTCTCGCGACCATTACAATTGTCGCCTACGGTGGCATCCAGCAGCGGGCTAATGATGCTTCTGTACAGTCGGACCTGCGTAACCTTGGTCAGAGAGTCGAACAGTTTCGAGTGGTGAATGATCGTACGCCGACAGCGGATGAGGTAAAGGCCTTTACTGATATCAAGGTAAATAAGAGTGCTTACGGGGCACACTATACGCCATCGTCTCTGCAGTATAATTTACTGTATTGCCGGAATGATTCTATGTTTGGATTTGTTGCTGCATCAAAATCTGGAAACGTTTTTGTTTATAAGAACGGAGTGGGGAATGCGGCAGCGGCGCTGAGGACGTATACGGGGACTTGTACGGACAATGGACTGCCGTCATCGCCAGCTCCAACATGGCTTTTTGTGGACAGTGCCTGGACTATATAAAAACTAATAAAAACGGTATAGTAGAAGAATATGATTATCTTTTTTGGTCCTGCGGGTGCAGGAAAAAGTATGCAAGGACAAATTTTGGCAGCACGCATGGGCTGGCGCTGGTTAAGTGCAGGACAAGTGCTGCGTGATACGCATGACCCTGAAATTGTGAAGACAATGCAAGAGGGTAGGCTTGTGTCGCACGAGGAAATTACGCGTATTATGAGTGAGGCTATCGCCAAGGGTGGTGATATCGATGAACTTATTCTTGATGGCTTTCCGCGTAAATATGAGCAGGCCGAATGGTTGATCGCTAATAAATCAGACCATGGTCGCGACATCGGTCTTGTGGTGGTACTGGAAGTGCCACGTGCTGAGCTTTTGAACCGTCTTCGTATCCGTGGGCGAGCGGATGATACACCGGAAGCAATTGACGAGCGACTCTCTATTTATCGTGAAGAAATGTACCCAATCCTCGGGCTTTTTACGGGGCAGCGTATCCCTGTGGTGCATATTGACGGCACGGGCAATGTCGGTCAGATTCACGACCGAATCTTCTTGGAACTTCAGAACAGGGAGCTTGTGTAGCTGTGCAGAAAATAAAAACTCCAGAGGAAATTCAGGCAATGCGCGAAGGTGGCCGGATTTTAGCTGAGATTTTTCAAGGCCTAAGAGCACAGGTGAAGCCAGGGGTTTCAGAAAAAGAGCTTGATGCATGGGTTGAGGCGGAAATAAAAAAGCGTGGTGCTATTGCCACGTACAAAACGGCGGAAGTGAATTTCCCGGCAGTAATTTGCATCTCAACAAACGAGCAGCTTGTACACGGTATCCCAACCGATTATATCCTCCAGCAGGGTGACGTTGTTGGGTTTGATATGGTGATTGAATACAAGGGTATGAAGACGGACAGTGCATTTACAATGGTGGTGGGCGAAGAGCCGAAGAGTGCCGTAAAACACCTTCTGCAATCAACCGAGCGTGCACTGTACGCTGGTATCGATGCTATCAAAGGCCCAGTCCATGTCGGTGATATTAGTGCGGCGATTGAAAAAGTGCTCAAGGAAGCAAAGGTTTCTATCGTACGTGAGCTTGTTGGTCACGGAGTAGGGCATACAATGCACGAGGCACCAGAAGTCCCTAATTATGGTCGCAAAGGGAGTGGTCCGCTTCTTACGCCCGGTGACACCATCGCAATCGAACCAATGGCAAGCCTTGGGGGTGAAAAGATCCTTGTCGAACCAGACGGTTGGACAATTAGCATGCGCGACGGTGCTATTGGAGTGCAGTTTGAGCACACAGTCCTTATTACCGAGGACGGTCCCGAGATTCTAACAAAGATTTAATAGCAGTTATGGGTGGGGAGGTAGTGAAATGGAAAAGCAAATATCCCCACAGTATCCAGATTTTATGAAAGCCTTTAATGCGGTCGAGGTTCCGCCCGCGACTGTTTTTCAGGACGCCATAGAGGCCGAGGGTCTTAGGTGTACCTATCTTGAAGACATTAAAAACACATTAGATCTCAGCCCGCGAACATTAGACGCGTTTTTTGAGCAGGAGACAAAACTCCTCTTTCCACTCGACAGGGAAGATGCGATTCGCCGCGGCGAGAGCGGTATTATGACAGATGACACTATCACACTATTTCGGTATCGTGGACGCCAGGTATTGGCTTCTGCTATGCTTATTCGCGATGAATATAACTACTCCGTTCTGCACTGTGCGAAATATCCCATCATGGAGCAGGCCGCGGAGGACATTCGGGCGTATCAACAGCTTGAGCGAATTGAAGCCGACCTCGCGTAAAACAGGGGGGTGTTGTAGTTTACAACATTTACCACAACCAGTATACTAAAGCATATGCAAGAGTCCTCTCAATACGCCATTGGCTTAGATATCGGGACTACAAAGGTGCGTGCAATTGTTGCGCACATTGATAGTACCACTGGTGTTCCAACAATTGTTGGGGTTGGTCAGGCCGCCAACTCTGGTATGCGAAAAGGTGTCATTGTTAATCTTCAGGGTCCGGGGCAGGCAATGGATGCTGCACTTGGCGAGGCCGAGCGTATGAGCGGCTATCAGGTACACGGTGCTACAATCAGTCTCAACGGATCACACATCCTTACTACCCATGCAGATGGCATGGTTGCAGTGGGTGCGGGTGACCACGAGATCACCCCCGACGACATCGAACGTATTAGAGATGTCGCCACTATGGGTAAGATTCCAGCGAATCGTGAAATCCTTGATGTTATCCCACATTCGTACCGCCTTGACGGTCAGGATGGCATTAAAGACCCACTTGGTATGACAGGGACACGTCTCGAGATTGACGCCCATGTCATTTCCGCACTGACCCCATACCTTGTAAATGCTGAAAAAACAGCAGAATCTGCACAAGTAACACCACACGCTATTGTTCCAACTGCTATGGCGGCTGCACGTGCCGTGCTGAGCGAGTCACAAATGGAGAATGGTGTTGCCGTGGTGGACATGGGTGGTGCAACAACCAGTATAGCCGTCTATGAAGAGGGCGACCTCCAGTATACCGGCGTCGTTCCAATTGGTGGGCATAGTATCACTAATGACCTCGCCATTGGCCTTAAGACCGATCCAGAGATTGCTGAACTTGTGAAGACAAAATATGCCTGTGCACTGAGTCATGCCGAAAGCAGCACCGTAGAAATAAAGCACGATAAAGAAACATACACCTTCTCGAGTGAAGAAATGAATGAAATAGTAGAAGCACGCCTAGAGGAAATCTTCGAGGGGATTCAGCTTCATCTGAAGAAAGCCGGTCGTGCGGGGCGTCTTCCTGGGGGTATTGTCCTTGTGGGTGGTGCATCAAAGCTGAAGCATATGGCCGAATATAGCAAGGAAGCTCTTGGGCTCTCTGCGCGACTAGGTCAGCCAACGGGCTTTGGCGGTGTTGCCGATGATATCGATAAACTTGAGTTTGCAACTGCAATTGGCCTTATGCTTATTGATGCAGAACAGCATTCTGTAGCACCTCGTAAGCCCCAGGGTGGGCTGAAGCTCAAGGCACCAAATACAAAAGACCTTAAGGGAAAAGCATCAAAGCTTTTTGGATGGTTTAAGCCGTAGGCCAACACCACTAAGACCTTCTATTGCATCATGAGTGCGTATGCTACAATAATAAGCAATAGGGATAATCTATCTAGGAGAAGAGACAGGCATGCCTGAAGTAAAACCAAGTGAAATTCAGACGTTTGCAAGCATCAAAGTTGTTGGTGTTGGCGGCGCAGGCGGCTCTGCCGTTAATCGAATGAAAGAGGCCGGTCTTAACGGTGTCCAGTTTATTGCAATGAATACGGATGCCCAGGCACTCCATAATAGCAAGGCTGATGTTAAGATTCACCTTGGTCATGAAACCACATCAGGCCTTGGTGCAGGTGCAGACCCCTCTAAGGGTGAAGCCGCGGCTAATGAGTCTCGTGATGAGATCAAAAAAGCCATAGAAGGTGCGGATATGATATTTGTCACCATCGGTGCTGGTGGCGGTACAGGTTCTGGTGCGGGGCATGTCGTTGCAGAAGTTGCCCGTGAGCTTGGTATTCTTGTTGTTGGTGTTGCCACTCGTCCTTTCAGCTTTGAGGGCGAGAAGCGTCGACAGAATGCAGAGTGGGCTATCTCTCAGCTCCGTCGCAGTGTCGACACACTTATCACCATTCCAAATGACCGTCTTCTCCAAACAATCGATCGCCGCACACCGCTTCTTGAGACATTCAAGATTGCAGATGACGTACTTCGTCAGGGTGTTCAGGGTATATCAGAGCTTATTACAGAGCACGGCCTTATTAACCTCGACTTTGCGGACGTAAAGGCAATCATGAGCAACGCCGGTTCGGCACTCATGGGTATTGGCCGCGCAAGTGGAGACAACCGTGCAGCACTTGCAGCACAGCAAGCCATCGAATCTCCGCTTATTGAGGTGTCTATCGATGGTGCCCGCGGCGTCCTCTTTAATGTTACTGGTGGGTATGACATGAGCATGGCGGAAATCCAGGAAGCTGCAGAAATTATCACCAGTGCTGTTTCTCCGGACGCAAACATCATCTTCGGTGCAACATTGAAGCCAGAAATTGAAGACGAACTTGTTATAACCGTCATCGCGACAGGCTTTGACTCTGCGTATTTCGAGGACGAAACGCCAGCTATTGAACAGGGCGACACACCTCAGTCTTCACTTATTTCCGAAAAAATGAATGCTGCAATAGGTGAAGATGCAGTTGATGCAATCGACATGAACCTTGATCACAGCGAATCTGCAGCAATATTTGCAGAAGAACCTGCACAAGATATCTGGAACCAGCCAGTAGAAGATGCTGACGAATCTGATACGCCGGCATTCCTCCGTCGACGCAAGAAGAATAAAAACAAGAAGCAGTCGGCTGAACCTGAAGCATAGTCCATACAAGGTAAGAAGGGAGTCAGAAGATGAGTAGAATCGTAATTGGCGACAGTCGTGTTATAGAATCCCGAGAAGTAAGCGACGGTGTTACTATCCGTCGTCGTCGTGAGGCTCCGGACGGAACACGGTTTACAACATATGAACGTATCGAGAAGCCAAACCTCGCCATCATAAAGAAGGATGGCGTACGAGAGCTCTACGACAGAGAGAAGCTTGCAACGGCAATTCGTCGTTCGGTTGGAAAATTCTTTACCTCCGAAGTAGAGGTTGAGTCGATGATTGATGTTATTGAGGACGCCCTGTACGATCTTGGGGAGAGCGAAATCACCTCTAAACAAGTAGGCGACAAGGTCCTTGATGAGCTTGCAAAACGTAACGAGGTTGCGTATGTTCGCTTTGCGAGTGTCTATCAAGAGTTTAAGACGCTTGATGACTTCGTCTCTATCTTAGAGGAGCGACGCAAGAATCTCGAGCAAACTTCGCAAAAAGAAGAGGGGTAAATTGTGCGAGCGGTGGTAGTGTATAGGGACAACACCGAGCACGCTCGTGCTGTTGATGAGTTTCTCCATTTCTTCAAGTCAGTCACGGGCAGGGAGCTTGAAACACTGAGCCCTGACACTCGTGATGGTATTAGTTTCTGTCAGGTGTATGACATCGTCCAGTATCCAACAGTGATTGCACTTGCAGATGATGGCGTGATGCTCCAGAAATGGTCCGGAGTGCCGCTCCCAACGGTAAATGAAGTCAGTTATTATAGATAGGAAATGCTACATATGAAATCATTACTTACTAGCATGAAACGAGGTGGCTCTACAAAACAAGTCCCTCATGCCGCGGCATTTTCAATCCTCTTAGCGGGGGCAATTATTGCATTGATTGCCGCCTTTGTTCTAAGTGTCGAAGAGACACTCCTACTGAAGAACCCAGATACGGTGCTGTCGTGCAG
Source organism: uncultured Candidatus Saccharibacteria bacterium (assembly GCA_964483955.1). Taxonomy (GTDB): domain Bacteria; phylum Patescibacteriota; class Saccharimonadia; order Saccharimonadales; family Saccharimonadaceae; genus Microsaccharimonas. Next base: position 5,546 of record CAZADM010000011.1, on the reverse strand, counting down.
CTTCAACCTTGTACTTAATTGTGCGACAGTCATGCAGACATGGCAGGCGAGTGTGTTCTTCGGTGTCCCTAATATGTTCTTTGGCCTGATGGCGTTTCCGGTGCTCATTACTGTTGCGGTTGCCGCTTTGTGGGGTGGGGCTTCTTACAAAAAAGGCTTCCTCCTTGCACTCAATGCGGGCGTTCTTCTGGGGACACTCTTTGCATATTGGCTCTTCTTCAATAGCGTCTATGCCATCCAGGTACTTTGCCCTTGGTGCCTTGTGGTCACCTTCACTTGTACGATGATGCTTGCCGCAGTGACGCATATCACACTGAAAGAAAATCTCCTTGGCTTGAGTGCAAAAGCAAATAAAAAGGTGCAAACATACCTTAAGAGTGGATATCATCAGCTCATTGTCGCCAGCTGGGTTGTACTTATGATCGTGCTTGTATTCTTAAAGTTTGGTGCCGATCTGTTCGCATAAGGATTAGAGTATGCATAAAGGGCGGGCACAATCAGGCTTTACAATCGTCGAACTTCTTATCGTCGTAGTAGTGATTGCCATTCTTGCGGCAATTACGGTCGTTGCCTACAACGGAATACAGAATAAGGCAAAGACAGCAAGCTATGCGGCATCTATTAACGGGGCTGCGAAACAGCTTGAAATGTCCCGGGTGAATAGTGGCATTGATACCTATCCAGACCCCGCTTCGTACACCATACCTGTTGCGGGTTCGACGACATTCTCGTACTTACTGGCTGATACTAATACGTACTGTATTACGGCGACAAACAACGGCGTCTCGTATGCCGCAGCGAAGGGCGCGAAAACGGTCGCAAAGGGGAGCTGTGTGGTGAATCTTGTCCGAAACCCGAAGGGTATTGGTCTGGCTGGTAATTATATAAACTCAGGATGGTTTTATCCGCTGGGAACCGCAACGGATGTTGCTGATGTGAGCTGGGGTGGTCGGAGTGATTGGCATCGGATTAACTGGACAGGAAGTGGCAACGGCATCAAACGTCTTTATATTGACCTTGCAGATCTCCAGGACACCGTCACCTATACTGCATCGGTCCTGGTGGCGAACCCGGGGGCTACATCAGTAACATTTACGATGGATTTCTGCGACCAGACATTGACGACGTTTACTGTTGCTGCAGGAGAGAGCCGGCGAATATCGCTAACGACATCACGACCTATTTACGATTCCGTATATCGTTTTATTGATCTTGAATCGACAACAGCAAGCCCGGCTTCGGGTCTTCTTTTTACCGATGCTATGTTAACGCGAACAAGCTCACTAGTTAGTTTTGGTGACGGCAATACAGACGGATGGTCTTGGACAGGGGCTCCCGGATTAAGTAAATCAACCGGACCGGCACAGTAGGCGTGACGTTTAGCGGGTATATAACACAAGGGGTGAGAAGAAGGGGTTTTACTATCGTCGAACTCCTCATCGTTATTGTCGTTATTGCCATCCTCGCCGCCATTACGGTTGTCGCCTATGGGGGTATTCAAAATTCGACAAGGAACTCTCGCGTTATGAGTGAAATCAGGCAAGTTGCTCAATTGGTAGAGGCGTACAATATCCAGAATGGTTCGTATCCGTCGACAGGCGGGATAAGTAGGGTGTATACGGATACCAATTGTCCTGCTTCGTCAGATGTCGACGGTTATAAGGGTTCGCAATGGGTGCCAGGTGTCGGCAGTGTTCCGCAGAGTCCTACGGAAAGTAATAAATCTATTCTAATGAATTATCTAGGCGGCTGCTATATGTATGCAAGCGACGGCGATCGCTATATCCTGAGTGCTTGGAATGAAAAAATGGGCAACCCGAGTACTGGGACGATGTATCGCCGTATCGGATGGAGGGAGGGTACATTCTTTGGAGATAATGGATATTTGTGTAATCATCCAAATATAGGCGGATATGCAACAGGATCGTATATTTCAGGACATGATTACTACAGATATTCCTATACCATCTCAAACATCACCACGTGTGACGAAACGCCACCGCCTGGGGCGTAGGCAATTGCCCAATCTTCCTTCAAATGTTAAAATGGCAAGTAGAAACGTTTGAGCGGCTATCACCCGCAAGTTTTGGGAAGAACAGCTACGGCCCACTAGACCCCAACGTGACCGCCACGTCAGAGCAATAATCAAGTGCTGAAAGTTAACCCTTTTGGAAACCGGATGGTACCACCCGCACCCGCGGGCTCCGGTGGACGAAGGGTTTTTATATTTTAAAAGAGGTATCTATGACAGCAAACTTCATCTGTTATAAAAAATGCACAACCTGCAAAAAAGCAGAGAAGTTTTTGCGTGAGAATGACATTTCTTATACCGCCCGCGACTATACGGAAGATCCACTCGGTGCCGCGGAAATTACAAAGCTCTGGAATATGTCAAAGCTTCCGCTCTCAAAATTCTTTAACACTAGCGGGCTGATCTACCGTCAGGAAAAAATAAAGGACAGGTTGCCAGAATTAAGCGAAGAAGAGCAAATCAAACTCCTTGCAAAGCACCCAAAGTTAATAAAACGCCCCATTATTCAAGCCGGGAACACTGTACTTATAGGATTTAAAGAAACTGAATGGAAGGAACTCGCACAATGAAATTTCACGCAAACACCCGTCGCCGTGCCCTAGAATACGAAAAAGACATCATTAACTACTGGAAAGAGAATAAGACATTTGAAAAGTCTGTCGAGTTTCGACCGGCAGATAATGCCTACGTATTCTATGACGGCCCTCCATTTATCACAGGGGTTCCACACCATGGAACACTTTTGAGTTCTATCGTAAAAGATGCCGTGCCACGCTATCAGACCATGAAGGGGAAGCGAGTAGAGCGTGTCTGGGGCTGGGACTGTCACGGCCTTCCAGCTGAAGTATTCACAGAGAAGAAGCTCGGCATAAAAGATCGTCGTGATATTGGTACAAAAATCAGCATCGAAGAATACATTACCACCGCTCGCGATAACATGGTGCAAACCGGATCGCTTTGGGAAGATACAATCGACCGCATTGGTCGCTGGGTTGACTTCAAGGGTGCCTACAAAACCATGGACAAAGAATACATGGAATCTATCTGGTGGGCATTTAAAGAGCTCCACGGCAAAGGCAAGATCTACGAGGGTGAGCGCGTTCTTATGTATTGTACGCGTGACGCAACGCCACTCTCAAAGGCCGAAGTTACTATGGACGCCGGTGCATACCAAGACGTCACCGATCCAAGTGTGTATGTGAAGTTTAAACTTGAAAATGGTGCGACACTTCTTGCCTGGACGACGACTCCATGGACACTTCCGGCTAATACGGCGGCGGCTGTAAACCCAGAGATTGAATATGCAGAAGTGCAGGTGGGCGATGAACAATTTATCTTGGCTAAAGAACTTATTCAAAAAGTACTAACAGATGCAAAGCACCAGCCACTCGACCATCAAGTACTCCGCACTCTCAAGGGTGAAGAGCTTGTCGGTCTTAGTTACGAGCCGCTTTTCGAAAGCAGGGGAGGGGGTGCTCATAAGGTTTGGGCAGCTGACTATGTGAGTGCAGAAGACGGAACAGGCATCGTCCATATTGCCCCGGCGTATGGTGAGGAAGACTTTATCCTTGCACAGGAGAAGAATATCCCTGTTGTTCACGTAATTGACGAGAACGGTCTCTACTCTGAAACCGAATGGAAGGGCGAGAACGTTTGGGAGATAAACAAAACTATTGCGAAGGCACTGCACGAACGTGGCACTGTCTGGAAGATTGACTATATTCGCCACCCGTATCCGCACTGTCACCGCTGTGGTACTCGCCTCATGTACCGTGCACATCCAAGCTGGTTTATGGACATTGCTGGACAGAAGGAAGATATGCTTGCACAGAACACAGAGGGGATCGAGTGGTTCCCGAGTCACATCAAGCATGGTCGTTTTGAAAAGAATATAGAGGCCGCACCAGACTGGAACCTTAGCCGCGACCGCTTCTGGGCAACTGCTATGCCGGTCTGGGAAGGGCACGATGCCGATGGAAAGAAGCACCAGATTATTATTGGTAGTTACGCAGAACTGAAAGAGCTTTCAGGCGTTGAACTTGAAGATTATCACCGCCCATGGGTTGATGATATCACCTTTGAAAAGGATGGCATTATCTATACGCGTATTGATAAGGTTATCGACGGCTGGTTTGAGTCAGGCTCAATGCCATTCGCCCAATTCCATTATCCGTTTGAGAACAAAGAGAAGTTTGAAGCACATTTCCCGGGCGACTTTATTGCAGAGTACGTAGGGCAAGTTCGTGCGTGGTTCTATTACCTTCAGGCAATTAACGTCGGCCTCTTTGGTAAAGCACCGTTTAAGCATGTCATTGTCACGGGAACACTTGCCGGCAACGATGGCCGCAAGATGAGCAAGAGTCTTGGGAACTTCACCGATCCAAACGAGCTCATGGACAAATTCAGTGCCGACTCACTTCGCATGCTCATGCTTGGTTCGCCAGTCTTGGCAGGTGAAGACTTTAGCCTTCAGGATAAAGACGTGGGCGACGTTGCCCGTAAGCTCAGTATGGTCTGGAACATGTACGATTTCTTCACCATGTACGCCGAAGTTGACGGCTGGGAATTCTCAGACGATATGCGTGACGAAGCAGGGCTTCCTGTTGATCCGCTGACTATCGACGGCCTTGTCCAGAATCCGCTCGACCAATGGATTATCAGCCGGGTCCACCAGCTCCTTACTGATGTTGAGATGCACATGGATGGCTATGACATCCCAAGTGCAGTAAAGCCAATCATTCCATTCCTTGACGATGCGTCAAACTGGTATGTTCGCCGTTCACGCCGCCGCTTCTGGAAGTCAGACGATGATGGCGATAAGCAAGCTGCGTACCGTACACTTCATTATGTTCTGGTTCGCATCAGCCAGGTGCTTGCACCGTTCGCACCATTTATGGCAGAAGAGTTGTACCGAAAGGTGACGAACAACGAAAGTGTTCACCTTACGGACTGGCCAAAAGTTGGTCACGTAAACGAGCGAGTCATCGACTACATGACACACACCCGTGAAGTGATTGAGCAGGGGCTTGGCCTCCGCATGAAACGCGATGACGACCACGGCCAAATCAAAATCCGACAGCCACTCTCGACACTTACGTATGGTGGTGATAAGCTTGACGAATTTTACGAAACAATCATCACCGAAGAGGTGAATGTAAAGACGGTATCCTACCAAGCGGGGCAGAATGACGTGAGTCTTGATAAGGCAATCACCCCCGAACTTCACCGTGAAGGCCTCAGCAGGGAGGTGATTCGCCATATTCAGTCAGCACGTAAGAACGCCGGCCTTAACGTTGACGATCGCATTGTACTGAGCCTCAAGACAGAAGACGATACAATCCAGCAGGCTATTGCTGAGTACGCGGAAGTTATTGCTGCCGAAACACTGACAGAAGGCGGTATTGCAACAGATAATTACGAACACGCCGCAGATGCTACTATCGAGGGTGCAACCCTGACTGTTTCACTCCAGAAAGCGTAGCACGGACTGCCTCATGAACGGCATGGACATATC
>CAZADM010000010.1:0-24564 GCA_964483955.1 uncultured Candidatus Saccharibacteria bacterium | reverse complement strand
TATTAAGATCATTGCCAAACCCAACACCAAATGCCTGAATCATGGCGACAATTTCTTTATTGGCGAACATCTTATCAAGGCGTGCACGTTCTGTGTTGAGCACCTTACCACGAAGCGGAAGAATTGCCTGAGTTTTACTGTCGCGGCCCTCTTTTGCAGAACCGGCGGCAGAGTTACCCTCTACAATATACACTTCGCTCTCTTCTGCCCTCTTGCTTGAACAATCCCACAGCTTTCCAGGAAGCCCCATGCCATCAAGTGCACCCTTACGAAGCACGTTATCACGTGCGGCACGTGCAGCCTTTCGTGCCCGGGCAGCAAGCAGTGCCTTGCCGACAATTTTCTTTGCAACTTCAGGATTTTCCTCAAGATAATACGCAAAATATTCGTTCATCACCTGCTCGACGTAGCGACGAACTTCAGGGTTACCAAGCTTGTTCTTTGTCTGACCTTCAAATTGTGGATCTGGAAGTTTTACAAGGATAATTGCCGTAAGACCCTCACGGATATCATCACCACTGAGGTTCTCTTCTTTTTCCTTAAGGAGTGAGTTCTTGCGGGCGTAATCGTTAATAACACGCGTTAATGCCGCCCTAAACCCTACAAGGTGTGTCCCTCCATCCGGTGTCAGGACATTGTTTGCAAATGGCTTCACAAGCTCAACGAAAGTGTCGTTGTATTGTACGGCAATTTCCACCATTGAATCTTCTACCTGTCGTTCAACATAGAAGATACTGTCCGCAACAACATCTTTACCGATATTGAGGTGCTTCACGTAGCTTTGGATACCGCCCTCAAAATAAAAAGCAGCTCGTTCGTCGGTACGCTCGTCATACACCGCAAGATAAATACCCTTTGTGAGGTACGCTTGGTGGCGAATGTAATCAACAACCCACTTATAGTCAAAGGTGACTGTTTCCTTGAAGATAGTTGGATCCGGGTAGAACGTGATAGTAGTACCGGTTGGGCGATCGGTTTTTCCAACCTTCTTGAAAGGTACCTTTACGCCACCGCGCTCGAATTCTATGCGGTAGAGTTGCCCCTTCTGCACAACCTCGGCAATCATGTGTGTCGAGAGGGCGTTTACAACACTTGAACCAACACCATGGAGACCAGATGATACCTTATAGCCGCCACCGCCAAACTTACCACCGGCGTGAAGTACGGTGAGTACGGTCTCAAGTGTAGATAGACCAGTCTTTGGGTGCTTGTCTACCGGGATACCACGGCCATCATCGCTAATGGTGATGCCGCCGTCAGCCAAGATGCGGACATCAACCTTTGAAGCATGGCCAGCAATTGCCTCGTCGATTGAGTTGTCGGCAATTTCTTTAATAAGGTGATGGACGCCATCGTAGCCCGTGCTTCCAATATACATACCTGGACGCTTTCGAACAGGCTCAAGCCCCTCAAGAACTTGAATCTGTGAGCCGTCATACGTGTTTTCAGTTTTTGTCGCCATATACCTTATTTCTCCCCGTTGCCTTCAGACATTTACTCGGACTGTCTTGTATTTTCGGACTAATTGACCGTTTTCTATGGCCTAGTATAGCACACCCCTTAAAAACAGTGCTAGAGCCGAAATATTATAAAAAATGTATTCAATATTTCACATCCTCTATTGCACTGAGTATAATTATTGTGCTAATGTTATTTTTAAGAGGTAGATACTAAAAAATAAAAAGGTAGCACTATGTTCAAGAAAATTGTGTCGAGAATTTCGTTTAGTCCAGCGCTGGTCGCTCAGCTTGGGTTTTACGCTAAACGTCTCCGCAAAGAACAGGCAACTCGCAGGCTAGGTCTTATCTTTGTTGCTCTTGCACTTGTTGTGCAGAGTCTTGTTGTATTTAGGGCACCAGAACCCGCCAATGCGGCACATGCCAGTGACATGGTTCCAGGTGGTCTTGGGTGGACTAATCCTGATATCAACCGGTTCCTCGCCCTCTACGACAGCAATAGTGGTTGGACAAAGAGTGCAGCAGACTACTTTGGTATCACCCGTGCAGATATTACAGCAGCACGCTACGGCACCTTCAAAGTGGGAAATAAAATTGGGTGGGGTTGGGACACGCAAATGCCCGGAACAACCGCAGTGCCCATTAAGGATGCTAACGGCACCCATGTTCGCACGCTCTACGGACGAACCATTAACCACTACTACCCACCTTCAAAAGATATACCAGCATTTATTGGGTATTCCGAAAGAATTGGCTGGTTTGCAATAAACGTCGAGTGCGGAAATATCGTGACGGATGTGTACGCCCCCAAACCACTTCCAGCACCAGCAAAAATCACCGCATCTAAAACAGGTGTCAACATCACGCAAGGAAAAGTTGATGCGACAAAAACAACAGCAAGAGAGAATGACGTCATCTCGTATACCGTGTCCGCGAAGAATGAAGGTGGCACCGCAAAAGAGGTGGCACTTGTTGACACCATAGCGGATGTGTTGAAATTTTCACAACTAACTGATGCGGGTGGCGGGACACTTGATACTGCCAAGGGAACCCTTACGTGGCCAAGTGTCACCCTCGCACCCGCACAGTCTGTCTCTAAGACATACCGGGTCAAGATGAACGCCAGCCTTGTTACCGACACAGACTCGTGTACTATGCAGAACGTATTCCTCGACAAGAACCTTACTGTCAAGGTGGGTTGTTCTACCCCACCAGCAAATATAGTTGTAGCGAAAACTGCAACAAATGTCTCACAGGGTAATACCGATGCGACAAAAACAACAGCCATGTCGCGTGATCGCATCACCTATACGCTCGTTGCTGAAAATACAGGTGGCACAGCAAAGGAATTCACCTTCGAAGACCACCTCAGCGACACACTTGAATATGCAACACTTATCGACAATGGCGGTGCAACGGTAAATGAAGAGACGGGCGTTCTTCTTTGGCCAGCTGTCACTCTCAAGCCAGGAGCAAAAGAAATCAGAACCATCACTGTTCAAGTTGCCGCATCAATCCCTTCGACGCCAACCGGATTAAGCCAAGCATCGTCATACAACTGTAAGATGGAAAATGCCTTCAGTGTCACCACAACAAGTGGCCCTGCAAGCGCAAGCACCGTCATTCCTGTTGACTGCCCAGCACCAAAGGTAGTCATTGAGCAGACCGTCCAGGAGCTTCCAAAGACAGGCGCCGGGGCAAACATCATCTTCGCAAGTATCGTCCTTGCCCTTGCCGCATTCTTCTACTTCCGCTCACGCCAGCTAGGGACAGAGGTTCGCCTCATTCGACGGAACATTAATGAAGGAGTCTTTTAATGAATAGCGAGCAATTCCACGGCACCAACCCAGAGAATCAAGCAAACCAAGAGCCAAGCAAAGAGCTTGAAAAGGCATACGAAGCTGCCGCAGATTCACAAGAGCTTGCTGCAGAAAAGGCTCGTATTGAAAATGGCGAAACTGCTGCAGAAAAGGCTCGTGTTGAAGCACTCGAGCAAGCAGTGAGTGTCGAAAAAGCAGGTGCAGAAAAGAAACGCACCGCACCGTCCACAAGCCCTGCACGACGTCGTCACGGTGTCGTTAGTAAAAAGGAGCGTGATGCAAGCTACAAGCAACACCTAAAAGAAATCCGGACCGACATGTCGGTACCTCAGCGAGCATTTAGTGCGTTTATTCACTCCCCTATTGTCGAGAAAACAAGCGAGGTTGCAGGCTCAACAGTTGCACGGCCAAACTCTATTCTTGCCGGTGCGGTTGTCGCCTTCTTCGCGGTTCTTGCAGTGTATCTTATTGCAAAACACTATGGATATGTCCTCTCTGGCTTTGAAACCATTGCCGCCTTTATTGTCGGCTGGCTACTAGGTATCCTCTACGACTTCTTTAGAGTTATGGTTACCGGCAAAAAAGGATAAGGGGCAACTAGCCCTTACCCTATAGACCCTTCCCGCAGGGTCTTTTTTGTACCCGCAGTCTAGCGTATCTTTATAGACACAGTAGTGTCGTCTGTTGTTGCAGCCCCGCCACGTATGCTTATACCATCCTTAACACGAGGAGCTGGCTGTGATGGAGTTGGCTGAACAGATTGAACGGAAGGAGCAGGCTGAGGAGAAGGAGTAGGCTGTGCAGATTGTGGCACAGGAGGCTGTGACGATACTGATTGTCCCTGCTTTGCGGTGAGCTGTTGGCGCTTTGCAAGCCAATCGTCTAGAAATGATGGTGCCGATGACGACACAGGGCTTGCCACAGGAGCCCCGTTTGACATAGGGCCAGCTGAACCTAGCTTTGCAGGACCACCTGCCTTAAAGGCTGCCATACGCTCATCCTGGACCTTTTTTAGTGCAGCCATCTTCGCCTTCTTGGCTTCATCGCCCGCACTCATGCGTTTAAAGAACTCTTGCTCGACAATAGCACGAGGCTTTCCGTATTTTGTTGCAGAAAGCTTCTTAAGTGCGTCACGTAGCTGCGGGTTTGGCCGACCAAGTGGCGGAATAAGTGACATGCTAAATGAAGCAGACGGAACATCATGAATCATGACAGAGGCGATGGTCTGGTAGTTAGGAAGCCGAGTAAGGTCTTCGGCATCGAAGGTTGGTGCAAACTTCTTCACAAGAATGTCCGCATCAGTAATACCAATACGACCACTAATGATTGTACCGATATTTCCAAGGATGGCTTCACGGATCTGATCCGTAAGCTGCGTCATAAATTGATTTGCAAGAATAAGACTGAGGCGGTACTTACGTGCCTCGGACAAAATGGTTGCAAACGAGTCTGTCGCAAAGTTCTGGAACTCGTCTACATAGAGACTAAAGTCTTGACGCTGATCTTCCGGCATATCAGCTCGACCCATAGCAGCGGCATTGAATTTCATGACAAAAATCATACCAAGGAGCTGCGAGTTAAGCTCCCCTACTCGCCCCTTCGACAGATTCACAAGAAGGATTTTCTTATTATCCATAATGTCACGTAGGTCGAAGCCGCTCTTCGTCTGACCGATGATATTACGCATCATGTCGTTTGCAAGGAACGCACCAAACTTACTGGCAAACCAACCAAGCATTTCACCCTTTGCAGACTCTGTCGTCTGTGCCATCTCTTTATTCCAAAAATCCAGCACCGTCTGAGAGCGGACGTGTTTAATCTTCTCGTCGGCAAACGCCTGATCGATAAACACCTGCTGCACGTCAAGAAATGAAGAGCCGTTAGGGTCTGACATGACCGTCAGAGCGGCATTTCGGAACCATGACTCAAAGCGTGGACCAATAATACCGGTGTGCCCCGGGTCGTAGAGGCGATACAGCATTGCAATTGTTTCTTGGATGATAAAATCTCGTTGATCCTGATTATCAAACTCGAAAAGGTTCAAACCAACCGGCATCTCCATATCGCCAGGGCTGAAATAGATAACATCCTCGACACGCTCTTTAGGTACCATCCCTAGTAGCTCTTCAGCTGAATCTCCGTGCGGATCAATAAATGCAAACCCGCGGCCATCCATCATATCTTGATACGCAAGATTTTCAAGCAGCTTTGACTTACCCGTACCCGTCTGTCCAATAATATACGCGTGTCGGCGACGGTCTTTTGTGCCAAGACGAATTGGCTTTTTCGTACCACGGAACTCATTATAGCCAAGAAGGAAACCGTCATCCATTACTTGTGTTGGCCCGTCAACTTGACGTGTCGCTTGTCGCTGCACCTGAGAGGTTGGAATGGAACTCTGCGAAGGAAGATGGAAGAGTGTTGCAAGTTCTATAGTATTTAATATATTCTGACGCACTTCTTGCGGGAAAAAGCGAAAAATATACGCGGTCACAAACTCGTCCATGTCCTTAGCAACCGCAAATTTAAACCCGTTATTTTGCGGTGAATCAAACAAAGCAAACGCCGAAACGACGTTGCTCATGAGTGCCTGTGAGCGTGCAGCAGTATTTGACGAAGCAACAACACGGATAAGTGTTTCGTATCCAGGGTATCGCGTCTTATCCTCTATTGCGTCAACAACTGTTTGTTCAACGGAATTGAGCTGCTTCGATTCAGAAGGCTTCTCTTCAGACTGCGGCGGCTTCCAGAGTGCTTCCATGACACCCGTCATTGTCGACTGGATACCAGATTTCTTGTTTTTGCCTTTTTTCATGCCCTCAGCAATACCCGCGGCAACTTTTGTCCAACCTGTTTCAGCAGGACGCAGGAGAATTTGAATACCAACACCGTCCTCGCGGGTTGCCCCAGAAAGTGCATTCAAGAGTGCCCTACTTACATCACGCTTCGTTTCTTGGTATGTTGCAATAGGATAGCCAAAATCTTTCTTGAGTGTAAACTCACCCCCAATGGTTGCGCTCATCTTTCCCGATGGGTTGAAAATGTTCCGTTCACTCACCTCTTCAAGGCGAGCCGCAGGATAGGCAGCAATAACCGCCTGGCGAACGACATCAATAAGTACCGCAGGGACTACCGCATAATAATGTACGAGGCCTTCGTGGGCGACAATTTCAAACGACATGTGTCGCTGGCCATAGACTTTACTCTTGAATCCCTTTGTCGCAGTACTGGCAATAATGTTATACATTACTTGTGCTTGGCTCAGAACCTCTTCGGTTACATCACGCTCATCACGACCACCCCCCTCTATATCGGAACTCATGGGTGGTATGTGGATATACAGTGGGACCATCTTAAGGCCGCGTTCGTAGTTTTTTGCCTCGCGAACCACCTGGCGGTACTGAAAAAGTGCAAATGCAGCAATAGCTGCAACAACAAGGACAACAACAATCACTGTAATAATGAATGCGACCATCGTCTAGGTATCCGACCCTACTACTTTTCCGTACCGCTTCTGTAGATACTCACGCTGAAGCTCGTTCACCTGTGCGGTGCGGGCGTGAGGATCGTCGGTTGTGCCCTTGATGATAGATTTAGCCTTATCTACCCATTCTTTTTCAATAAGGTCTTCGTCTGCGGCCACAAGCGGTGCCTGAAGTGTATTCACCGTGCCACCAGAGGGTTGCTGATAATGTGGCTGTTGAACCGGGACCCCTACGGGCACTCCAATGTGCTGAGCATTTGCCGTAGCCTCTGCACGTTGCTCGAACGCCTCTGCAGATACAAGCGGCTGTGCCTCTATTGGGGGAAGTACGGGGATAGTTTCTGGCCCGATAGGCATTGGTGAAGAAAGCTGTTCTTGACCACTAATCGAAGGTTGGTGCGTTTCGGGCTGCATACGTAGAATTATACCATAGGATGCTTACGTTTATCGTATCCTTTTACTCACATAGATACAGGCCAGTACCTCGAACAGGCCGACGAGAATAAACTCCCTAAGGCCAATGGGAGTTACTGATTGCAGGCCTATCAGCATAACAGGGGCTGCAGCAAGCGGTACGGCAAAGTGATACGCTCTACGAAACGCCATGCGGCGATACGGCTTCCTTAACGAGACCCCCTGGAGTGCCATTGAGATAAGGTAACTCCCCCCGTACAGTATTGCACTTACAACACCAACCAGTGCAACGTACGCCGAAACAAAGAGAAGAAGCAGACCAAACGGCCCAGCCGTTGCCGGTGATGTTACCGTGACTATAGCAAAAAGCATCACGATACTTACGGCGGTAGAGGCAATAACAATACGTGCAAACATCTCTGTTACTATAGCATAAGCAAAATTATTTAGCATTAAAAAGCACCCCTTCTGGAGTGCTTTTGTGTCATACCTATCATGGAGCCCGAGCGACACCTTATGCGTGTCATGGTATCAAACATGCGCCGCTAAAAATTACTATTAGGCGTGTGAACCAATTGACACAAGGAGCCGCTACGAGGCCTTTGACCGCTCCGGTAAAAACCGGGGCAACCGTTTGCTCAATGCCCTTTTCCTGCACTTGTGCCAAGTGTTATGCCGACATACCAGGTATGTAAGGATTTACTTGACACAAGCGCTGTACCGAAGAGCAGACGCTTTTGGCGGAGCATCGGTAACACAATTTCTGAGTATCCATCCTCCGCTGTAAAATACCCCAAAGGGCGTTTTATGGTCGAATGCGACATATATATGAGTCTTTGGCATTTCACGATCACATGAAGCGCAGATACGCTCATCCCATAAGGTGCGTTACCTTTATAAGGCAATAAGTAAGGATGTGCATACATAGGTGCGGTTCATATCAAGATCAAGCGATATAACCAGAGACGAGTATACGTCTTCAGAAGGTGTCACCGACTTTTCCGTCAAAAAAAGTTTTAGACTGTGTGTTCTATGAAAAGATTTCTATAGAACAATAGGCCGAATTGTTAAGGTATTTTCTGTCAGCTTTTTTGAATGTTTGTTTGTTTTCTTGAAGCTTACCTTTACTTTAGCATAAGCAGTACAGTAGGTCAATAGTTTTGTTGTATTTGATGCGTGTATTTTATACAACGCTACTTCCACCCCTGTTTTGTGTGATTATGTAGACTTTTTTACAATGTTGTATAAAAGTACTAAAGTCCCGGTCCTGTTGAGGTTGATGCATTCGGCGTGCCGTTCCAGATCCAGTTTTCAGTAGAGCCATCGGCGTAGGCGTATTCGCGAGAGCCTTCCGTAAACATCACGGCATCAATATCCTGGTAGTCACCTATAATCCATTGCGGAGACCCCGAGATATACATAGTAATAGTAACGTGCGTCGCTGCGGCAGGTGCAACACCAGTAACAACTATCTTACGCCACGACGATGCGTTCGCCGCCACATAGGTGCCATTTGACGATGATATGATACCAGAACTATTCTTCCACTCTATCGCCGCCCTTGTGTTCACCGCACTACTGCCACGCATCCACACAGAAGCTGTATACGACTTTCCAGGAGTGACACTAGGCGAAGCACTTGATCCGATCGTATAATACTGACCTCCGGCACCAGCGGCAGAAAAAGTGCGGCGAATAAACGTATTGCCACTATACCCAGTGCTATTCACGATTGCAGTTGACCCCGCAGCACCTGCAGCACTATACCCGGTTGTTGCAGTTGCACTTGGATTTATCGCCAAGTTCGTCACCGGACCCTCGCCATTAATGCCATGCCCAACACACCCCCCGGGTGTGGTCTTGATAGTGCCACTCTGAACATACACAGAAGCACCCCTTACAGAAGCAGTGACACAGTAAGATCCAGCTGTTGCATTATATGTATATTGAAAGGTTGACCCAGCAGTCTTTACACCCAAAGCCTCAAGTGATGATGGATACACGCCCTGCTCTGACTTATATTTATTAAGTGCAGCCCCGATGGTCTGTGCGTCAGCCTTCACCGTTTCCTCGCGGGATGCCTGTAGTACCGCCGTATAGGAAACGTAGACAATTGCAGAGAGGATGGCGATAACCGTAATGACAATTACCACCTCAACTATAGTAAACGCCCGTTGCATTCCCGTCCGCTGCCGTGCGTGTCCGTTTTTTTGCGTCTTCTCTGCCCGTTTTTGATCGTTATTTTGCACGCCTATATTCATACGCTTCATTGTAGCATAACCGTCATTCCGAACCTGTACCAGAGGGGGTCCTGTCAATAAAAAATCGTAGTATTTTTTACCTAAAGATTCTTTCATAAAGTTATTGACACAAGCAGTTTAAAGTCATATTATAGGGGTAGCTTCTGAGTAAAAAACTTATACAGAAGCCAAAAACAAAAAATAGACAAAAACTCCACGAAAAACGACCGTTCCTCGCAGGCGGTCGTTTTATTTTTATTACCAACCCGTCTTTTTGGACAAAAATACTACATATAGCGTGCCTACTTACCCGTACACACTAATTATGCAGTTATAAAAAATACGCCCCTGAAGGCGTATTGCAATTATCTATCTGGTGGAGCTGCCGGGTACTGCCCCCGGGTCCAAAAGGTAACCTGATATTCATCTACAAGCTTATTCTTTTGCGGACTGTTTTAAAACCTTCCCCCTCTTAACAAAAGACAACCATGACAGGGAGTGTTTCGCTGAAAATTTTCCACCTCAAAAGCAGCTGCCCTCTTAAGGTGTAAGAAATATAGTATATAGCACCGACTTCCCTATATCTCATCAGGAAGAGCGATGGCTACCAATAACTAGGCAGCGATTGGTGCAAAGGCACGCTGAGGAGCAAAAAGCTGCGCAGCAATGTTCTTTACACTTGCAATTTTTTCTGCAATTAAATAAACACCTTACGGGTGTGAAACGACTTGCCAAATATCCTGTTAAATTCCTCTTGTCGAAGCTAGAGTCAGCCCCAAACCTAGATACCCCTAGTATATCACGTAACAGAGGTTTACTTAAGGAGTATTTTATCTTTGCTTGCCATAATTACAGTACACACCAACAAGAAAGCGGAGCGGAAATTATGAGTCGACACACAATAGCATCAGTCCAGACGGGTACCTTTTACGGATTCACCGGCATCCCTGTGCGGGCAGAGGTAGACATAAAATCCGGGCTCCCTTCTATACAAGTCATCGGAATGGCCGCAAAATCAATTAGTGAAGCCCGCCACAGAGTAAGAAGTGCCCTTACTAATGCAGGGTTTCAATTTCCCGCCAGAAGGGTTATTGTCAATCTCTCCCCTGCCGAACTCCCAAAAGACGGGGCACACTTCGACCTTCCTATTGCCATCGGAATCCTTCATGCAAGCGGCCAGATACTTGCACGCACACTTCACCAGAAGGCGTTTGCGGGCGAAGTATCCCTGAACGGAGACGTCCTGCCAGTCAGAGGCATAACCCTCATTGCAGAGGCCGCAAAGGCGTCAGGGGCAACAACGCTCTATGTACCGTACGACAACTACCCACACGCGCTCCTTATCGATGCGCTCACTATCGTCCCCGTCCGCACACTCAATGAGGTTTTTCGGCACCTTCACGGTGCTATTCCTACACCCCATTACAAAGCCCTAATGGCGACACCTAAAGACAAGCCGCCCCCTCGGCCAACCCTTGATAGTATAAGGGGAAATAACTCCGTCAAGAGGGCACTCACTATCGCCATAGCGGGAAGGCACAACCTCATTATGCATGGGCCTCCAGGCACAGGAAAGACCCTCTTTGCCAAGGTTGCGGCCAGTCTCATACCCCCTCTAACAAAGCCAGAGATACTTGAGGTGACAAAACTACACGGACTTGCGGATACGTCCACAGCCAAGACACCAGAGCCGCCCCTAAGGACACCTCACCACTCTGTCACGCGAACCTCTCTTATTGGCGGGGGCATTCATCCGCATCCCGGGGAAATTAGCCTCGCCCACAGGGGTATATTACTCCTTGACGAGCTACCAGAATACCCGCGGGTCACACTAGAGGCACTCAGGCAACCCCTAGAAGACAGGTCCATAACACTCTCCAGGCTCTATGGGTCCGTAACCTATCCTGCACACACCCTCCTTATCGCCACTATGAACCCCTGCCCCTGTGGCTACTACGGGGACCCCAGAAAAGAATGTCGCTGTTCTGCCCGGCTTGTAGACCAGTATAGGAAGCGACTCTCTGGCCCGCTTCTTGATAGGATCGACCTTTTCGTCACAGTCCCCCGATTAGAAAATGAGTATATTTTTGATTCAAAGTTGTTGCAAAAAAATCAACAGGCAACAGCGGTAGGAATAATAAAACGCATAGGAATTTTACAAAATGAAAGATATAATCGTAGTGACTACTACAACACAAATGCAACGCCAAAAGAGATCTCTGAGCTCTTCAAAATATCCAATGAGGCACACGTCATCGCACGGCAAGCCCAAGACTCTCTTAACCTATCCGGAAGGGCACTCCTTAAGACAATTCGCGTGGCACGCACCATTGCAGATGCGGCAGCATCCCCTACACTTGAAGCCGCCCATATCGCAGAAGCACTCCAATACAGAAGCGGTCCGTTCGATACGTAGCGAAACCACACAAAAGGCAGTGCAACCCTACCCTTGTGCTACGGGAGGAAATTTGCTAAAATATAGAGCGAGTAACAGCTCAGGAAAAGCCGAAACCATCGGCGTGCTAAACAAAACAGGTAAAGGAGTGGTTATTAGCAACCAAAAAATTCGTACCAATGAACAAATTCGGGCACCCGAACTTCGTGTTATTGGTCAGTCAGGCGAACAACTCGGCATCATAAGCCGCCAAGAGGCACTTAAGCTTGCAGAGGACGCTGGCCTCGACTTGGTTGAAATATCACCTAATGCCGACCCGCCTGTTGCAAAAATCGTCGACTGGGGTAAATTCCAGTACCAAAAGATGAAAGAGGCGCAGAAAAACCGCCGCAGCAACAAGCAAAGCGAACTAAAGCAAATGCGTTTTGGACTCAAGATTGGACAGGGAGACCTAGAGATCAAGCTCCGAAAGGTACGCGAGTTCCTTGAACAGGGTCACAAAGTCCGTATCCAAATCTTCTATAGGGGTCGTGAAATGGCTCACAGAGAAATCGGCTACGAGATGATAAACAAGATTGGCACGCTCCTAGAGGATGACGCTGTTTTTGAGCATCAGCCACAAATGGCTGGACGCAACCTTAGTGTTGTTGTCCGAAAAAAGTAGAGTTTTCGAACTCACGCGCCGCTACGCCTACTCCGCGTATGCGCACTTACTCCCGCTACGCTGACGGAGAGAGACCGGCAGACGAAGGCAAAGAGTCAACGATACAGGTGTAGCCCGTATCTAAAAGGTAATAATAAAGGAGAAATATATGCCTAAGCTAAAGACCCACAAGGGGACCGCTAAGCGAATTAAGGTTACCAGCACTGGTAAGCTTACTCGTCGGCGTGCGTTTGGCGCCCACCTTCTTTCAAAGAAGAGTAAGAGCCGTAAGCGCCGTATCAACACTACCGCAACGATTACTGGTGGTGAACGTAAAAACATTAAGCGAGCCCTAGGAGTTTAATCAATGCGAGTCAAACGAGGCGTCACAGCACGCAACCGACACAAAAAAATCTTGGCACAAGCCAAGGGCATGCAGCACAACCGCACCCGTAGCTTCCGTCTTGCAAAGCAAGCAGTTACCCGTGCACTAGAGTACCAGTACAGGGACCGCCGCAATAAAAAGCGCGACCTCCGTGCACTTTGGATTACTCGCATCAATGCAGCTGCTCGCCAAGAAGGAACAACATACGGCAAACTTATTGCCGGCCTTAAGGCTACTGGCATTGAAGTTGACCGAAAGGTACTTGCAGAGCTTGCAGTAAACGAGCCTGCGGCATTCAAGGCAATTGTTGCCCAAGCAACTTCAGCTAAATAAACCCTTCTGTGGTACTAAAAAATCCGCCTCATGACGAGAGCGGATTTTTTAGTTGGCAGCAGGCCTGTAAGCCGGGTTTTGTCGTGGACGATCATCTATCTAGCTATGCCATTGCTGACATATTCAAGCGGATAGCGGTCAAGCAAGCGGAACACTCTTAGCACTTGACCTCCTTGCAGCCGACAGGGTTTACCTTCCCCGCATGTCACCATGCGGCGCTGTGGGCTCTTACCCCACTCTTTTCACCCTTACCTCAGGTTTGCACGCCGAGCCGTTGGTTTTAAGCCGTAGACCTTGCGCGCACCTGTTACGAGGCGGTTTTGTTTCTGTGGCACTTTCCCTAGGGTTACCCCCGGTCGCCGTTAGCGACTGTCGTATCCTTTGCTGCCCGGACTTTCCTCTTGCACCCATGTGCAAGCGATCGTCTAGCGAGCTGCCTTCATATAGTATAGCAAATGTGAAGCAACAAGAGGAGCCCTACTCTGCTACATGCAGGGCAACCTCGGCAAGCTGCTCTTTTCTTTGGGCGTCGAGTACCTTATTTACCACGCCATCGGAGCGCTGGTTATTACCCCTGAGAACATGGGTGAATGAAATTGTATCAAACCCCTGCATTAACAGGCGGATTCTTTCATGAACGGGCCATAGCTCACGATTCTTAATTTTATATATCCCCTTCATCTGATTCACAACAAGCATGCTGTCAATTCGGCACTCGACAGACCGATACCCAAGGTCGCGTGCACGCTGCAACCCAAGGAGAAGCCCATGGTATTCGGCGACGTTATTTGTCGTCACTCCAAGATACTCACCGCCCTCTTCAAGCACAACACCATCCAGATTTTCTATCACAAAGCCGGCTGCAGACGGGCCGGGATTGCCCCGCGATCCGCCATCTGAATAGATGATTGCATCATATTTCGTTGTTTTATTTTCAACAGTAGTAACTTTTTCTTGCAGATACTTATCTGTTATCTCGTCCTGATGAACAATACCCAGTAGGAGTTGGGTTAAATCGGTAAGTTCATTCTGTTGTGTTTTTGACTTATCATACCAGCTATAGGAACTATAGCCTCCCCCGAGCCGCATAGGGTGTCGCTGTGGCGATGGCGTCACAAGATAGACAAGTACGCCGTACTGAATATCCCTATCGTCATGATCAATATATGTCACAGCATCAAAGAGCTGAGCTGTATGAATATGAATACCCGCATCGTGATGAAGGTACCGCCGCAGTGCATCTTCTGGCTGCTCTCCGTAGACTAGCTTTCCACCAGGGAGCTCATATTTGCCCAGTATAGACGCCCTTCCCGTACTACGCTTAAGAATGAGGGTACTCCCCTCTTCTGAAATAATAGCTCTGACAGAAAGACGTTGTTGCATTGTTTGTTTGTTTAAATAACTGCTATTAGTATAGCACGTACTGAAATTTCGAGTAAAAATGGTCAGGGTGACAAGACTTGAACTTGCGACCTCACGGCCCCCAGCCGTACGCGCTACCAACTGCGCCACACCCTGAAATGATAAAATCTACATAAAACCCAGGCTTAGACCTGACGCGATGATGTTCCCCGCATATGTGCAAGGTGGATGTCCGCAAATCATTCCCACGGGAGTGAATCATTAGGACTTCCTCATCAATGATATCGGAAAATCATGTGCGCCAAGTGGTCACCTGGGTACCTCTTATTATACCATTTCGCTTATTGGGCCACTAGACTCGGAATATAGTAGTAAATACATCAAGGAAGAACTGGATGACTGTCCCCATGTAAGTTGAGAGTGCAGCACTTGCAACCAACACAAGCAGGAATACGAGAATAATTCCGAACCGCTCTATAGCCCTCATTGCCGAGCGAACAAACTCAGGGGCGAGTGCATATATCACCCGCGAGCCATCGAGTGGTGGAATTGGCAGCATATTAAATACAAAGAAACCGAGGTTTACTGATACCGTCGTCATAACAATAACCCCAGGAAGCGTTGCAGCGAAGCCAGCAGGCGTTACAACACCGGTCACGACACCAATACCAAAGGCGATAAAGGCAATGAAGAGATTTGTGAGCGGGCCACCAAGAGCAACCAATGCCGCACCCCAGTCGCCGCCCTTTACCATATCCGGGCGAAACGGCACCGGCTTTGCACCACCAAAGATAGGAGCACCGACAAGTGCCAGTATGACAGGAAGGATAATTGTCAAAAAGGGATCGATATGTTTGAGCGGATTAAGCGTGAGGCGCCCCTCTTTCTTGGCCGTATCGTCACCAAGCCAGTAACTAACAAAGGCGTGCATGGCCTCGTGGAGGGTCATTGAAATAAGGATAACAATAAGAACGATTGCAATATAGAGAATAGGGTCACTGGTCATATATATCTATTGTAGCACGAGCATCCCCGCCCCCTATTGACTATTCGTATTAAAAAAGGTAAAATTAACCCTAGTGTCCAAAGTCTAACGACAAAAGGAGTTTAATAATATGGCAGCACGATGTGAACTTACCGGAAAAGGTAAGCAATTCGGCAACAACGTAAGCTTCTCGCTACGTCGCACAAAGCGCGTATTTAAGCCAAATCTTCAGAAGAAAACCTTTATGGTTGACGGACAGAAGGTTACTATGGTGCTTAGCGCTCACGCGATTCGTACACTCAAGAAGAAGGGCGTTCTTGCTTAAATAAAAATCCCCGCTATAATGCGGGGATTTTTATTTTATCTGTATTAAAACGGCCTCTACGCCCCTATGAACGGTCGATCTTCACGATAGTTAGTGCATCAGGAAGTGACCCTGGCGTCTTGACCTTATACTTACTACCAACGTTTTCAACTGGTGCACCCAGAGATTTAATAAACTCGTCAAGCTCAAGCTGTGGAACTTCGTATGTCACCCCTGTCTCGGCATAGTGAACAGGGATAACTGCTTTTGGCTCAATACTACGAATAAGGGTCGTTGCAGCTACCGGATCAAGAGTATATCCGCTGCCACCTACTGGAAGAATAAGGATATCAACAAGCCCCAGCGCCTCCATTTGATCGTCGGAAAGGGTTTCGTAGATATTACCTACGATACCAACACGAAAGCCTTCTACCTCGACACGGTACATTGTACTGATCTTTGGAGCATCTGGTGCGTCAAGATGCCGCTGTGCGGCAATGCCCCTGATATCGAAGTTTGCCACGCCATACTCACCAGGACCCTCAAGTACGAGCTGTGCATCACCACCGTCAACACCGAAACGTGCCTCTGTAAGAAGTTCTATAGCACCCTTTACAGGAATATCCTTAAGCCCAAGAAGCGAGACCTTTGGGTCAACTACTGCGGTCGCCTTCTTCGTTGTGAGGATAACAGAATTTCCACCCTTATATTCAATCTCTAACATTACAGTGTATGCTCCTTATGACTTACTGACTTTACTGTCGCTCTTTGTATCTTCTTTAGTATGAGCAAAAACCCCATCTTTATCAACCGCTACAACGTGTGGACCGGTAGTAATCTGGGAGATGAACCTATCCCTAATGCTCATACGGTAATAGAATTCGTCGTACGGGAGAAGCGTGTAGTTCAGTTCCCTTCCCTCTATTTTCTCTATTTCTGCCATTGCTACGGCTAGCTTCTTCTTAGGCACAGTGCCCACTAGAAGGATATCGATTGGCGCCACAGACCCCTTAACAAGGATCCCCGCCATAAGTGCAAGGCGAACACCCGCAATATCTTCGATAATTGCAACCGAACGATCAAGCGCGGACACAGCCCCAAGGTCAAGTGGCTGCTCACCCGTGACTGCCTCGCCAGCAAAAATACCCCGTAGCGGTGTATAGAACTCATACCGTTGATTAACCTGATAGTAGAGTTTGTTTTCTGCACTATCGCTTGTAATAACGCCCACCTCAAGCATATTAGAGAGCTCTCGGCGTACTGAATTAATTTGTTCGTCAATAAGCCGAGTGATTTCTCTGACGTAAAACGATTGGCCGGGGTGATTCAAAAATAAGTGAAGGAGCTTCACCCGCGTCTTTGAACCGAACAATTTATCTATCATCCCCTAGTTTCCTTGATCACTTTTTATACTCTTATAGTAGCATATCTGTATCACTTTTTAGCACACTCTTGTGCCTTAAGCTGATTCACGAGATAGGCGTAGACTTCATCGCGTGTTCCCCAGTGAATAAAAGGATTTCGTTTTAGCCAGGTGCGTTGACGCTTTGCAAGGCGGCGGTCTGAACGAATAAAGAGCTCTTTTGCTTCGGCTTCTGTTACCTCTCCTGCAAGCAACTTGCGTACAATTGGGTACATATTGCCGGTCATTGCTTCGGAATCCCACCCAAACCGATTCCCCAGCATTGTGGCCTCTGCTACAACACCATCCGCAAACATATCCGCTGCCCGAATAGCGATTCGTTCACTCAGGTCATCCATATTTGTTGTAATTCCAACAATAATTGTATTGTCTATAGGTTCTTGCTTACGCTTATTATTAACACCGCCCTGCTCGATAGCACGCAGCACGTACCGCCTGTTCTTACTATTCTCTGGTAGGGTGATGTTGTTTTTATTGCAATAATCCACCAGCTCCTCTAGCGACTGATATTCAAACGCCTCTCGTAAAGACTGCTGCGTTTCACTAAATTGATAGTCAAAAATGACGCCGTCTATATACAAACCCGTCCCACCAACCAAAAATGGGACCGCACCCCGTTGCCGTATTTCTGCAATCTTTTGCGTGGCATATTCCTTAAAATCTGCCGCAGTAAACCGCGTGCCAGGATCTATAAGATCAAGCCCCCAATGCGGCACTACCGCCCGATCTTCTGGCGTTGGCTTTGCGGTTGCAATATCCATGTATCTATATACCGTTCTCGAATCAGCACAGATAATCTCTCCCCCAAACTCTTTGGCAAGCTGCAGGGCAACAGCAGACTTCCCGCTTGCAGTCGGACCAGTAACGACAACCAGTGGCGTGGCGGTTTTCATTACAGAGGACCTCCCTTCCAACGCAAGGCTTCAAAGTTAACAACACGATACTGAGCACAGTGAATCCCCTCCTCCTCAAGGTGACGTCGCTGCACCTCCATGCCACCAGGATAGCCCCGTGCGAGCCCTCCTTGCTGGTTTACTAGCCGGTGCCACGGAAGATGCGGGTCTCCGTAATGAGCAACACCGCCTACAGCTCGGGCGGCATACGGATGCCCTGCTCGTGCAGCGACATCGCCATAGGTTGTTACACATCCAGCAGGAAGGCGCGCCATTATAGCTTCGATAGCCTGGCGAAACGCACTCCCCTCTGAACTCGTACCAGCTGACATTACGCTATCCTAGAGGCTCCCAAGATACGCAGGAAGCTCTGACAGTGCCACCTTCTCTTCGCCAGCTTGGGTGCGGACACTCACCTCGCGAGCCTCTACGTCCTTTGGACCAACAATCAGCTGCACTGGAATCTTCATCTTCGTTGCTTCGCGAATCTTTTTCCCCAGTGACTCGTTACGGATATCTACCGTTACACGAAGGTCATTGTATTTCACTGGTGTCATGAGTGGATTCTGGGCAAGGAGCGTGCTTATCTCGTCAACATACGGCTGCACCGTGTCATTAATAGTTAAGATACGAATCTGCTCTGGTGCGGCCCAGAATGGGAACCAGCCTGCAGTATGTTCAATGAAAACGCTCAGGAAACGCTCGATAGACCCAAGGAGTGCACAGTGAATCATCACCGGCTGTGCAGCATTTCCTTCTGCATCTGTGTAGCTGAGTCCGAAACGTTGTGGCTGTACAAAATCAAGCTGCACGGTTGCTACTTGATGCTCGCGGCCGATGGCATCGGTTGCCATGAAGTCAATCTTCGGACCATAAAAGGCTGCCTCGCCCTCTTGCTCGAAGTACTCAAGGTTGTTTGCTTCTACGGCTGCCTTGAGTTGCTTTTGGGCAGACCCCCAAAGTGCGATGTCACCCAGATAGCCTTCGCCTTCATCGCGGTAGCTGAGGCGGACACGGAGTTGCATCTCAATTGACTCGTAGAGCTCACGCGCTGATGCAAGAAGGTTATTAATTTCTTGTTCAATCTGATCAGGACGTGCAAAAACATGGCTATCATCTTGCGTTAATGAACGTACGCGGTTAAGACCGCCTAGCTCGCCTGTCTTCTCGTCTCGGTAATCAGTCGTTGTCTCAAGGAAGCGTACCGGCATATCCTTATAACTTCGTGGCTGCGATGCATAAATTTGCGTGTGGTGCGGGCAGTTCATTGGCTTGAGTGCAAAATCATCGCTGGTTTCTTGGCTTGTAACAAGGAAGAGTTCGTCTCCAAACTTCGCCCAGTGGCCCGATGCCTCATAAAGATCCTTCTTAGTAATATGTGGCGTCCACACCTTTTGAAAACCATAGCGTTGGCGGAGTTGGTTTGAATACTGAGAGACAATATCACGAAGCACCGTCCCGCGTGGTGTGAAAAGCGGGAGCCCTGCACCAACAAGGGGCGATACGGTATAGAGATCAAGCTCCTTACCAAGCTTTCGGTGATCGCGAAGTTTTGCCTGTTCAAGTCGCTCGAGGTGCTGATCAAGCTCTTCTTGCGTCTCAAACGCAACCCCATAGAGACGCTGCATTTGTGCATTATCTTCTTTTCCACGCCAGTATGCACCGGCAACACGCATCAACTTAAAGACGCCCACCTCTTTAGTGTTTGCCACATGTGGACCACGGCAAAGGTCGACAAAGCTGCCGTTCTTATAGAATGAAACCGTCTCAATCGCAGCATCACCGTCAGTAGCAAGCCCTAGCTCATCACTATCAAGGTCTTTTGCGATAGTTGTTCCTGACCGCTTAAGGTCATTCAGGAGCTCTTCCTTGTACGGCTGGTTGTTTTCGCGTGCCCAGTCAATTGCCTGATCAATGGACATTGTGAAGTACTCAAACTCCTGCTGCTGGTTGATAACACTACGCATTTCTTTTTCAATCTTCTTAAAATCAGATTCGGATATCTTCGTCTCGCCAAGATCAATATCATAATAGAAACCGTTTTCTACCACCGGCCCAACGCCAAACTTAGCGTCTGGCCACAATTGCTTTACTGCAGATGCGGTAATATGGGCAAGACTATGCCTCATTGCATGAATTTTTTCGTCTGAATGATTGCTCATGATACTCCTTGTCGTTGTGTATTATTTCCAAAAAAAGAAACATACGATAATCGGTTTTATATGTAACACATAAATCCCTGTATCGTATGTCTCGGGTCTGGGCACGTAGCTGCAGACGGTTCCACCGGACGTTTCACTCATATCACCCCGTTGTCGCACAGGGAGTCTCCACGAAGCTCCGCGAATGGTTAGGCCGCATCATTGCTCGGTGTTAATTATAGCACAAAGGGGCTAGAAAACCTTTATTTCAGACCAGTGATTGCCCGTATTTGTTGAGTTGCCGTTTATCCAGTCTCGTACGTATCGCACTTTTTGCATAGGAAAGTCGTACGTTCGGCCCTGG
Source organism: uncultured Candidatus Saccharibacteria bacterium (assembly GCA_964483955.1). Taxonomy (GTDB): domain Bacteria; phylum Patescibacteriota; class Saccharimonadia; order Saccharimonadales; family Saccharimonadaceae; genus Microsaccharimonas. The sequence continues at coordinate 3,921 of CAZADM010000010.1, read as the reverse complement.
GATGTTTCGGGATACGTCCCCTGGGTAGCACTATCAAAGATTGTCGTCCAATTCGTCCCATCCGCACTCACCTCGGTTTTTGTCTGGTAGTACGTTCTGCTATCAGACCAATAGTGCCAGACCTGTACCCTCGATACGTCTTGAAGCGAACCAAGGTCAATTGTCACAGAAGTTAAGCCAACGACACCACTATGGTATGGCGTATGATGAGTATTATTGTCCGACAATGCAGCTGGTGCACCAGTGCCCGTCACAAGATTATAGCAACTTCCCTCGGTGGCACCGACAGATTCTGTGGCGTAATACATAGATTTTCCATTAATAACCGTCAGGCAGGCTGTTGCAGGGTTTGTGGCGTTATTTGCCCGATAGCGAACCACCGAGTTGGCGTTAAAACGCAACCCTTTGCCATCATTTGCCGCCGCCGGCGTGGCAGGATAGGCACCATTGAGCGAAAAATCCGCCTTCAACTGCTTTGCCGCACTTGCAAGCTCTGACATCGTCGCAGAATTTTGTGCTTGTCGCTGCATGCCGTTATACGCCACGATAGTAATGGCAGCAAGAATGGCGATCACCACTACTACAATAAGGAGTTCGACGATAGTGAAACCTGTTTGTTTTTCCCACTTCATACTAGCTGTATTGTAGCATGACTCGCACATTGCACGCGAACCTTACTTGTCAGTAATAGATCCTATGAAATACGAACACATAGTATTACTGCCCCACAGCCCTTTAGTGGTTGTACCTGCCACAGGTGGACACGAGACATTACCCTTAAATACAGCCTGTAAATACACCTCAGTTCCACTTCCACCGCCGCCATATGCATAAAAAATACCCCGACGCCACTCATTGGTGATTGATGCGGTGACAAATGACGGAGTTGGCATTCCACCCCCACCGGTATATGGTCGCATCTTTGTATTAAATGATAGCTCAACCGTATACCCACTCGATCCTGTCATCCGACACTGTGCCGTTCCGGTTGCCTCGACTCCCGACTCTCCGTACGGGTACCCCTCGCCCAGACACACCCACCCTGTAGGCCATTGCCCCTGCTCTGTCTTGTACATATTAAGCGCCTTCACCCACGATTGCAACGCTTGTGTTGTTTTTGCATTTACTGCTTGTTGCTGTATACCGTTATACGCCGCGACTGTCACCGCGGCCAAGATAGCAATCACCACCACGACGATAAGAAGTTCGACGATTGTAAAACCTTTTTTTCGTGACATCATAATGGCAATCCTGTTGATGTCGAGCTGTTTGGTACCCCGTTCCACACCCAGTTAGCAGATGCACCGTCGGCGAATAAGTATGGTGTTGAACCCTCGGTAATCATAAGGCCCGTTGCATCGAGCGTCGACCCGACTGTCATCTGCAAGTATAGGTCTTGTCTGAGGTGCACAAAGCTTGCATTTGCAGGTGCGGCCACAGAGGCCACAAGCCTCGTCCACTGACCTGCAGGCAGTGCGACAGATACACCACCCGACGAACCCACGTCAGCGCCCGCTGCGTCATAAAAGTGAAACCAAATTCGTCGCTGGCTCCCGTCACCCTGGGCGACAGACGACCGTACATAGCTAGAGACTGTAAGTATTTTTCCCGGTGCCGTTGGGTAAGAAAGTATTCCATTGTCGGTATGACCCCAGCCAACATCAAGCGTATGCGTACCGACAGTATTCCACTGCTTCCGTAGATATGATGTAATTCCAGTGCCCGCGGGTCCATCCGCGGCACCCGTAATTTGCGTCGTCGTGCCAGTACTTCCAGAGCCAAACCAACGACCATACCAGCCGGTCCTCCCCGCAACACCGGTGCCAGCTATTGCTGTTGCGCGTGTATCTTGAGCAAGATTTGTGATTGCCGCAACACCATTGGCGCTATGACCAGGACAACCGCCAGCTACTGGCGTTAGTGCCGCGCTCGATATCTTATACGAACGCCCGGAGATCGTCGTCGTTAAGCAATAATATGGAGGTGAGGCTGAATTATTCACCGTATACTGGTGTGTCACATCGCCTGAATTCTGCACCCCTATAGTCGCGAGTGATGCCGGGTATTGATCGGCGTTCAGGACAGCTTCGGCCATTATCTTTTTACTTACTTGAGAGGCGGCACTTTGTGCGGCGTTTTCTTTCGCCTTACTCTGTATGCCACCGTACGCGACAATCGTCACGGCAGCTAATATTGCAATCACCACAATAACAATAAGTAGCTCAACAATGGTAAAACCTTTTTGTATTTGCGCCCGCCTGTTCATTATCTATAGTTAACCATAACCACCAAGAGAACTCAAACGATATCGATGCAACGTATTAAGGTATTTTCGATATTTCGAAGCCCTGAAATTCTAAGACAAATGACCCTGCCTTGATTTGAGATGTTGCCACACCTAAGTACAACCTATTTGCCGCTATACCATTCGCCACAGCCTGAATAGGCTGACTCACCTCACGCCAAGTGTCATCTGATAGGTATATACCTGTAGGTGCATTGATGATTGCCGTATTTGACGAGTCGCCATTTTTCACACCGATAGTCGCCAGCTCACTGCTATATACACCGGATGCTCGTCGCACATAGTACTTTGCGAAGTAGGTCTCACCTGCTGTAATCTGCGTCGCCGCAACAACACCACCCATATAAGCCCATGTCACGGAGGCGTTTGGCGTACTTGAAATAACAAAAACGGGGCGTCCTGGAAGAGGGTCACTCTGTAGGCCAACCCTCACGCTATTAGCAAGGCTCGTATGCGATGCGCTCGCAAACCACCCCGGCGTCTCGAAATTCGTATCCCGTACGAGATTCTTCGGCATACCAACTTCGCTGTCGGCAATGACCGCACCGGGGCACACCCCCTCCTGCAAAGTGCTGGACGCATCCCGATACCACCGCTTAACTGGTGCTTTAAGTGTCTGGCCGTTCACACAGAAGCCCTTCGTAGAGGCCGAGAGACTCAGCCCTACGCCAGCCGACGCCTTCACATTATCGGGAAAAAGCGACGGGTAGGTACTATCTGGACTGACAGTCTTTGCAACCTCCATGGCACGAACCGCCTGGCTAATATCAGATTGCAATGTTGAGATTTGTGCACGTGATTGTATACCGTTGTACGCCACAATTGTCACCGCAGCCAAAATTGCAATCACCACAACAACAATGAGGAGCTCGACAATCGTAAAGCCCTTCAACCGCCCCATTACAGCTCCAGTGCCGCCCGGCAAGAGCGGAGGTTACCACTTACACCGCTGTTGAGGTATCGGGTACCACTCACCGCTGGGCAAGAACCATTATTAACCACCTGATAGAGTATGTACCAACCCGAATATGTACCACTATTTGGACTGTCAGTCGTACTCCCCTGGACAATAAGTATCGGGTGGCCCGACGGAACAACGGGTAACGTCGGGACTACTTTCTGTAACTCGGCACGGAGTAACTGCGAGGCTGGCACATCAGTACCCGACCAACACGCAGTGCCATCAAAGCACTGAACAGCCGAAGACTGCATCGGAACCGTATCATTGTAAGTAATGTAGTAGGTGTGAATTGCCTTAACATACCCGTTCACCGTAGCAACAACCTGAGAATTCTTAGCACTATTTTGGATTCCGTTGTATGCCACAACCATAATAGTCGCGAGAATGGCAATCACCACCACGACAATAAGAAGTTCGACAAGCGTAAATCCTTTTTGTTTTGCCCACATAATCATTGCTCTCAGTTAACCATAGAGGTGGGGTTATTTCAATCAAAGCAGAGAGACCGGAACTACACTTACCCGTCGGAACACTTGCCACTCCACCCCTATTCTGCTACTATATATAAGTTCACCTACGGGTCCTTAGCTCATTTGGCTAGAGCGCCACATTGACGTTGTGGAGGTGAGAGGTTCGAATCCTCTAGGACCCACCA
>CAZADM010000009.1:0-25937 GCA_964483955.1 uncultured Candidatus Saccharibacteria bacterium | reverse complement strand
AGCGGTGGACCTGTAGAACTTGAACTATTTGCCGCACCGTTCCATATCCATGACGGTGAACTTCCATCGGCATATGTATGGAGTGTCGTTCCTTCGGTGACCATAAGGCTATCGAAGTCTACCGTATCGCCTGTCTCTACCGTACCAGAGCCATAGACGCAAAACGTAAAACGCGTCATGTTGGCATTGGGTGGGATTGTAACTGAAAGTCGTTTCCAGGTATTGCCGCCTAGACTTGTCATGTTCGATAGAAGGACTCCTATATTTTCTCCTAAGCTATTCCGTTGTTCAATCTTTAGTACATAGGTAAGTGGCTTTGTCGACCGAATCCAGGTAGAGGCGACATATGATTTCGTTGGGTCTGTTGAGGTTATAAGATTATTGAATATACCGCTGTTACTGAACGTTCCGGCAGAGTTTGCTGTGATTCTTGCCCCAAAACCACCGTCCTTGGCACCTAGGCTTGAGCGTGCTAGAGCTGCTGTTGCCGTGCCGCCTACATGATGGAGTGTGAAGCCTGCGGTTGAGGCTTCTATGCTAGGATTTGGCATCATATTGGTGATTGGTTGCACGCCATTTACTCCATGTCCGCTACAGGCACCAGGTGTTGGAGTGGGCTGACCGTCGTTATTCATGAAGTAGCTAATAGCACCGCTTGTGGCTGTAACGCAGTATTTCGTGCCGTTGTCGTAAGACCGGTACTGGTATGACGTCTCACCGGTGTCATTAATTCCCGCCTCGGTACTGCTGACGGGGAATACGCCGTTGTTGAGCACTGCGTACGAGGAGATTTTTGTTGCAGCTTGCTTTACTGCAGATTGTGCAGATGAAGCCTTTGCCTGTCGGGATATTCCGCTGTATGCAACGAGTGTTATGGCCGCTAGTAGTGCAATAACTACCACAACAATGAGCAGCTCGACAATTGTGAAGCCGTGTTCTTTTTTGTGCACATTCATTGTTCATAGTATACCATTTTGCTTATTCGTCCGTTCTGGTATTTCTGCCTCTTTGGCCAACATGCTACACTATGTATAATGCAGTGGGTATTAAAACAAAAAGGCTTCACGATTGTTGAATTATTAATTGTCGTTGTTGTCATCGCTATTCTGGCAGCTATTACTATTGTTGCCTATCGGGGTATCCAGAATAATGCACACGACGCGGCGGTCCAGTCTGATCTGTCGAGCAATGGAAAGCTGTTATTGCGCAGAGTTGCGGAGACCGGGGTGTATCCAGTATCTTTCGACACTATTGGATTGAAGGCCTCGAAGGGGTCGTATCTTTTATCTCGCAATAACTTTTATATATGCGTTAATGCGACGACGGGCCGTTTCGCGTTGTCTGGTGTATCGGTGTCTGGTAAGGGGTTTCAAAATGTTGATGGTAATATTACTCAAAGTGCCTCGCAACTCTGGGGTGCTGACACTTGTAATCTCATAGGCTCCGGTGTGATGGCTGGTGCTTACTCGAGTACAGGTGCTACCTGGCAATCGTGGGTGAATGGCTGATGAATAAAGGCTTCACGATTGTTGAACTGTTAATTGTCGTTGTTGTCATCGCTATTCTGGCAGCTATTACTATTGTTGCCTATAATGGTATACAATCTCAGGCACGATCGTCAAAAATACAGACAGACCTTGGTCAGTTGAGGAAGGCGGTGATAGCAGCCCAGAACAATACAGGTAAGACATTAATTCAAATTACCGGATCAACATATTCGGCAGGATCGTGTACATCACAGCCCGTTGGGACGAATCTTGCAACGCTTCCTGTCTCAGACGCCTGCTGGGTTCGCTACAATTCAACTCTTGATAAAATTAGCATTGATAGCAATATGAACGTTCGTGGATTACTAGACCCGTGGGGCCGCCCTTATTTCATTGATGAAAACGAAGGGGAGTCTGGTGGCTGCGGCACTGATTTCGTTGCGATGTTTGCACAGCCATTTAACGGCAGTTCGCGGCTGTATCCAACGACGATACCTCTCAGCGGCAACAGTGGCTGTTCATAACAAAAGCCTACTTACTGACGTTAAACCTAAACTCAACAACATCGTCCGGCTGCATGACGTAGTCACGTCCCTCCGTGCGCATTTTTCCTGCGGCTTTTGCGGCCGTTTCGCTACCTGCCATGATAAGATCTTCGTAGCTGACGATGGCTGCGGCAATAAAGCCCTTCTCGAAGTCTGTATGAATGACACCAGCTGCCTGTGGGGCGGTGTCGCCCTTGTGGATGGTCCACGCACGTATTTCTTTTTCACCAGCGGTGAGGTAGCTTTGGAGGCCAAGGGTGTCGTAGGCAGCTTTGATGAGTTGGTTGAGGCCTGTTTCAGCAACGCCGTAGGCTTCAAGGAGTTCAAGTGCATCTTCCTCTGGAAGGTCTTTGATTTCTTCTTCAATTTTGGCACACACAAAAATTGTTCGGGCAGGAGCAGCAAGTGCAGTGAGGGTGTGTCGAGCCGACTCGTCTGTAAGGGTGGCTTCGTCAACATTGAACACATAAATAACTGGTTTTGCAGTAAGGAGATGGAGGTCTTGAATTGCCTCAAGATTGAGTGAGGGGAGTGCAGAGAGCGGGGTTCCTGATTCAAGGTGTCGAAGAAGGGACTCAAGATAGCCAATGCTTTCGCGTGCGGCTGGCTGTGATTTTGCTTCTTTTTGTAGCTTCGGAAGACGGTTCTCGATAGTTTGGATATCTGCAAGAATAAGCTCTGTGTTAATAATCTCAATATCAGCCTTTGGATCAACTTTTGATTCATCGTGGCGAAGAATTTCGCTATTCTCAAACGCCCGAACAACGTGGATGATTGCATCTGTTCTGCGGATATTGTCCAGGAACTTATTTCCAAGCCCCTCGCCCTTGCTGGCCCCGGCAACAAGCCCTGCAATATCGACAAACGTCACAGTTGCGGGGATGATCTTCTCTGCACCGTAGAGTGTCTTGAGGTGACCAAGCCGTGCGTCTGGTACGGGAACAATTCCTGTGTTCGGCTCAATAGTAGCGAAGGGGTAGTTAGCCGCCAGGATGTCATTCTGGGTAAGCGCATTGAACAGTGTAGATTTGCCGACGTTTGGAAGGCCGACGATGCCGATAGATAAACTCATACCCCTATTTTAACAGATATGGGCGGTAAAGTCTTGCCGAAACAACTACTCAAATAACCTACCCATTATTTTGACAGGAAGTGCCTTGCTTTTCTGGTCACTTGATACGGCGGTGACATAGGCTGTCGCAATCTCCTGCCATGTATTGGTTCCGGTGTTGTTCTTTGTGCATGATTGGACTGTTGAGTGAAGGATGTACGTATCCTTTAGCTTGAAGAAGCCAGTGTAGGGCTTCTCGTCACTTACTTCCGGCTGTTCATATATCGAATTGTCAATTGCCTTTACTTCGAATTCTGTATTTAAGTTGGGGCACAACTCTGACACTATACGCAGGGCATATGATGTTACCGTGCCTTCGGGCACTTCGGCGGGGCTCATCCACTGTATAATTCCCACATCATCCGCAGCAAGCTCCCGTGTTGAAGGGAGTGGTGATGCGAGTGTTTCTGGAAGTGAGGCGAGCGGGGTAGTGTCTTTGCTTAAATCACCTCGCTGTGCATTCTTGCCGGATTGAAGCACGTATACTCCTCCAGCTATTGCTGTCACGAGTATGATTAATATCACTACGGTGATCACAGTGCTTTTTTTGCTACGTCGCCTTGCTTTTTTTGGTATGTCCTGAGTTGTATTTTGTTGTGTCATTGAATAGATGCCTCTTAAGTATTCTTAAACTATGGCTAATATGTACCTGCTTTGTCAATACCGCTCGTGTCTAGGGTTTATTTTTTACTAACGCTTATGGTTTAATAGGAGGTATATGAATAGCGGAAACGGTATACAATCGCAGAGTGATGCACCGCACTTTTTGATGCGGGCGAAAGTACTGTTGTTTGTCGGCTTTTTTTCTGCTCTGGGTGGCTTCTTTATTGCACCAGATACCCACGCACAGGCTGCATATCCAGCAAACGATAGTGGTCTGGCATGGTGGTGTTCGCAGTACACCGATGCCTGGTCGCTTGCCGATTATTTATCAATCAAAGCAACGGACGGTAGTGGTACCGCACGAGCAGAGGTGGGTGATGACTGGGTAGATATTGATATTAGTGCACGGGTACGATACTGCTCTCAGCCAGGGCAGAGGTATATACCCGGTAGCCCACGTGCCGAGAACGTGTCTGGCCACAGCGGTACGACACTTGGTGCTGGTTCGACAACCATATGGTACACGAATGATGGTACTGGCAATGTTCAGGAGAGCGGGGCTGTCAGAAGGCCGCTATACATCGCTGGAAGGAATAGCGGTTGCTTTAATGTGATGCTGCAATTTAATACTATGGCAGATGGCAGTGGTTTTAATATCTACCCATCACCACAGTCGGCGGTAAGTATCTGTCTTCAGCGCTACACTACATACTCTCTCGCACCCTCAATCACGGGTATTCCTAATGCAATTGAGCCAGGGCAAACAGTAGCCGTAACGGGAAATGTTGCAAAGACGGGCTCGGCATCAACAACCTCGCCAACAGACACGCGATATATAAGAATTATCTATAAATCAGGTCAATCTGCACCTTCAAATAGTGCGGGCGGAACAAGTGCGTCTGGCCCCTGTGCCTACTACGGAATGACCGGAGGTAATGCCGCTCGTTGTTCTGAGCATATAAGTACGCCGTCGGCAACATTTAACAACTTCCAATTTAGCGGTACGGGAAGGGTAGTCCCGCAGTTTAGTGATACAACTCCTGAGGATTTTAATGTTGGGGATAGGATATGTTACGGACTCTCTGTCCGCGGATATAATGAATCAACAGGACCAACGAAGTCAGGGACTCGATACTCTGCCTTACAGTGCGTTGTTGTTGGCAAGAAGCCGAAGGTGCATGTAACGGGGGGTGATGTTATTGTTCGAGGCGGCGGTACTGCATCCAACGTAACAACAAGTGTGACTCGCCACTCCAAAGAGAGGGTTGAGATTGATGCACCCCAGACGTCATTCTCAGGACTTCGATTGACAGGCGTTGATAGCAACGGAAATAAACTTCCTGCAAATAGCCACGACCCACACTGGATCATTGATAGGGTGTACCGCCCTGCTGGCTATGGTGGAGATACGTGCCAGTGGGCGAGTACCGGGCCCAGCGGGAGTGGTGCGGTTATTGAAATACCAAGCTCAAGCTCGTCAACGCCAATTTCTGCTCGCACTGTCTCCGAGAATGGGGCGGGGTATGCGGGTGTATATATGGCAACCGACCCAGCACTCACGGGTAACCTTGTTAATGTGGCGGTAAATGGGCTCAATGGTCAATCTGTCTGGAATAGGGTGAGTCCGAATGCTTCATGGATTGCACAAAATACCTATGGGCAGAACTGGGCACAGAATAGCTGTCCCGATCCGACATTTTACGCAAGTACGGATATCAACAGGGCTAACATATATGTCTTTAAACTAAAGGACGGCTTCTATATAAATAATAATGAGGTTATTCTTGACACTGCAAAAATCCACATCAAGGGTGCTGTGGATAATTTAGTGAAATTCTATGTTAACGGCAATTCATTGGGTGATTGGCAGAATCCAGGATGGACACCAACTTCACAGGCAACCTCAAATGCAGGTGGCCCCGGAGTCTTTAAGCATGGAAAAAATGAACTCGAGATACATGTTCAGTCAACCTATTCACACACAGGGATATTAATCGATGAGCTTAAGGTTGAAGCAAAAATGCTCTCTGCTGCAGAGGCTGATATTTATGGTTCATGGTCTGAGTATGGAACTCTCGCTAGCGGTCGAATCTCTGGGATGGCCTCAGGGGCTGGGTATGCAAGTGGGGTTCATGTCGAGGGTATAGATAGCGTTGACTTCTGTAGCCTCAGCCTCCTTTCCTTCGCAAATCAAAATAATACCGATGTATGCGTCACAGCCAATGTCGGAGGGTATGTATTGCCCGCAACCGTCCGTACGATAGTTGATCGCTATGCATCCCGTACGACATCTCCTATGCCAAACTCGGTTTCGGTTTCAGCACTTGCTGGCACGAGTGGGGGGTATCGTCCTGTAAATGGCAATCCCATAACACTACTGCCTGGTACTATTCCGGCTGGGCGGACGGTTGTGATAAATGCACCGGATAACGACATTATAATTAATGGCGATCTCACCTATACTGCGGGCACTATTAATGGCCCCGCCGAAACACCGCAGCTTGTTATTATCGGCCGCAATATTACCATCAATGAAGGAGTGGGTAGGGTTGATGCGTGGCTTGTGGCTAAAACAGCTGGTCACGGTGCGGTGTACACCTGCGATGTTCTTCCGGCTAGCTTGACGGCAAGCCGTTGTGCGGGGCAGTTAACTGTCAATGGTCCTGTCATAGCTAATACGCTTCATCTGCGGCGTACTGCCGGTGCAACACGAACAGACGGGGCATCACCCGCAGAGGTGTTTAATCTTCGGCCGGATGCGTATATATGGGGTGTGAATCAGGGGATAGAGACCGGTCGTATGCCAACGGTAATGATTACAGAGCTGCCACCAAGGTTCTAGGGCTTCGCTCTTAAAAACGCTATTGCCTTACTGCTTACGCTTTCTGTATAATAAAGGGTATTATGGCAATCAAAGGCGTGGGCGACTTTTTCGCGATAGACATAGGGACAACAGCTGTACGCGTAGTTCAGTTATCGCAGTCAGGCTCTGACATGTGGAGCTTAACTAACTTTGGGTATGCACCCCTTGACGAAAAAACTGCGGCCTCATCATCACCTGAAAGCAAGCGAAAGCTCTCCGATATTATCATGACCGCTGTTGGACAGAGCGGAATTAAAACCAAGAACGTTGTTATTGGTCTGCCGTCAAGCAAAACGTTTACTACCATTGTTGAAATGCCTATTGTCCCAGAGGCTGAATTAAAAAGCATGCTGAAGTATCAGGTTGACCAGTATATTCCCATGGCGGTCACAGAGGCCAAGGTAGACTGGGCATTGCTTGGTCCGTCGCTGCATGACCCTAAAATGCAAGAAGTGCTTATTTCAAGTACGGCCAATGCATACGCAGAAGATCGCCTTGAAATGATAGAGGCACTAGGTCTCAATGTCATTGCAGCAGAACCAGATCCGCTTGCAATGATCCGCTCGTTGCTTCCGGCGGGCATGCCAGATGCTCGGCTCATCATTAATATCGGAGAGCAATCCACCGACATCGCTATTACCTATGCAGATACACCTCGTCTGGTTCGCACAATACCTACGGGTCTTCGTTCGCTCGTTAATGCTGCGGTACAGAACCTTAACGTTGAAGAAAGTCAAGCACGTCAGTTTATTCTTAAGTTCGGTCTTGCACCAGACCGCCTTGAGGGGCAAGTCTACCGTGCTATAGAGACAACACTAGACAGCTTTGCAGCAGAACTTATCAAGTCAATTAAGTTCTTCCAAACACGATACCCAAACACCCCCGTTGGAGGCATCCTGCTTTCAGGTTTTGGTGCTGTGCTTCCTGGTTTCCCGGAATATATTAGTGCGAAGTCTGGTATTCAGTCTTCACTTGCAAACCCTTGGCAGCGGGTCAATGTTTCCCAGCAGTTCCAGCAGCAACTAGCACCTATTGCTTCAGAGTTTGCCACGGTGATAGGCCTCGCCCAAAGGAAAAATAAGTAAATGATCGAAATTAACCTTATTCCTGATGTTAAGCAAGAGCTTCTTAGGGCTCAGCGGATGCGTACAACTGTCATATCGGTTGCTATTGCAACCAGTATCATCTCTGTTGCCATTGTCGCACTTCTCCTTGTCTACGTATATGGCATCCAGTTTGGTCGGCACGTGTATCTTGATGCACAAATTAAGTCCAAGGCGGCAGAGCTTGCACAGGTAGAAGACCTCTCCGAGATGGTCACTATTCAAAATCAGCTCAGTAAGATATCAGATTTGAATGACCAGAAAATTATATCATCACGCTTGTTTGATACGCTCTCTGCTGTTCTTCCCCCAGAGCCTAACGGCGTCAAGGTATCTCAGATAGATGTCAATACGGAAGAGTCCGTCATTCGCCTTGAAGGTCAGACCCGTGGGTTTGATTCTATGGAGGTATTCAAGAAGACGGTTGCCAGTGCGGTTATCGAACTTCCTAGCCAGGAAGAGGGCACCTCAACGGATCAGGTTTTCCTTGCATCAGATATCAACACGAGTGACGTCAGTTTCGGTGAGGATACAGAGGGAAATAAGGTACTCAGGTTTGTTCTTTCATTTACCTATGCAGACGAACTCTTTGATTCATCGGTAGATACTATCGCCATTAAGCTGAGTATTAATGGAAATGTAACAGATTCCTACCTTGGTCTCCCGCGAAGTATCTTCACGGAACGTGCAAAAGACATAGAGAGTGAGGGTAACTAATATGGCCGAAGATATATCACTACAGAAAAGGGCGCAAATATCAAAAGCGAATCGCACAATGTTCCTCTGGATTGCGGCAGCTTCGGTACTTGTCGGTGCATCAATTGTTGTCAGTTTCTTTATGTTTAAGATTCTTATTTACGGAGAGAAGGTATTGGCAGCGAAAGCGGATACAGATTCAACACTTTCGCACAACCTTGGTGTTGTCGATACGCTAAAGGATGAAATTCGTGCACTTGATGCAAACGAGGCACTTGCAAGTGTTAAAGCTAACGACACTGATCGTGCACTTCAGGTAGTGCTTGATGCACTTCCGTCCGAGGCAAACTCTCTTGCACTAGGGGCCTCGCTACAAAGCAGGCTGCTCATAGACGGTACAAATCAGGTGACACTCGAGTCAATCCAGGTGAACCCCGTAGAGGGCGTCGAGGTGGGGCTTGGTGGTACCCAAACGTCAGTTGACGCCGGGTCGGCAGGGCTTGGCACAGAGAATTCTATCAGCTTCCAGTTTGTCGTAAAGGGCACGGATGCCGGGTTAAGAGCTATTCTCACAAATCTTGAGCGATCAATTCGTACAATTCAGGTAACGTCAGTCCGAATTGCGGGTGAGTCGGGCGGTCAAACTATGTCTGTTCAGGGTGTTGCATATTACGAGCCAGCAAAGGTAATTGAACTAAGGGAAGAGACCGTGCCAAGGGAGTCACGATAAGATATGAAAAAAACAGATATCGCAATGATTATTCTTATCGCAAGCATCGGTGTTCTTGTGTCCTTTTTTGTTGCTCGTGGCATTTTGGGTAACGATTCATCAGAGCCACAAAAGGTTCAAAAAGTTGATAAAATCACCTCTGAAATTACTGAACCAGAAGACAGGATTTTTAATAGTAATGCCATTAACCCCTCTGTCGAGGTGGAGATTGACGGCACAGCGAGTGCGGTAAACACCCCCAACCAGACCAGTGGCGGCACGGCCGGTAAAGAGTAGGTAGCGGCTACATGGCTCTCCTTACCGAAGATATACATGACAAGCTTATAGCCCTCTTTACGGAAGAGGGGCTTGTTGATGCTGCGGTGCTCGCTGAAGTACAGGCTCGTGCGAAAGAGGCAAATAAGCCACTCTTCTCACTTTTAACTGAAGAGGAAATTGTCGATGACGAGCTCTTGACCCATGCAATTGCACAGGTTTCCGGTGTGCCGTACGTCAACCTCTCTAATACGCTTATTGATCAAAATATCCTCATGCTTCTTCAGGAAGATATTGCAGAGCGCTTCATGGCGGTACCTCTTGCAGAGGTGCAAAACCGCCTTGCGGTTGCAATGATTGATGCAAATAACGTTCAGGCAGTAGATTACCTCGCTAACCTTATTCAGCGTCCACTTAAGGTATTTATGGCTTCCGAGACGGGTGTGAGGCACGTTCTTGATCAGTACAAGACGGATCTTTCAAGCGTTAATCAGGCTGCACAGGCATCTCAGGCAGAGCAACGTGCTGAAGAGGCGAGTGATGTTAAGACAATCGTTCAAGATTCACCCATTAGCCAGGCACTCAGCAAGATTCTTGAATATGCAGTGAAGGCTCGGGCAAGCGATGTCCATATCGAGCCCCTAGAGGATACGTTAAAAATTAGGGTTCGCGTCGACGGCGTCCTTCGTGAGATTATGCAACTTCCAAAAAGCATCGAGCCCGCCCTCGTGAGTCGTGTGAAGATTCTATCTAACCTTAAAATTGACGAGCACCGCATCCCACAGGATGGGCAGTTTGCCGTGAATGTTGCAAATAAAGAGGTCGACCTTCGTATCGCTATTAGCCCCGTTGTATGGGGTGAACAGGTGGTGATTCGTCTTCTTGATAAATCGGGAAGCAGCTTCGACCTAGAGCAGATGGGGTATGCGGGCCGGTCTCTTCGTGCTATTCGACACGGTATTAAGCGGCCAAACGGTATGGTGCTTACCTCTGGCCCAACGGGTTCTGGTAAGTCCACAAGTCTCTATGCACTTATTAAGGAAATTAAAGACGATACCGTTAATATTGTTACACTCGAAGACCCTGTAGAGTATAAGATGGACGGAGTGAATCAGATTCAGGTCAATGCAGAAGTTGGGCTCACTTTCGCAAACGGTCTCCGCTCTATTCTTCGTCAAGACCCTGACGTCGTGATGGTGGGTGAGATCCGCGACAGTGAGACGGCAAGCCTTGCAGTCCAGGCAGCCCTTACGGGACACCTTGTTTTTAGTACACTTCACACCAATAGTGCCGCTGGTGTCTTGCCACGTCTTCTGGATATGGAAATTGAACCATTCCTTATTGCAAGTACCGTGAACACAATTATTGGTCAACGGCTTGTTCGCCGTGTTCAGAAAAAGCGGGAGGTATACCAGTCAACTCCTATTGAAACGCAAAATATCATGGCAACAGTGGGGCACCTTCTTCCAAAGACAAAAGATGACGTAGCTCGTGTATCTCGTGACCTTGGCTATGAATCATTGCCGCTTGCAGGGCAGAGTGCTTATACACTCGTCAGGGGTGTAGATACGCCGCAGACGCCGGGTGGCTATAGTGGACGGGCGGGTATTTACGAGGTGATGGACGTCAACGAGCAAATCCAATCACTCATCGTTAACAGGGCGACGAGTGCCGACATTCAACGGCTTGCCGTCTCGCAGGGAATGATTACTATGCGGCAAGATGGATACCTGAAGGCCTTAGCGGGCATTACCACACTAGAAGAAGTTAACCGCGTGACATCAGATACGGCATAAGAAGGGGATAGAAGAATGAACAACCAACAACTACGAATTGAAGTACTACTAGAAGAGGTAATTAAGCGCCGTGCATCTGACCTCCACCTTCAGGTGGGTCTTTCGCCAATGCTTCGCCTTGATGGTGAGCTAATACCAATTGCAGGCTATGGTCCGCTTGACGAGGCGTCAGTAGAGTCGCTTGTCTTTGCGATTCTTGATCAAGACCAACGTCAAATTCTCATGAAAGATAAAGAGTTTGACTTTAGCTTTGCCTTTGGCACCCTTGGCCGTTTCCGTGTGAACGCCTTTCATGAGCGTGGTAATGTTGCAGCCGCACTCCGGCTTATCCCAAATGAGATTAAAACAATTGCAGAACTTGGACTTCCTAACGTCGTTCTTGATTTTGCAAATTATCCTCGTGGCCTTGTGCTCGTTACGGGTCCAACAGGATCTGGTAAATCAACAACACTTGCAGCCTTGGTAGACAAGGTAAATACAGAGCGTGCACAGCACATTATTACCATCGAAGACCCAATCGAATTTACTCATAAGTCAAAGAAGTCAGTAATTGTTCAGCGTGAAGTGCATTATGACACTTATTCATTTAGTGCGGCACTTCGCTCAAGCCTTCGTCAGGATCCAGATGTTGTCCTTATCGGTGAGATGCGTGACCTTGAGACTATTTCGGCAGCTATTACTATCGCTGAAACGGGGCACCTTGTCTTTGCGACACTTCACACTAACAGTGCCGCACAGTCTATCGATCGTATGGTCGACGTGTTCCCGCCACACCAGCAGCCGCAGGTTCGCTCTCAGCTTGCAAATATCCTTATGGCCATCTGTTCACAGCGGCTTGTGCCGAGTATCGGCGGCGGTCGTATTGCCGCAGCAGAGATTCTTGTTGCAAACCCTGCGGTACGAAATATTATCCGCGAAGGGAAGTCTCATCAGCTTGATGCGGTGATTCAGACGGGTGCAGATCAGGGTATGCAAACTATGGACCGTACGCTCGTCAATCTAGTGCAGGCGGGAACTATTACCTATGATAGTGCCCGTGAGTACGCGGTTGACCTAGTTGAGTTCGAGCGGCTCATGAGGGGGTAGTCTATGAAAAAGTTTATCTATGAAGCTCGTGATCAGGCAACAAATAAGACGGTAAAAGCCGAGATTCAGGCCGAGTCCGAAACCGCTGCAGCGAAGCTCCTTATCAAGCAAGGGTATTCACCGCTGAGCATTAAAGAGCAGATGGGTGACGGAAGTGTACTTTCTCGTATCACCGGACGTATCACAACAAAAGACAAGGTTGTCTTTACACGACAACTTGCGACACTTATTGGTGCCGGGCTTCCACTCAGCCAGAGTCTCCATACGGTCATTGGTCAGACGGCAAATAAGCAACTGCAATCAGTTATTCAAGAGGTTGCCGCAGCAGTCGAAGGCGGAAGCTCCTTGACCGATGCCTTCTCTAAGCATCCCAAGGTATTTAACGAGGTATTCCTGGCACTTATTTCTGCCGGTGAACTTTCTGGAACGCTCGACGATGCACTTATTCGTATTGCAGCACAGCAAGAAAAAGACGCTGCTATCATGAGTAAGATCAGGGGGGCGTTGACGTACCCAATTATCGTTCTTGCCGTCCTTGTTGGCGTGATTGCGTTCATGTTGTTCACGGTTGTTCCACAGGTAGAGAAACTCTACGAGGATCTAGGAAAAAATCTGCCACTCCTGACGCAGATAATGGTTAGTACAGCAAACTTCGCGGGGGCGTTTTGGTGGCTTATCCTTATTATTCTTGCGTTTGGTGGCTACTTCCTCTACCAGTATTTCCAGACAGATTCTGGAGCTGTAACGAAAGATACAATAAAGTTGCGGGTCCCTATTTTTGGTAAGATGTTCCAGAAGCTCTATATGGCTCGTATGACCCGGACGGGGCAGACGCTACTTGCAACAGGGGTGAGTATGCTTGACGCCCTCCACATTTCTGCAACCGCAGTGAATAACTCTATTATCGGAAAGAGTATTAATCGAGCTGCAGATAAGGTACAAAGCGGCAAGGCACTATCGGTAGCACTAGAGGCAGAGAGTGAGGTTATCCTGCCACTCGTTCCACAGATGATCAAAATCGGCGAACAGTCAGGGAAGATTGACGAGATGATGGGGAAGGCTGCGGAAGTGTACGAGAATGAGCTCGATGAGCAGATTAGAACGTTATCGACAGCTATCGAGCCAGTACTTATGGTGGTTCTTGCAATTACTGCCGGCGGTATGGTGGGGGCGGTGCTGTTTCCAATCTATAGCCTTGTTGGTGGTATACAGTAGTCCATGTATAGACAATAGGAGTGAAATCGTTTACTAT
The DNA here is from genome assembly GCA_964483955.1 of uncultured Candidatus Saccharibacteria bacterium. GTDB lineage: Bacteria > Patescibacteriota > Saccharimonadia > Saccharimonadales > Saccharimonadaceae > Microsaccharimonas. The sequence goes on along the minus strand of CAZADM010000009.1, from coordinate 12,410 downwards.
TAAACCATAACCAGAATACATTCATTGAAAGGTGGGAAATCCAAAATGAATACAACACAAACTAAAAAAGGCTTCACAATCATCGAGGTTGTATTGGTGATTGCTATCGCCGGCCTTATCTTCTTGATGGTGTTTATTGCACTTCCGGCACTTCAGAGTGGCCAGCGTGACAATGCACGAAAGAACGACGTCAGTATCGTTGCCTCAGCAGTCAACTCATTCTCTAGTGGAAACAGGGGAACAATGCCAACAACCGCTAACTTAGCAAGCTATGTAACCAATGTATCCGACAATACCGACAAGGCACTTATCACTGTCGTAGCTCGGCCGTCATCTGATGCAGTCCAGGTTTCGGATGCACAGGTGATTGTTGTTACAGGTGCAAAGTGTGGCACGACGGGTGCGAAGGGTTCAAATAAGTATGCAACACAGGGACTAAAGGCTGGTACGAAGAGACAGTACGTTACTGTGACACTGCTTGAAGCGGGTGGTGGTACATCATTCTGCCAAGAATCTTAATCTAAGTAGACTGTAAGACGGGCGCCTCGAAAGTGGGGCGTCTTCTTTTTGGAGAAAATACCTGCTATCATAAGCAGTATGACTGATACGCTTATATATATCGCACTTGCTCTATTTGGTGCATCACTGGGAAGTTTTATTGCTGCATTAACATGGCGTATTCGTGCTCGTCAGCTTGAAAGTGACAAGCGGGCGGGGCAAGAATACGACACCAAAGAATACGCAACTCTTAAGAAGATTCTGGGTAAGAAGGTTGCGAGTGATAGGTCGCAGTGCCTTCATTGCCACAAGACACTCCGTTGGTTTGAGCTCATCCCAATAGTAAGCTGGGTTGCACAAGGGGGGAAGTGCCGGTCGTGTAAGAAGCCAATTGGGGCATTTGAGCTTATCTCTGAGGTAGGTGTGGCACTCTTTTTCGTACTTTCTTACGCACTCTGGCCTGTTGCACTTGAGTCTTCGCTTGCGGTAACCCAGTTTATCCTCTGGCTTGTAGCTGGTGTTGTAATGGCACTCCTCTTTGCATATGACACCAAGTGGTTCCTACTACCCGATGCCCCAATGATAGCCCTTATTGTTATTGGTGCCGCTGCGGTTGGCATCCAGGCTGTGTCATCAGGAGATGCTATCGCAACAGTAGTGTCGGCACTTTTGGCAGTTGCGGTGCTTGGAGGGCTTTACGGTGTACTTTATTTTGGCTCAAAGGGGAAATGGGTTGGTTTTGGGGACGTCATTCTTGGTGTTGGCCTCGGCCTCTTACTTGCAGATTGGCGGCTTGCACTTGTTGCACTATTTATGGCTAACTTCATAGGGTGTCTTATTGTTATTCCACTCATGATAGCGGGGAAATTAAAACGCAATGCACACGTGCCCTTTGGTCCGCTCCTTATTGCAGGTGCGGTTGTTGCATGGTTTGCTGGACACGCAATTATCGAGTGGTATATTGGCGGTATGGGCATCGTCTAAGCGTAAGTACAAGTACCGCTTATGCTATAATAGAAAAAGTATGAAAACAGTGGCGTCAAGAGGCTTTACGATTATCGAAACAGTGCTCTTTCTTGGCGTTACCGGTCTGATGATTGTAGGGGTCCTGTTTGGTGTGGGTAACTCCATAGGCGTGCAGCGGTATAAGGACTCCGTCGAGTCATTTAAGTCTTTTTTGCAGCAACAGTACGCTGAATTATCGAGTGTCCAGAACCCTAGAGAGGGTGAATGGGTGTGTCGAGTGAGCGGTTCAAATTTGAGTGTTCAGTCTGAGCCATCCGGTTCCTTTCAGAGTCGCCCTCGCGGTCAGGCTGACTGTGCTATCATCGGTAGGTATGTGACCATATCAGGCAGCGATATAAATGTACGTACCGTGCTTGCTCATAAATCGGGTACACCCACTGGTGCAACCGATATAGATAAGCTTGCCAGCTCAGCGTATATAATGGGCGTATCTTCCGCAGATGCAAACCAGTCAACAATAGAATGGGGTGCACGTCTTGCGTGGCCAACCGGCGACACTACAGTTGATCCGCGTCCAACCTCGCTGGGAAATGAGGATAGGGCAATCGCACTGCTTTTTATTCGTTCTCCTGACGGCGGCAATGTGTACACATTCTCTGACAACACCATCCCGTATGAACAGCCAAGTAACGAGCAGTTAAAAGCGTTGCTCGTTGGCTCAGACTCCGTGCCGGGACGTGCAGAGCGGCTCTTGTGTCTTGATTCTGACGGCATGGTACTCACGGGTAATACGGGTGTATTTATTGCATCAAGGGCTGCCGAAAGTTCGGCAATACGCGTTGCAACTGATGCCGACTTCTCACGAGGACAGTCATGCTAAGTGTTGTGGGTAAGCGGTGGCTTCAACGAGGCGATACAATTGTTGAGGTTCTCTTTGCGGTAACTATCTTTAGTCTTGTTGCAGTTTCGGGTATTGCATTAATGAACAAGGGGCTCTCAACGTCGCAGCACTCGCTTGAAATTACGGCAGTACGACACCAGATAGACAGCCAAGCCGAAGCACTTCGCTTCTTCCATGATGCATACATAGAATCGTACAGTGCAGACGCATCATATACAGCCAATTCTCCGGCAGGGCAGTACAGCACAATTCTTGCGGACTATACCGTCTCTCAGGCATCTCCTTTTGGTGGCACGCAAGTGTGCACACTTCCGACGGATCGAAAGTTTATTGTTGACACAAAAACAGGTGCAATTGTTGCATCACCAGATAGGTTTACGCTTGCCGATGTGTACGCCAAGGTTTCCTATGATACAAACGGTGCACTGACCCAGTCAGAAGGCCTTTGGGTCGAGGCGGTGCGGTCGCGTCCAGAGGTAAGTGGCGGGGTTGGTTTTGTGGATTTTCACATTAGGGCCTGCTGGGATGCACCCGGACAGTCAGTTCCTGCGACACTAGGGACGATAGTGAGGTTATATGATCCACGCTAGGTATCGCCATCAAGGTTTTACACTCATCGAGTTAATGCTAGCAATGACTTTTGTGTCTGTTCTCTTGCTAGCAATTGCGATGACTATTATTCAAGTGGGGGCTATTTATAGTAAGGGTATGGCCCTGAAGGACATAAACCAGTCGGCACGACTCATCTCTGAAGATTTGCGTCGAACTGTTGCTTCCGCCGGTGTGGTATCACTCGACACGGCTAGCTATGTCGTCACTACCATAGAAGGTACTCCTATAAGCGGCCGTTTGTGTTTAGGGAACTATTCGTATATATGGAATACAATTGATGCGAAGCCAGAGTTGCCAGAGGCCATCAAGACGAGTGCTGCGAGTGACGAGCTTGTGGGTATAGCAAAGGTGCCTGACCCGTCTAAGGTGTACTGTGCTGTAAATGGCGGCGGGGGTGGGCTTGCTGTGCAGAGTGCACTACGGTCTGTTGACGAGTCTCGTAGTACCGAGCTTTTAACAAAAGGCGATCATTCACTTGCTGTGACATCATTTTCAGTAACAACGTCTCCTGGTGCCTATGACCAGACAACAGGACAGCGTCTCTTTACTATAGAGTATGGCATAGGAACTGGTGATCCAGTGGCCATGAAAGATGATCGAACGGGGTGTCTTGCCCCCGACCAGCAAGAGGCAGATGCTTTGTATTGTAATATCCAACAATTTACTATCGTTGTAAGGTCCGGAGGAGGAAGCTAATGGTGTATCGACAAAAATTTTATCACGGTGCAGTGTCGCTATTTATGGTTATATTTTCTATGCTTGTCATTACAGTGATAACTGTTGGCTTTCTGCGTCTTATGGTGGCAGATCAGAGGCAGGCAAGTAATAGCGATCTCGCACAGAGTGCCTATGATTCTGCACTTGCGGGCGTAGAAGACGCTAAGCGTGCAATACTCAGTTATCAACGTGCTTGTGCAGAAGACAGTACTGTGTGTGCCCCCCGAAAGGCACAGCTTGCAAGCACAGAGTGTAATGCCGGGCTGCAATCGGTTGTGTCTGCACCAGTAGACGCTCAGGGTCGTATTGCCGAGGTGCCCGTGCAAAGGTCGGGTGGCTCGGTGGATGATACTCGTCTCAATCAGGCGTATACGTGTGTTATTGTTGCACTTGGCACAGATGAATATTTGGGCACGGTTGCTGCAAACGAGTCGAAGGTAGTGCCACTCAAGGGTATGTCGGCATTTGATACGGTAAGGATCAGCTGGTTTAGTAAGCAAGATATCTCGAACGAGGATGGTGCTATTGACCGCCCATCAGCAGTTCCGAGTAATATGAAACTCCTCCGTCAGGACCGATGGCCCGATAACCGGCCATCAGTACTTCGCACGCAATTTATGCAGTTTGGCGATGCGTATGTTCTTGGTGACTTTGATGCAGAGACAGCCTCGGGTGAAAGTAACGCTAATACAATATTTCTTTATCCCTCAAGTAGCGTCAATACAAGTGCGGTGTCGATTGCGGACATAGACGGCCGGCGCATTGGGACCGATCCATACCCAGCACCCGCGTCGACAGGCTCGGCACCATATCCATCATCATGCAGGGCTGATATAGCATCTGGCGGATACGCATGTACCACCACGTTACGCATTCCAACACCTGTTGGTGGTGGTGCACGTACGGCGTTCCTTCGCCTCACGCCATTCTATAAGGCAACGCACTTCAAGATCGAACTTATGAATGGTGCCAGTATCGTTCAATTTGATGGTGTGCAGCCAACCATAGATTCAACGGGTAGGGCCAACGATTTATTCCGCCGCGTTGAAGCTCGTGTTGATATTGAGGCAGCCGACTTTCCCTTCCCTGAAGCTGCAGTAGATATTTCCGGTAATCTTTGTAAGGACTTTACTGTTACCGACGATGCGTATATTGCTGGCACGTGTACGCCATAAGTACGCTACTTCGAGTCACTATGGAAACGTTCGTGCACATCTTTGAGGTGTGCATCGGTGACGTGCGTGTATATTTGTGTCGTTGCAATACTGCTGTGACCAAGCATGCTCTGCACACTCCGTATGTCCGCCCCATTCATGAGAAGATCTGTAGCAAAACTATGCCGTAGTGTATGAGGGCTGACGTGCTTGGTAATTCCGGCAAGTCGGGCGTATTTTTGCACAAGCCGCTGGATGCTTCGTGCAGTGAGGCGGCGAAAATCACCGTCTGTACTGGGAGTTACATTCTTGCTGTAGCTAATAAAGAGAGGGGAGAGTGTGTCAGTGCGTGCATCAAGATAGTGTTCAACCCATTCCGCAGCACTCTTGCTAATGAAAACGGGGCGGTCTTTTTGCCCCTTCCCGCGTACCATAAATTCACGACGAGCCGTGTTGACATGATCCTTGTTAAGGTTTACCAACTCTGACACGCGAAGCCCGCTTGAGAAGAGAAGTTCAATAATTGCTCGGTCTCTCAGGCCTGTTTCGTCCGAACAATTAATTTGTTCAATAAGCCGAGTAACCTCGTCGTAGTGAAGGAAGGTCACCTGTTGTCGGTGTACTTTTGGCAGCTCAATTTTATCAGGGCTCATTGAGGGAATGTCGCGTCGCATAAGGTACCGTAAGAAGCCGCGCAGTGCGATGAGGTGGTAGGACTGCGTAATCATTGCCAGTGTATCGCCCCGATCAGTTTCGTGCCTATTAAGCCAGAGGCGATATTTACGGACAAGCTCTGGTGTAATTTTTTCAACCAGTATGTCGCCACTAAAATCAACAAATCTCTGTAGGTAGAATTCATAATTCTGTGCTGTCTTTGGCATGCGGCCACCTTCAACCTCTAGGTGTTCAATAAAGTCGAGAATATAGTCTGAGAAATATTTTTGTTCATCCATGGAGCACGCTACCTTTCGTATTTTTAGTATACCATCCGCCCGCAATGGAGGAGTAGGTGTGATAAAATAAGCGATATGTGGCAATGGCTTGAAGCAGTTATTCTTGGAATGATCCAAGGGCTTACGGAATTTATCCCGATCAGTAGCTCGGGACACTTAGTGATTGCTCAGACATTCATGACAGGTGCATCCGACCATCTTTTCTTAGAATTTATTAACATCGGCACAATGGTTGCACTGCTAATCTTCTTCAGGAAGCGAATCTGGAATATCATTAGTGACGTCTTCGTTCACCGGAATTATATTCTTGCTCGAAATATCATCATCACGGCAGTACCAGCTGGCCTTGTTGGCTTTATATTTGCAGGGTTTATCGCATCGACACCCTTCTTTATGAGTGCAACGGTTGTTGTCTTTACGCTTGCTATAGTTGGCGTCGTCATGGTGGTTCTTGAGAAGCTGCCACGCCTATCTTCCGTTGAAGATGGTGCGAAGCTTCCGTGGTGGCGTGCATTGCTAATTGGTGGGGCACAGGTGCTGGCTTTAATTCCAGGCACGTCACGCTCTGGCTCAACAATCATTGCGGGCCGCCTCATGGGCCTAAGCCCTGCACAGGCAGCCGAATATAGCTTTCTTGTGTCGCTCCCTATCATGGCGGGCGTTACGCTCAAGGTGCTCCTGACGGACACTGAGTATCTAATGGCACATGCAGGGACGCTGATTGTGTCAAATCTTGCAGCGTGTATAAGCGGGCTTATCGCGGTTGGGTTCCTTATGAACTACCTTTCTCGGCACTCGTTGGCCATCTTTGGTTGGTATCGAATTGGGCTTGCAGTTATTCTTGCGACGATACTTTTGCTACAATAGGGGAAACATAAGAAACCAAGGAGAATTCATGTCGACAGAAAAAGGCCAAGTAGAACGAACACTTGTTGTATTTAAACCGGATGCAGTCCAGCGCGGGCTTGTAGGTGAAATTTTGACACGCTTTGAACGTGTCGGGCTTAAGATTATCGGAACAAAGATGATCGCTCCAAATAAAGAGCATTTCCATACTCACTACGAGGATATTGGCCAGATGATTACACGTCGTGGCGAGGATACCTTTAACGTGACGCTTGACCTTATGACAACGGGTCCTGTAATTGCAATGGTATTCGAGGGTGTTGAGGCGGTTCAGCTTGTCCGTAAGCTTGTTGGTCCAACCGAACCTAAGACGGCGGCACCAGGAACAATCCGTGGTGATTATTCACACATGAGCTTTGTGTATGCCGATGCTGAACATAAGGGTATTCCAAATCTCATCCACGCATCGGGCGATGACGCAGAAGCAGTCCAGGAAATTGCGCATTGGTTTGACGAGAGCGAGCTCTACGATTACGCAGCATTGAACGAAAAGTTCACACGCTAATTACCGCTCAATAGGGGAGGTCTGGGATACCAGGCCTCCTACTCTTGGGTATGGCACCCCCGGTTTCATGTTAAAATAGTCATGTACGCCTCGGTAGCTCAATTGGATAGAGCAGTTCCGTCCTAAGGAAAAGGTTGCAGGTTCGACTCCTGCCCGGGGTACCATAGATATCATGACAGAAAAAGAAAACAGCAAAGCAGTAGGCCAGCTTGACTTCGATGGACAGCGTCCGGGCGAAGAGGTATTATTCATATTTCGTCGGCATATTATTGCCATGCGAAAGGGCTTCTATCTGCTTCTTATTCCATTCGCACTCAGTTCGTTGCCGGTATTAATTTGGCAGACGACACTAGAGCTTTTGTGGTTTCCTGTTGCCGGCCTTGGCCTTGGCCTGATTCTCTTCTTCTACCACTGGATGATGTGGTATTTTACTGTCTATATTGTTACAAATCAGCGTATCCGACAAATTACACAATTAGGCTTTTTTGGTAAGGACGTAGTAGAGCTGCGGCTGTCAAAAATACAGAACATAAGCTATAATATACCTGGGTTTGTTGGTGAAATTTTTGGATTTGGAACAATAGTCATTCAAACATTTGTAGGCGACCTCGTGATTCGAAATGTCGAACACGCAGAAAAGATATACAACAAGCTTCAGGATGCCGTAAATACGGTAATTACTGAGCAAGGAGATCATGAAGAAGTTACTCTCTAAATTTAAGGCAAGGAAGCAACCGAAAGAGCCTGTAGGAAGAATCACTAACGATACACTTGCCGAGCACCGAGAGAAAGTGCTTGCAGGTGGGCGAAAGTTTAAGTATCCAGTTCAATATGCACGGCACAAGCTGGTTATTAATGCTATTATTATTGCCATTTCAACACTCATCCTCCTTGTGGCGGTGGGGTGGTATTTGCTCTATCCCGCACAAAATACCAGTGAGTTTATGTACAGGGTGACAAAAGTCGTTCCTGTTCCGGTTGCAACCATCGATGGACAGTCTGTGCGTTACAGCGACTATCTCATGAAGTACCGCAGTGCACTTCATTATCTTGTAGAAAAGGAGCGTGTTGATACGAAAACAGAAGATGGTAAACGGCAACTGACATTCATCAAGAATAGTTCAATGGACGACGCCGTTGCCGATGCTTACGCCCTAAAAAAGGCACGAGAGTTTGGCATGACTGTTTCCGTTGAGGAGGTTGAGGCTTTCCTGAAGAAGGCACGGCAGGCCGAGGGTGGTCAGATATCAGAGGCGACGCAGGCTGGTGTTCTTGCAGAGTATTACGACTGGACCATGGATGAATACCGGGGCGTTATTGCACAGAAACTTCTTCGCCAGCAGGTTTCCTATAAGGTAGACGATAAGGCCCGTGGTATTGCTGCGTCAATTGAAGCTTCACTTAAGCCAGAGGGGGCGAGCCTTCAAGCCGTTGCGGCGTCTCTTAATGAAGACAAGAAAGATACGGCTATCTACATGCCGCCAGTCTGGCTTAATCGCGATAATCAAGACCATGGGCTTTCAGAGGCTGCCGCAAAGCTAGAGAAGGGTCAGGTGAGCGATGCAATTAAATCCCCAGGTGATGGCTATTACTACATAAAGCTTATTGATGCCAATGATGTCCAGGTCCAGTTTGAATATATATACGTTCCGCTCACTGCCTTCCAGGAACAGCTAGAAGCAGTCAAAAAAACAGGTCGTGTGACATATTTTATCTCTATAGATTCAGCCACCACTAATAAAGAGGAGTCGTAATTATATGAAACAATTTACCCTTCCGGATCTGCCGTATCGCTACGACGCCCTCGCTCCAGTTATTAGCGAGTCTATTATGCGGCTTCATCATGATACGCATCACGCTACATACGTTGCAAAATTAAATGCAGCACTTGTAGAAAACGGCAATAACGGGGGTGATGACTGGGATGATGAGCAGCGGCTTGTCGAAATTCTTGCATCGCTCGACAGCCTGCCAGATGCGGCTCGTACGATTGTTCGAAATAATGGTGGCGGGCATTATAACCACTCACTTTTCTGGCAGTGTATGGCACCCGGTGGTCGCACTATGCCTAGCACACTCCAGGCTGCCATTGAATCGCATTACGGAAGTGTCGATGTATTTAAAGAGGCATTTACCACTGCCGCCCTTGGGGTATTTGGAAGTGGTTGGGTGTGGCTTCAGCCAGATATGAGTATTGTTGCATCGCCCAACCAAGACTCTCCTGTGATGACGGGTGAAAAGCCGCCTATTCTGGGGCTTGATGTCTGGGAACATGCGTACTATCTTGATTATTTTGCTGCTCGAAAAGAATATGTCGATGCCTGGTGGGCGGTTGTCGACTGGGAGTTTGTTGCCCGTCGACATCAGGCATACTCCTCTTAAGGGGTATTCTAATGTATCAAAAAACCACCCCGTAAAGGGTGGTTTTTAAGTACAATTTTGGCGGGCCCGACCGGATTCGAACCGGCGATCTCCTCCGTGACAGGGAGGCGTGATAGGCCAGCTTCACTACGAGCCCAAAAATAATACTTGTTTATGATAGCATTTTAGCCCGTGACATGCAAGGGGGTAGTGGGATATAATAGGAGTATTGTGCCGTTATAGCTCAGATGGTAGAGCGGCGCTTTCGTAAAGCGTAGGTCTCCGGTTCGATCCCGGATAACGGCTCCAAAATCGCCGTGCGTAAAGAATTATTATAGATGCAACATATTTTTAAAACAGCAGTCAAAGAGTTACTTTCTCACCGAACACTTGCCGTGCTGGCAGCGGGGCTTCTTCTGCTTGCTACCGCGTTGACGGTGTATATTATCGCAACGGTCCACCCTAGTGAGGTTCCGCTTGTCACGCATTATACGGCCTTTGGCGTTGCTCATCTGTATCGTGATCAGTGGTTCTATCTCTTTACCTTTGCCGCATTCGGCTTCATTGCTGCATTTGTCCACATTGCCCTCATGGTGAAAATGTACGGCATAAAAGGCTATCACGCCGCCGTATTTATAGGCTGGACGGGTATCGGTGTCCTCGTATTCGCATGGGTGATTGCCGCGGCCATTATTAACGTCTGGTCACCGGTATAAACGTGAACACAAAACCGCAAGACTTTGAACTACCGCTAGGGAAGCGTACGAAATTCTATCGTTTCTTTGAAATGGTCCCCGCAATCCTCAGTTACGGGGCGTTTATCTTGCTTATTATCCTGTCACTCGTCTCTCCGCTTCTTGCGGCAATTTACCTCATGCTTATCCTTATCGTGCTGCTCGTCCGAGCTGTGGGAATTGTATACCACACACTACAGGGGCATAATCGTCTTGTGCGGGCACAAAAAGTAGACTGGGCAAAACGGTTGAATGAACTCGAAGATCCAGCAGCATCATACGAAGCACTGCAAGCGGTAAAATCTCGTGATTTTGGGCATGTTCAGCATACCGAGAATCTCCGGCTTATGGCCGCGTCTGCACCGGGGAGCTTCCCACGCCCATCAGAGCTATATAACATGGTTATTATTGCCGCCTATGACGAACCGTACAGCGTCTTGAAGCCAACTATCGAGTCCCTTGTTGTGTCGCACTACGATAATAAAAAACTCATCATCGCACTTGCCTATGAAGAGCGTGGCGGTGAGGCAATGGAAAAAACTGCACGTACACTTGCAAAAGAGTACGCCGATACCTTTGTTAGCTTTCAGGCAATTAAGCACCCACGGGATCTTCCGGATGAGGTAGTTGGCAAGGGTGGGAATATCACCTATGCTGGCAAAAGAATGCGTGAATGGGTTGATGCACAGGGTATCGAGCACCGCAACGTCATCATTACCACACTCGATTCCGACAACCGTCCACATAAAAGTTATTTTGATTACGTGACGTACGAATATATCGCCAACGAAGACCGTAAGCACCTCTCGTACCAGCCAATTGCCTTGTTTATGAACAATATTTGGGATGTTCCAGCACCAATGCGTGTCGTTGCAACGGGTAATACGTTTTGGAATATCATTTCAAGTATGCGCCCGCACATTCTCCGCAACTTCGCATCTCACTCTCAGCCAATGGATGCACTGGTAGAAATGGATTTCTGGAGTACTCGAACGGTTGTTGAGGACGGGCATCATTTCTGGAGGAGCTACTTTTATTTCAACGGTAATTACTCTGTTCACCCCGTCTACATTCCCATTTACCAAGATGCGGTCCTTGGTGACTCTTACCTCAAGTCCTTCAAGGCACAGTTCATTCAACTTCGCCGCTGGATGTATGGAGCCTCGGATGTTCCTTATGTCGCACTCCATGTGTTCACAAAGCGTCGCCGAGCACCATTCTGGCCAGGGTTTGTCTGGTTTGTACGCAACCTTGACGGCTATGTAACGGCTGCAAGCGTATCAATTATTGTCGCCGTTGGTGGGTGGATACCGCTCCTTCTCAACTCACATGCCTATAGAGACGTCGTTGCTCATCAACTTCCAGATACGGTGAGCCTCGTTCAGCGCGTTGCACTTGTTGGTATTATTGTTATGGTGTTCTTGTCATTCAAACTCTTGCCGCCGCGGCCAGAGCGATACAAGCGGTCGCGTAATATCTTTATGCTTGCCCAGTGGGTTATTATGCCACTCACGGCAATTGGCTTCCTTTCGTTTGCCGCACTTAACTCTCAGGCTCGATTATTCTTTGGAAGATATCTGACGAAGTTTGATGTAACTAAAAAGGTCACAGTCGATACGCAAGAGAGCCGCCTCAAGCGACAGCAAAAGAAGAAATAGGAAAAGAAACACAATAAAAAACGCCCCGGTTTTAAAGCAGTGGGGGCGTTTTTATGTAGAAGGGGTGAGTACAACTACGCTAGAATGTACGTTCTCGCACTTCGCGTTTAATATCGCGGAGTGTCTTGTTGTACTCGAAGCCAAGCGATAGACGCTCTAAAGACGACATAGGTGCTGGCTGATTTTTGTGTGTTGTAGGTGTTGTTTGTTTTTGAGCTGTACTCATGTCTTTATATTAGCATAAGCGTCACATTTTGTCAATAGAACAAGCATTCACGTGAAATACCATGGATGATATAAGTATAGTATAGATAGGGCAAATGCCTGCGTGGAAAACTTTGGTGAGATGGGGAAAAGTTTTCTTGAAAGTATAGAAGAGTTTTAGTAGTCTTGAATCTTTTTACGATCATACTTCATAATCAACTGCAGAAAAACGCAATATACT
>CAZADM010000008.1:0-46494 GCA_964483955.1 uncultured Candidatus Saccharibacteria bacterium | reverse complement strand
AACTCTGTTACAATAAATTACTGATTGTTAAAAGAGTTTTAAATAACTACATAAGGAAGCAAGAAAATGACAAAAGCAGTCGTTAAGATCGGTGGCAAGCAACACATTGTTACCGAAAAAGAGACCCTCTTGGTGGACCTCCTCCAAGAAGGAACTAAAGAGCTCACGCTTGACGCACTGTTGGTGATTGATGGCGACAAGACTACTGTCGGCACTCCAACGGTAAAGGGTGTGAAGGTAACCGCTAAGGTTGTAGAAGAAGAGGTAAAGGGTGATAAGATCCAAGTTATCCGCTACAAGTCTAAAAAGCGTGTTCACAAAGTGAACGGTCACCGCCAAAAGTACTCTCGTATTGAAATTACTTCAATCAAGTAGAGCTGCTCTTACAGAAATAGCCCCGCATAAGCGGGGTTTTTCTTTTGTTCAAATATTTGCCATACTTCTTATGTTAAAAGGGTATCATTACTCTGCAGCAAGGACGGTGTCGGGTGTATCTGCCCCTGCAACGCTTTTCTACTATCTATTTGGCGTCAACTCGAACTGCGGACTCCCAGTCCTGAATGGCGAGAGCGGTGCATTGCTACCGTCAGCACAGTCATACACGACGGGTGATATTGGGGGCTCTGGTGCAACGTATTGCGTCGTCAGCATTCCTGGCCCCACCGCATAGGGATAGTTTTTTTGACTATGCTACACTACTAACATGAATACACATCCTCTGACGGCGAAGAATTGGTTAATTGTTGCACTGGTTGCGCTTGGATTGGGAATCTGGTTTGTTTCTCCGTACCTTGGGGTGATTGCCCTTGCTGCACTGATGGCGTTTTTGTTTAATGGTGTGTACGAGGGGTTGCAGCGGAAAATGGGGGCGGGTCTAGCGGTCACCCTAACGTTTTTATGGTCCCTTGTTATAGTTCTTGTGCCAATTATACTGATTGCAATCTTTACCTTCTTCCAGCTTGGGCAGCTTATTTCCCAGGTAACAAATGCATTCGGGGTTGATTTTAGTTCACTGCCAGCAACACTACAGCTTCTTGTTGAGAACGTAAATACTGCCGCTCAGTCACTTGGGAGCGGGCGTGATGTCATTTCTACCCAGGCTGTTCTGGAGTTCATCCGCAATACCTTGCCAGGTATCTTGAAGGCAACGACAACATTTCTTACCGGATTTGTTGGGAGTGTGCCTGTGGGTATTATTTTGGCAATTATGTACATATTCCTTTTCTTCGAGTTTCTTCTATACGGTAAAAAAATCCACCATTCAATTATTGCATTGAGCCCGTTCCAGCCAGAGGTGACGCGGTTGTATCTTGCACGGGTTGGGCTTATGGCGGGGGCTATGGCAAAGGGGCAGCTTGCTATAGCTGTAATTCTTGGGGCACTTGAAGCCGTAACGCTTGCACTCCTATTTGGTCTTTGGGACTACTTCTTCCTTATGGCGGTGGTATTCTCTTTCCTTAATCTTATTCCACTAGGGGCGGGGATACTCGTCTATCCAATCATCCTTGCATTTATGGTGACAGGCTCGGTTATGCCGGGTATTATCGCCCTTGTCTTGATTACAATTGTAAGTAATCTCGAGGCGTTCCTTCGCCCGCGCTTTGTGCCAAAGTCGGTCACGCTCACAAACGGCTTAACTATGCTTGCGGCATTTGGTGGCATTGCCCTATACGGTCTACTGGGTGTTGTCTATGGTCCTATTATCATGATTGTGATTGTCACTTCTATTCAGATGTATCTTGAGTATTACGATACGCAGCCCGGCTGGAAAAAGAAGGCAAATACATAGGCGGTATGTTCCGCTTGGCGGGGTTCTCGTGGTACAATAAGCATAATGAACGAGGGTAAAAACTAACATGGCGACGGTTATTGCCGTAACAAATCAAAAGGGTGGCGTAGGGAAGACAACAACTTCCATTAATTTGGCGTACTTCTTGGCGAAGGCAGCGAAGAAGACCCTTCTTGTAGATTTTGACCCGCAAGGGAATGCATCAAGCGGCTTGGGTATTGATAAAGCAGGCCTCGCATTCACCATGCCCCACGTCATTAAGGGGGAGGCACCACTTCGTGATGTCATTGTCGCCTCTGAGTGCAAGAATCTCTGGGTTGCTCCAACAACTTCAATACTCGCAAACAGCGAAGTCGAGCTTGCACAGGCAGATAAGCGGTTTTCTCGCCTTAAGACGGCCCTCGACGACGTCTCTGGTGATTTCGACTATATTATTATCGATAGCCCACCAAGTTTGAGTCTTTTGACGGTCAACGGTTTGATTGCGGCACACTATGTGCTCCTTCCTGTCCAGGCAGAGTTTTATGCACTTGAAGGCCTTGGACAGCTTCTTGAGACAATGAAACTTGTTCGCAAAGGAGTGAACCCGGGGCTTGAGCTACTGGGTGTTCTGCCTACTATGGTTGATAGCCGTACAACGCTCAGTACGCAAGTTCTTGATGAAATTAAGCGTCATTTCCCGGGACGTGTATTTGATACAGTTATACCGCGCAATATCCGCCTTGCAGAGGCTCCAAGCCACGGTATGCCTATTGGTGTCTATGACAAGTTTTCTAAGGGCTCTCGTGCGTATAAGGCACTTGCAAAAGAGGTAATAGAACGAACTCAGCCGGTTGCGGCTAAGGAAGGGGATGGAGCATGAGTGCAGCAAAAAAAGGGCTAGGGCGCGGCTTCGAGTCGCTTATTCCAACAGACCTTATAGACGACAGCTTCAACCCGATGGCAACGGAAGAGAAGCGGGTGAGTCAAGAGAATATCCTCCCTATACACAAGATTGTCGCCAACCCGGATCAACCACGTCGAACATTTGACCAGGCCGCACTACAAGAGCTTGCCGCTTCTATAAAGGAGTTTGGTGTTCTACAGCCAATTCTTGTCACGCCTTACGGTGATACGTATCAAATTGTTGCCGGCGAGCGTCGCTTTAGGGCGTCAAAGCTTGCTGGGCTTACTGAGATACCGGTAATTATCAGGACAATGACAGATCAACACCAGCTAGAGGTTTCGCTTATTGAAAACATTCAGCGCCGTGATCTTAACGCCATAGAAACAGCAGTGGGGTATGCAAAGCTTCGTGATCAATTTAATTTGACGCACGAACAAATTGCACAGCGGGTACATAAATCTGTGTCTGCGGTAACAAATACACTCCGCCTTCTTAAGCTCCCTAAGGATGTCATGACGGCCGTTGCCGACGGCGTTTTGACAGAGGGGCAGGTACGGCCGCTCGTTGGGCAGGACGAAGCCCTTATTTCGGAACTTCTTCCAAAAATCATATCTGAAGGGTGGAGTAGTAGGAAGATTGAACGCTACATTGCTGATATAAAGAAGCTGAACGAAGGTACTATCAAAAAGTTGGAAGATGATACCGACGAGAAGATTCTTGCTATTGCAGAGCAGGGGAAGGTCTTTGCGGGTCATTTGGGTGATCGGCTTAAGGCAAAAGTTGCCGTCCGGCTTGGTGCACGCGGCGCTGGCACAATTGTCATTGGCTTCAAGACGCCGGAAGAGCTAGAGCGGCTACAGAAGCTGCTTGATACCTAACGCAATCAGGCCCTGTCTGTAAAGAGAAGGGCCTTTCAACGTACTCCTAGAAACTACGTATTTTTGTGAACGGGAAGATTCTCACGCTTGCTGGGCCGATAACATCATAGAGTGGAATGGTGCCAAGACCATTACGAGAGTCGTATGAGTATGTTCCATCTCTGTGGTCGCCACTTACGAAGAGCTCGCCTTGTGGGACGACAACATCTACTTCTCCAGCTGTCATTGCAGCGGTGACGTCAGGGGTGAGTGAATCTGGATTGAAGCCTTCTGGGTGCTCTGTAGTATAGA
Organism: uncultured Candidatus Saccharibacteria bacterium; assembly: GCA_964483955.1. Taxonomy (GTDB): domain Bacteria; phylum Patescibacteriota; class Saccharimonadia; order Saccharimonadales; family Saccharimonadaceae; genus Microsaccharimonas. Next base: position 42,650 of record CAZADM010000008.1, on the reverse strand, counting down.
CACTAAACACGCCATCCTGCAGGACAACACGCTCTCCAGGGAGCCCTATGACACGCTTGACGATGAATTTATTCTCGACATTTCCTGTGGTGGTGACCTGGGGGTTTTCAAATACGATAACTTGGCCACGCTGAGGGATGTAATCGTTTCCTTGTATATGAGCCCACGTGACGGGAAGTCTATTAACGAGAAGACGATCACCTGTGTACATGGTTGTTTCCATGCTTGGGCCAACTACATTATAACTTCTAAAGACGAAGGTATTGATAAGAAGCGTTCCAATAACAACAAGTAGGACAAAAAACGCAATGTTTAGTGCGTCTTTCAATAGGGGGTGGCGTGAGAGAAATGATGCTTCCATGTAGGGTGTTTCCAACCTTATTAGTATACTCGCCCTAGTATGAAAATACTACCTAAACATGCCGATTATGCTTTAATAAGGCGTCGGATTATCGTATAATAAAGAAACGTTTATGAATAATAAAAGACCATCTATTGACGGGTTTATCCCTCGTCAGCCGGGGAGCCGTGTGGGCGAACTCCACGGCGTACATAGGAAGCCATCTACCACACAGCCTGTTCGACGCACCGTTCATACAAGTGAAGCGAGTGTTGTTGATCGCGTTGGAGTGCCACGTAAGGGAAAGGGGGTTCAAAATAGCGACATTCTTGCCTCTCTGAGCCAGCTAGACTCAGCCGACGACACCATGTCCAGCAACGGGAAAGGTCGCCCTAGTCGTCGCTCGCATAAAAAAGACGGCAAAAAGCAGAAGAGCAAAACAAGGCGGATTGTCTTCTGGGTATCTATGGTGCTTATTGTGGGTATCCTTCTTGTTGCAGGATACCTCTTCTACAAGAGTGCGACCGCAGGAAGTAACATCTTCAAGGGTAATCTGTTTGATATTGTCCAGAACCAGCCACTTAAGGAGGACAAGAACGGCCGAAGTAACTTCTTAATTTTCGGAACCGCCGAAGACGACGAGGGCGGTATGCACGGGGGTGCTAATTTAACAGACTCTATTATGGTCCTCAGTGTAAGCCAGTCAAAGAAAGATGCGTATATGCTCAGTCTGCCACGAGACCTGTGGGTTGCGTATGAAGAGACATGTACCGTTGGTAACCAGGGGAAGCTCAACGCGGTCTACTTCTGTGCATCAAATGACGGCGAGGATGAGGCTGCTGGTGCAGCTGCACTTCAGCGTAAAGTAGGCGAGATCACCGGCCTTGATGTTCAGTATTACGCACACTTAAACTTTACAGCTGTTGTTGAGGCGGTAGATGCTGTTGGCGGCGTAGATGTCACAATCCAGAGCGAAGACCCACGGGGTATCCTTGATAGGAACTTCGACTGGAAGTGCGGATATCGTTGTTACTATGTGAACTACAAGAATGGGCAAGTGGCACACCTCGATGGCGAGCATGCACTAGCACTTGCACGTGCACGTAATGCGGCGGGTGGATACGGGTTGCCTAATGGTAACTTCGACCGTGAAAAGAATCAACAGCTTATTATCAAGGCACTGCGTGAAAAAGCGTTGAGTGCAGGAACTCTGACAAACCTTGGGGCGGTCACAGGGCTCATTGACGCACTGGGAAATAACCTTCGGACAAATGTTGAGACTAAAGAAATTCGTACGCTGATGGATCTAGCCTCAAAAATTGAAACGGGCAACATTGTATCATTGAGTCTTGTAAATGAAGATGCCTTGCTTGTGACAACAGGTATGTACATGGGGCAGAGTATTGTCCGTCCAGTTGCTGGTGTTATGGACTACAGTGAGATTCATGCATACGTACAGACAGAGATGTCAAGCCAGCCACATGTCAAAGAGAAGCCTCAGGTTGTTGTATTGAATGGGAGCGGCGTTGCAGGTGCGGCACAAGGAGCGGCGGACGCCCTTGAAGCGGAAGGCTTCACCGTACTGAGTGTTGGTAATGCACCAGAGGGGACTTACGATCGCCGAGAGGTATATACGCTCCTTGCCGAAGGTGAAAAGCCCTCTAGTGTTGCTCGACTCCAGGAAATCTATGGCGGCGTTACCTTCAAGACGACAAACCCACCCGTTAGTGTCGTTGGTGATGCGGACTTCGTGATTATTGTTGGCGGAAAATAAGACGGCCCTTTCCATAAAAATACCGCCTCGTACTGGGGCGGTATTTTTATAGTAGGACAGTACTAACGATTATCGCCGCTGCCGCTTGTGACGCCGCGTTCTTTTCGGCTCAGTACCTTCTCTAAGTTATTTGTTGCTACTTCCTCAAGACTTGAACCAAGGAGTGTCGAGAGTGAGTTGACATACCAAAGTACGTCACCAAGTTCTTTTAGGATCTCCTTCTTGTCTTCGTCTGACATTTCGCCGTTGTTGTCACGAATGAGCTTCTTGAACTTTTCTGCAACTTCGCCGCTTTCGCCAATGAGCCCAAATGCCTGAGAGAGGAGGGTCGCGTCCATGTCGGTGATACCGTGGTCTGAGTGAAGTGTTGTAAGTGCTTTCGTTCCGTATTCTTGCATATTCATATAGCTAGTATACAAGAGGTGTCGTGCGGGTGCTATGCTTTGGGTGCGTGCTTCTTACGGTAAAGGACACTCGTGTAGAAGGAGAGTCCGATAAAGAGGACGCCAATTAGGCCTGTGATGAGTTCATTGACATGAATAGTGATGCTTGTAAGAAGGATGGCCGCAAGTGCTCCAATTGCCCAGTGAGCGCCATGTTCGAGGTGAACAAACTCCTCCAGGGTGCCTTTCTTGACCATAAATACGGTTAATGAGCGAACGGCCATAGCACCAATAACTCCAAGCCCGAGGGCGATGATAATGGGGTCTGGCGTGATTGCAAAAGCACCGATCGCACCATCAAATGAGAGTGTGGCATCAAGCACCTCAAGATAAAGGAACATAAAGAAGCCTGCTTTGCCCGTGGCAAGTGCCAGGTTTCCCATTTTCTTTTCGCTGTACTGCTGAAAGAGATCACCAAGGCCTTTGATGAAAATATAGAGCATAATACCAAAGATTCCGGCTACGAGTGCATTGAGCTGGATCTCTGGTTCAAGCGGTCGCGTTGCAAGGACGAGTGCACCAAGTGCAACAAGCGGTGCCACGGTTTTTAGCCGGCCAATCTTTGCAAGAGGGGTTTCTAACTTTTGAAGCCACTTAATGTCACGGTCTTCGAAGATGAAGTCAAGGAAAAGGAGCAGAAGGAACATGCCGCCAAAAGCTGCAATATAGGGGTGTGCTGCGGCGATGATATAGCCATAGGTCCCTGGTACCGACGGGTCTCCTTTGGCGAGGGCAAGCTGAACTGCCTCTACTGGCCCAAGCTGTGCTGCAACGGCAACAATAATAAGCGGGAAGAGAAGGCGCATACCGAAGACGGCAACGACAATACCTATGGTGAGGAATATTTTTTGCCAGAAGGCACTCATCTTGCGAAGGATACTGGCGTTGAGCACGGCGTTGTCAAATGATAGTGATATTTCAAGGATGCCAAGCATCACACACGTAATAAGTGCAGCCCATCCTCCGTAGAAATATGCCACAACAAGTGATGCAATCGTGAGAATGAGTGTCCATTTGAAGAATGAAATAAATTGCATGAAGTGCCCTGTTAAAGATCTTTGTAGATATCAGAACTGGTTTGCTTAAGAGGCGGGAGCCACGATTTGTTGTCGAGCATAAGAAGTATCGCATCTTCCTTGACACGCACGGCACGACGCTCGATAAGCTGGCCCTCAATAATGTAGTACCAGTCTTTCCCGTCAAAGTCGCCGCCAATAATAACACCAAACCCACCGCCATTTGCGTGTTTGTAGGTAACCCATTGGGTGGGGGTGTAGAGTGGTTCTTGCATAGAGTCTAGTATAGCACTGATAGGGTGGGAGCGGCTACTTTTTGACATTTAGCTTATGGTATACTAAAGCTAATTATGACAGTGTATAAGCTTCCTTTGTGTTGCAGTCGGGATACAGGCAGGGTTCGAAGGGGTTTCACGATAGTCGAACTCCTTATTGTCGTTGTCGTCATTGCTATTTTGGCGGCTATCACAATAGTTGCGTATAACGGCATAACTCAACAGGCAAAGTCATCGGCTGCAGCTTCGGCTGCTGCACAGCTTTCGAAAAAAATCACCCTTTTTGCGGCGACCAATAACGACACGCCACCTGTCAATCTAAGTGAGTTGGGTGTCGCAAGTGATGTAAACGTTAATTATCAGTACCGTACGTATAATAATGGTAAGAATTACTGCATGACAGCTGCGGCAAACGGCATAAGCTATTTTGTAGATAGTGGTGCTGGAAGCAAGGTTGAAAAAGGTGCATGTGCGGGGCACGGTGTGGATGGAGCGGAGGCTATTACGAACTTGGCATTAAATCCTAGTTTTGAGAGCAGTGAATCGAACTACGCTCAGATGGGTGGAGTGGGACGGGACTCTTCTGTGACAAGGGTGAATACGTGGAGCAACTCAGGGTCGTGGTCGCTTGAGGTGAAGAAGACTGTCACGGAAAATGTTGCCAAAGGCATACGGGTATCTGTTCCGGTTGCATTCGAGGTCGGGGATATTGTTCGCTGGAGTGCTGTTGTGAAAAACAATGCCTCTGTATCACGCTCGTTTCACACATACGGTGAGCGAAGCACTCCCACCTACGCAGGCCTTTCTGGAGGTGCGGCGGTGACAATTCCTGCTGGCGGAGTGGCTGTTATTCCGGGCCAGATTACAATAACGACCTCTAATAACGGTGGTGCCGGTGCGTTTGGGATGGGGATTATTCCGGATCAAGTGTCGCCAATAGGTGAATCATATTTTGTTGATAGTTTTATTATTACAAAAAACCAGCCACTCCCGTCGTTTGCGGATGGTAATTCGCCCAGCTGGATATGGAGTGGCGCGTCTAACAACTCGGTATCAATTGGCCCTGCACTATAAGGTGTTCACTCTCTAGACAAAACTTCAAAAAATTGCTATAATAAGAGGGTATTATATTAAACGACACACCCCGTGACAATTACTCCTGATAATCTCAGGTGTGACGGGGGAGGAAAAAGGAGTAACAACTATGGCCGTAAAGGTTGATATTAAGCAATTGCTCGAAGCTGGCGTACACTTCGGACACAAAACAAGCCGTTGGCACCCTAAAATGGCACCATACATTCACAGCAAGCGTCAGGATTCACATATCATTGACCTCGTAAAGACTGTTGATGGTCTTGAGGCGGCGTTGCCGTTTCTTACCTCTGTTGCTGCAAGCGGAAAGCCAATTCTTTTCGTAGCAACAAAGAAGCAGACAAAAGACGTTGTTCGCCAAACAGCTGAAGAGCTTGGGCAGCCATTTATGGTGAACCGATGGCTTGGTGGAACGCTAACGAACACAGGTACTATTTCTAAGCAAATCAAGAAACTAAAAGAACTTGAGCGAAATATGGCATCTGGTGCATTTGAGAAGAAGTACAACAAGCTTGAAGTACAACGCTTCCAGGAAGAAATTGACGACCTCGACAACAAGTACGGTGGCATCAAGGATATGACTGGCAAGCCAGGTGCACTTGTGGTTACTGATATTATTGGTGATGCAAATGCAATCAAGGAAGCGAAGACTCTTGGTATTCCTGTTGTTGCACTTGCTGACACAAATGTAGACCCAACACCTATCGACTACATCATTCCTGGTAACGACGATGCTATCAAGGGTGTATCGCTCATTCTTGACTACATCAAGCAGGCAATTGCTGAAGGTAAGGGCGTAACGAAGAAGGACAAAGAAGGGGAGGCATAAGGAAAAAATGGCAGTATCAATTGAAGACATCAAGAAGCTAAAAGAACTTACAGGTGTTGGTCTTGGCGACGCTAAGGGTGCACTTGTTGCAGCCGATGGTGATTTCGACAAGGCACTTGAAGAAATGCGTAAGAAGGGGCTCACGAAGGCTGAGAAGAAGGCTGACCGTGAAGCACTTGAGGGTGTTATTGATAGTTATGTTCACGGTGGCCGTATTGGCGTACTTGTTGAAGTAAACTGTGAAACTGATTTCGTTGCACGAACCGAAGGTTTCAAGGACTTTGCTCACAAGATTGCCCTCCAGGTTGCTTCTATGGCTCCTGTCTATGTTTCTGAAGACGAAATTCCTGCAGAGGAAATTGAGCGTGTTCGCGAAGAGGCAAAGGCGAGTGATGCACTTGCTGGTAAGCCTGCTGATATGATCGAAAAGATTGTTGACGGCCAGGTAAAGAAGCACTTTGCAGAAAAAGTTCTTCTCAGCCAAAGCTACATCATGAATGACTCACAGACTGTCGGTGACTTCCTTAAGGAAACTATCGCACAGACCGGCGAGAACATCATTATTCGTCGCTTTAAGCGTATCGAGCTTGGCGTTAACGACTAGTCGTACAAGTTCTCTTACCTCAAAACCGTCATCCTAAGGGTGGCGGTTTTTTGTGCTATACTACGTCTTATATATGGTGGTAGGGAAAGTGCTTCAAAGAGGGTTTACAATCGTTGAATTGTTGATTGTGGTTGTTGTCATTGCCATTCTTGCCGCTATTACCATCGTTTCATATGCGGGTATTCAGGAGAAGACGGCGAATACAAAGATTATGAGTGATCTAAAAGCGATGCAAAAGCTCATTGAGTCGTACAAGTCGATTCACGGCGTGTATCCCGATGGCGGTGTGGGATGGAATTATTCGCACAACAACCCTAACGGATTTATCCCCGGGGTGGCGGCACAGTTTAATACCGATCTGCCGAGACTCACGAAGGGGGCGATCTCTATTAATAATTGCTATATCTATAAATCCGACGGAGCTAACTACAAATTAATGCGTCTTGGTCAACCGGCTATCCCAACGACAGAGAGAAACGGGGTACCGGATAATATGAAGGATGGCTATGCCGGCTCAGACAGATACGGCTATTGGTCTTCGGGTGGCGGTGGTTTTTAGCTGTCCCTGTAGTGTATTTCGCTCTTCTTGCGGTATAATAAGACTATGTTTGAAACCAATCCTTATGAAACACGCTTTGAGGCGGCAATCGCCCATTTTGAAGATGAACTAAAGAAGGTCCGTACCGGTCGTGCACACCCAAGCATGCTTGATAGCATCAAGGTAGAGGCATACGGGCAGCCAACGCCACTTAACCAGATAGCAAACGTGATGGCACCAGAGCCGCAAATGCTCACAATTACACCGTTTGACCCGTCAAATATCCAGTCAATTGCTGCTGCAATCCGTGCAGATCAAGCGTTGGGGCTTAATCCTTCTGACGACGGCCGTATTATCCGTGTGCCAATTCCGCCACTTACCGAAGAGCGTCGCAAGCAAATTGTGAAGCAGGCGTCAGAGAAGGTAGAGGAAGCAAAAATTGCCCTACGGAATGTTCGACAGGATGCTTTTAAGGAAATCAAACGCCTTAAGGATGCGAAAGAGCTATCAGAGGATGACCAGAAGCGTGCCGAAAAGGCAATCGACGACCTTATTTCTGGCTTTAACGTAAAGATTGATGCTATTTTCAAAGATAAAGAAAAAGAAATTCTTACAATTTAGGCAATATTGATGTCGACCGACGAAGAAGTGATAGCTCCTGTTGTGCCCCGACATGTTGGGGTTATTGTTGATGGCAATCGTCGCTGGGCACGCCAACACGGGCTTCCGGCGTACGAAGGACACCTTGCGGGCTATAATACGCTCAAAGAGGTTGGCGTCGAGCTCCTTCTTAACGGTGTCGAATACCTTTCTGCCTACATATTTTCAACAGAAAATTGGAAGCGAAGTGCAGACGAAGTAAAGAAGCTTATGGGGCTTGTGTTGAAGCTTGTCGGCAGCGATCTTCCGGAGTTTCACAAGCACAACGTTCGTCTTAAGGTAATTGGATCACGGGAAGGCTTGGACGAGAAGATCGTCGCTGCCATTGAAAAAGCGGAACGAGAAACAGCAGAGAACGGTGGCGGTACGCTTGCTCTTTGCTTTAATTACGGAGGTCAGCGTGAAATTGTTGATGCAACCCGTGCAATTATTGCCGCAGGGGTGGCACCAGAAGACGTCACGGAAGAAGTGATTGCTCAGCACCTTTACGTTCCAGAGATCCCGCCAGTTGATATGGTGGTCCGAACAAGCGGAGAGCAGCGTATTAGTAACTTCATGCTGTGGCGATGTGCGTATAGTGAATTCCTTTTCCTTGAGAAGAATTGGCCTGATATGACAAAACAGGATGTAAAAGATATTATTAATGAGTATAGCCGACGACAGCGTCGTTTTGGAGAGTAGGGAATATGTTGCTGGTAGGTATTATTGTAGGAATTATTGTTCTTGTTATTCTTGTTGCACTCCACGAGCTGGGACATGCAATTGCCGCACGGCGTAATGGTGTTGTAGTTGAAGAGTTTGGTATTGGGTTGCCGCCACGAGCATGGAAAAAACGGCTCAAGAACGGTGTGTTATTTACACTGAACTGGCTGCCTATTGGTGGGTTTGTAAAGCTTCAGGGCGAACATGATGACGCACGTAAGAAGGGTGATTATGGTGCGGCGACATTCTGGCAGAAGACGCAGATCTTGCTTGCTGGTGTTGTAGTGAACTGGTTCATTGCAGCCTTGCTTTTGACCGTATTGGCATGGGTTGGCCTTCCAAAGATTATCGATAATCAGTTCTCTGTTGCGTCCGATACGACATATGTTCGTACCCCCGTGCAAGTTCTTGGGGTTAAAGAAGGCTATCCAGCGGCAACTGCAGGTATTAAGGAAGGCGACACCATCACCAGTATTAATTCTGTGCCTGTTGCGACGGTCCAGGAGTTGATAACGCAAACTACCCAACAAAAGGGCGATGCCGTAGAGGTGACGTATGTCCGTGATGGCCAGGATCTACAGACGACAGTCTCGCTCCGTAATGCAGAGAGCGAGGTGTTTGGTGCACAGCTTGGACAGTCAGAAAAGGTTCGTGCAACGTGGTCTGCACCAATTGTTGGTATTGTAACGACGGGCCAGTATACGTGGGCAACCATCCAGGGGCTTGGTGGTCTTGTGGCGGATACATTTACTGGTCTCTTTGGGCAGCTTAGCCTTGACCAGTCGTCTCGCCAGGCTGCTTCTGAACGCTTGGGTCGTGCTGGTGAAAGCGTTGCGGGTCCGGTGGGTATTCTTGGTACTATTTTCCCGGCTGCAAGCCAGGCCGGTGTTGAGCAAGTGCTCTTTCTTGCGGCAATCATTTCTTTGACCCTTGCGGTTATGAACATCCTTCCTATTCCATCACTTGATGGTGGGCGTTGGTTTGTTACGGCTGCGTATCGGGTGATGAAAAAACCACTCACAAAAGAGCGTGAAGAAACTATTCACGGTATTGGTTTTATGATCCTCCTCGGTCTTATTCTTGTTATTACCATCTCTGATATTGTGAAGTTATGGTAAGTGTAGACGCACATCCACTATGGAAGAAAACCTCTCGGGCATTGCTATTGCTTGCGTGGGTTATGGGGGTATTTCTTGGTGTACAGGTGGTTATTAGGGGTATTCTCGAAGCACTCATTGCACTTGGCGTATCCTTTGAGGGTGTAAATGAGGCAGTATTCTCATCTGTTGTTGGCGTATTTATTTATACAATAACTATCATTACGGTCATTGGTGTGCCGTGGCTTCTTGGGCACCGGACAACAAAAGAGCAGCTGGGGCTTTCACGCTCGATTAAGGCAAAAGATTACGGATGGCTTGGCATTGGTGCGGTGGCGTACTTTACGCTTACTATCATCATCTCGTCGCTTGCAATGATACTATTGCCCATGATTGATTTTGAAGAGCAGCAGGTGACAGGGTACGAATCAATTGCGAATAATTTTGAGTACGTATTGGCGTTTATTGGGCTTGTTATTGTGGCACCAGTTGCAGAGGAAGTGCTTTTCAGGGGGTATCTTTTCGGTAAATTGAGAGCTGCCCAGATACGGATATGGGTATCTGTTTTACTTGTAAGCCTGCTGTTTGCTGTTGCTCATTTCCAGGGGAATGTTGGGGTAGATACGTTTGCTCTGAGTATCGTCCTATGTTTCCTTCGCGTGTTCACTGGAAGTATCTGGTCTTCCATTATGCTACACATGTTCAAGAATGGTATTGCGTATTACTTCCTCTTTATAAATCCAACGTTCCTTAGTACACTAGGAGGATAATGCGAGTTACACAATTATTTACGAAAACGCTGAAACAGGCACCTTCTGATGAGGTCGCAAAAAACGCACAGCTCTTAATGCGTGCAGGCTATATTTATAAAGAAATGGCCGGCGTGTATGCATACCTTCCTCTTGGCAGGCGGGTTCTTGATAATATTATCCAGATTGTCCGCGAGGAAATGGATAGTATTGGTGGGAATGAAATAAGTCTTACGGCGTTGCAATCAAGTGACGCATGGAAAGCCTCTGGCCGTTGGGATGATTCGGTTATGGATGTGTGGTTTAAAACTAAGTTAGCGAACGGTACCGAGCTAGGGCTTGCCCCAACGCACGAGGAGCCTCTAACGAAGTTGATGAAAGGCTATATCAATAGCTACAAAGATCTTCCGGTGTATCCCTATCAGTTCCAGATAAAATTCCGCAACGAGCTTCGATCAAAAAGCGGGCTCATGCGTGGACGAGAGTTCTGGATGAAAGATCTCTATAGTTTTAGTAAAGATATTGAAGAGCATAATTCATTCTACGAGCACATTTCTGATGCGTACCTGCGTATCTTCCAGCGGCTCGGCCTTGGCGATGAGACTTTCAAGACATTCGCAAGTGGGGGAAGTTTTGCTAAATTTAGCCACGAATTTCAGACAGTCAGCCCGGTAGGGGAAGACACTATCTATATTCACCGCGAAAAAGGCATCGCTATTAATGAAGAGGTGTATACTGATGACATCCTTGCCGAGCTTGGTGTCACCAAGGATGAGCTTGAAGAAGCGAAGGCGGTCGAAGTGGGGAATATTTTCACACTAGGCACTCGCTTCAGCGATCCTCTTGGCCTGACGTACGTCAATGATGCTGGTGTGCAGACCCCTGTATTTATGGGTAGCTACGGAATAGGCCCAAGCCGCCTTATGGGGCTTATAGCAGAACATTTTGCAGACGATAAGGGGCTTGTTTGGCCAGAGAATATCGCACCCTTCCAGGTGTACCTTGTCAGTATTGGTGCTATTGATGAAGAGGCGACGGTATTATATGAGAAACTTCAGGCAGCGGGTGTCTCGGTATTGTTTGATGATCGTAAAGAGCGGCCCGGTGCAAAGTTTGCCGATGCAGAGCTTATGGGTATTCCTCATCGTGTTACTATAAGCGAACGCTTGCTTGCAGAGGGGGTTTTGGAGTATACTAGCCGACAGGCATCTGACCAGAACGAGAAATTGACAGTTGAACAGCTGCTTGCTAAGATAGCAAAATAGAGTGAATTTTATCCGCGGACACGCTATATATAGTGTGCATGCAAATGAATAAGGAATAAGAGAAATGATTCAAAAGACATATCAGATAACCGCCGAAGGAAAGGCGGAGCTAGAAAAAGAGCTTGAAGAGCTAAAATCACGCCGTGGTGAAGTGGCAGATAAGATCTCTGAAGCACGTGACTTCGGTGACCTCAGTGAAAACGCAGAGTATGATGCAGCACGTGAAGAGCAGGGGCTCCTTGAGACACGTATTGCCGATATCGAGGATATCCTTACTAACGCAGATATCATCAAATCAAGCGGAAGCGGCGCTATTGGCCTTGGAAGTAAGGTGGGGCTTAAGAGCGGTGCGAAGAGCTTTACCTATACCATTGTTGGGCCTGTCGAGGCAAACCCGATGGAAGGGAAGGTGAGTAACGAGTCGCCAATTGGCATGGCTCTGTATGGCAAGAAGGTTGGCGATACGGTGGCAATCTCTACGCCAAAGGGTGACACTGCTTACGAAGTTATCTCTGTCGAGTAAGGTGCAATAAATACCTCTGAAGACGCGGGTTGTTTGACCCGCGTTTTTGCTTATGGTAGAATCATGGGTGATGAGTGTGGGTAAAAATAAACAAGGCTTCACAATTGTCGAACTCCTTATTGTTGTGGTGGTTGTTGCAATATTGGCGGCAATTACAGTGGTGTCGTATAACGGTATAACAAACAGGACGCATGATAATGCCATACAGACTGACGTACGGAATCTTGGTATGCAGGTGGCGCGTGTATACGCTGAGACTGGGGTGTATCCGGTTCCTGGCTCGACGACAACAGCCCCGTCGGGAGTTTCGGGAGTGAAGGTGAGCAAAGGGTCGTATTTAAGTACTAATAACTTCTATTATTGCGTGAGCAATACTAATGATAAGTTTTCGGTTACTGGAAAATCAAAATCTGGCAAGTCGTGGGTGTTTTACTCCACGGATGGCGTGAGAGAGTTTACTGCCAGCTGGACTACCAGTACCACTATATGCCCGGCGACGCTTGACACTGGAAGCTATTCATTCACTTATGGCCTGAATAGCTCGGGATCTTGGCATGGCTGGGTGAACTAGGGCACCTATCCGTGGTATACTATATAAAATATGGCAACACTACAAGATTTTCGTAACGAACGTCTGCGCAAGCTCGCAGACTTAAAAGAACTAGGCTTCGAGGCGTATCCTGCCGAAAGCCATCGTACGCACGAGACTGCGGCGGTGAAGAGTAATTTTGAGACCCTTGAAGGCCAGACCGTGACGGTTGCGGGGCGGGTAATGGGCATCCGCAAGTTCGGCAAACTTGCCTTTATTGTTGTGCGTGATCAGTCTGGAGAGGTGCAGCTTTTCTTGCAACGCGGCACCGTCGCCGACCGAGACCCAGCCCAGGGTGTATTAGGCATGCAAGACTTGCCGCTCCTTGATACGGGTGATTTTATTGAAGCAACAGGCCCTGTTATTAAAACAAAAACAGGAGAGGTATCAATTGGCGTCGAAACATTCCGGCTTTTGACGAAAGCCCTTCGCCCTATGCCAAGTGCAGTGGACGGGTTTACAAACAAAGAAGAGCGTATGCGCCGACGCTATGTCGACATGAATGTTAATCTTGATGTCCGCGAGCGGTTCGTTCGCCGCTCGAAGTTCTGGCAGGCCACTCGTGACTTCCTTAATGCCAACGATTTCGTAGAAGTTAACATACCCGTGCTCGAGCACACAACTGGTGGTGCTGATGCAAACCCATTTGTGACACATATGGACGCACTTGACCAAGATTTCTACCTTCGTATCAGTCATGAGCTACCGCTGAAGCGGCTTATTGGAGCTGGCTTTGAAAAAGTGTATGACATCGGTCCACGTTTCAGGAACGAGAACTACTCTGATGAACATCTCCCCGAGCATGTTGCCATGGAGTGGTACTGGGCGTATGCAAACTGGCAGGACGGTATGGCGTTCATGGAGGCTATGTATAAAGACGTCCTCCAGAAGACATTTGGCTCGTTGCAGTTTAACGTCCGCGGATTTGATGTTGATATGAGCGGCACCTGGGAAGTGTGGGATTATGCAACGGTCATTAAGGATCGCTATGGAATTGATGTTTTCAACTCAACGCTCGACGAAGTAAAGGCTGCACTAACGGCAAATAACCTTGAGGTTGAGCAGACTGAAAACCGTGCTCGTGGCATTGATAAGCTATGGAAGAATATTCGCAAGGATGTTGCTGGCCCTGTCTGGCTTATTAACACACCTACCTTCATTAGTCCGCTTGCAAAGACACAACCTGGTCGTCCGGAAGTAGTGCAGCGGTTCCAGCCGGTTATCGCAGGCTCAGAGTTGGGGAATGGCTTTTCTGAACTCAATGATCCCGTCGATCAACTTAACCGCTTTGTTGAGCAGCAGGGGATGCGCGACGCGGGTGACGAAGAGGCGATGATGCTGGATATTGATTATGTTGAAATGCTTGAATACGGCATGCCACCTGCTTGCGGATGGGGTTGGAGCGAGCGCGTATTTTGGATCTTCGAAGGCGTTACTGCACGCGAAGGTGTCCCATTCCCGCAGCTGCGACAAGAATATGATGACGTCACGAAGGCGTTATACCCTCAGGTTGATTTTACCGAACACCATACGGGTGACATAGAAAAGAACGGCTAAGTAGTAAATAGCTCTCCAAAACCAGGAGAGCTATTTACTTGCTGTAAAATACGAAAAAAGACTAGCCTCCCGACCATATGGTTGCTATACTTGGTATATTAAATAATAAAGGAGAAAGAATGACAAAAATTGCCGTTCTCGTCGGGAGCCTAAGTGAGGCTTCTATAAATAAAAATCTTGCAAACAAGCTTGCAGCACTGCTACCAGAAGGTGTGACATTTGAATTTGCCAACCTTCATTTGCCACTGTTCAATTACGAACTTGAAGGAGATTTCCCTGCAGAGGCCCAAGAGCTTAAGACGCTTGTTGAATCAGCCGACGGTGTTCTTTTTGTGACACCAGAATACAACCGTAGCTTTAGTGGCGTCCTAAAGAATGCTATCGACTGGGCATCACGCCCATGGGGTTCCAACTCATTTGCTGGAAAGCCTGCCGGTATTATTGGTGCGTCAATTTCACCACTTGGGACAACACAGGCGCAGCAGCAGCTACGTAACGTTGCTATCTATCTTGGTACCCAGCTTCTTGGTCAGCCAGAAATGTATGTAGATGCAAGTCGAGCTTTCAATGAAGATGGGAGCCTTGCGGATGGTGCACAAGAACTCTTCCAGCAATATGTCGATACATTTGTTGCTCACGTTCAAAAGCACGCATAGGTATACTCAACAGGGTGCATAAGCATTTTGAATAAAAAAATGATACACTAGAAATAGGTATGATTGAAGTAAAAAATGTGACGAAGACATATGGTAAGAAACAGAATGCATTTCTTGCACTTGATAATGTAAGCTTTACAATTCCTGACGGGGCAAGTGTTGCAATACTTGGAAAGTCAGGAAGTGGTAAGTCAACGCTTATGCACGCAATGAGCGGACTTGACCGGCCTGAGTCTGGTCAAGTTTTGGTTGACGGGGTTGATATCCTGCGGCTAAAAAGTAAGGCAGTTGATCGCTTCAGGGCGGAGAAGATAGGCTTTATCTTCCAGAGCTTTTTTGTACAAGGCAACGAAAGTGTTTACGATAACGTTAGCTTGCCATTAGAAATTGCTCAGATGTCTCGGCCGAAGCGGAAGGCTCGTATTCAGGCCGCTCTTGAGGCGGTTGATTTGAGTGACAAGATAAAGAATAAGGCAAAAAACCTTTCTGGTGGGCAAAAGCAGCGCCTTGCGGTTGCAAGGGCTATTGCAAACGAGCCACGAATTATTTTTGCCGATGAGCCAACAGGCAACCTGGATAGTGTCACCGGAGAAAAAGTAGAGCGTATGCTCTTTGCATATAATAAAGAAAAGGGTGTGACATTGATAATTGTCACCCACGACCCAGACCTTGCTGCAAAATGTGATATTCAGATTAATATTAAAGACGGAAAAATTGAAGATATTCAGGGTGCGACGGTGACCGTTGCACAGGAAGGCAACGGGGAGCTTGTATGAAACTTATAGATACGGTACGACGAGCTGGTCGAAGTTTACGCCAAGCAAAAGCCAGGACAATTCTCACAAGCCTTGCTATTGGTGTTGGTGCATTTACCATTACACTTGCCCTTGCGGCGGGCGAGGGCGGTCGGCAGTACGCGGCAGATATAATTAGCAGTAATACTAACGTACGCGAACTTTTTGTGCAGCCAGAGCAGGAAGAGGGGTTTGATCCAACAAAGCCACAAGAGTATATAGAGGGTCCCTCGGTCTCATTTGGCGGTGGGTTCACTCAACGCATGCTCACGCAGGCTGATGTTGACACTATCTCAAAAGTCGAGCATGTCGAGCAAGTAACGCCAATCTATAATACGTCGGCTAAATATGTTACACGAGAGGGGCAGAAGCGCTACCAAGCCAGTATTGACCCGTTCAATGCGTCTATCAAGGTAGAGGTTGCAGCCGGTAACACCGACCAACTTGATGACTCTGGTGTCATTATCCCTAAAGAGTTCCTTGATGCATTTGGCTTTGCTGATGCAAATAGTGCAATTGGCAAGAGTATTGATATTGTCATTGCACATGCAGTAACAGGCAAGGACGTCACCTATACACAAAAAGTCGTAGCGGTGACAGAGACATCCGTCCTCTCGGTAGGTGGAGGGTCACTGGGGCTACAGGTTTCGCGTGATACGATTGCAGAAATGTATGCATTTTCGCAAAAAGGTACACCACTCGAGCATGCATTTATTGGTGCGGTTGCCCTAATTGATAACGAGCAGAACGCGGAGGCGGTTAAGACTGCTATCGAAGCCAAGGGATATCTTGCCCAGACCGCAGAAGACCTTATGGGATTCTTGTTCCAGTTCATTAATGTCCTCATGGGGGTACTTATTGGCTTTGGTGCACTTGCGGTACTTACCTCTGTGTTTGGGATTATCAACACGCAGTATATTTCCGTCCTTGAGCGAACACAACAAATTGGCCTCATGAAAGCACTTGGTATGCGACGCCGTGATGTCGGCCGCTTATTCAAGCTTGAGGCGGCATGGATTGGCTTCCTTGGCGGTGCTCTTGGCTCTGGCCTTGCACTTCTTGCGGGTACTGTCGCGAACCCGCTCATCACAGAGGCACTTTCACTTGGTGAATCATCACTGCTTATCTTCCAGCCACTCATGTTTGTTGGTATTATTGGCGGGCTCATGATTGTTGCGGTTGTCTCGGGGATCCTCCCTGCCCGTAAGGCATCCAAGCTTGACCCAATCGAGGCACTCCGTACAGAGTAAATATGATACAATAATCACTATGTTAGATATCCGATTTATCAGAGAGAACCACGAGCTTGTACAGAAAAACGCTGAGGCAAAAGGCTATAGTGTTTCTATTGAACAGCTCATTGCCCGCGACAACGAGCGGCGTGAACTCTCTGCACGGGTAGATGAACTTCGCGAACAGCGTAATGCCCATGCGGCAAAACTGAGGGGTGGCGGACGCCCCGATCAAAACGTAATTGATGAAGGCCGTACTATAAAAGCAAAAATTGCCGAGCTAGAGCCTGATTTAACGCTTCTTGAGAGCGAAGTGCTTGCATTACAAAAGGCAGTCCCAAATATGGCTCTTGAAGATGTGCCATTTGGCAAAAGCGAAGACGAGAACGTCGTTTCTAAGACAGTGGGGGAGTCAACGCAATTTTCATTTACGCCACGGAATCACTATCAGATTGCCGAGCAGCGTGGATGGATTGATAAAGAGCGTGCCGCAAAGGTTGCCGGAAGCCGCTTCGCGTACCTTAAGGGTGGGCTGGTGCAGCTTCAGTTTGCAATTGTACAGTTTGTCCTTGATACGCTTTCGGATGAGGATAAGCTAAAGGATATTGCTACTGGTGCAGGATTGGATGGTATTTCGCTCAAGCCATTTGTACCCGTACTTCCACCATTTATGATCCGTACGGATTTGTACGACGCCATGGATCGCCTTGAGCCGCGAGATGATCGTTATAAACTAGAGGGCGATGATTTGTGGCTACAGGGAAGTGCAGAGCACGTCATGGGAAGCATGCACGCCGGTGAAATTATAGATGAAGCCGAGTTCCCAATTCGCTACGTTGGCTACGCAACCAGTTTCCGTCGTGAAGCGGGGACGTATGGCAAGGATATGGAGGGGATTCTTCGTATGCACCAGTTTGACAAGCTCGAGCTTGAATCGTTCACGACAGGTGATACAGGCCTTGCCGAACACCATCTTTTTGTTGCAATTCAAGAGTATCTTTTGAGCTCACTCGCTATCCCATATCGCGTTATCCAGAAATGTACCGCTGACATAGGCAAGCCAAATGCTCGCGGTATCGACATGGAGGCGTGGCTTCCTGGTCAAGATCAATACCGCGAGACACATACAGCCGATTACATGACAGACTATCAGTCTCGTCGCCTGCAGACGCGTGTTCGCCGCACAACTGGTGAGCTCGAGCTTGTGCACACCAATGATGCCACTGCATTCGCACTTGGGCGTATCATGATTGCGATTATAGAGAATAATCAAAATGAAGATGGCACAATCCGCGTACCCGAAGTGCTACGAGGGTATCTGGGGAGTAAGGAAGTTTTGTAAATGCCGTCTCGGTGTGGGGGACTAAGAACAGCTCGACAAGGTTTTACTATTGTCGAGCTTTTGATAGTCGTCGTCGTTATCGCCATTCTTGCGGCAATTACAATCGTGGCATATAACGGTATTCAAAATCGCGCAAGGGACTCATCACTGAGTACGGCAGCAAGTCAGTCTGGCCGTAAGATGCTTGCCTATGCACCACTCAATAGCGATCAGTTCCCAATAGAATCAAGTTTTCGTTCGGACGTATCGTTACCAGCCGACACGCCTCGGGCAACGTACAACTACTATGTAAATGATGCCAGAAATGGATTCTGC
Organism: uncultured Candidatus Saccharibacteria bacterium; assembly: GCA_964483955.1. Lineage (GTDB taxonomy): Bacteria > Patescibacteriota > Saccharimonadia > Saccharimonadales > Saccharimonadaceae > Microsaccharimonas. The sequence goes on along the minus strand of CAZADM010000008.1, from coordinate 24,258 downwards.
CTCTCGGTAGCCGACACTACTGCAAGCCCCGTAGTGGCGTACGCAGTTACACAGTCTGGTCAGACGGTACAAGGGCGGTGTGTTAAGAATCTTGCCATAGACCCTGGTGCAGCCACCCTGAACGCTTCTGGTGCTGGTGCTGCCTGGAATACCAGTCGCTGGGCGGGTACTAGCCCGGCGTCCGTAGGTTACGTCACGGGTGTGGCAGCCTCTGGGTTACCTACCCCCACTCTCACTAGCTATATACGTAAGACCTGGTCTGTTGCCCCTGCGGCAATTGCCAATTCTGGCGACACTGGATTTGATAACGGTCCTCCGAGCGGCCTCGCAGTGGTGTCGGGGCAGTCAATAACAATTTCGTGCTATGTCCGTCCATCGGTAAATAGAAATTTTGAAATTGGCGTATACCAGTACGCTTCGCCTGGCGTGGCGTTTTCAACCGCACGAAGAGCGAGCCCTTCATCCTATGGCCCAGCTTCGCAATGGACGCGCATATCCTATGTTTACACTACCCCAGCTGGTGTGACGTCGGTAAGGCTGGTTTGCGACTCCAATGCCAACACGTCAAATGGTGCAGTAAACTGGGCAAGTACCTCCACACTTGATGGAACCGGGTTAATGGTGACAGACGGGCCGGTGTTATATTCGTACGGCGACGGTAACACCCCTGGCTGGTCGTGGGTGGGAACGCCTAATAATTCGGCATCCTTCGGTCCTACGAAACCTCTTTAAATGCTATAATAAGACTATCTATCAATCCAATCAGGAGGGACGATATGATTGCATCAATTGACATCACAGCTACTAAATATGACATGACGGAAAAAACAAAAAAATACGTCATTGAAAAAATAGGAAAACTCGATAAATTTGTCCCGCTCCATGCACGCAAATCCATGGTGGCGGACGTAAAGCTCCGTGAGGTTAATAGGGATCACGGTAATAAGTACGAGGTGGAGGTCATCCTTCAGGTGCCAGGGCGTGTTATTACTGCACATGACACCACAATGAATATGATGGCAGCAGTTGATATTGTTGAAGCGAAGCTTGTTTCTCAGCTCCGTAAATACAAGACCGAGGTCCAAAAGCGAAAACTTGCCGAGGCGGCGTAACTAAACACCCCTCTAAGTTCTTGCACTCCCACCCCCATAATCGTATACTATAAATAAGTAGTATACCGAATTGATTTCCTGAAAGGCGGGGTAGAGAACATAATGGCAGTTTCACGGCAAAAGGCACTCACTAAAGTTTTTGGTGACCCACAGAAGAAGATTATTAAACGGCTTGAGAAAAAAGTCGCTGAGATCAATCTACTCTCTGATACATACAAGAAAATGACAAAGACCGAACTCAAGAAGCAAACTGCAGTTTTGAAGAAGCGTCTTTCTAAGAAAGGTGTCACACTCGATACCATTCTCCCTGATGCATTTGCACTCGTCCGTGAAGCAGCTGATCGCGTTCTTGGTATGCGGCACTTCGACGTGCAGCTTATTGGTGGTATTGCACTTCACGAGGGGAATGTTGCTGAAATGAAAACCGGTGAAGGTAAGACGCTTGTTGCAACCGCACCTGTGTTCCTTAATGCACTTGAAGAAAAGGGTGTCCACGTTGTTACTGTTAATGACTACCTTGCACAGCGTGACGCTGGCTGGATGAGTGAAGTCTATCACTTTCTTGGAATGAGCGTCGGTGTCATCATTAACGAGGCATCATTCATTTTCGATCCTGAATACAACAACGAGACCATGACTGATCCTCGTATGAAGAAGCTTCGCCCTGCAACCCGCAAGGAGGCGTATGCGGCAGATATTACCTACGGAACAAACAACGAATTTGGCTTCGACTACCTCCGCGATAACATGGTGAATGAAGTAGAGTTGCTTCGTCAGCGTGAATTGAACTTCGCAATTGTTGACGAAGTTGACTCTATTCTTATTGACGAAGCACGAACACCACTTATTATTAGTGCACCTGCAAGTGAAAACCCTGAAAGCTACGAGCAATTTGCACGTGTTGCCGCTAAACTTACCCCAGAAGATTACGTTGTCGACGAAAAGCGAAAAATGGTTGCACTGACAGAAGATGGCGTCGATAAAGTCCAGAAGATGCTTGGTGTAAAAAACCTCTACAGTCCAGAGTATGTTCGCTCTGTTTATCACCTTGATCAGGCACTTCGTGCACAAACACTTTTCAAGCGTGACAAAGATTACGTAGTCACAACTGACGGTGAAGTTATAATTGTCGACGAGTTTACGGGTCGTCTTATGCAGGGCCGTCGCTACAACGAGGGGCTTCACCAGGCAATTGAAGCTAAAGAGCATGTCGACATTCTCCAAGAAAGCATGACGCTTGCAACAGTCTCATTCCAGAACTACTTCCGCCTCTACAAAAAGCTCTCTGGTATGACCGGTACTGCGTTTACGGAAGCAGAAGAGTTCCAGCAAATTTATAAACTTGATGTAGTCCAGATTCCATCAAACCGCCCAATTGCCCGTGAAGACCGTGAAGACCTCATCTTCAGGACTGAAAAAGCAAAGCTCAAGGCAATTGCAGATACTATTAAAGAGCACCACGCGGCGGGTCGTCCTGTACTTGTCGGGTCTGCTTCAATTGCAAAAAACGAACTCATTGCCCGACACCTTGAAAAAGAAGGTGTTCCGTACGAGATTTTGAATGCAAAAAATAACGAACGTGAAGCGGCTATTATTGAAAAAGCCGGTGAAAAGGGTGCCGTGACACTTGCTACTAACATTGCCGGTCGTGGTACCGATATCAAACTTGGCGAAGGGGTGAAGGAACTTGGCGGCCTTGTCGTGATTGGTTCTGAACGCCATGAATCTCGCCGTATTGACAATCAGCTTCGTGGTCGCGGTGGTCGTCAGGGCGATCCTGGTATCACCCAGTTCTACGTCTCTACAGAGGACGATCTTATGCGAATCTTCCAGGGTGAGCGTATTGCTGCATTGATGACACGCATTGGTGTTGACGATGAAACGCCAATCCAGCACAAGATGGCATCGAAGACACTTGAGGCTGCACAGAAGCGTGTCGAGGGGTATAATTTTGATAACCGAAAGAATGTCGTCCAGTATGACAACGTAATCAACCGACACCGCCGCGTTGTCTACACTATTCGTCGAAAAATCCTTGAGGGTCAAGATATTCGTACAGAAATTGAACGTCTTATCGAAGAAAAAGTACGTGAGCTTACACTTGTTCCTGCGAAGAATAACAAGAACTTCGACGTTGAATTTACTGAAATGTTCCCAATAAGCGAGAAGAAAATCCACGCTATTGGTGCAGAGAAGCGTGACAAGGCTCGGTTTGACGCTGCAATGAAGGCGGTCAAGAAGCTCTACCAAGCCAAGGAAGATGAAGTCGAGGCAGATGTTATGCGTAAGGTAGAGCGTGAAGTGTACCTACAGGTACTTGATACCCTCTGGATGCAGCACCTTGAAAACATGCAACACCTCCGCGAAGGTATTCACTGGCGAAGTATTGGTCAGCGCGATCCGCTTGTAGAATACCGCGCAGAGTCACAGAAACTCTTCGCAAGCCTCCAGGCAACACTTCGTGAAGAGGTTATTCGTGCCATCATGCACGTTACCGCCCGCGATGCCGTTGCACGTGCTGCCGAAGACCACGAAACCGAACTTACGCGTCTTGCCGAAGGTGCAGTAGAAAAGGGCGTAAATGACATCGTACTGGGTGAAAAGTCTCGAGATGATGATTTCAAGACCAAGAAGGCTGAAAATCCAAGCGATGCACGTCACAAGAAAAATGCTCAACGCAAGAAAAAGAAGAATCAGCGTCAAAACAAGAAGTCAGGCAGGCGCTAACATTCCATGAAACATACAGTAGAGGAAGTGCGCCTGAAAAATGGAGCACGAGGGCTTTTGATTCACGTCCCCGGTGCAACCGTTATGAGTATGCAGTTTCACTTTAGGGCGGGAAATCGTTATGCAAAAAATAACGACATAGAGCAGGTTGCCCATATTATGGAGCATATGGCGTTTGGGGCTAATGCAAAATTTCGCAATGAAAAGGCGTTCGAAGCCGAGTTTACCAAAAACGGAGCCTATCATAATGCCTATACGTCTGATTTTGCTATGGTGTACGAGTCCGACTGTGCCGACTTTGAGTGGGATCGCATTCTTGAACTGCAAAAATTAAGCATTTGCCAGCCGCGCTTCAACGAAAAAGAGCTTGAGGCAGAGAAGGGGAACGTCAGGAGCGAGCTGACCAACTACCTTAATGATCATCATCGCCTTCTTTGGCCACGCGTCCAGCAACTACTAGGTGAAGATGTGCTGACATTTCGCCAAAGCATTGCCACTATCAATAACGTGACGCTTGCTGATATCAGAGAGCACCATCGACGAACACACACCGCACGCAACATGCGTTTTGTTATTGCCGGTAAATTACGTGGGCGGAAAGCACAAATTATCCGTCAACTTGAAACATTTGAGCTTCCAGAGGGTGAGCGGCTTCCTATTCCGCGCGATGAACTTCATAGTGCTGCACCGGCAATTATTCGCCGTAAAGATGCATCTAATGTGACGTTTGGTCTGACGTTCACGCTTCCAAGGCCACTCGAAGATGACGAAGTTGACGCCATGAGTGCTCTTGGGCATATCCTTACGGGCACGGCGACGTCACGAATTTACGGAAAGGCACGTGCGAAGGGTCTGGCATACTACGTAGGATCGCATAGCGGTGCGGGCTATTATGATAGTGCGTGGGATATTTCAGGGCAGGTAAACCACGAGACCGCCCCACAGCTTTTCGATATTATCGTTCGTGAACTCAGGGTGGTTCTTGACGGCAAGCTTACTGATGCGGAAATAGAATCTGCAAAATCATTTGGGCTGGGGCGTCACCAGATGGGTGCCCAGACAGTTTCTCAGATTAGTAATTTTTACACGCATCGCTACTTCGCTGATGATACAATCAAGGATTACGAAAAAATTCCAGACATGCTCCGTAAGGTGACGCGCGAGAAGATAAAGGACGTTGCTTGTGAGTTTATTCATGCTAATACGTGGGCGCTTGCTGCGGTCAGTAGTGGTGATCGTGAAGAGCTTCTAAAATTGAGTGAAAAACTTCAGCCACTTTTTTCAAAAGCAGAGTGATATAGTAAGGCTATGAATATTGCAATTGCAGGGTACGGAAAAGAGGGGCAGGCAAACTACGCTTACTGGTCTCAGCAACAGGGGCATACACTGACGATTGTAGACGAAAATACATCAGTTGAGGCACCTGTCGATGCAATGACGATAACGGGTGAGGGTGCATTCTCTCGGCTGAATGGTTTTGATATGGTGGTGCGGACTGCGGGTCTTTCTCCTGACCGTATTGTTACTGATGGTAGGGTATGGTCGGCGACAAACGAATTCTTCGACAAGTGTCCCGCGCCAATTATTGGCGTGACGGGCTCTAAGGGGAAGGGGACGACGGCAAGTCTTATTGCGTCAATACTTCGTGCCGCAGGGAAACGGGTGTGGCTTGTTGGCAATATTGGCGTTCCTTCTCTTGGTGTACTTCCTGAAATAACTGCCGATGACCTGGTTGTCTATGAGCTATCAAGTTTTCAGCTATGGGATATCCAACGATCACCGCATGTTGCGGTCGTGCTTCATATAGAACCAGACCATCTTGATGTCCACCCTGACTTCGCTTCGTACGTTGCGGCCAAGGCACGCATTGCATCGCTGCAGATTACAACCGATAGGGTTGTGTACAATACGCGAAACCAATGGGCGGCAGAAATTGCTTTGCAGTCTGTAGGGCAGCGCCTCCCGTATCCGTCACCACGAGGTGCCCATGTACAGGGTGAGTATTTCTTCTACGGTGAGCAGCAGCTATGCCACACTGATAACCTGCTCCTTCCGGGCAATCACAACAAAGATAATGCCTGTGCGGCACTAACGGCTGTATGGCCTTGGGTACAAGACCCAGAAATCATCGCAGAGGGGCTGCGAGGCTTCGAGGGCCTCCCGCATCGCCTTAAGTTTGTTCGGGATGTTTCTGGTGTGCAGTATTACGACGACAGTATCGCAACAACACCTGGCAGTGCACTTGCAGCAATCGCATCTTTTTCGTCACCCAAGGTTCTTATACTGGGCGGCTCTTCTAAAGGTGCAGATTTTACAGAGCTAGCACAGGTTATTGCACAAGATACGTCGCACGTAAAGAAGGTGCTTCTTATCGGTGACGAGGGGGCTGCGATCGCAGCTGCACTACAGGCTACTGGTTTTAGTCAGTTTGAATACCTTCCAGGGGTATCGCTGCACGACGTTGTCCAGAACGCCCATGACGCAGCCGAGGCCGGGGATGTTGTCATCCTTACACCAGCGTGTGCAAGTTTTGGTCAGTTTAAGAACTACGAAGACAGGGGCGAGCAATTTATTGCCGCAGTGAACCTGTTATACTAGGGGTATATGCAACCCCTTCAGAAACGCTGCGAAACCCTAGCTTCACATATTGACGTAGCACTTACAACACTTCGTATAGACGAAAAGACCTCCCGAATGCTGGAGCTTGAACAGCAACTCTCCGTATCCGAGATATGGAATAATCCCGATTACGCCCAAGATGTTAGCCGGCAACTTTCCGCACTGAAAAAAGCCATCGAGCCATGGCAAACGCTTCAAGCGCAGGTGGCTGACATCGGTGAATTTATGGAGCTTGGCGATGACGAGCTTGCACCAGAGTTTGACCAGCAAATCACCGCACTCGAGCATGAGTACCAGCACCTTCGAAAAGACCTCCTGTACACAGGTGAGTACGACGACCACGATGCAATTATCCGGCTTAGTGCCGGTGCGGGTGGAACTGATGCTCAAGACTGGACAGAGATGCTTGAACGTATGTACCTTCGTTGGGCAGAGAGGGCCGATATGTCGACCATCGCCCTTGAGCGAACCTCGGGTGAAGAAGCTGGGCTTAAATCATCTGTCGTAGAGGTAAGTGGCCCGTTTGCCTACGGAAAGTTAAAATCCGAACATGGTGTTCATCGTCTTGTTCGCCTCAGTCCGTTTAATAGCGACAACCTACGCCAGACAAGCTTTGCACTTGTGGAGGTACTTCCAAAAATTGACACTCCAGAAGAAGTGCGTATTGACGAAAAGGATCTTAAGATTGACGTCTATCGAGCCGGTGGCCATGGCGGTCAGTCGGTAAACACTACCGATTCTGCAGTCCGCATCACGCACCTGCCAACAAATACGGTGGTCGCAATTCAAAACGAGCGATCACAGCTTCAGAACAAAGAGACCGCGATGAAATTGCTTCGCTCGAAGCTTGCGCAACTACAACTTGAACAGCATGCTCAGTCAACTGCCGAACTTCGTGCGGGAGAGTCCGCAGGGTGGGGTGCACAAATACGCAACTACGTTCTGCATCCATACACGCTTGTAAAGGACACGCGAACGAAACACGAAACAAATAATGCTCAAGGTGTTCTTGACGGCGACCTTGACGGGTTTATTGAAGCATTTCTTACAACGGTTCGCATCTGATAGGTCTGGAATGCTTTAAGCCGCTTATGGTATACTAAAGCAAATGATTCTTCTAGATCGCGTCACAAAAACATACGGAAAAGACCTTGCACCAGCACTCAATAGGGTAAGCCTTTTTGTTGAACCTCGTGAGTTTGTTATTATTGTTGGTTCATCAGGGGCGGGTAAGTCGACACTTCTTAAGCTTCTCACGCGCGAAGAGAAGCCTACGGCAGGAAAAATTGTTGTCGGTGGTATAGATTACGACACCCTAAAAGATTCCCAGATTCCACTCTTGCGCCGCAAGATTGGTGTGGTATTCCAAGATTTTAAGCTCCTTCCTCAACGCACCGTATTCGAGAATGTCGCTTTCGCACTTGAAATTGCCGGCATGACAAGCAGGGAAATCAAAAGCACCGTTCCTAAAGTTATCGACCTTGTGGGGCTTACCGGAAAAGAGAAAAACTTTCCACGGCAACTCTCTGGCGGTGAACGTCAACGTGTTGCTATTGCTCGTGCTATTGTTCGTCAGCCAAAAATTCTTATCGCCGACGAGCCAACAGGTAACCTTGACCCCAAGAACACCTGGGACATCGTCCGCCTCCTAGAGAAGATCAATAAATACGGCACCACTGTTCTTCTGACGACGCATAATGCAGATATTGTCAACAAATTGAAGCGACGCGTTCTTACAATGGAAGACGGGAAGATCGCAAGCGACCAAGCAGAGGGGAGTTACCGTCAATAATTTGGCGTACGACGTATTATGGCAAGGAAAAAAGTAGACTCAAAAACGCTCTCTCAGCAAAAAACGCGCCGCCGGCAATGGATTACCTTTGTTCGGATGTGCCGCTATGGTGTAAATAATTTTAGCCGAAATGCATGGCTGACGGTTGCTGCAACGGCAATTATGACAATTACGCTTTTGGTTATATTCTCAACCTTTGTTGCACGCAACGTCCTAGTCGATACTGGCGATAAAATTAGTGACAACGTTGGAATTTCAATCTATCTAAAGACAGACACTACTCAGGATGATGTCGATACAGTTGTCTCCGAGATTAAGCAGATCCCTGACGTCGAAGGGGTAACTGTAAGCAGTCCAAGTGATGCATACCAGAAGGTCGTTAACGACAACAAGTCAAACCAAGAGTACCTTGATGCACTCAAAGAGATGAACAGTCAACTTCCGTGGACAATAAGTGTTGCACTTGAGGATATCAATGATACAGCTTCTCTTGCGGCCTATGTTGAGAACAGTCAACTTGTGAAAGACCAGTCAAGTCGCCCGGCATCATTTGCGGGGGAGCGAAGGGTTGCTATCGATACTATTGCACAAGCCGTTAGTTTTGCACAAACCACTGGGCTTGTCGTTGGTGCACTATTTACCGGTATTTCAATGCTCATCATCTTCAACACCATCCGCATGGCTATCTTTAACCGCCGTGAAGAAATTCACATGATGAAACTTATTGGGGCGGACCGGTCATTTATTCGTGGCCCATTCCTTATCGAAGCTATGATGTATGGTGTTATTGCTGCGGTTATAGCAACGGGCATTGGCATGTTCCTGGTTATTACCATCGCACCAACACTCAGTGCGAACGATATCTATATCGAGGCAACGCTCACACTTCTGCAGAATTACATTGGGTTTGTTGCCCTTGCTATGATTGCTATCGGTTCGGTTATTGGGGTTGTATCATCACTATTTGCAACGCACCGGTACCTAAAGCCGACAATGGATTAGTTATAAGCTATTGACCAAGCAATACCGCTTATGCTATAATTAGCTTAGTTATGAAACTGATATCCACCACACCAGCTTCACACTCTCGTATTAAGCCCGCTTTGTATGTTGCGGCATCTATCATTCTTATCTTGTCGATTTCACTTTTTGTTGCATTTAATGCAAAAGCTAACAACTACGAGGCACGCATAAAAGCACTTGAAGCGGACATTAGTCGCTTTGATAGCGAAGCTGCACGCCTTGCGGGTGAAGCCGATACCCTCAGTAGGGAAGTGAGTCGCATCAATAACGAGAAGGCGGCCATTCAAGCAAAGGTAGATATTAGCCAGGCAAAATACAATCAGCTTACTGATGAGATTGTCGCCAATGAAAAGAAGATCAGCCAGAACAAAGATGCCCTTGGTAAGGTTGTGGCGGATATTTACGTAGACGACTCTGTCACGCCAATAGAAATGCTTGCAAGTAGCAATGGCATTACAGATTACCTTGATAAGCAAGAGTATCGGTCTGTTGTCCGTGACCAGGTGACAACAACGATTACTGAAATTAAGGCACTAAAGGTGCAGCTTGAACAGCAACGTAAAGATGTCGAGGCCGTACTTGCTGATGAAAAAGCACAGCGTGATCAGCTTGCACAAAAAGAACGCGAGCAGGCAACCCTCCTGTCTGAAACAAGGGGTGATGAAGCCGAGTATCGCAAGCTCTCAGAGGGAAGTACCGCAAAGAAGGAACAGCTTCAGCGTGAACAGCAGGCGGCAATTGAACGTGCACTCCGTGCAGCAAATGGTGGCGGAAGTGCTGGAAATATATCTGCCGGAGACCCTAATAAGGGTGGATACCCAGCGTACCTTGCAGGTTCAAACTACTATGCTCCACTTGTTGATCCATGGGGAATGTACTCGCGTCAATGTGTGAGCTACACAGCCTGGAAGGTTTTCCAGAAAAACGGTTACATGCCGTACTGGGGTGGTCGTGGTAATGCCAACCAATGGCCAGCAAATGCACGCGCCGCTGGCATTCCGGTAAGTAGTTCGCCACGTGCAGGATCTGTCGGTGTTATGATGGCCGGTCAGTATGGTCACGTTGTGTGGGTAGAGAGCGTCAACGGTAACGGTACTATTAACATCAGCCAGTACAACTACTACAACGCTGGTGGCTCAGGATGGGGCCACTACAGTGAGATGTATAACGTATCTCCCTCTGCATACGACTACTACATCTACTTTTAACCACAGTGCATCTTTGAAAAGATTACAACGAAAAAGCACCCGTAGCGGTGCTTTTTTTGTTTTGCTGCGTGATACAATAAGTAGATAGAGAAGATAATCTTCAAGGGAGAAAACACATGGGCGATAAGCAAGACGTGCCGTATGTATCGCCACGGCGCGAGCGGCAGCATAAGGTCAAAAGAGGGGCACCGGTTGGTCGCCTTATGGTCTTACTGGTTGTCGGTGGACTAGCTTTTGTTGCAGGTGCACTTTCTGTGCGGCTTCTTCCTGGAAGCACTTCGCCATTGTTTCACACTGACACCCTCGATCTCAGCAGTGTTCAGACAACATATGAAAAGTTGAGCCAGAATTTTGACGGCACACTTGATAGAGAAGCCCTTATAGAGGGTGCAAACCGTGGGCTTGTCGATGCGGCCGGCGATCCATACACAGTGTACTTAAATGCGAAAGAAAACGAGCAGTTTAACGATACCTTGAACGGTTCAATAGGTGGCGGTATAGGTGTAGAGCTTAGTACAAGAAGCGGAGCTCCGTATGTCGAACGTGTCCTGAAGGACAATCCGGCAGAACGTGCTGGTGTTCAGGTTGGCGATATTATAATCAGTGTCAACGACGAATCTACCGAAGGGAAGTCACTCAATCAGGTTGTGGGTACAATTCGTGGCGAGGCTGGCACAACAGTAAAGCTTACTATTCTTCGACAGGCTGACGATCTTGAACTCTCTGTAACAAGGGAGGAGGTTAATAATCCAAGTGCCTACGGAGCAGTCAAAGATGGTATTGGCACTATGACAGTTACTCGTTTTGATAACGAGACCGGCTCACTTGCCCGAAAGATCGCAAGAGAGTTCAAGGATGCTGGTGTGAAGGGTGTCATCCTAGACCTCCGGGGTAACGGTGGCGGATATGTGACTGCCGCAAAAGAACTTTCCGGCATATGGCTTAACGACAAAATTGTCGTTACTGAACGCAAGGGGAGTAAAGTGACAAGCGAGCTCCGTACGGGCAATGATGCGATTCTTGACGGGGTTGCGACAGTAGTGCTTGTGAACCAAAGTAGTGCCAGTGCTAGTGAAATTGTTGCTGGTGCACTCCGTGACCACGGCATCGCAAAGATAGTTGGTGACACCACGTACGGGAAGGGAAGTGTCCAGCAGCTTATATCGCTTCCAAATAATGCACTTCTAAAGGTAACCGTTGCCCGGTGGTACACTCCCGGTGGAAGTAATATATCAGAAAAGGGTATAGTTCCAGACGTAGAGGTGAAGCGAACCGTAGACGACATAAATGCCGGTCGCGACCCACAACGATCAAAAGCAGAGGCCTTGGTGCTTGAATAAGCCTGCTTGTGCTTATCTTGGCGTCATAGTACAATAACAGGTATGGAACAGGTAAAAAAGAAAATTCTTCTTGTAGAGGACGACGAAGCACTTGCGGGTGTGTATAAGTCTCGCCTTGAGATAGAAGGCTTCGAGACACAGTGGGCAAGTAATGGTGAAGAGGCATTGTCAGAGGCTGTACGGTTTAAGCCAGATCTTATTTTGCTTGATGCTATGATGCCTAAGATCAGTGGCTTTGATGTGCTTGATATCCTACGCAATACGCCGGATACAGCAAATATGCATGTCATAATGCTTACAGCACTTAGCCAGCCTAAAGATAAAGAGCGCGCGGAAACACTTGGCGTCGATGAGTACCTCGTGAAATCCCAGGTAGTTATTGGCGATGTCGTCGATCGCGTTCGCCACCATCTTGGTGTTGCTGCCGACGCATAGTGCATACACACCCTTCGTTTACTAAAGCAATACCCGCACAGGGTATTGCTTTTTTGTAAAGCTTATGCTATAATTAAAGTATTAAAGAGCATCAAAACAAACATAAGCGGTACCTACAATGAGCGAACGTAACCAAGATTTTTTCAAGCCAACACCGGAGGAGATAGCCCGAGCGAAGGTAGACGCACAGGGGGCCCTTGAAGCCAAGCAAGAGCAGGAAAACTTCCTTTCGTTTGAGGTTGGAGAGCCAGTTGTCGTGCAGCGAAGCGGGAGTGGACTTGAGGCTGGTTGGTCTGTTGCTGATATCTCTGGAGAAATTATTACAGTACAGAAGTCACTACCAACCGGTGAAGTTATGGAAAAGCGGTACCGACAGGCAGACCTTTTTAAGATTCAAGAAGGGGCTGAGCTTCAGGTACGAAATGAAATTACTCGGATTGATACCCCAGAGGGAAGAGACTATGCTGAGAAGCGCGAGAGGGAACTTGACGCACATTACGGTATTACTGAAGCGAATGAAGAGTCAGTTGGGCATCGAGTATGGGGTATATACCATAAGCCACTAGGGCAAGATGAGCCCTCTGTGTATCACTACAACCTTGACGCATCTCGGTATAACAGTGAAACGGGTATCGTAAAGCTTGTGGACCTCAAGACGGGTAATATTGCCTACGGATCACTTGAAGAGTTTGGTCGTAAGCAAGAGGCGTTACGTGCAGAAGCCGAGTCATACCGCCTTGCTGACGAGACTCGTACGCGAAAGGCTGGCCATGCTGGACTTGAAGCAGCACAGCGATAACTAGATACACATACATATAAAAATCACCCCATTTCCGGGGTGATTTTTATAGTTAGTGGGTCTATACGACGCTTACTTGTGTACGTGGCACAGTTTTGCCAGTAAAGTGAGTTTTGCGTACCTTCTGGAAGGTGACGACGCCATCTTTTGCTGCATGAATTGTGTAGTTACGACTCATGAATGTACCAGGGCCTGCAACTTTAGTGCTTCCTGTTTGGCGAACGAGGACTTCACCTGCGTTTACCTTTTGGCCACCGAAGCGCTTGACGCCAAGACGTGCACCGGCATTATTATGGATATTTTTACTTGATCCACCTGCTTTGACTTTTGACATAGTATGATACTCCTTAATGAGCGATTCGACAGTTAGGGTGTGCGGCCTGCCATGTATATGACGGCTAAATAAAAAAATACATCTTTATTTACAAAGCGCACCTGCGGACCTTATTGCCACAGACCCGATGCTCATTTAATCTGTTTAATTATACCGAAAAAAGAGTACCCCGTCAAGGGTGGAAGGGGCTAAACCTTTCTTAGGATGATAATTTCCCGTGCAACCACTTGTTCTGGTCGGAAGTAGAGGAGTTGCTCTGGGGTGGCAGTTTCAAGGGGGATTCGTTCAAACCCGTATGTATCAAGCGACTGGACGAGGGGAAGGTGGGTAAACATGGGGTTTCCGTATGGCGAGAGGTCTTTGCTTCGCCATGCGGGGAGGGCAAGGACGACGGGAGTTCCAGGAGCGACTTGGCTACTGATATTTTTCAAGAAATTACCAATAATGTGGTTACAATTTCCTTGAACTTCTTTGAGTTTGGCGGGGCTTGGTGGGGCACTGAAGGGCTGTCCAAGGTAGGCCTCGGCAGCTACTGCAGTTGGGGTTGAAAAGTCCCATTGAGTTTCCATTGCGTCGCCCTGGGCAACGCGTGACTCTGCGGTGATGTGACGGTGGGTACTTTTAAGCCAGGCGAGGTTGTCGTTGCTGTAGCTGACCATTTTTTCTGAGAGATCTGTGCCGTACGCATTGTAGCCAAGAAGGTTCGCCTCTTGTAAGAGTACACCAGTGCCGCAGAATGGATCGAGTATTTGAAGTGAGCCGTCCTTATGGAGGGCTGGTTCTGTTTCTGGGCTCCCAGCGGCTAAGTTGATAAGTATTTGAGCAAGCTTTGGTGGGAGCATGCCAACAAAGGCGTCACGGCGGGGGCGGCCTTGATCACGGGCGGCAAGTGCGGTGATGTTTTGTGAGCCGATACTTTCAGCGATAATGGTTGTTGATTTCCCTTGAATGATAAGGAGTTCAACCTTATTTGCTGACAATCCAAGCTTGTTGTGGTGTGACGTTGCCGTGCTGAGAGCCGCTTCTTTGTTTGGGATAAGGCGAACATTAACACCATGCTTCTTGAGGGCACCCTTTAAGGTGAGCCCTGTTTTCTGGAGTTCTCTTGGTGAAGGTGTTTTGCCGTCGCCGTAGACACTCAGCCCTAAAACGAACTTTCCTTCGTGGCGAGACCACTGCTGGCGGTAGTGGATAAGGAGTTCCTTTTCTACCGTACGCCAGTCGGTACTTTTGATGGTACGCGTTACTTTGCCAAGTTTTTGACTTCCACCAAGCCGTTGGATGTTTGGCGTTGTGGTGCTTTCGAAAAGTGCCGCAGATTGTGAAAACCAGCGTGTTTGAGTGAAGAGGCGTTCAACTTCTGCTATTGAGAGCTCGGGTTGTCGGCCTAAAAGAGCGATATACATATCATTAGTATATCACTTATCAGTCTTTGTCGCGAAGGTGTTATACTGAAGGTATGAAGAAGTTGTCGTTTCGCGGGTGGCTTACTATTGTTACAATTTTTCTCTTAACAATTGTTATTTTTTTTGCGTGGCCCGAGATTAGCGAGGCGTGGGGGCTTCTGGGGAAGGTGAATCTTTGGATTCTTGCACTCCTTATTCCTATCCAGTTCTTTAGTTACTACGCAACAGGCGGTATGATCTTCTCGTACCTTCGCAGGAAGGGTGAGCTGAAAACCATGTCGCACTGGGGTATGACAAGGCTTGCTCTTGAGCTTAATTTCGTCAACCATGTATTGCCCAGTGGCGGAGCGGCAGGCTTTTCGTATCTTGCGTGGGTCTTGAGTAAGTACAAGGTGTCGGTTGCACGCTCAACAATGGCCCAGATCATTCGCTTTGCCCTGACATTTATTAGTTTTGTTGTATTGATGATGGTGGCGTTGCTTATTTTGACGCTGAATCATCAGGTTGACCGTGCAATGGTGCTTATTGCTGTTGCGTTAACGGTGCTTGCGATAGGGGCGACGATTACAATTATATGGCTTGTGAAAGATAGGCGACGTCTGACCCGATTCTCTGCATGGGTGACGCAAAAAATAAATACCGTCGTACGGTTCTTTACTGCGGGAAAGAAAAAGCAGGTTGTCGAGGCACCTGTTGTGCTTGGTTTCTTTGAAGGGTTGCATGATGATTATGAGGGGGTTCGAAAGGACAGGAAAATCCTTGTTGTTCCGTTTATATGGGCACTTATTGCGAACGTCCTGGACGTTGCCTTGCTCTGGGTGGCATTTGCGTCGCTTGGATTTATGCTCGACCCATCACTACTCTTCATTGCATTTGGCATTGCGTCCATTACCAGTGCCGTGGCGGTAACACCGGGGGGTGCCGGTGTGTACGAGACGATTATGGTGATGTTCTTGGCAGCAAGTGGTGTCACACCAGAGGTGGCTATTGCTGGAACGTTGCTTGCACGGGTGACGCTTTTGGCGGGAACTGTCGTATTTGGGTATTTCTTCTATCAATTAACGCTTGCGAACAATGGAACCCGTAAAGTTATCCGTTAGCGATTTCGTTGCCGTCGTCAATCAGACGCTGGAATATGCCTATCCAACCGTCGCGGTGGTTGGGGAGGTGAGCGAGTTTAGAGTAAACCAGGGCAAGTGGGCGAGTTTTAAGCTGAAGGATGAAGGGGCGGTTGTTAACTGCTTTATGACAGTATTTCAACTAAGGGTGCCGCTTGAGGACGGCATGCAGGTGACTGTGGTGGCGCAACCAAAGTTGGGGGTGAAAGGGTATTTCAACCTTACTGTCCGAACGGTTGCCCTTGTTGGTGAAGGCTCTATTAAGAAGGGGTTTGAGCTTCTTAAGGCAAAGCTAGAGGCCGAGGGGCTTTTTTCGCCGGAACGCAAACGGATACTTCCGAAAGTCCCCAGTCATATCGGGGTGATTACCAGTGCTGAATCTGCCGCTTTTGCGGACTTTTCGACAATTCTGAATCAACGGTGGGGCGGCGTAAAGGTGACTGTTGCCCATACGCAGGTACAGGGTGATGGTGCCGCGGATCAGATGATTGGAGCGGTTCGGTATATGAACGGGCGCGATGACCTGCCTGACATTCTTGTTATTATACGTGGCGGTGGTGCGAGCGAAGATTTGATGGCCTTTAATGACGAGCAGCTTGCAAGGGCAATTGCCTCAAGTCGCATCCCGACACTGGTTGGTGTTGGTCACGAGGTGGATCATACACTTGCGGATATGGTGGCAGATGTCCGTGCCGCAACGCCAACAGATGCTGCGAAAATTGTTGTGCCCGACAAACAGGAAATTATTAGAGGGGTTCGTCAGCAGGTGATATATGGCGGGAGTATTCTTGTGCGGCGTATTGATGAGTATGTGTCCCAGAACAGGGAAATTATGCGACATGCATATTCGCGTATTGCTGAACGGCTTGAGTCGGCACGGGTGCGACTGGTATCACTACGGGTGGCAATTAATCAGGTGAATCCCCAGTCGGTACTGCGTCAGGGGTACGCAATTGTTCGCGGTACCGTTGCGGCGGGCAAGCGGCTAGAGATCGAGACGGGTTCGCACTATATTGATGTCACGGTAGATACAGTAAGAGAAAAAACAAAGGAGGGTCATAATGAGTAAAAAAGATGTTCAAGGAAGTGACACTGAGACGACTGTTCAAGAAGACCTCGAACGGCTATCGCTCTTGATGGCATGGTTTCAGGGTGATGAATTTACCCTTGAGCAGGCGGCCATGCGGTATGCTGAAGCCGAAGCACTTGCCGAGGTAATAGAGAAGAAGCTTGATGGGCTGAAGAATGACATTTCTGTTATTCGCCAGCGCTTCGAGGACGTCTCGTAGTAGGCGACGTAAGGTTACTTTACATAAACCCGTCATAACGTATAATAAGCATAAGTATGAATCCGCAAGATCCTTTTCGTCAGCAGCCACAAAATAATCAACCACAGCAGGGCGGGTTTGATGTGCCACAGGGCGGGCAGTACGCTCAGCCCGAGCCACTCTACAATGCCGCACCAGGTGCACCTGTACAGCAGCCTCAGCCTCAAGCTTCGGCAACCCAACCGTCTTATCAGCAAATGCAGCCTGCGGGCCAATCACCTTATGTAGTACCGCCAAAGCCGGCGAAGCACTGGATGATTATAGGTATTGCGGCAATTGTTATTGCGGTACTGCTTGCTGCTGGGTTTGTATGGGCGGTGCTTCAGTATATCGATCAGCGGGATAACACTGACAGTAAAGTGACTGCCGCAGTCTCAGAGGCAGTAAAAACTCAGGCAGATAAAGATGCGGCTGCATTCCTTGAGCAGGAAAAAGAGCCAAACCGTCTATTTGTCGGTCCTGATGATTATGGCCGGCTTTCATTTAAGTACCCAAAGACATGGAGCACGTATATTGCAGAGGACGCACTGAAAGGCGGGGCCTATGAGGCGTATCTAAACCCCGTTGTCGTTCCTCCTGTTGACGTGAGCACGCAGCAGTTTGCCCTTAGGATTCTTATTGAAGAAAAAGATTACGATAAAGTTCTTGATACATACAAAGAAAAAGTGCGGAAGTCAGAGCTTGTGTCGTCTCCAGTAAAGGCTGATGACCAAAACGGTACGCGGTTTGACGGCATGTTCACAAAGGATATAAAGGGATCTGCTGTGGTGTTCAAGATTCGTGACAAGACGGTTACTATTCGTACAGACGCCGAAGTATTTCGTGCCGATTTTGATGCACTTATTCAAACGATTACCTTCAACAAGTAATTCATTTTTCACACCGCTTATCTTTGCCTGTTCAGTTCATTCAGTGCTACACTAGAGCTATGAATAAGAGAGGGGAGCGTACGTCAGAGGCGTCTACTGATAGGGGTGTAGGCAGTGTGTCCTACGAGTCATTTACCATCCCTTCGGTTGTTGCGGCTGCCCATGAGCTAAAGGCTCCATTTGCACTTGTCCGACAGCTCTTGCTGCGACTGGAGTCTCCTGATAGCACCGATGCACAACGTGCAAAGGCACTTATGCAAGCTCGCATGACGGTAGAGCGGGGGCTTCGGCTGACAAGTAATATTACAAGAGCGGCTCGGCTTGAGGACGGGGCTCTTTTTACACTCGAGCCAGTGAATCCTGAGCAAATTTGTCATGATATTGTTGCAGAGTTAACGCCACTTTTTGAGGCGCATGGAAAACAGGTAAAAGTGCATGGCCGCAAACACCCACTACTTCTTGTTGCTAACCGCGATCTACTGCGACGCATTATTATTGGATTTAGCGACAACGCACTGCATTATAGTACGCCGGGCACCCCTGTGCACATGCAAATTACTGCATTGAAGAAGGCGGGGCTTGTACGTATTGGTGTGCGTGATTACGGTCCGGCACTTTCAAGCGATCTATGGGTATCACTTCAGAAGAAGATGAAACGATCACCTCAGCCAGTACATGCACGCCCTGAGAGTAGTGGCCTTGGTCTGTTGTTGGCACAACAGTTTGCAGAGTTGATGAATGGTGACATTGGCGTGGTCCGTCACAAAGACGGGGCGACGTTTTACGTTGACCTTCAGGCATCAACCCAACTACGGTTTTTATAGGGCGGTATGCACGTGCAGGTTCTTATTATAGAAGACGATCCGTGGCTTGGTGAACTTCAGGCGGATGTGCTGATGGATGAGGGGCACGATGTGGTGATTGCACGAAATGCACTTGAGGCCATTGATGCAGTCGACCAGACACCCCCTGATGTTATCATCGCTGACGTATTATTAACTGGCTCAACGGTTTTTACGCTTCTTAACGAACTGCAATCCTACGACGATACTCGACGTATCCCGGTGATTCTTTGCACGGGGCTTGCAGAGCAATTCAGCGTCGCACACCTTGCTGCCTATAATGTAAAGCGTGTTATTGACAAGGCAACAATGGAGGCGGATGCCTTGCAGGTTGCCGTAAAGGCGGTGTGTCAGTAATGAAGACCGAACGAACCCGAGCAATTGTCCTTCGTCGCACAAATTATGGCGAAGCTGATAGGATTCTTCAGTTACTAACGCCAAATGGTCGCCGATCTGTTATAGCACGGGGTGTGAGAAGGGAGAAGAGTAAGCTTGCGGGGGGTATCGAGCTATTCGCGGTCAGTGATGTGGTGATTGGCCAGGGGCGGGGTGACTTAGGGATTGTGACATCTGCAAAACTTATTCATTTTTATCGACACATTATTGAGGATTACGCACGACTTAGTTTTGGCTACGAGGTAATTGCACAAGTTGCTCGGGCAAGCGAGACAGTTGATGAGCCAGAGTGGTTTGAACTTCTTCAGGAGGTACTGGCGGCATTAGATGTGCGAACGGTGCCACTGGTACTGATTCGGGCCTGGTTTTATCTGCACATGAGTGCACTGCTTGGGTACGAACTAAATGTTCGACGTGACAGCGAGGGTGCTGCACTTGAGGCGGATGCGACGTACACGTATGATGCGACAGAAAAGGGGCTTCGCAAGGACGATAAGGGTGCACTCACCAGCGAGCATATAAAACTTCTTCGTCTTCTTTCGACACGGTCGCTCACTGTGCTTGTTCAGGTGGGGGGTATAGGGGCGGTCATAGGGGAATGTGCTCAGGTGGCAGAGCAGCATGCGGCAATAGAGCGAAGGGTCTAAAAGGAAAAGAACCCCTATGCGCGGGGGTTCGGTCGCGGCTCGCCAAATGGGCGAGCTTCCAGTGTAGCTACAGGATGTTTCGATGCTCTTCTTCATTAACGAAGTGAGTATCAAGCCAGTAACCAAGACCGCCACAACGGGTTAACATCCATGCACGCATTCTGGTCTTCTTGCTTGAAGCCTGGCAAAGCCGTGCGTAGATCTTCTGCTGCAGACGGGTGTCAGGATGGCCAAGTGAGCTGAGGGCTCGAAGCCAGTGAAGATCGTTATGTATGCGGAGCCAGTCGGGGGTTCTTTCTCCCTGATAGACCAGTACATTGTGAGCCTTCTGGTGGTGAATAACCGCCGATGGTGCATCGTGCTTCATGAGTGCGAGCTGCCCCTGGGCAATACTGCATGCAGCTTGATAGTTCACAAGGTGGCCGAGTGATTCGCCGTCCCAGTGGGCTGTACGGTCGCCGTTTGTGCGACACTGCAACTCTTCAAGCAATCGTTCGGCTTTTCCAAGTATGCCGTTGTCGAGAGCGTTGAAAGCTTTTTCAAGGGCTTGATGGATCAGGGTGAGTTCATGGTTGATACGTGTTGCACGATCTGTTTCCATTGCAGAATCCTTTCAAGAATCGAGCGGGCTGGATGGTACCGGGTTGTAGGGGTGCATCCATAGGGTATGGATTGTAAAATTATAGCACAAAATTGCTAAAAAGTCAATTTTCAAGGAGGTTCATCTAGAAGTAGGGAGGCCGCAATGGTAACCTGACGCAGATACCTTTCCAATCTGTTATAATAGGGCTAATTATGAGTACGCAAAATAGTATGGAACAGATAGTGAGTTTAGCAAAGCGACGCGGGTTTATTTATCCGGGTTCAGATGTCTACGGGGGGCTCCGTGGGACATGGGACTATGGTCCACTTGGCGTTGCTTTGAAGCGAAATATTATGCAGCTCTGGTGGCAGCACTTTGTTGACGACCGTGATGATATGTACGGTATTGATGCGGCAATTCTTATGAATCAGAAAGTGTGGCAGGCAAGTGGACACGTGGACACGTTTGTTGACCCGCTCTGTGAGGATACAGTCAATCACCGCCGCTTCCGTACCGATCATATCCTTAAGGATAACGGTGTTGATGCTGAGGGTCTGACAATGGAGCAGATGGACGCCGCTATTATTGAAAAGGGCATTAAGAGCCCGGATGGCAACCCACTCTCTTCATCTCGGACATTTAATATGATGTTTACAACGCACGTTGGGCCAACAAGTGACGATTCGTCAGTTAGCTACCTTCGTCCAGAAACGGCACAGGGGATCTTCACAAACTTCAAGAATGTTGTCGATAGCTTCTACCCAGACCTTCCTTTTGGTCTTGCTCAGCAGGGGAAAGCGTTCCGTAATGAAATTTCGCCTCGCGACTTTATCTTCCGCTCACGCGAGTTTGAGCAAATGGAAATTGAATATTTTGTTCATCCAGAAAAATGGGAGGAAGCCTTTGACGAACTCCTTGCAAGTACGCACGCGTTTCTTGCGAAGCTTGGTTTGAAGCCAGAGAACATCCACGAACTCGACGTCCCTGAAGCTGACCGGGCACATTACAGTAAGAAGACAATTGATATTGAATACGATTTTCCTATTGGTAAGGAAGAACTGATGGGAATTGCCTACCGGACTGACTTTGATCTTGGAAACATCCAACGGGCCAGCGGTAAGAGTATGGAATACACTATAAAGGGTACGAACGAGCGGTTTATTCCCCATGTCATTGAGCCGTCGTTTGGTGTCGAGCGCGCACTTATGGCAGTGCTTTCAGCCGCATACAGGGAAGATGAAATAAATGGTGAAGCGCGTGTATATCTTGCTTTGCCAGAGCATCTTGCACCGGTGCGTTATGCGGTATCACCGCTCCTTAAGAACAAGCCCGAGCTGGTTGAGAAGGCTCGTGAAGTGTACAAGGTACTCAAGCAGAAGTATGGTAACGTCTCTTGGGATGATAACGGTAATATTGGTAAGCGATATCGCCGTCAGGACGAAATTGGAACTCCACATACTGTCGTGATTGACTTTGAGACAATTGAAGATGACGGTCTTGTGACAGTCAGGGACCGTGATACAACCGAACAGCGACGCGTTGCCGTTGACGAGCTGTAGTCCGATGACGCACTATATCACGTCGGCAAAAAACCCACTCATTACCCATGTCAAACAGCTTGTAAAGAGTACGAGCTACCGACAAGAATACCATCAGACAGTGTTAGACGGTATTCATTTGTGTGATGCTTTTTTGCGGTCCGATGGGGTGCCAGAGCGGGTGTTTGTCGCAACAGAATCATTACGCAATCCAGAGGTGTCAGAACTACTGTTTCGGCTTGATGAGTCAACATCTGTTGTAGAGGTGCCTGCATCACTCTACGAGCGTATGAGTAGCCTTGAGCAGGGGGCTGCAATTTTGTTTGTTATTTTTACTCCTGAGCATCGAATTGCAGCACAGCTTGCATCTGACGCACTTCTTTTGGAGGCAGTTCAAGATCCTGGAAATGTTGGCACGCTTTTGCGAACGGCTGCAGCAGCCGGTGTGCGTGAGGTGTATCTCTCTGAAGGCTCGGCGTCGGTTTGGTCGCCAAAAGTCCTTCGGGCTGGTATGGGTGCTCACTTCACGCTTGATATCTACGAGAACGCCAACTTAGCATCACTTGTGACACATGCAAGGGTACCTGTACTTGCAACAAGCCTTACTGCATCTCGATCAGTGTATGATGTTGCGTTACAATCACCACATGCGTGGCTTTTTGGAAACGAGGGAGCTGGGGTCTCTGACGAGCTTATGACGCTATGTGCTGAGGGTGCGGTAATTATTCCTCAGGAAGAGGGGGTTGAGTCGCTTAACGTTGCCGCAGCGGCAGCGGTCTGTCTTTTCGAGCAGCGTCGACAAAGAATCGCCCCATAACCCCTAGCGGGATGCTATACTAGAAAGCATGATTGTCTATTACACCGATGGGAGTGCAAGCCCGAACCCCGGCCCGGGTGGGTTTTCAGTAATTAAGAATGGCGTTCCTCATATTCTTGGAAGTGAGGAGGGTATAACGACGAATATTCGCATGGAAGGAAAGGCAATTGTTGCTGCCCTGAAAGATGCCGCTGGCGACCATGCGGAAATTTTCACCGATAGTGAATTTTGGATTAATGTTATTACAAAATGGGCACCCGGATGGGAAGCGAAGGGATGGAAGAAGAAGGGCGGCGAGATTAAAAATCTTGATATCGTCCAAGAAGTTTATCCGCTCTACCAGCAGTCGAATGCAACGCTCACTTGGGTTCGCGGTCACGAAGGTGACGAGGGAAATGAGCTTGCCGATGAGTGGGCAAACAAAGCACGCGAAGGCGTACGTCTCTAGGGGTTTTTAAAAAGCTCATCCTTACTGTTGACTGGGTTGGGTGACACCCACTACAATACATACTGTTGCTTATAAAGAGGAAATACACACATGCAGGAAGATGCTGAAGAGATACAAACGACCGACACTGAACTGGAAACCCCTGATGTTACTGAAACGGCAGAGAGTGTCTCTATTGATGACAATGGCGAGGATGTTAATGCACTTGAAGAGGCTGTTGTAGAGACATCTGCACAAAATGTTTCAGGAGCGGTTGTTGCCGCTGCACCGGGTGAAGCATTGACGAATGAACAAGAAAATGGTTCAACTGATATTTTTCAATGGGCAAACAAGGCTGACTCGCTAAAGCACGAACTTCGTGCCGAGTTCTTCCTTTTTAATCGAAATTACACGCCGTATAGTATTCGTATTGCAGACGAGCTTGATACGCAGATTAAGGCATTATTTCTCTACGATCTTATTAATGATGTCAACCTTGGTGCGGGAACTGGCTTAACTGTTCGCGACTATGAACTATCTGAGAAGGAGGAGAATACCCTGCTTCGCACTAGCCTTGAAAAAGTGGGCCGTGCAGACACGCTTATCCACCTGATTGAGCATGAGCGTCATGATATTGTAGAATTTAGCGAACAAGAGCATGAGTTTAAGCGAATTAAGGGTATTGCAGCACGGTTTAGTCAAAAGGACGGCACGGGTGCGTTTTATGTCATGAAGCAGGTGAGCGGAAGTCAGGCACTGCAGGGTGCAACGTCATGGGAGTTCTCCGAGGGAGCATTCAAGCCATTCCAGCCTGAGTTTGGATGGAAGGTGCCTGCTGATAACCAGGTTCTTGTTGTTGATAAAGAGATATTTATCTTTAATCAAAGTAAGTTCGAGC
>CAZADM010000007.1:0-53365 GCA_964483955.1 uncultured Candidatus Saccharibacteria bacterium | reverse complement strand
CCTGATGGGGTTGCCGTGACCCCTCAAGGGGCGCGGTGACTCCGGAGGGGTTAATTTCTGGTGCGACCACAAAGCAAGGTGAGCGTAAGGGAGTGACTATGACTGCACTTATCGCATCGACTGGTACCCCAAGAGAAAGCAAGTGACAGCTACTAGCCTGTAGGGTCGCAGCCTCACTCCTGCTCCGCAGGTACACACCGGCACTCGCTAGGTACTTACTTGCACCACTAAGATCTAACTAGAGGGCTTATTGGGTGAGTTACGAACATTATTATAGAGTCTGTCGGAAACGGCAGGCTCTTCGTTTTGCAGGGCGAATTATGGGCTCGGGTTAGGTCTGTTGAGTTGTTGACTTAAATCTGCTCATGCTCCATAGTAAGCGGCAGATTTTATACATAAGCAGGGATCATATGAATGAAAGTACGCCGCCAAAACGACAGCGCCACTGATTCTATTAACCCTAAGGCGCAGCGACGAATGGTACGTCGGCGACGAGCACGGAGTGCCTTCACAATTGTGGAGCTGGTCATCGTGATTGTGGTCATCGCGGTTCTTGTAGCAGTCGTTGTCGTCGCGTACAACGGCGTCACCTCAGGAGCAAGAGAGGTCGCACTCAAGTCAGACCTCAAGAACGCATCGAATCAGCTTGAACTCCATCTCTTTCGCAACAATTCTCTCCCTGCTGATGCCAGCGGATTACCGAAGTCTGAGGGCACTGTGTATGCGTATACATCTGCTGGGAAGACCTTTTGTCTCGAGGCCTCGCACGCCGCTCTTTCTGGAAAAATCTTTCATGTTACAGAGAAGGGGGATGTAGGCAGCGGTGTCTGTCCACCTCCTACGACGATGCAAGCCTTTACTGGCGTCCATTGCTCCGCTCTACCTGTCTACACTGGCTCGAATCCAAGTGCTATCCGCAGTCTTACCGACTCTCGCGGTGGCACCACTCGCACCTACGACGTCGCCAAGCTGGCTGACGGCAAGTGCTGGATGCTGACAAACCTCAAGCTTGGTAGCAGCAGCGGAACAATTACCCTGACTCCAGCTGACAGTAATGTGGCGAGTAACTTCACGTTGCCGCAGCTGACAACAAGTGGAGCGATACAATACGACCTCCCACGTGTCTACGGCCCGGTCCCTGATGACACTGGTTCTGGCACCACCAACTACGGCTATCTCTACAACTTCGCGGCTGCGACTGCAGGTGAAACAAGAACTTCACTCACCACCGGCAACGCCCAGCACTCCATCTGTCCAGCGAATTGGCGACTACCGACTGGTGGTGGAGGCTCAGGTAACGACTTTGGAGATCTCGACATTGCCTTTGGTGGTACTGGCAACCTTGTAGAAAGCGGCGAAGCCAACATAGCCAAGTGGCAACCAACCGGGCCGTTTTGGGGGTCGTTTTCGGGCCTCTGGGGCGTCAGCTTCGTCGGCCAGGGTGGCGCGGGTTACTTGTGGTCGGCTTCTGCCTACCCAGACAGCCCGGGCGGCGCCTTCTTCGCGGCCTTCGGTCCGAGCAGCGTCCTCCCAGGCGGTGTCGGCAGCCCTCGCTACAGCGGGGTCGGGCTTCGTTGCCTCTTAAATTAAGCCTGATGGGGTTGCCGTGACCCCGGGGGGTCAACTTGCGGTAGCCCACAACGTAAGGTGAATTCAAGGCAGTGGCCACGACCGCACCTATCGAGTCGACTGGAGGCCTCCGAAGCACTTGAGGTGTATAGAAACCATCGACTACCATCTTGAGTTGTGGCTTCAAGTTGAGCTACTTGAGCGTTTTCCCCGGAGTATCGCAGCCTCACTCTTACTTCGCAGAACAACACCCGCTTGCTGCAGCTGCTTTCCGACGTAACTGCGGCTCATCCCTAAGGTAATAGCGATTTTGGCGCACGAGAGTCCTGCTCCGTAGAGCGCGACCATCTCAGAGACGATTTCCTCGCAAATCGGCACGGTTCTGCGGATCTCGATACCTTGCTTTCGGAGCGTGTCTGTAACTGTACGAGGTGGACGTCCGACCTCTTCGGCCACGGCGAGTGCCGACATACCTGTTGCGTAGAGTTGGACTATCTCTGAAGCTTCTTTTCCGGAGACAAAACTGTAGCTCCTGCCAGCCTCTGGAGGAGCACTTCTCACCTCTGTAGACTCCTGATGAAGCGTGAGTTTGCGCACCTCTTTACCAACAGTGGTCAATTGTTTTGTGTTGCAGGAACTGAGGCGCACCACGATGTTATTACGCAAACCAACGAGAGTAATCTCCATTGGTCTCCAGCGAAACCATAGAGAAGAGCCTGCTATATTCGGCGGGCTCTTCTTTTTAATACGAGCACTTATTTAATAGCTACTCGTTACGATGCGAACGACATGTCTACTATTCTACCCATATCCCGCTTGTGGTATCATAGAATTAATACGAAAAAAGGATTCGGGGAATGAATAAAGTTGCAACATATTTAAATGAACATCTTGCTGGTGAGGTCACGAGTGCTAAATCAGTTCGACAGCGATACGCAACTGACTCTAGCATCCTCTCGCTCATCCCTGAGCTTGTGGCATTTCCTCGGTCCACTCAGGATATCCGAAAAGTAGCTCGGTTTACGTGGCAGCTTGCAGAAAAAGGGCATCCACTCTCTATTACTATGCGAGGCTACGGTGCAAATGTGACCGGTGCGGCAATTGGGAAGGGTATTGTTATTGATACGAGTACCTATCTTCATGACATTATTGACATTGTTTTTAAAGAAAAATTAGTACACGTACAGCCGGGTGCTTCACTTGATTCCGTAGAGGCTGCGATACGCTGGCAGGGCCTTACTCTTAGTGGTTCTCGGCACCACGCATCACGGACAATGTCTGTTGGTGGTGTACTTGCAAGTGATAGTTATGGTATTGATGGTGCACTTGCTGATACAATCGATCGCATTGAAGTTGTACTTGCTAATGGAGATACCCTTGAGACGGGGCGAATTAGCAAGCGTGAGGTGAATCGTAAGCTCGGTCTGCAGACGCTTGAGGGTGAGATTTACCGCAAGTTGACCGCATTAATAGAAGACAACGAGAGTCTTATCCAGAAGATTAGTAAAAAAACCGTTCAGGACAATGTTGGGTATGCTCGAATTGCAGACGTTCGTCAAAAGGATGGCTCTTTCGACTTAACGCCACTATTCGTAGGGAGCCAGGGGACTCTGGGTATTATTTCCGAAATTGTCCTAAAGGCAGAGTATTATTCTCAGGCTTCAACGTACTTTGCTCTTGCAACAGATTCTATTCAGACTGCTCGTGATATCGCGGATAGGATTATTGAGCTTGAGCCAGCCGAGGTTATTATCTACGACGGAGCACTCTTTAGAACTGCTGCCGCCTTTGGTGTGCGCGTATCGGCATTGGGATCGGTTGATCAGCTTGGTGCAGTGCTGTATATACGGCTTAATGATATTAGTGCACGCCGACAAAAGAAGGATGTAAAGAAAATTACAAAACTTCTAAAGAAGATGGATATGAATGCCCTTGATTCATCGCAATATGACGAGGACGTATTTGAATCAATCGCCTCGGTTGCAAACCGCATCGTCAGAACGGCTGATGATACTAAGTCTGTTATTCCAGTGTTTGATGGAATTGCAATACCGTCAGTACGCAGAGAGGAATTTGAAATTGCTCTTAGTGAGCTCGAATCTCGACATCATGTTAAGCTTCCGCTAGTCTTGAATGTAGCAGCAAATACCTATGACCTTCTTCCGGAACTTTCAATCAAGACTGTTTCTGATAAGCAGCGTCTCTTTAAGCTTATGGCGGATATTGCAGTTATTGCAAGACGGTGTGACGGTTCATTTGTCTCTAGTGGTGCTGAGGGTCGGGTGAAATCAAATGCTGCATGGTCTGCACTTGATGAAGATGAAGCCCGTCTTTATCAGGAGATACGAGAGATATTCGATCCACTCAAGACACTCAATCCGGGTGTAAAACAGAAGGGCGAGCTTCGGTATATTGTTTCATCGCTTCGCTCAGACTACGGCCAAGATAGTCTTCTCTAGGTTCGTAAGCATCCAGTGTACAATATACATATATGGATATGCACAGGAGCGAAGATACCAGGAACGTCATAGATAAGTATAAAGGCATGTCTATGGAGGCTATTATTACCGACCTTGATGCGACTCGAGTTCCTCTTGAGATCGCTGTAGAAAATCTTGATAGAGATTTTAATATGGGTACAATTA
Organism: uncultured Candidatus Saccharibacteria bacterium; assembly: GCA_964483955.1. GTDB lineage: Bacteria > Patescibacteriota > Saccharimonadia > Saccharimonadales > Saccharimonadaceae > Microsaccharimonas. Next base: position 49,151 of record CAZADM010000007.1, on the reverse strand, counting down.
TTCGTACGGCGAATGCATTCAATGTGAGCAAAGTGCATATCATCGGGCGTCGCCAATGGAATAAGCGTGGTGCAATGAAGACGGATGCTTATTTACAGTGCAATTATCATGCAACAATTGAAGACTTCTTTGCTTATGCGAATGCTCAAAATAAAGAGGTGATTGCTGTCGATATTATTGACGGGGCGGTGCCAATTCATGAAACGGCACTCTCTAAGAACACAATTCTTGTATTTGGTTCAGAGGGGAGCGGGCTTTCCAAGGAGCTTCTTTCTAAAGCGGCGAAGGTTGTTTTTATTGAACAGTTTGGTTCGACACGCTCTATTAATGTAGGGGTTGCTGCGGGTATTGCGATGTTTTCTTGGGTTCAGCAGCACGTCTATCCATCTCGCCGTATCTAGACTAAGTACCTCGATGATTTCCCCGTTTTATGGTATAATAAAGGTATGAAAGCACTATCCTCACAGCCGTACAAAGGCACAAGAGACTATTACCCGAAGGAAAAGCGGGTGCAGAACTACATATTTGACACTTGGCGTCGAGTTGTTGAGCAGTACGGATATGAAGAATATGGTGCACCAATACTTGAGCCACTAGAGCTCTACGCAGCCAAAAGTGGCCAAGAACTTGTGAACGATCAAACGTATACTTTCACAGACAGGGGCGGAAGAGAAGTGGCGATTCGTCCAGAGATGACGCCATCAGTGAGTCGTATGATAGCTGCACGGCGTCAGGAGATACCCTATCCGGCACGTCTGTACTCAATTGCAAATTTTATGCGTTACGAACGCCCACAGCGCGGAAGAGAGCGTGAATTTTGGCAACTTAATGTAGACATTTTTGGTGTTGACGGCGTATATGCCGACATTGAGATTATATCTATTTCCGACCAAATTCTAAAAGAGTTTGGTGCAAAATCTGGCGACTACATCATAAAAATAAACAGCCGCCCGTTTATTCATTTTATGATGGCAGAGTATCTTGGCCTCGACCCAGAGCGTGAACATCAAATGATTAAAATATTTGACAGGCGAAATAAATTATCAGAGGAGGAATTTGAGTCTCAGGTGCGTGAAGTTCTTGGAGAAGACGCTGCGGAAGCTTTTGAGAAAGTTGCTGCCGTCACTTCTGCAGCAAGTGTAGATACGCTACCAGCTGAACTCCAACAGGCAGAATCACTGCATGATATCCATACGATATTTTCGTACCTTCAGCAGGCCGGTATTGTCGATGTTCAGTTTGACGCTACACTAATGCGGGGGCTTGATTATTACACCGGGACGGTATTTGAGGTAGTCGATACGCACCCAGATAACAATCGTTCGCTGTTTGGTGGTGGACGCTACGATGGTCTTGTGGGTCTTTTTGGGGCAGAGCCAGTAAGTGCAGTTGGTGTTGCACCGGGTAATACTATGATTGAACATTTCCTTGAAGTGCATGACCTCCTTCCACAGGATGTGTCAAAGACTGATGCCTACATTGCACTTGTCGGTGATGCTTCATATGTGCGACATGGGGCACAGCAGCTTGCAGAAGTGCTTCGCAAAGAGGGTCTTAATATCGAAATAGATATTACTGGTCGAAAGCTCGACAAGCAAATTAAAACTGCTGCAAAGAAAAATATTCCACGTGTTATCTTTGTCGGAGAGAATGACATTGCTGCCGGCGTATATCCTGTAAAGGAAGTTGTAGCTGGTGGTGATATGCATCTTTCTCCTCGCGAGATTATCGCACTCTATGACACCACCGCGTAGACAACCCCTTGCACCTCTGTTACAATAAGACATAATGAAGACGACAGTAGAGTATATATCAGAGACAAAGGTAAAACTAACAATAACCGTAGGTGTAGAGGCACTTGCCGCTGCGGAGAAATCTGCACTACATAAACTTAGCAATACCGTGAAGGTCCCCGGTTTTCGTAAGGGGAAGGTGCCTGCAAGTGTTGCAGCAAAGCATGTGAATCCACAGGCACTCCAAGAGCAACTTCTTGACGATGCAATTAGTAAATCTGTTGCAGAGAGCTTTCTTGCAGAAAAAATCCAAGCACTCGACCGTCCAATGGTTGAAGTTAAGAAATATGTACCTGGTGAGCAGCTTGAGTTCACTGCAGAGGTTGACGTACTCCCGAAAGTAACGCTTGGCGACTACGCTAAGCTTACGTCAAAGCCATCAAAGGTAGCAATCTCTGATGCTGATGTTGAAGAAGTTATCGGGCGCATTCAGCAAGGTTTTGCCGAAAAGAGTCCTGTTGAACGCAAGGCACAAGATGGCGATGAAACAGTGATTGATTTCGTTGGAAAAAAAGACGACGTCGCATTTGACGGTGGTACCGGAACCGACTACACCCTTACGCTCGGCGGCGGTCAGTTTATTCCAGGGTTTGAAGAGGGTGTTATTGGCCATAAAGCAGGAGAGGTATTCGATCTTAACCTTGAATTCCCTAAGGAGTATCACTCCAAGGATCTTGCTGGGCAAAAGGTTGTCTTTACTGTGACTATAAAAGAAGTCCGCGAGTCAAAGCTTCCAGAAGTTGATGATGCACTTGCAAAGAAGGCTGGTCCGTACGAAACAATCGCAGACCTAAAGGCTGATATTAAGGCAGAGATTACCCAGCAGAAAGAGCGGGAAGCGAGCGACGCTCACAAGGATGCACTTGTGAATGAGCTTATAGAGAAGAGCGATATCCCAGCACCAGAAGTACTTGTTGCTGACCAGATGAAGTCTATTGAGCAAGACTTCGCCCAGAACCTTATGTACCAGGGGCTTTCGCTTGATCAGTATATTGAAACGAGTGCCTTTAAAGACCAAGACGAGTGGCGCGAGAATGAAGTCAAGCCAAGTGCGACAATGCGTGTTAAAGCAGGGCTTGCTCTTTCAGAGCTTAGTAAGGCAGAAGACATCACCGCAAGTGACGCTGAGATTGATAGCCATGTTGCACTATATAAGCAGCAGTACGCAAACAATCCAGAGGCTCTCAAGCAGTTCGACACACCAGAAGTGCGTCGTGATATTGCAAACCGTTACGTGACGGAAAAGACGGTTGAGCGTCTTGTGGAACTTAATACAAAGAAATAGTTCAGTCTCTTATCCGTAAGACATACCAAGACAAATTAGCACTCTATTTACACGAGTGCTAATTTTCGTGTATACTGAATATATGAATAAGCCACAAAATTACGTTGTTCCAACAGTTATTGAAAAATCTCACGATGGTGAGCGTGCCTATGATATCTATTCGCGCCTTCTGAAAGATCGCATTATCTTTCTTGGTGATGAGGTCAACCAGCACACTGCTAATATTGTTGTTGCACAACTTCTTTATCTGGCATACGAAGATCCAAAGAAGGATATTCAACTCTATATTAATAGCCCAGGCGGGAGTGTATATGATGGCCTTGGTATTTATGACACAATTCAGCATATTGCACCAGACGTTCAGACTATTGGTATTGGGCTACAGGCAAGCATGGGGGCTTTCCTCCTCTCAAGCGGAACAAAAGGGAAGCGGTTTGCATTACCAAGTAGCCGTATTATGATTCACCAACCTTCAAGTGGCACGCAGGGTAAGATTACGGATCAAGAGATCAGCTTACGTGAAGGCATCTTCCTTAAAGGTCGGCTTAACGAGATTCTTGCAAAAAATACCGGTCAGAAACTGAGTAAGATCGAGAAAGATATGGAGCGAGATTTTTGGTTGAGTGCTGACGAGGCAAAAGAGTATGGGATCATTGACGAGGTAATAACTAAAGTATAGGCGTGCTTTGTTCGCGTAGAGCGATTAGGAAATACTCGGGGTATCTTGACATAGCACTAGGCTCCGTGGTGTAATACCTGTACTTATTCTTACAGCACAAGAAAGGTCGGTGATGACCAATGAGTATTGGATACCCCGCTGAGCTAGAGGCCATAAGGGTGCGGTCGCACAGAGCTGCTCTCCGCCGAAAGGTGTGGGGATCGGTCCTGGCGGTTGCCTGGACTATAGGACGGTGTGCACGGGTACTTCGCCCAAAAGGCAGGCGATAATTGCGTAAAGAGTAAGTTCCCCGCATGGGCGGTTGATGTGTCGCTGTTAGCACGTCCCGCCCTGCGGGGTTCTTTTTGTAAATACCCCTTGACCTAAAGACAGAAAACAGCCATAATAGGTACTAAGAAGTAGTGTAGCCCTGTTTATCTATGCCTGCGAGATAGCCTATCTATAAAATAGGTGTGGTATGGATATCACAGTAGACGGATATGGCAGTTCTGTTTAGTGATTCAGAGGTTAAGGGAATCTTCGGCGCCAAAGAAATCCCCTATATAAACCAATAATTAAATGAGAGGTCCATTTATTTATGGCAAGTACCAAGCGTACAGATAGCTCGCGTGTGTTTTTTACAAGTGATGACACCGCACTCCCACTACCAAACTTAATTCAACATCAGAAGGACAGCTGGCAAGAGTTTGTCGAGACTGGTCTTGGTGAAATTTTCGCCGAGCTCAACCCTATCGACGATTACACTGGCCAGAAGCTCTCACTTCGTTTTGGGAAGTATGCCTTCCAGGAGCCGAAGAATTCAGAGCAACACGCAAAAGAAAATAACCTTACTTTTGATGCACCGCTTCATGCCACTATTGAGCTTACAAATAAAGTAACCGGTGAAGTGAAAGAGCAAGAAATCTATCTTGGTGATTACCCATGGATGACCGATCGCGGGACATTCATCATTAACGGTACAGAGCGTGTTATTGTATCTCAGCTTATCCGCTCATCTGGTGTATTCTTCACTGCTGATCGTGCTGTTGCTCGAAACTATTACGGTGCAAAGCTTATTCCAGGCCGTGGTGCATGGCTCGAGTTTGAGACTGCATCTAACGGTGCCCTCTATGTAAAGATTGACCGTCGTCGTAAACTGCCTGTCACAACACTTTTCCGTGCTCTTGGGTACAATAAGACATCTGAAATTAAGTCTCTCTTTGAAGATGTTGATACCGGTGATGTAAATCACATCGACGCAACTATTGATAAGGATCCGGCTCGCGGAACAAACGAAGCCCTTATCGAAGTGTATCGTCGGCTTCGCCCAGGTGATCTTGCAACTGTCGATAACGCGAAGCAGATGATTGAACGTATGTTCTTTGATTTCAAGCGTTTCGATTACTCTCGTGTTGGCCGCTACAAGATCAACCAGCGCCTTGGTCTTGATGTTGCAAATACAACTGAAAACCGTGTATTCCAGATTGCAGACCTCATCGCAATTGTTAAGGAAATTATCCGCCTAAATAACACTCAAGAAGAACCAGATGATATTGACGCATTGTCAAACCGTCGCGTAAAACTGTGTGGCGAACTTGTTGCCCGTCAGTTCCGTGTTGGTATGCTCCGTATGCAGCGTAATGCAATGGATCGCATGTCAATGTCAGACCTCGAGACGGTGACGCCATCACAGCTTATTAATGCTCGTCCAGTTGTCGCAGCGGTACGCGAATTCTTCGCGAGCTCACAGCTCTCACAGCTTATGGACGAGACAAACCCGCTTGCGGAACTTGCACACAAGCGTCGTCTTTCATCAATGGGTCCTGGTGGTCTCTCTCGTGAACGTGCCGGTTTTGATGTTCGTGACGCTCACCCAACACACTATGGACGTCTTTGTGCAGTTGAGACACCGGAAGGTGCAAACATTGGGCTCGTACTTAACCTTGCTGCGTATGCACGGGTGAACGAGTACGGCTTTATTGAAACTCCTTACCTTCGCGTGAAGGACGGCAAGGTCACCGATGAAGTTGTCTACCTTGATGCCTCACAGGAAGCAACAGAGGTTATTGCTGATGCTGGTGCTGAACTGAACGAAGACGGTACATTCCGTGACGAACGTGTATCTGCACGAAACGAGCTCCTTCCAGAGCAGGTTGACGCCTCTGAAGTTACCTTCATGGATGCAGCACACAAGCAAATTCTTGGATCAACAGCGGCACTTGTCCCATTTGTTGAGAAGAACCGTGTTGACCGTTCATTGATGGCCTCAAGCATGCAGAAGCAGGCTGTGCCGCTTCTTCAGCCTGAAGCCCCAACTGTCGGTACTGGAATCGAGAAAGAAATTGCTCGTAACACAAGCCAGCTTGTTGTTGCTGAAGGTGCAGGTGAAGTTATCCGTGCCGACGGTGATGCGGTGGAAGTGAAGTACAAGGATGGCGTAAAGACATACGAACCTATGCACTTCATTAAGTCAAACGACGACCGTGCAATCAACCAGAAGGTTCGTGTGAACCGCGGTGATAAGGTAGCTGAAGGTGATATTCTCATCGAAGGTGCATCTATCGACCAAGGTGAAATTGCCCTTGGTAAGGATCTTATCGTAGCCTTCATGCCATGGTCTGGATACAACATGGACGACGCAATCGTGCTTTCACGTCGCCTCGTTCAGGACGACACACTAACAAGTGTAAACATCAAGGACTACACGGTTGAAGTTCGTGAAACAAAGCTTGGTCCAGAAATTGTTACACGTGACATTCCAAACGTAAACGAAGAGTCGCTTCGCCATCTTGACGAGAACGGTATCGTTCAGCTTGGTTCTGAGGTGAAGGCCGGCGACGTACTTGTTGGTAAGATTACGCCAAAGGGCGAGCAAGAACTCAGCTCTGAAGAGCGTCTTCTCCGTGCCATCTTCGGCGAAAAGGCTAAGGATGTGCGCGATACATCTCAGCGTATGAATAACGCTGGTGGTGGTAAGGTAGTTGGTGTTAAGATCTTCAGCCGTGAAAACGGTCATGAGCTTAAGGCGGGCGTACTTATGCAGATTCAGATCTTCGTTGCACAGCTTCGTAAGATTTCAGTAGGTGACAAGCTTGCTGGTCGCCACGGTAACAAGGGTGTTGTTGCTCGAATTATGCCAGAAGAGGACATGCCGTTCCTAGAAGACGGTACTCCAGTTGATGTTGTTCTTAACCCACTTGGTGTCCCGAGCCGTATGAATATCGGTCAGCTCTTTGAGACACACCTTGGTATGGCAGCTCGTGCACTTGGATACAAGGTTGCAACACCTCCATTCAATGGTGTGCCGGACTCAGTTATCTCTGATGAGCTTGAAAAGGCGGGGTATGCTCGCGACGGAAAGAGCCAGCTCTTTGACGGACGTACCGGCGAAGCCTTTGAGGAACGAACAACTGTTGGTGTGATGCATATTCTTAAGCTTCACCACATGGTATCTGACAAGATCCACGCTCGTTCAACCGGTCCATACACAATGGTGACGCAGCAGCCACTTGGTGGTAAAGCTCAAAACGGTGGTCAGCGCTTCGGAGAGATGGAGGTGTGGGCACTTGAAGCATACGGTGCAGCCGCGACGCTTCAGGAAATGCTTACGATCAAATCGGATGACGTTTACGGACGTGCAAAGGCCTACGAATCAATCATTAAGGATGAGCCAATTGTTGGTCCAAAACTTCCAGAGTCATTCAACGTGCTTGTAAAGGAACTTCAAGGTCTTGGTCTTCGTGTTGATCTTATGGATCACAGTGAAGATGAGATTATTGACGCAGAGCAGGTGATTGGAAGCGTCATTAACGGACAGCCAGTTTCTGCTGATGTTGTTGGCCTTGTTGATGATGAAGCTGAAACTATTCTTGATGAAGCCGATGAAATTGGTGATGTCGAAGACGGCATGAGTATTCAGGATATCGATGAAATTGAAGAGATTAAGGAGGAGGCGTAAATATGTCACGCGTCGTAGCAAATAACAATGGCATCACTGACTTTGACGCCATTCGCCTAAGCGTTGCTAGTTCTGATGACATCCTGAAATGGAGTCACGGTGAAGTAACAAAGCCGGAAACAATTAACTATCGTACTCAGAAGCCTGAGCGAGACGGTCTTTTCTGTGAGCGAATCTTCGGTCCAGTAAAGGACATTAACCCGCACGACTCTAAACTTAAGGGTGTTCGTTCTCGTGAAGCTGCCGTAGACAAGAACGGTGACCTTGTAACAAAGGCAGTTGTTCGGCGTGAGCGCATGGGACATATTACACTTGCGGCACCAGTTGCACACATCTGGTTTATGCGTGGAACACCAAGTGCAATGTCACTCCTTCTTGGTATGACTGTCCGTAATCTAGAGCGTGTTGCATACTTTGCAACATATGTCGTACTGAAGGCTGACGAAGAAGCACGAGACAAGCATCTTGCTGATCTTGAAGCTGAAACCGAAGCGGGACGTATGGCTATCAAGATGCGTTACGAAAAAGAAGCAGAAGGAGAGACTGCTGATGTAAAGGCACTTGCTGAAGCACAAACGCAAGAAATTGCTGAGCTTGAGGAAAGCTACATTACAAAGAAGACACAGCTTGAGAGTCTTACGAAAAACTCACTCATGAGCGAAGTTGATTATCGCAACCTCCCAGAAGAATACCAAGACCTTATAGAAGTTGGTATGGGTGGCCTTGCACTTAAGGCAATGCTTGATGAAATTGATCTCGATACACTCATTACTCAGTTGAGTGAAGAGGTTGAGGGTGCAAAGGGTCAACGCGAGAAGAAGCTTCTTAAGCGTCTAAAGATGCTTGAGGGTATGCAAGCTGCAGGCATTCAGCCGGGTGCCCTCGCTCTCACTGTCCTTCCTGTGATTCCTCCGGACCTTCGTCCAATGGTACAGCTTACGGGTGGACGTTTTGCAACATCTGACCTTAACGACCTTTATCGTCGTGTCATTAACCGTAACAACCGTCTTAAGAAGCTTATCGATCTTAATGCACCGGAAGTAATCCGTCGCAACGAGATGCGTATGCTCCAAGAGGCCGTAGATGCACTTATTGATAACTCTGCCGCTCGCGGTGGACGTGCAGTAAATGCAACCGGTGGTCGCCGCCGTCTTAAGTCAATCTCTGACATGCTTAAGGGTAAGCAGGGACGCTTCCGTCAGAACCTTCTTGGTAAGCGTGTCGACTACTCAGGCCGTTCAGTGATTGTGGTTGGTCCTAAGCTTAAGATTAACGAGTGTGGTCTTCCAAAGCAGATGGCACTTGAACTTTTCAAGCCGTTCGTAATTAGCTGGCTCATTCGTAACGAGCACGCACATAACATCCGCTCTGCGACTCGTCTTATCGAAGCAGGTGAAGCAGTTGTATGGGATGCACTTGATGCGGTCATTGAAGGTAAGTACGTGCTCCTTAACCGTGCACCGTCACTTCACCGTCTTTCTATCCAGGCTTTCCAGCCTCGACTTGTTGAAGGTAAGGCTATCCAGCTTCACCCACTCGTAGCAAACGGATTCAACGCCGACTACGACGGCGACCAGATGGCCGTTCACCTTCCGCTTTCGCGACAGGCCCAGGAAGAGGCACGTACACTTATGAGTGCGACAGCTAACCTCCTAAAGCCAGCTGATGGTGCACCGGTACTTTCAATTGCACAGGACATCGTTCTTGGTAACTACTACCTAACGTACGATAAGCCAAGTGCACAAACAGAAGGTGTTAAGCCATTCAGCTCAGTCTACGAAGCCGAGATGGCCTACGACAATGGCGTTATCCAGCTACAAACGCCAATCCGTGTATTTGCAAAGGGTGAAATCCGCAATACAACACTCGGACGTGTTTTCTTCAATGAAATTCTTCCAGAAGACTACCCGTACGATGATAACGTGCAGAATAAAAAGCAAATCAAGAAGGTTCTTAATAGCATCTTCCTCCAGCATGGTGCAGAGATTACAGCAAAGACAGCTGACCGCATGAAGGGGCTTGCTTTCCGATTTGCGACAGTTTCCGCTGTTTCAACTGGTAAAGATGACTATATTATCTTCGATGAGACGGATGAGTTTATCGCAGAGGGTGACGCTAAGGCAGCACTCATCAGCGAACAATTCAACCAGGGTCTTATTACTGAAGATGAGCGATACAGCCTCACTGTTGCTAACTGGCGTGGCGTGACTCGTAGCCTTGAGACATTCCTTAAGGACAAGCTCAAGGATATGGACACAAGCGTTTCTGTGATGGTTAACTCAGGTGCTCGTGGTGACATCTCCAATGTTATGCTTGCCAGCGCGATGATCGGTATCATGGTTGATGCAACAAACCGTGAAATCGAGCTTCCTATTCGTTCAAGCTATAAGAAGGGTCTTTCGAGCCTTGAGCAGTTCGTGGCAACACGAGGTTCACGCAAGGGTCTTATTGACACCGCTCTTAAGACTGCTGACTCAGGATACCTTACTCGTCGTCTTGTGGACGTATCTCAGGATGTGTTCACTGTTGAAGACGCAGAGGGTGATGATGACGGGTTTGCTATCTACCGCAATGAAACTGAGCTCACAATGATTGACTTTGGTAACCGTCTCTATGGACGATATGCCGCAGAGGACATTGCTGGTCATGTAAAGAAGAACGAGCTTATCACTCGTCAAATTGCCGACGCAATCCAGAACGATGCGGATATTACTGAAGTGAAGATTCAGTCAGTTCTTTCAACAAAGAACCTCCGCGGTGTCCCGCGCCGAAGCTACGGTATTGATATGTCAACTAACCAGCTTGTCGATAATGCACAGCCAGTTGGTGTCATTGCCGCTCAGTCTGTCGGTGAGCCTGGTACACAGCTAACGCTTCGTACTTTCCACTCCGGTGGTGTCCAGGAAAGCGACATCACGCAGGGTCTCCCTCGTGTTGAAGAGCTCTTCGAAGCTCGAGCACCAAAGGGACAGGCGTATATCTCAGAAGTTACCGGTGTTGTTGAGACATGGGAAGACGGAAAGAAGTACATTGTCCAGGTTACCCCTGAGGCTGGTCATATCGAGCGTATTGCACTTGAAGGCCGAACAGCTACTATCAAGAACGGTGCTGACGTAAAGGCCGGAGATGTTCTTGCAACAGGCGAGAGCGAGACGCGTCCACTTGTATCACCGTTTGATGGTGTTGTAGAAGTGACAGATGAGTATGTCATTGTTGCAGCAAATGCAGGTGCACCGGTTCGCTATGAAGTTCCTGGTGTCATGCAGCTCCTTGTCCGTAGCGGTGATATTGTTGAAGCAGGTGATCGCCTTACGGGTGGTTCACTCAACCTTCACGACCTCATGCGCCTTAAAGGCGTTGAGGCAACGCAGCGCTACATTATTAACGAAGTGCTTCGCATCTACGCAGCGCAGGGTCAAGACGTTGCTGACAAGCACCTCGAGATCATCGTTCGACAGATGTTTAGCCGAGTTCAGGTTGAAGGTGCGGGTGACGGTGATTTTGTAACTGGTGACGTGGTATCACGTGCAGCAGTTGTTGAGGCAAACGAGAAACTCACTGCTGAGGGCAAGGAAGAGATTAGCTACACGCAACTCCTCCTTGGTATCACTAAGGTGTCAATCTGGTCTGATAGCTGGCTTTCAGCTGCATCATTCCAGGATACAACCCGTGTGCTTATCAATGCGGCAGTGAGTGGTCGCTCAGACAACCTTCACGGCTTGAAGGAAAATGTTATCATCGGACGCAAGATCCCTGTTGGTACAGGTGTAGACAGTGCAACAGCACTCGATACACTCGACAGCGATATTGCAGAAGATATTGCAGAAGACCTCGAGCTAGCAGCCTAAGTTTCACAGGTGAAAAAAAGAGACCCTCGTTACGGGGGTCTCTTTTGATTTTTATACTCGAATATGGTATATTATTGTCAGTTCGTACTTTTACATTTCCCAACTCTCTACATTAAAAAAAGGGGTGCTATTGTGGTGATGATGGATGAAGAGCAAATCGACGACGCTGTCGAAGCATTTAAGGATGAAATACTTCGCTATATACCATTTCGGTACACGGCGGAGCGTGATCGAATTCAGTCGGCTGGTTCGCTGCAGCAATTGATGCTTGGGGTTCAGGCATTTCTTGACCGCACGGCACCGAGAATAGCGACTGATGACAGCATTATTGATTCAAGGAATCTTCCGTCGGCACAGATTGCTGTCCATCGTGTCTTTATGCACAACCTAGCACCAATCATGAACAGGATGAGGTCTCTTATGGATGATCTTGTCTTGATCGGTGTTGAGGGTACGGAGGAGTAAACGGGCCGTGCCCGCTGGAAAGGTTTGAGAACGCAACTTCTCTTAACTGTTTCGGCGGGCCTTTTCATTTTCCGACCTCTTGGAGATGTGGACAAAAAGTGCTTTTTATGATAGAATATGCATTGGAGTACCTTTACAATTTTGAGACTATAGAAATGAGGTGGTGTAGATGCAAATCTACCCCTATCAGCAGGAGTGCCTAGATGCAATTGAGGCCGCTCGTCAGGCTGGAAAAAAGAAAGCGCTTGTGGTTATGGCGACTGGCCTTGGTAAGACGGTCGTTTCGGCTTTACAGCTGAAACGAATGCTTGCTGAGAAGCCGGGTCGTGTACTGTACCTAGCACATCAGAACCCAATTCTAGCCCAGGCGCACGCCTCCTATGAGAGATTTCTCGATCCGTCTTTTTCCTACGGATATTTCAACGGTGAAGAGAAGACTCTTGGTGAAGTCGATGTACTATTCGCATCGTTTCAGGTAATGCACACCTCGAGAAATCTGTTCGACCAGGATGAGTTTCTTTACGTGGTTGTTGATGAGGCACATCATGTTCAGGCGGATACTTTCCGTCCAACAGTGGAGTATTTCCAGCCCGATTTTATGATAGGCTTGACTGCCACGCCAGACAGGGCTGACGAAAAAGATATTAGAGAGATAATGGGTGATCCCGTTTATCATCTTGATCTTTTTGAGGCTTTGGCGGCTGAGTATTTGACAAGTGTTAACTACCGCTTGATGACTGATGAGCTTCAGAACCTTGATATTCTGGATACGCCAGCTGGAAAACTCAGTATCTCCGAATTAAACCGGACGATATTTGTTCCGAAAAGGGACGAGGAGATCGTACGTATTGTAGAAGATAAAATTCGCTCGGTGAGTAATCCGCGTACAATTATCTTTTGCACAACGATCGAGCATGCCGAACAGATAGCGAGGCTTATCCCTCACTCCAGTGTGCTTCACTCTAAACTAGAGAAAAAGAAACGAAGGCGCCGTATCGATGCGTTTCGCAAAGGGCGACTACGTACGGTTGTAACGGTGAGTATGTTTAATGAAGGGATTGATATTCCTGAGGCGAATGTTGTCGTATTTCTGAGATCTACTGATTCGATGACCGTGTACCTTCAGCAACTTGGACGTGGCTTGCGCCGCTTTTCAGGAAAGAGCGAGGTGCTTGTTCTTGACTTTGTTGCGAACTGTGAGCGAATCTTGAAGATTAGCCTCTTAATAAAGGGGGTCAAGAAGGCTGTGGGGCAAGGTTGCGGTGAAGGCGGATTAGTAGGGGGCGTACAAATACCCAAGGATATACTAACTATATCTGTTGATGGTGGTGATTTTGATGAGCGTGTCGTAAACCTTATTGACATTGTAGGTCGTGCAGCACGTAACTACTCTAAAGAGGAGCTATTGAAACTCCTTGTGGATTTTGCCGCAAGGATCGGGAGAACGCCGACGATTGCAGATGTCAATGGAAGTGTTGAGATGCCGAGTCATAGAACATATATTCGCATTTTCGGGTGCACATGGAATGATGTGCTAAAATTGGCAGGCCTGAAGCCCGTCAGGGATACGTATGATGTCGAACATCTCGACGCTAACCTCAGGAGAAAGTGTGCAGAGCTGGGTCGCGTTCCAACGCGAAAAGAAGTGAATGATGATGCTTCTATGGCGAGTATCACGACGTATGAAGATGTGTATGGAATGTCGCTTGCGGCCATTTTATATAATCTCGGGCTAAGCGATGAGTATGTCGAGAGGCATGTTTACACAAGAGATGAGCTCATTTATCAATATCAACAAAAGGCCCACGATCTGGGGAAGGCTCCATCGCGGCGCGTAGTTGATAGTGATCCGGGCATGGCCTCGTCAGATGTCTACCTATCGGTTCTGGGTGTTACTCACTGGTCTGACGTTGCTCGTGAAGCGGGATTGCTCCCGAACGTGAAATATCTGCCACCCAAAGAAGAGCTCGGTGCACATTTGTGGCTTATGTTCTCGGAGCTGGGCAGAGCGCCGCGCGGGAATGAGGTTCGGAGTGATAAGCGAACCGTGTCGCTAGCTGTGTACGAAGAGGTTTTTGGTAAGCCGCTATTTAGGATTACTGAAGATCTTGGCATGAAGCCGATGAAGCGAAAGGGATATACGAAGGAGGATCTTGCTAAGCAGGTCTTTGCTTTTAAGGAAGAGCATGGGAGATTTCCCGTATCTAACGAATTGAAGGCGAGGAATGGGCTTGCAAGTTTCATGACGTTTAGGAATCTTTATGACGGAAAGAAGTGGCCGGATATTCTTGTCGATATAAGGCAGAGCAGGTCTCAGGAAAGCTAAAGGAGGAGGTCTCCGCGGAGCCTCGTCAGTTTGATGTGTAGAAATACACTCACTGGCGAGACTCCGCTACATCCGCAAATAGTAAAAAGTTGTGCTGATGAGTCGTAGACGACGAAATGTAGCAACCCCGTGCCCACTCTTTACAAAAACACCTCAAAATGCTACTATTATCTATGAGTTTCCGTTTACTGTATCTGCACGCGTGTACAAGATGCAAATACTGAGTAAACACGGTGATGTAAAGCATGCTGAGCTTTCATTACACCCTGGCAGATATAACTGAATGCCAGTCTCCCAGAAGGTGGGAATATATAAAGTTTTAAGAGGAATTAATTGTGCCAACAATCAATCAACTCGTACGCAAGCCGCGTCAGTCTGCTAAAAAAGCAAGCAAGTCTCCAGCGCTTGGCCGAATCCAGAATGCACTTAAGGTGCGTTATTACAACCAAGACGCCCCACTCAAGCGTGGTGTGTGTGTTAAGGTAACAACTAAGACACCAAAGAAGCCTAACTCAGCACTCCGTAAGGTTGCTCGTGTCCGTCTTACAAACGGTCATGAAGTATGGGCATACATTGGTGGAGAAGGCCACAACCTCCAGGAACACGCCGTTGTGCTTGTCCGTGGTGGCCGTGTGCCAGACCTCCCAGGTGTTCGTTACCACATCGTTCGTGGTGCACTTGACCTTCAGGGTGTTCAGAATCGTCAACAGGGCCGTTCTAAGTACGGTGCTAAGAAGGAAGGGAAGTAGTAGTCATGCCACGTAAGAAAACTGTCAGCCTACAGCGTCGTCTTAACCCAGACCGCAAGTACCAGAGCGTACTCGTTCAGCGTCTTATTAACAAGTCAATGATTGACGGTAAGAAGCTTGTTGCAGAGCGTGCTGTCTACGAAGCACTTGAAACTGCCGCAAAGAAGCTTGAAAGCGAAAATCCACTTGAGGTGTTTGAAAAAGCACTCAAGAATGTATCGCCAAACTTTGAAGTAAAGTCACGCCGCGTTGGTGGTGCTAACTACCAGATTCCATTCCCTGTGGCTGGCCACCGTCAGCTTCACTACTCATTCTCATGGCTCGTGCAATCTGCACGTGCAAAGAAGGGGATGCCGTACAGCCAGCGTCTTGCACTTGAAATCGTTGATGCTTACAACGAAACTGGTGCTGCCTTTAAGAAGAAGGAAGACACGCACAAGATGGCAGAAGCAAACCGTGCATTTGCACACTTCGCCCGCGGATAATACCTATTCCGTTAAAAAATACCCGCTCATCCGAGTGGGTATTTTTGTTATTGCACAGTCGTGTATTATTGGATATAACTAAAGAAGATGAGCTATAGAGAGCGAAGTGCACGAAAAATTGAAAAAATACGCAAACGAGAATCACTCGATGGGTTAGTCGGCCATGCGGAGCGACTTATCTGGGAGGGTGGTCGTTCAATGGTTGTCGATAAACTCCCAGCCCCTATTGACGAATTTGGTATTCCACGTGTTCCTCTTATGATGCAAGGACTTCTGGGACAAATGGCAACAAGGGCATATGTCTGGACCGGAGCATTTGACTTGCATCACATGGCAACTCCAAAGGCCGATTATACCGTCATTCCTGATAATGTCGGTGCGGCTTTCCGTAGCCTGCCAATGCTAAAGGTGGAGCTTCCACGCCAGATGCATAATTTTTCGCATGAACTATTCTTAACGCCGCGACGCCCCCCTTCAGAGGCGACTATGAAGCAGGCGATACTTGAAAACGAACAACTCCGAATGCTATATGGCATTACCTCGGCATATGATCAGGAGGGGGCAGATGAGGCACTCTATCACGTTCACGATGCTCTATTCGATATGGTTGATCCGAAGGTTGATATTATGCCTTCCCGCGAGTCACTTGCTGATATGGAGTTTGATGATCTTTGCCGAACAGTCGCCTCGCTCGTGAGGGTGAGGCGCTTTGCAAACAACTCACTGATCCATCCCGCAGTTCGCCCCAAGGCGGCACTTCGACACATGATTGTGTAGATGGTATGCTAGGGGTATGGCAACATTTTCATTTGATATAGTTTCAGACTACGACAAGGCTGAGATGAACAACGTGTTCATGCAGACCGAAAAAGAAATAGGTGGACGATATGATTTCAAGGGCTCACCTGCTGGGATAGATTGGTTGGGCGACAAGAAGGGATTTATCCTTGTTGGTGCAAATACTTGGCAGATTGATGCAATTCTTGATATCGTACGCAAAAAGCTTGCAACTCGTGGGCAGTCGAGCAAAGTACTTGACTTATCGAAAGACTGCATTGAGCAGAATCTTAAGGCATCTAAGGAGATTCCATTTATCGCCGGACTTGATCAAGATAAATCAAAGAAGATTACTAAGATGCTGCGAGATCAAGTTCCGAAGGTGAAGGCACAGATTCAAGGCGACGCTGTCCGTGTAACGAGTGGAAGTAAAGACGAGCTTCAGGCTGTAATGCGTATCCTGAACGAAGCAGACTTCGACTTTCCGTTGCAATTTACTAACTATCGCTAGATTATATCTATTCCCTATAAGTCTTATAGGTATCTTGCGTATTCGCGAAGAAGTGTGTTTAATGAGCATATGAACGAGCATGACCTGTCGGCACTCGAGTACTCACTGAGCGATCAACTGAGTAGTGAGTTTGTGCGTGAGGCCGTGTCAATTGTGGAGTTTGCCCGGGAAAATGCCCTCCCAGATATTGAGCTCGAGGCACTTGTTGATGATTTGAACGAACAATGGCGTCAGGCCGGGATGGTAGACGAGGTTATTGTAGTGGGTAGCGAAAGTTGCTGGATAACAGCAAGCGGTGATATTGACGACCAGGGGTACCCGGTTCTAGAGGAAGCTGCTCGCATGAGTCTTATGGCTGACAATGTCATGGCTGAAACATTCTACCTACAGAAACATATTGATGTGAGCGAGAGCGGCGTAACTTCGGAGTATCATATGTACCTCAGAGGGAAGGTATATATTGAAGATGCCGATACACCCTCCGAGGGTGCTTACGAGGACTGCTCTGTACTTATCAATCAAGATACCATCGTTCGTTACGACAAGATGACGCCCGACAGAGCGATACACTGGCTTGAGCAGCATTTTCCAGATGAACTAGCCATCATAT
Organism: uncultured Candidatus Saccharibacteria bacterium; assembly: GCA_964483955.1. Lineage (GTDB taxonomy): Bacteria > Patescibacteriota > Saccharimonadia > Saccharimonadales > Saccharimonadaceae > Microsaccharimonas. The sequence continues at coordinate 31,686 of CAZADM010000007.1, read as the reverse complement.
TAAACGCCTGTTTGTCTGCCGATGACGAGGCGGGGGCACTATTGAATCTTCGTGAACTTGAGGTGGATGTTTCGCAGATGAATAAATATTCCATTACTGAACTTGGGGCGGCACTGACGATTTTTTGCGAATCGTCGCTGGCGTTAGAACCTGTTCTTCCGTATCTCTTTTCTGCAAACGGCACAATAGACATATGGAATGGTGAGTCAAGAGAATTCCTTGAATGTAGTACGGGCGAGTCGGAATTTAAGCAATATATGAACAATATAGAACTTATCGTAGTGCATGATGAAAGTGATGGTAGACTTCGACTTTGGGTGAAGGGGACTGTCATCGCACCAAAGGGGCGTAGCGATCATTTTATTGCACGAATGCCCTTGTCGGCACTCACGTCGTTTACATCCGTTCGCCTTCTTGCTGATATTGCATAAGGTTTAAGTTTTCTCCCATGAGGGGTATACTAATTTCACTATGAGCGAACGATTTGGCCCACTACCCGAGAAAATGCTGCAAGACTTACTTCCAGACTTTGAAGAGGCGAGCGAGGATATGGTACTGAAACGTGCCGTGGATGAAGCGCTCCTTCTTGAAGCGTATATATCGCATGGGAATATTTCTGAAGAGGAAATTGAAAAAAGACTCTACGAGCTTAATACTACGATATATCATGTCTACGCCGAAGCAGGGGTTATTAAGCTATTAGATACAGAATATGACACAACAGCAATGGAGGATGACGGGATAGACGGTGCTGCGGCAACGTTTTATGGCTTCAAAATGGTGCGTGTTGGTGAAGAGGAATTTGCGGTACGAAGTGCGTTTGGATTGACGCGGGATAGCGAGAAGGGTATCTATTTACAACCGGAGGACGTACAACAAGATAACGAGAACGAGAGTGTGGCCGTGGTTATGCTTGCACCTCTTGATGCCATTAAGTTCGAGAGCACTATTGTGCACCCGCAAAGGGCACGTGCCTGGCTTGATTTGGCGGCACCAGAATTGAGTCGTGATCTTGACGATAGGCTGGCTGCTGTCAGTAGTGATATCCAGGGGCTGGTGAACCTATCGACATTGAAAATTCCTGCACAAAAACCCGGCGATGGATTTTATGAAAAAATGCGCATCAGTGCAACCTATGAGTACGCAAATGCTATGGCAACTGTTGATACAGAGGAGCCGTATATCATCACACTGAAGGGCCAGCTCTGGTTGCCACTTTCCGATGGCTCTTGTCAGCTCGTAGAGCCAGACGCTGAAGTGTACTCTCAGTTGTTTAACGCAAACAGCCTGTGCCTTTTTCAGACAATTGATGACGATGCAATGCTAGAGTTTTGCCTTAAGGGATTTCTCCCAGATGAGGATCCGACCATTCCATCGACAGAGGTTATTATTCCGCTCTCATCACTCTCCTCAGTCCAGTCTATTCGCACCCTGATGCAGTAATATCACTAACACCTCTAGCTATAAGGGTGTTTTTGTGGTAAAATTTGTAAAAGAAGTGTCATTTTACATGGCCAAAATTAGTTATCAAGAAGGAAGAAGTAAGACGCTATGGCAGCAAAAGACGTCCCACTAAAGGACTATCGTAATATTGGTATTATTGCCCACATTGATGCGGGTAAGACAACAACAACCGAAGGTATTCTTTACCGCACTGGTATTAACCACAAGATTGGCCTTGTGAAGGGCGATGACCCAGCAGGTGCAACCACAGACTGGATGGCACAAGAAAAAGAGCGTGGTATTACTATCACCTCCGCTGCCGTAACTGCATTCTGGAAGGGCCACAAGATTAACATCATCGACACTCCGGGTCACATCGACTTTACCGCTGAGGTTGAGCGTTCACTTCGTGTTCTTGACGGCGCTGTTACTGTCTTTGATGGCAAGATGGGTGTTGAAGCTCAGACTGAAACCGTATGGCGCCAGGCAAACAAGTACGGCGTGCCTCGTATCTGTTTCATCAACAAGATCAACCAAATTGGTGGTGACTTCTGGAAGAGCCTTGAGTCAATTCATAAGCGCCTTTCAAAGCAAGCTTTCCCAATTCACATCCCAATCGGATTTGAAAAAGACATTAACGGTGTTGTTGACCTCGTAGACATGAAGGCGTACACCTACTCCGACTACGCTGACAAAGAGCTTATCCCTGGTGAAATCCCAGCTGACATGCTTCAGCGTGCAAAGAATGCTCGTAGCCTTCTTGTAGAGAACGCTGTTGAAGCTGACGATGAGCTTATGATGAAGTTCCTCGATGAAGGTGAAGACGCAATTACCACCGATGAACTAAAGGCAGCACTTCGTAAGCGTGTTCTTGACGGTGACTTCTTCCTTGTTACCGGAGGTGACGGCCGTGGTGTTATCGTCGAGAAGGTTCTTGACCTCGTTGCTGATTACATGCCATCTCCGCTTGATATTGAAGCTGCACAGGGTGTAAACCCTAAGAGTGGAAGCGTTGAAGAGCGTAAGTCGGACGTGACTGAGCCACTTGCTGCACTTGCGTTCAAGATTGCGACCGACCCATTTGTTGGTAAGCTCATCTTCGTTCGTGTGTATTCAGGTATACTTAAATCTGGTAGCTACATTCTCAACACTACAACTGGTGATAAGGAGCGTGTTGGACGTATTGTTCGTATGCACGCTGACAAGCGCGAAGAAATTGAAGAAGTGAAGGCGGGCGATATCGCTGCTGTTGTTGGCCTCAAGAACACCTTCACCGGTGCAACACTTGCGGACCCAGCACACCCAATTCAGCTTGAAGGTATCGAGTTCCAAGAGCCACCAGTGTCTATTGCTGTTGAGCCAAAGTCTAAGGCTGACCAAGAAAAGATGGGTATTGCCCTTCAGCGTCTTGCTGAGGAAGATCCAACCTTCCGCGTTCACACTGACGATGAAACCGGCCAGACAATCATGTCAGGTATGGGTGAGCTTCACCTCGATATCCTTATTGATCGTATGAAGCGTGAATTCAACGTCGAAGCAAATATTGGTGAGCCTCAAGTTGCCTTCCGTGAAACTATTCGCGGTATGTCTGAAGCACAGGGTAAGCATGCCAAGCAATCTGGTGGACGTGGTCAGTTTGGTGATGTATGGGTACGCTTCGAACCAACCGAAACTGGTGAAGGGTTCGAATTTGGTGACGAAATTAAGGGTGGTGTTGTTCCACAAGAATATCGTAAGGCTGTTGAAAAGGGTATCAAAGATACACTCGAGGGCGGTGTCCTTGCTGGTTACCCAATGATTGGCGTGAAGGCAACACTTTACGATGGTTCTTACCATGACGTTGACTCAAGCGAACTTGCGTTCAACCTTGCGGGTGTTCTAGCTGTTAAGGCTGGTATTCCAAAGGCAAAGCCAGTTATTCTTGAGCCAGTTATGAAGGTTGAAGTTTCAACCCCTGAAGATTTCATGGGCGACATCATTGGTGACCTTAACGCACGACGCGGTCGCATCGACGCTATGGATGATATTCCAGGCGGGGCTAAGCTTGTTCGTGCCTTTGTGCCACTTGCAAACCTCTTTGGTTATACAAATGACATCCGTTCATTGAGCCAAGGTCGTGCTGCTTCAACAATGGAAATTGCTCAGTACGAGGAAGTTCCACCAAATGTCGCACAAGAGATCATCGAAAAGCGTACAGCGAAGTAGACCTTCTTTACGGTCAATATAAAAACCACCCCACCAAGGGTGGTTTTTCATTACAGTGCTACTTAATAACTATTTCATCTCCGTTTCGTACTATAAGTATATGCAGAAAGAAACGTATGACAGGCCAAGAGAAAAACTTCTTACTAGGGGAGCTTCTGCACTGACCCTCCCGGAGCTCATTCAGGTCATACTTGGAAGTGGGTCCAAGGGGTACCCGGTAGCAAGAATGGCTCGGCGTGTTTCAGAACTAGTCCTTTCGCCAGACCTTGGCGGTAACAATCTTGCGCAGCAACTTCGGCTCATCAAGGGGATGGGTGCTGCAAGGGTCCTTCAGGTACTCGCGGTCGTTGAGGTGTCACGTCGACTCCGTCATGATCGTAAGGAGGAGGGGTATCAGGCCTATCGACCGTGGCTCGAGAGCACCGGGAGTATTGGTCGGCCTCTTGCTATTCGGTATTGTTTATTGGACGGCGGTGGGGCTGTGCTTACACAAGCCGAGTATATACCCAAGAAGTCTGAGCACTATGTCTTTAGTGTTCGTCAAATTCTACGCAAGAGTCTTGCACAGGGGGTGGGCTCAATCGCACTATCGTTAGGCGGTCGAGACCACTCTCTTGAGCTGGATATATATGAACTTGGGTTTGTCCGTACATTTTATGAACAAATGGCGGTGGTGCAAATCCCAGTAAGAGAGGTGCTTCTCGTATCTGCTGTCTCGAAACGCACCGTACACTATAAGGATACGGCATGAGGAGTATTGCTACGTTGCCACCCGGCTATCATCTTGCGTACGGGTGGTACCAGGATGCACAGATAAATCCACATCATCAGTACCTACTACTGTATGTATCGTATAGTGCATGGTATAGTGCTACGCTTGGCGTTTCAAGCGACAGAGAGGCGATACATAGATTAAAACGACGAGCAATCATCTGGGAAGAATTTTTATCGGGGTATTGTATGCAAGGGTTGAGCGAAGTGCTTGTTCGCACATATGAGCATACGCAGGCTACGCCATTGTTTGCACGCCGGCACTGGAATGGAAGGCTTAGGTCTTCGACTGACTGGATGTCATTAATTGAATATTGGTATGCCGTTCGTTGTTCGGTGGTACATGGCATTGATGTACCGCGGCAGAGTGTTTGGTTGGCCTATGACTCCTTGGTTATATTTATGTCAGAGATATTTCACCGGCTTACGCATGAACGGCTTGCGATTGACAATGTCGATGCGGTCGATATGCAGCGGTTTTATGGCGTAAATACCCTTTACTAACACTGGAAAACACGGTATACTAGCACTATACGTTGTGGAGTCTTTTTTTAGGCTTGCACACGAAAAATTATAAATCAAAGGAGAACTAACCAAACATGGCAGATTTCGACCGAAGCAAGCCGCACGTAAACGTTGGTACTATGGGTCACGTTGACCACGGTAAGACTACTCTTACTGCAGCGATTACTCACGTGCTTGCAAAGAAGCTTCCAAGCGACGTCAACAAGCCTCGTAACTACGACGAAATTGACAACGCACCTGAAGAAAAAGCTCGTGGTATTACCATCGCTTCTTCACACCAAGAATACGAATCAGCTAACCGCCACTACGCACACGTAGACATGCCGGGACACGCCGATTATGTCAAGAACATGATCACAGGTGCTGCACAGGTTGACGGTGCTGTTCTTGTGGTTGCTGCGACTGACGGTCCACTTCCACAGACACGCGAGCACGTCCTTCTTGCTAAGCAAGTTGGTGTGCCTAAGATCGTTGTATTCCTTAACAAGATGGACATCGCTGATCCTGAGCTCGTTGAGCTTGTTGAAATGGATATTCGCGAACTTCTTGCTAAGAACGGATTTGACGAAGATGCTCCTATCATCAAGGGTTCAGCTGCAAAGGCACTTGAAGGTGATGAAGTATACGAAGGTGCAATCATGGAACTTGTTGAAGCTATGGATTCATACATTCCAGAGCCAGCTCGCGACATGGATAAGGACTTCCTTATGCCTATCGAAGACGTCTTCTCAATCAAGGGTCGTGGTACTGTAGCAACTGGTCGTATCGAGCAGGGTATCATTAACCTTAACGACGAAGTTGAGATTATTGGTATTCGCCCAACTCAGAAGTCTGTTGTTACTGGTATCGAAGCATTCAAGAAGAATCTTGATAAGGGTCAAGCTGGCGATAACGCTGGTCTCCTCCTTCGTGGTATCGAGCGTACTGACATCGAACGTGGTCAGGTGCTTGCAAAGCCAGGTTCAATTACTCCACACACAGAGTTTGAAGCTGAAGTATACATTCTTAAGAAGGAAGAAGGCGGACGCCACACTCCTTTCTCTAAGGGTTACAAGCCACAGTTCTACTTCCGTACAACTGACGTTACCGGTGAAGTTGAACTTCCAGCTGACAAGGAACTTGTCATCCCTGGCGACACACTTACCTTCAAGGTAAAGCTTCTTGCACCTATTGCAATGGAGCAAGGTCTTAACTTCGCAATCCGCGAAGGTGGTAAGACTGTCGGTGCAGGTGTTGTTACAAAGATTGTTAACTAACACACTGTAGCAGATAAAATATCCCCGTCCTAGTTTTCTAGGGCGGGGCGTTTTATATCCAGCCAATGGTATACTAATGTAATGAGAGTGCGAAGAGTTTCTCGTCGGGTTTTGTGGTTTGTGTCTGTACTAACACTAGTGGTAGCTGTTGTTGCTGCTGGTTTGGCGTTCTACTCAACTACTATTGAGAATCAGATAGCTGCGAACGAAGAGTCTTTCCAACGGTTTATTTCAGATGCAGATGGGCAGCTAAAAGAGATAAATGAACGCAAAGAACAAGAACGGAAGGAGGCCGCCGCTCGCAAGGCCGCCGAAGAAGCTCGGGTTGCAACAGCCCTGACGCCACAATCTGGGCCACCCCCCGCGTGTCGTATTTCGAGTGCACGCAGCGATCCAACGAGAATAGATGTTCTTGTAAATAAGAAGCACTGCGTGATGCCGCTTGACTTTACCCCGCCAAATCTCGTCACTTCATACGGAGCAACTTTATCAAGCAGTGCTATCGATGATTTTAATAAAATGTACCGCGATGCAGCGGCTGCCGGCCAGGGATTTTACGTAACAAGTAGCTACAGGTCGTATACAACGCAGGTGGCAACGTACGCACACTGGGTTTCTGTGAGTGGTAAGGACGGAGCTGATACCTATAGTGCACGACCAGGCTATAGTGAGCATCAACTAGGCCTTGTTGTTGATGTTGCTGCCAATGGGTGTGTCCTTGATTGTTTCGGGTCTACTTCGCAGTACATCTGGCTAAAAGAGAACGCTGCTCGATATGGATTCATTCAACGCTACAGCAAAGGACACGAGCATATTACAGGATATAGTTCAGAAGAGTGGCACTTCAGGTATATCGGAAGCACTGCTGCATTAGATATGAAATCAAAAGATATTGCTACACTTGAAGAATATTGGGGCATGAAGGGTGGCGATTACTACTAATCTGCTGTAAAATAGAAACATAAGAAGTATTCAAGTGGGGTGTGGTGTGAAGAGTATTCAAGATCTTATAAGTCTGTCCGGTAAGGTTGCGGTTGTTACGGGGGCGGCAAATGGAATTGGCGAGGGGATTGTACGTCGCCTAGCTGAAGCCGGTGCTCGGGTGGTGCTTATTGATATTGACACCGAAAAGGTCCACGCACTTGCTCATGAACTTTCAGAACAGGGTAGTGCCGTACATCCGTATGTCGCTGATGTGTCCGATGAATCGCAAGTTGAGGCGGCAATTTCATTTGTATGCAACTCCTTCGGTGGGGTAGATATTCTTGTGAATAATGCAGGTATATTTCCGATTGCTCCAATAGAGACTATACCCTCGCAGCTCTTTAATCGAGTTATTGACGTTAATTTAAATAGCGTATTTTACACTACTCGACATAGCATAGCATCCATGAAGCAACGTGGTGGCGGAAGTATTATCAATGTGACATCCATCGATGCACTCCATCCGTCAATGGTTGGGCTTGCTCATTATGACTCATCAAAGCATGCCGTATGGGGGTTCACGAAGAGCGCAGCACTTGAGTTCGCGCCTTCTTCAATTAGAGTTAATGCGGTCGCACCAGGAGGTGTTGCTACTCCGGGTGTAGCGGCAATGATGGGGGCTGACAATGAAGTTCCAGCAGCACTTGATCAAGCGTTTTCGGAAACGATTCCACTAGGCAGAATGGGGAATCCAGACGAGATTGCCCTTGCTGTTTTATACCTTGCCTCGGATATGTCTACATATGTGACGGGCGAGCAGATTGTCGTTGACGGTGGTGCGCTGCTTCGTTGATTTTTATGAAGAATAGTGCTATAATAAAAAAGTATTATTTATAATTACTTCGATAACTCACCCAGATATACATTCTGCAAAGAGCTATAGTTCGAGGAGAGGTTACGAAGTCGCAGCTCAGCGATACGAGCAGGAGTTTACTCATGGCAAAAGATGAAGGTCTTAAGATCCGCATTCGCCTCAAGGCATACGATCACAAGGTGATTGATCAGTCTGCTAAGCAAATTATCGATACGGCAATCCGTACCGGTGCAACAATCGCTGGTCCAGTACCACTTCCTACGCGACGCAGTACTTTTACGGTAGTGAAGTCACCACACGTATACAAAAAGGGCGGTGAAACATTCGAGATGCGTGTTCACAAGCGTCTTATTGACATTACAAGTGCGACACCAAAAACTATTGATAGTCTTCAGAATCTCAGCCTTCCAGCTGGTGTAGATGCTGAAATCCGCATGTAATTTTGTCCTACATACAAAAAGCAGCCCGTCAAAGGGCTGTTTTTTTGTTGGCTGTTTAGAACGGTTTACTGTACAAGGCTTGTACTATCAATTGCCTCTAATGCCTGGATATCAAGAAGATTGACAACCTCATACTGGAGCTTGAGAATCCAGAGCTGCACGAAAATAATGACACATAGAAGTATAATCCAATATACGGTTTGTCGTGTTATGCGAAAGCTCTTAAATGGTATTTTCTCATCATATACGCGGAAAGACTGCATTGACGGTTGTTTTTTTACGGGTGCGGCTTTCTTTGCTGCTGGTTTTTTTGCCGCCGTCGCTTTGACCGCAGGCTTTTTAGCGAGAGTCTTCTTTACTGTCGTTGTTTTGGTTGTCGGTTTCTTGACCGCTGGTTTTTTCGCTACTGGTTTTTTGGTTGCTGCCATGATGCCCTTATGCTTAGTAATTACGTTTATGGTAAAAGTATGACAAAAAATGAAACAAAGTGCAAGTGTGTGCCTACGGGGATAAGTGTAACAGTTATGCTCATGATATAATTCAAGTAACGTATGGTAGATAATGACACTGCAGTAAGCAAGGGGTTCACGATTGTCGAGCTCCTTATTGTCGTTGTTGTCGTCGCAATTTTGGCGGCCATTGTGACCGTTGGCTACAGAGGGGTGAGCAATAGAGCACAGGTGAGTGCCCTTGAATCTGACGTTAGTAATGCCCAGAAGCAGCTGCTTGCAACTGCAGTAAGTAACGGAGTGTCCGTTGGTGTGCTTGCTTGGAATTCATTGAGCGGTACTAATACTCCACAGTCAGTAAGGCCATCAAATGGAGCTATCATTGATGTCGTTGTGAACGGCGATGACTACTGTATACGTGCGTATAAACCGGGTACAGACTACTCGACTGCATATACGGCACGTAGCAAGGGGAGCAATGAGGACGCCTGCGTATTGCTTGCCCCGTCTGTCACTGTCGGGGGCCCATCTAGCAACAACCTCGTTGGCTGGTGGAAGCTAAACGGTAACGCAGATGACTCGAGTGGACTAAACCACGAGTCTGTGTTGGTAGGGACACCGCTACCAACAACAGGGCAGAATGGTCGTACTAACGGGGCATTCGAATTCGCCGGGCTATTGAACCAGTACATCTCTGTCAATAGCTTTAACCACGGGGTTTTGACACCCTCGGCTCAAGGTAGTTCCTGGACTATAAGTGCGTGGGTGGCGGGTGGTACGGGTGGCGAGCGTATGATCGCTGGTCGATCCGGTTGTCATGGCGGTCTTTATACACGTTCTAGCACCTATCAGTTCGCGGTGAAGACAAATATATCTGGTAATTGCTGGACATCTGTCGGTGAGGCTATTGGGGGTAATTACGATAGCAGTTGGCATCATCTTGTTGGTGTGTACCAGGCTGGTGCGTTATCTATATATATGGACGGATCTCTGCGCGGAGTTGGTGTACTTGCGGCTCCGATGTACTCGTATAGTAGCAGCTTGTTCGTTATTGGTGGGGTTGCAGGAAGTTCGTCCTATGGTCACGTCGGTAAAATCGATGACGTCCGCGTATATACACGTGCTCTTTCGACGGATGAGGTGAGTGCGATGTTCGTGAATGGAGCGATGTAATTTTACCCCTATAAACTCTTGACGTAAGGGGTGATTCGTGCTAAGATACATGAGGTAACTTTACTAAAGAAATAAAAGTCGATTCTTGGTGAATTGGTCAGTCCAGCAGGGGTAAAATCCGAAGGATACTGCTAGTCACCAAGAATTTTAAGTGGGAGAAACGAAGAGCATGAAAGCACTTCTCGGTACCAAAATTGGTATGACCCAACTCATCAGCGAAGATGGCAAGACAGTTCCTGTCACGCTTATTCAAGCTGGACCTATGACAGTGACTCAGGTAAAAACCGTCGAAACCGATGGTTACAACGCTGTTCAAGTAGGTTATGGGGAGGGTAAGAACCTGAGCAAGGCCGTGGCTGGACACCTTAAGGCAGCCGATATAACTCCGAAGCATATTCGTGAGTTCCGTGTAGAAGATCTATCAGAAGAACTGAAGGTCGGAAGCACATTTGACGTCACCGCATTTGAGCTCGGAGACATTGTTGACGCAACTGGCGTGAGCAAGGGTAAGGGCTTCGCTGGTAACATCAAGCGACATAACTTTAACCGTCATGGAAAGTCACACGGTGGCAAGGGTAATACTCGCCGTCCTGGTTCTATCGGTTCAATGTACCCACAAAAAGTCTTTAAGGGTAAGCGAATGGCTGGCCGTATGGGACACGATCAAGTGACTGTAAAGAATCTTGTGGTGAGCTACATTGATGCAGAGAACAATCTTATCGGCCTTAAGGGTGCAGTCCCTGGTCCTAAGAAGGGTCTTATCGTGATTGACGTAGCAGCAACCAAGGGAGGTAATGCATAATGGCTGAAGCAGTGAAAACAGCAGCAAAAGCAACACTTCCTAAGGAAGTATTTGCTGTTGACGTAAAGAATCATGAGCTCCTAAAGCTTGCGTATGATGCCTATCTTGCGAATGCACGTCAGGCAAGTGCAACAACCAAAACTCGCGGTGAAGTTCGCGGTGGTGGTAAGAAGCCATGGAAGCAAAAGGGAACAGGCCGTGCACGTTTCGGTTCAAGCCGTAACCCAATCTGGCGTGGTGGTGGTATCGTATTCGGTCCACGTGGCAACGAGAACTACACAAAGAAGATCTCAACAGCTGCAAAGCGTCAGGCTATCAAGCAGGCCCTTACACTTGCCGAACAAGCAGGTAAGGTATCTGTAAACGATGTAAAGACAACAGGTAAGACTTCAGAAGTTGTGAAGTTCCTTGCAGACAACAAGCTTGACCGCAAGACACTCATTGTTGTAGAAGAGAAAACTCCAGAGTTGATCCGTGCAACAAACAATATTCAGAATGTACTTCTTGTTAGTACGAAGTACCTAAGCGTATATCACGTTCTTAACGCGGACGCTATTGTACTATCTGCAGCATCACTCCCAACACTTAAGAGCTGGCTCGTAAAGGAGGAGGCGTAATATGGCAAAGAACCTATCTACCATCCTTGTTACTCCAGTAACGACTGAAAAGGCGTATGGCCTTAGCCAGAAGAATATCTACGTATTCAACGTCCCACTTCAGGCAAATAAAAATGAAATTACCGCCGCTGTTAAAGAACAGTATGGCGTTGAAGTAAAAGCAATCAAGACGCTTGTGCAGTCTGGTAAGGCAGTTCGATTCTCACGTGGAAAGAACCGTTACCCAGGTACAACACACCGTACTGATAGTAAGAAAGCATATGTGACCCTTGCAGAAGGAAGTTCACTTGCAATCTTCGAGCAACCAGAAGAAACACCTAAGGCGAAAGAGGAGAAGAAGTAATGGCAATTAAGCAATACAACCCTACAACTCCCGCTCGTCGTGGAATGACTTCACAGGACATGAGTGACATTACAACTCGTAAGCCACTCAAGAGCCTTACAAAGAGCAAGAAGCAGAACGCTGGTCGTAATAACGCTGGTCGTATCACTGTTCGTCACCGTGGTGGTGGAGTAAAGCGCCACTATCGTTTGATGAATCACAATCTTGCAGCTGGTCTTGAGGTTACAGTCGAGCACATCGAGTACGACCCAAACCGTTCTGCTCGTATCGCTCGTGTGAAGGATCAATATGGTCTTTACCACTACATCCTTGCAGATACATCAATGACTGTCGGTAAGGTAATCAAGAGCGGTGCAGAAGCACCAATCGAGCAATCTAACCGAATGCCTATTGCAAACATTCCTGTGGGTACACAGATTTACGCTATTGAGCTTCATCCTGGAAAGGGTGCACAGATCGTTCGATCAGCAGGTGCGAAAGCACAGCTTATGGCGAAAGAAGAGGGCTACGCACTTGTCCGCCTTCCATCAGGAGAGGTTCGTAAGTTCCGACTTGACGCAACCGCTGCAATTGGTGTTGTTGGTAATGTTCAACACCAGAATATTAAGATCGGTTCAGCGGGACGCAATCGACGCAAGGGTATTCGCCCAAGTGTTCGTGGTGTCGTAATGAATGCCGCAGACCACCCGCATGGTGGTGGTGACGGTGGACGTCATGGTGCAGGTAAAGCACCTCGTACTCCATGGGGTCAGCTTACCCTTGGATATCGAACTCGTCGCCGCAAAGATGTTGCTGGTAACATTGTAAGGTCACGCCACGAGGCGAAGAGGAAGAGGTAATATGAGTCGATCACTAAAGAAAGGTCCTTTTATTGATCTCAAGCTTGCCAAGAAAGTGGCGGCATTGAGTCTAGAAGACCGAACAGTTATCAAGACCTGGGCTCGTGCAAGCACGATTACCCCAGAAATGGTAGGTCGTACTATCGCCGTACATAACGGTAAAGTACACGTACCTGTGCTTATTTCGGAAAACATGGTAGGACATAAGCTCGGTGAGTTTAGCCCTACTCGTAAGTTCCGTAAGCACGGAGGAAAGGCAAAGTAGTATGGCTGATAAGAATACTATCGAAGTAGTACGCTCATACGCAAAGGGTGTCGAACTTGCACCGCGAAAAGTATCACTCGTCGCAAGTCTTGTTCGTGGACGAACTGTAGCAGATGCTATTGTCATCCTTAACCACACGCCAAAGCGTGCAGCACTAGCCGTGAAAAAGGCAATTGAAAGTGCTCAGGCAAATGCAATCAACAATCACGGCTTTGACGGAAAGACACTTGTTATCAAGACCCTTTCTGTTACAACCGGAACACGCATGAAGCGCTTCAAGCCAGCAAGCCGTGGACGTGCCCTTCCTTTCCAGAAGAAAACATCGAACATCCTTGTAGAGGTTACTGGCGAACTAAAGCCAAAGAAGGCAGCTGTAAAGGCTACCGAGGCGAAGGCTGAAGATGCACCTGTAAAGGAAGCACCAAAGGCAGCTGCAAAGAAGCCAGCTGCAAAGCCAGCGAAGAAAGAGGAGAATAAATAATGGGACAGAAGGTTAATCCAATCAGTTTCCGTCTCCAGGTTCATAAGAACTGGGATTCACGCTGGTTTGCCCACAAGAAAGATTTCTCTCGTCTGCTTATCGAAGATATTAAGATTCGTGAGCTTATCGAGAAACGATACTCGAGCCGTCCAACAATTGCACGTGTAGAGATCGAACGCTCTGCTAATCTCGTAACGGTCACAATTCACACTGCGAAGGCAGGTGTGGTGATTGGTCGTGGTGGTGCAGGTGTTACTGAACTAAAGAAGGATCTTGAAAAACTCGCAAGCCTTCCAGTTCGCATCAATATTGAAGAAGTGAAGCGCCCAGACCTTTCAGCGAAGCTTGTTGCTGAGAATATTGCACACCAGCTTGAACGACGTTCAAACTTCCGTCGTGCAACTAAGATGGCAGCTCAGAATGTTATGACCGCAGGGGCAAAGGGTGTTCGCATCCAGGTCTCTGGTCGTCTTAATAACGCTGAGATGGCTCGTCGTGAAAAGGTAAGCGAAGGTTCAGTGCCACTTCACACACTCCGCGCTGATGTTGATTTCCACTCAGCACGTGCCGCACTTCCAGGTGCAGGTATTGTCGGTGTGAAGGTGTGGATCTACAAGGGCGAAAGGAGTCAATAAGGTATGTTACTTCCAAAGAAAATGAAGCATCGTAAGGTCCGAAAAGGCCGAAACGACGGTCCAGCTACTTCTGGTAACTACATCGCTTTTGGTGACTACGGACTTCAATCACAAGATAATAGCGATATTACAAGTCGTCAGATCGAGGCAGCTCGCCAGGCAATGACTCGTCATATCAAGCGTGGTGGTAAGATTTGGATTCGTATCTTTCCACATCTTCCACGTACTCGCAAGCCGCAGGACGTAAAGATGGGCGGCGGTAAGGGCAACCCAGAATTCTTCGTTGCTCGCGTTAAGCCTGGAACTATCATGTTCGAGATGCGTGGTGTCGAAGAGCCTGTTGCTCGTGAAGCTATGCGTCTTGCAGCTCATAAACTTCCAGTAAAGACTAAGTTTATTGTAAGGGAGCAGGCATAATGGCTAAGGCAAAAGAAGCAACAGCAGTGAAGACAGTTGAAGAGCTTCAGGCTGAGGTGGTGACACTCCAGAATGAATATCGTGAGACGCAGCGAAGTCACCGCATGGGTGAACTTGTGAACCCACGAGCCTTGACTGTCCAGCGTAAGGCAATCGCCCGAGCATTGACTGCATTGAACGTGGCAACACGCACAAGCCAGGAGGAGAAATAATATGGCAAAGACATTGACCGGTATTGTTACCTCAAACAAGGCTGACAAGACCATTACTATTACTGTAACGAGTCGCGAGACACATCCTATTTACGGAAAGCAGTACTCTGTGAACCGAAAGTACACGGCTCACGACGAGAAGAATGAAGCAAACGAAGGAGATCGTGTTACGATTTCTGAGGTTCGACCAATCTCTAAGACAAAGTCATTTACGCTTGTCAGTATTGACGAACGTGCACAGGGTTCTATTGAGCTGAAGGATGACGTTGCTGTTGAGGAGGATAAATAATGATCCAACAAGAGTCTCGACTTAAAGTAACTGACAATAGTGGTGCGAAGGAAATCCTTTGTATCCGTGTTCTTGGTGGTACAGGTCGTCGTTATGCAGGTGTTGGTGACATCATCGTCGCTACTGTAAAAGACGCAAGTCCAACTGGGGCAGTAAAAAAGAAGTCTGTCGTAAAGGCCGTGGTTGTTCGTACGAAGAACCAGGTGAAGCGAAAAGACGGAAGTACTATCTCATTTGACGATAACGCTGCAGTTATTATCAATGATGATAAGACACCTAAGGGAACACGTGTTTTTGGTCCAGTACCACGCGAACTCCGTGACCTTGGATATGCTAAGATCATCAGCCTAGCTCCGGAGGTACTCTAAGATGCCTGCGGTAAAGCGAATCAAAAAGGGTGATACAGTAAAGATCATCAGTGGTGATAATAAGGGGACAACGGCAAAGGTACTTGCAGTACTGACAGCAAAGCAAGCCGTTTTGCTTGAAGGTATTGGCCAGAAGCATCGCCATATTAAGCCAAGTGCACTTAATCCACGCGGTGGATCAAAGGACGTGCATGTCCCAACCCCTCTCTCAAAAGTAGCACTTGTTATCGATGAGAAGAGTGGCAAGACAAGCCGTATTGGATATACAAAAGATGCTGGCAAGACAACTCGTGTTGCACGCCAAGCAGCAAATAAGGAGATTAAATAATGGCAAAAGCTGCTACTATTACCGCTCCTCGCCTGAAAGCCTTGTACAACGATACGTTTGCAAAGGAACTTCAAGCCGAACTCGGTCTTTCAAACATCAACGAAGTACCAAAGCTTGAAAAAATTATTGTCAGCGTAGGAATCGGTAAAGATAAAGACAATAAGCACCACTACGAAGTTGTGCGTAATACTGTCACTAAGATTACAGGTCAGCATCCCGTTGATCGTATGGCAAAGAAGTCAATTGCTGGCTTCAAGATTCGTGCTGGAATGAACCGTATTGGCCTTTCAGTTACGCTTCGTGATGCACGTATGTACGAATTCCTTGACCGTCTTGTAAACGTTAGCCTGCCACGTGTCCGTGACTTTCATGGCGTAAGCAATAAAGCATTCGATAAGGGCGGCAACTATAACCTTGGTGTTGTTGAGCAGTCAATCTTCCCAGAGCTAACCTTCGAAGAGACACAACACGTTCACGGTCTACAAATAACATTTGTTATCAAGAATGGTAACAATGAAGCAAGCAAGGCACTTCTTACAAAGTTTGGTGTGCCATTCCAGAAAGAAGGAGGCACACGCTAATGGCTAAAACATCTGCAGTAGTACGCGACGAAAAGCGTAAGAAAATGATTCAGAAGTATGCAGCTAAGCGTGCTGAGCTCAAAGAGCTTGGTGATCTCGAAGGTCTCCAGAAGCTTCCACGCAATAGTTCACCAACTCGTTGGAAGAACCGCGACGCCCTTCACGGACGTCCACACGGATATATGCGCCGATTCGGCCTAAGCCGTATTAACTTCCGCGAAAAAGCATCAAAGGGCGAAATCCCTGGCGTAACAAAGAGCAGCTGGTAGGAAAGGAATAAGATATGTCATTACAATCAACTGACCCAATCGCCGACCTACTCACTCGTATTCGTAACGCTGTGATGGTTGGAAAGAATGAAATCACTGTCCCTTCAAGCAAATTGAAGGTTGTGGTTGCGAAAGAGCTTAAGAAAGCTGGATACCTTGCTGACGTTAAGGTTGAGGCTGCCAAGCCACGCAATATCCTTGTTGTTACAATCAACAAAGAGGGTGAAAACTCTACAATTAACGAGATCAAGCGTATCTCAAAGCCTGGACGTCGTGTGTACTCAGCTGCAGCAGACATTCCAAAGGTTATGAGTGGCCGCGGTATCGTTCTTGTGAGCACCTCAAAGGGTGTTATCACTGGCCAAGAAGCGAAAAAGCAGCGTCTTGGTGGTGAACTCCTTCTTAGCGTTTACTAATAGGCGCTTAATGAAAAAAAGAACCTCTCGGTATGGGAGGTTCTTTTTTTGTAGGCAAAGGAAAAAGGCGCCACGGGGGCACCTAAACCTATCGAACTCCTTTCTTGACTCGTCGTTTCTTTTTTCGTGACTTACTCGCGGCCTTGGGTGCTTGCTTTTGTCTCTCAGCCTCTTCAAGCTCACGCAGGGCGTCGAAATAGTCACGGTGAAGCTTGACCTTCCAGGCAAGCAGTAGGGCAACAGCGGCCGAACCGAACGCGTACATCGCGATATCGATCCAATCGAAATCACCGACGTTTAACACAGGTGTTGGTGATGTCCGGTGCAGATAGGCGGCGAACAATTCATACGCAACCGAGAGGCCGAATGCCACTGGCACTAGCTTTAAGCGGTTTTTTGCATACTTCATGTCCGACTGAAGATCTTTGAGCTGGGTGCTGCGATCTTCGTACCGCCGCCAGTATTCCAGGAAGAGGCCCGCTACGGCGATGAGCACCACAGGAAAGCCGATATCAGCCAGGTGGTACCTGCCGAAATCTGGCCCCAGGCCGGAGATTTTCAGTGCGACACCGATAAAGTAGAGCGATGTCAGTAGTTCAATCATTCGATCGATCGCCATGCTGTAGTGCTTTTTTCTGAGATCGAGGCAAAGAGCACCCAGTGTCCAGAGGAAAGCAACGCCAACCAACGGCAATATAGCCGTAGCTACGATGGACGACCATCCGGGCATACCGGTCAAGTTTACCTCCCGAGTCAATGAGTTGTTAAGGTCATATACATATTGTAACATAAATATGCAATAATGTAAATAGCTACAGGGTTCAACCTTTTATTCGCTTTGAAATGTAAGCTGGGAATCAATCGATGTATATAGGGTATACTAATTACTAATGGAGGATGGTGAAATGACTAAAGGGAAGTATGTCGTTATTGAAGGAACTGATGGGACTGGTAAGTCGACACAAGTGGAGCGTCTTGCTGCCCGACTGGAGTCAACTGGTATTGAGGTGGTGCAGTTTCATGAACCGGACGGAGTAGAGATTTCAAGTGAGATACGTACTGTTATTAAGAACGGCGACTTGGCTCGAACTGCGTTTACGAATGTACTTCTATTTAGTGCCGCACGAAGGGAAAACTGGTTGCAGTCAGGATTGCCGGTGCTTGAGCGTGGTGGCTGGGTGGTATCTGCCCGTGACTACACTTCAACACTCGCATATCAAGGGTATGGCGAGGGGCTTGATACTAACCTAATTGAGCACATCACACGTCTTTCAACCGACGAGCGGTATATGAATCCAGATAAGACGATTATTCTTGATATAGAAGATGAAGTTGAGCGACGACAGAGAATTGACCAACGAGGTGAACTGAAGAATCCGGATACATTTGAGTCACGGAATGATGAGTTTCAGCAAAAGGTAATCGATGGATACAGAGCTATTGCTAGGAGGCGCGGAGCGCATGTGCTCTCGGCGGCAAATTCTATTGATGCTATTGAGGAGGATATTTGGAGTTTTGTAAGGGGGTGAGGTTTGGTATACTTACCTAAGTGTTAGTAACAAATGGAACGTCATTAAAAAATCTTCACCGGTCGCGTCGCATGTG
Source organism: uncultured Candidatus Saccharibacteria bacterium (assembly GCA_964483955.1). Classification (GTDB taxonomy): domain Bacteria; phylum Patescibacteriota; class Saccharimonadia; order Saccharimonadales; family Saccharimonadaceae; genus Microsaccharimonas. The sequence goes on along the minus strand of CAZADM010000007.1, from coordinate 13,159 downwards.
GCTTATTGTTATTGCGGCGGTTATTCTGATCGCTGTTGCTGGGCTCTTGTTTCGCATCCAAAGCCTTTCTTCGCAAGTAGTATCGTTAGAAGAGGCCGCGGGCCGAGCATCTGACCGGATTGCGTCGTACAGCCGTACGCACTGCACTGAGGTACCGCAGTCCCTAGTTGCAAGTGATAGTACTAAAGAGTATATCGTGACAAGTAGCGGTCAGCAGCGAACCTACCAGGTGCACACACCTGAAAACTTTGATCCAACAGTGCGGTACCCGGTTATTATCAGCTTTGATGGCATGGAGGGCAGTGCGGACAGGATTGAAGGGTATTCTGGCATTAACACCTTACCGGTCATTGCAGTATATCCAGATGCACTTGTAGGCAAGGGTGGCTTCACTGCTTGGCAGGGGGCACCATATTCTCTTGATGGCGATTATGACATCCAGTTTATGCGAGACCTTCTTGACGCACTCCCTGCTCACTATTGCATAGATACGACAAAGGTATTTGCGTTAGGTATGTCGAATGGTGGTGGCTTTGCTATGATCGCTGGATGCCGTATGAGTGATCAGTTCCGTGCAGTTGCAAGCGTCTCTGGAGCATACTATACACCCTGTAAAAGTGAGCGGCGGACGGCCTCTTTCCTTGTCGTGCACAGTACGGATGATGCACAAGTTCCTTTCCAGGGATCAAAAGAACGACGTCTTCCTGAGATTCCTAGCTGGGTAAGAGAAGATTCAATTGCCCGTCACTGTAATAGTGAGCAAGAGCCGGTTCTTACAGCGACAACCGCTACCTATAAGTGGAGTGATTGCAAGAATGACTCGCTTCTAAGACTTTTGGTTGTTCAGAATCAATCACACGGATGGCTTGATGTACCGCGTGACGTAGAGAGGGATGCATCAACTACTTCAGAATATATTTGGCGATTTTTTGAGGAATCTGTGTACGCAGGGTGACGATAAGGGATATCTCTGTTGATTTTTTAGCCCATTTGTGCTAATATAATCAAGATAATAAATTGCGAGTGAAATCAGGGAGATTTTGCGCCAATGCCACTGTATTGTGTGGCTGAAGCACGAAAATAAACACCCCTCACTTGCCATAACGAAAGGTAAGACATGAGTCGAATCGGAAAACTACCTATTGACGTACCTGCTGGTGTGACAATTACGGTCGGCGAGAGTGAAATTACTGTCGAGGGTGCTAAAGGCACACTCGTCGTTCCTCACCTCAGCGATGTAACGGTCGCAGTAGACGGAGGCGTCGCGAAGGTAACACGTAATAACGACGAACGAATTGCAAAGGCCCAACACGGTCTTCAGCGTTCACTCCTTAACAATGCTGTTGAAGGAATCACAAAGGGCTTTGAAAAGAAGCTTGAAGTAAATGGTGTTGGTTTCCGCGTAGAAGGCGGTGGCCAAGAGCTTAAAATGGCACTTGGTTTCTCACACCCAGTTATCTACAAAGCACGCCCTGGTGTGCAACTTGAGGTAAATAAGATGGAAATTACTGTAAAGGGTATCGACAAGCAACTTGTTGGTCAGACTGCAGCTGAAATCCGTTCACTCAAGAAGCCTGAACCGTACAAGGGTAAGGGTATTAAGTATGCTGACGAAGTTATCCTTCGCAAGGCAGGAAAGGCCGGTAAGTAACCATGAGTACACTCGCTAAGAAACTTCTTAACCAGCGTCTTCGCGCCGCACGTGTCCGTGCAAAAATTTCAGGCACTGCTGAGCGACCACGTCTTTCTGTTACTATTTCTAATACACATATCAGTGCACAGCTTATCGACGATGCGGCACAGCACACTATTGCTGCGGCAACAACCGTTGGTGCGAAGCAGACAGGTACTATGACTGAACGTGCAGCATGGGTTGGTACAGAAATTGCAAAGAAGGCAAAGAAGGCAAAAATAACCGCTGTTGTGTTTGATCGCAATGGTCGTAAGTACGCGCAGCGTCTCGCAGCTCTTGCAGATGCAGCACGTAAGGAAGGACTAGAGTTCTAATATGGCTGAAGTACAAACTCAGGCAGCTCCAGCTCAGGCAAATCGTGGACCTCGCGGCAACAACAACCGTGGACGCCGTGAACAAGCCCCACAAGAGCCGAAGCAATTCGAAGAAGTTGTCATTAATATCGATCGTGTCTCACGCGTTGTAAAGGGTGGACGTCGTTTCCGCTTTAAGGCACTTGTTGTTGTGGGTGACCGCAAGAATAAGGTTGGCGTGGGTGTTGCAAAGGGTGCTGATGTTCAGTCTGCAGTCCAGAAGGCAACAGATGTCGCAAAGAAGAATATCATCACTTTCCCACTCGTCAACGGGACTATCCCTCACGAGAACGAAGTGAAGTATTCTGGTGCACGCGTGCTTATTAAGCCAGCTGCTCCAGGTACGGGTATTATCGCAGGTGGTGTTATCCGCTCGATCATCGGTACTACAGGTATTACAAACCTTCTTTCAAAGTCACTTAACTCAACCAACAAGGTGAATATTGCGTATGCTACAATCGAAGCACTCCGTGCAATTGTTCCTAAGGAAGAATGGCTCAATTCTACCGCAACACCTAAAAAGGTTGCGAAGAAGGAGACTAAATAATGACGAAGTATAACGATCTCATTGTTGAGGCTAATAAGGGCAAGAAGCGTGTTGGACGTGGTATTGCGGCTGGTCAGGGTAAAACTGCTGGACGTGGTACGAAGGGGCAGAAGGCTCGTACTGGTAAGAAGCTCAATGCTACTTTCCAGGGTGGTCAGCGTGGTATTGTTCTATCTGTACCAAAGGCACGTGGGTTTAAGAGCCTTCGCACACCTGCACAAGTTGTCTATCTAGATACGCTTAATGCATTTGATGGCAAGGTTGTTGATAATGCCGCTCTCTTTGATCAGGGGTATATTGCGACACCGTTCCATACAGTAAAGGTTATTACTCGTGGAGAGCTCTCGAAAGCTCTCACGGTGACCGTTGCTGGTGCAAGTAAGTCTGCACAAGAAGCAATTGTTAAGGCTGGTGGTAGTTTTGAAAAGACTGCAGTGCCGCTTAAGAAGAGTGCAAAGGTTGCAGAGGCTGAAGAGAAGTAAAAAGCCCCTTATCTCAAAAAAATCCCTCGTGTTATGCGAGGGATTTTTTATTATCCATAGAATTTGCTATCGGAAACGGTGGTAATATTCACTAAAACCTCTACCACAAGTGTTAAAAATGGTGTACTATAGAAAAAGTAATTGAATAATCTATTCGGGGTATTTCTGAAATATATTCTGATAATTAAGGGTTGAGTGTCTGATGAACTGGAAAACAATATTCAAATCTTTTAAGAATCGTGACATGCAGCGTCGCTTGTTGACTGTGCTTGGTATTATTATTGCCTACCGCTTCCTTGCACATGTTCCCGTGCCTATTGCAGAGCCAACGCAGCTCAGAGATGTCATAGAGAGCGTTATTGGTGGCACCGACTTTGGCGGGTTCCTTAACCTCCTTTCTGGTGGTGCATTGGCAAGCTTCTCTATTGTGCTTGTTGGGCTCACGCCGTTTATTACCGCATCAATCATCTCGCAGCTGCTTACAAAGGCTATTCCGCGTCTTGAAGAGCTTAATAAGGATGGTGAATCTGGGCGTCGAAAGATTAATCAGTGGACACGCCTTGCGTCAGTTCCGCTTGCTATCATCCAGTCTATTGCATTTATTTTTATCCTTCGACAGACCGTACTTGCGGGGAATACAACAGTTCTTGCCGACCCAACTGCTCTTGAGTGGGTTGTGTCCGTCGGAGCAATGACTGCTGGGGCAATCCTTCTTATGTGGCTCGGTGAGCTTATTACGGAGCAGGGCGTTGGTAATGGTATCAGCCTGCTCATCTTTGCTGGTATTATTAGCCAACTTCCGTCAATGCTTTCGTCTTTTGGCACTGCACTTTTCGACACAACTTCAGGCTCACTGAGTGTTTTCAACTGGTTTTCAATACCGGTCAACCCAACAATATTCTGGGTGGTGCTGCTGTTGCTGCTTATATCGCTTGTCTTGCTTTACTTCCTTGTAAAGATTAATGAAGCCCAGCGTGTTATTACTATTAATTATGCAAAGCGCGTCCATGGTAATAGTAGCTATGGTGGCGTAAAGAGTATTCTTCCTGTAAAGCTTATTGCTGCGGGTGTCATTCCGGTAATCTTTGCTGTAGCGTTTCTGTCGCTGCCTGCATTTGTTGGCCAGGTGCTTAAAGCAACCGGCAATGAAGCCTATGCAGTACTTGCTAATAACCTTATTAACTGGTTCCAGGCACCAAACCCAGGTGCATTTACCGGTGCCGACCTTCAGGCCTTCATCTATCCACTGGCGTACTTTATCCTTGTGATTGTATTTACCTATTTCTACACAGGCATTGTGTTCAACTCAACTGAAATTGCAGAAAATCTTCAGAAGCAGGGTGGGTTCATAGAAGGTGTTCGTCCTGGCAAGCAGACAGAGAAATACCTTTCTCGTACAATGAACCGACTGCTCCTCTTCGGATCACTTGTCCTTGGATTTATTGCAGTGTCACCGTTTATTATTGAGTACTTCCTTGCACAGTTTGCAGGTATTACTAATACGAACCTTTCAATTGGTGGTACAGGGCTTCTCATTGTGGTCTCTGTAGGTCTTGAGGCGTTGCGTCAGATCAATTCACGTGCGTTAATGGTGACGTACGACGATTACGACAAGTAGCCTACTAGTCGATGTAAATACAAACAACACACAGGGTAGTAGCTGTGTGTTTTTTGTATTTATATTCTATATTGTTATTTAAGCACACCCCTTGTACTCCGCGTATTTTTCCTGTATAATACAGTACTGTAACTTATGGCTAATTCAAAAGAGGTAATCAAGATGAAAGGTAAGGTAGTGGAAGCACTGCCTAATACTCAATTTAAGATTGAACTTGAGAACGGCCTGAGCATCATCGCGCACATCAGCGGAAAAATGCGTAAGAACTATATTCGCTTAGTGCCTGGTGACAAGGTGGATGTAGAGATGACCCCTTATGATCTCACTAAGGGACGAATCACATACCGCCATAAAGACAACATTTAACTGGAGGAATTCTTGAACTCATGAAAGTTCGTGCGAGTGTAAAGAAAATCAGTCCAGATGACCAGCTAGTGCGCCGTAAAGGCCGCCTCCGCGTCATCAACAAGAAAAAACCTAAGAATAAGCAAAGGCAGGGTTAAGCATGGCTCGAATTGCAGGGGTAGTTATTCCCGCAGAGAAGCAAGTTCAGATCGCCCTTACATACGTGTATGGTGTTGGTCCGAAGTTTGCTCGAGACATCCTTGCGGCGGCTAAAGTAGAGCCGACCACTCGGGTGAAAGATCTCACCGAGGCTGAAGAACAGCGAATTCGCGAAATAATCGATGCAGATTATACCGTCGAAGGCGACCTCCAGCGTCTCGTAACTAATAATATCAAGCGTCTAAAAGATATCAACGCGTATCGTGGACTACGACACAAGTCTGGTCTGCCTACTCGTGGGCAACGTACTCGTACGAATGCACGAACTCGTAAGGGTCGCGCGGTCGCAGTTGGTGGCGCACAACCTAAAGCAGCAAGTAAGACCTAGGAAAGGAAATAGATTATGGCAGAAAATCGTAAGAAGCAACGCCGATCAGTTCCTGCTGGTCAGTTGCACATCCAGGCTACCTTCAACAATACAATCGTTAGCTTCTCTGATAAGAAGGGCAACGTTATTGCACAAGGAAGTGCTGGTGCTTCAGGATTCCGCGGAAGCAAAAAGGGTACTGCATACGCAGCCCAGATCGCCGCAGAAAAAGCAGCTGAAGCTGCAAAGGGCTACGGCCTTAAGACAGTTGACGTATTCGTAAAGGGTGTAGGGCAAGGTCGCGATGCGGCTATCCGTGCACTTTCAACTGCTGAAATTAGTATCGAAAGCATTAAGGAAGTAACCGGTGTTCCACACGGCGGTGTACGTCCACGAAAGGTGCGAAGGGGGTAGTCTATGGCTCGAGATATTACACCGATCGTTAAACAAAGCCGACGTGAAGGCTATGCACTTCACCCTAAGGCACATAAGGTTATGGCTCGAAAGAGTGGTATTCCTGGACAACACGCACATGGACGTCAGGGTAAGCCTAGTCTTTACCTCATCCAGCTGCGTGAAAAGCAGAAGGTTCGTCGTTTGTACGGTCTTCTTGAAAAGCAGTTCGTAAAGCTTATGAAAGAAGCAAGTCGTCAGGACGGACTTGCGGGTGAAAACCTTCTTCGTATGCTTGAACAGCGTCTTGATAACGCAGTGTATCGTGCTGGGTTTGCAACAAGCCGACGTGCATCGCGTCAGCTTGTAGGGCACGGACATTTCCTACTTAATGGTCGCCGTGTTGACATTCCGTCAATCCGTCTAAAGCCGGGTGACGAACTTGTTGTTCGCCCTAAGAGCACTAAGTCAGGATACTTCACACAGCTTGATGAAGTAGTGAAGACAAGCAACCAACCATCACTTGGATGGCTTAAGAGTGACGCAAAGAAGATGACCATTTCTATTACTGGTCTTCCAAAGCGCGAAGAAGCTGAAGCTGACATTAACGAACAATTAATCGTTGAGTACTACTCACGATAGGGTAAGGAGATATATCGATATGTCAAAAGTTATTCACAACCCAGCGCTCGCACACGTTGAAGAAACAGGTGTTAACAGTGCGTCGTTCGTTATTGAGCCACTTCAAGCAGGTTACGGAAATACACTTGGCAACAGCCTTCGTCGTGTTCTCCTTTCAAGCATTCGCGGAGCAGCAATTGTTGCTTTCAAGATTGAAGGCGCGAGTCACGAATTTACAACCGTTGCAGGAATTAAGGAAGATGTCGTTGATATCATGCTTAATCTTAAGAACGTGCGTATTAAGGCAGCAACAGACGAGCCAATTGAGCTTCGTATTGAGAAGAAGGGTGCTGGCCCTATCACTGCGGCTGACATCAAAACAACCGCTGACGTAGAAGTCATTAACCTCGATCAGATTATTGCAACGGTTGACGATGCAAAGAAGACAACGGTTATTGATCTTGTTGTTGAATCAGGTCGTGGTTACCAGACAATTGAAGATTCAAGTGTGAACCGGCTCCATAGCGACATGATTGCACTTGATGCAATGTTTAGCCCTGTGCTTCGTGTTCGCTACAAGGTTGATGGTACGCGTGTTGGTCAGGAGACTAACCTTGATACACTTCAGCTTAACGTAGAGACTGATGGAACAATCACTCCTCGTGAAGCATTTGAAGAAGCTGCTGCAATCCTTGTTAACCAATACACTGCACTTGCAGGAAGCACTATCGTTGAAGCCGCACCGGCACTTGGACAGGATGTTGTCGAAGATGGCAGTGAGCTTAACACACCTATAGAAGAATTAAACCTCAGCGCACGCACTGCGAACGCTCTTATTAACAACGAAATCCGCACTGTACGTGAACTTGTCACCCTCAGCGAGCAGGATCTTCGTGAGCTTAAGGGATTCGGAAGCAAGGCGCTTGATGAAGTCAAAGATAAATTGACAGAATTGGACGTCTAATATGCATCGACACGGATACAAAGGACGAAAGTTCGGTCGTGAGCGTGATCAGCGCCGTGCACTCATTAAGGGACTTGCAACAAGCCTCGTAGAGCACGGTAAGATCGAGACAACGCTTCCAAAGGCAAAAGAACTTGTCCGTTATATTGAAAAACTTGTTACTAAAGCAAAGAAGGGTGATCTTGCAAGCCGCCGACAGGTGATTTCAGGTCTCTCTACACAAGCTGCCGCGTTCCGTCTTGTTGACGTTATCGCACCACAACTTACCGGCCGCACAAGTGGACACGTTCGCGTACAGCGAACACGCATCCGCGTTGGTGACGGAACACAGATGGCAACTATTGAATTCGTTGACGAAATCAAGGAAGTTGCAAAGCCTGTAGTTGAGAAGAAGGAGGCTAAATAATGGCAACAAATAAGACATACAGCCAGAAGCCTGTTGAAGTTTCACGTGAGTGGATCTTGATTGATGCTTCATCTGCTCCACTTGGTCGTGTTGCAACACAAATTGCAACATACCTTACAGGTAAGTATAAGCCGACATTCACACCGCATATCGATGGCGGTGACTATGTTGTCGTTATTAACGCCGAAAAAACTGTCGTTACAGGAAACAAAGAGACTGATAAGATTTATTATCACCACACCGGTTTCCCTGGCGGTATCAAGGATGCAACTCTTGCAGAGATTCGTGAGAAGTTCCCTGAACGACTTATTGAAACAGCTGTAAAGGGTATGCTCCCAAAGAACAAGCTTTCAAGTGAGCGCATGAATCGCCTCCGTGTATTTGCCGGTGAGGCTCATACACACGAAGCACAGAAACCTAAGAAAGTTGAGGTGAAGTAGTATGGCTGATGCAACTTACTTCTACGGACTCGGACGACGCAAGAGTGCAACTGCACGAGCACGCCTTTACAAGGGCAAGGGTTCAATTATTATCAATGATAAGCCTGCGGCTGAATATCTTGGTGGTAATAAATCTCTCCTTGCAGAGATTACAGACCCGCTTGCACTTGTAAACAAGCAAAAAGAATTTGATATCACTATCCTTGTTCAAGGTGGTGGTACTGCTGGTCAAGTTGATGCTATCAAGCTTGCAATTGCAAAGGCATTGACAACAGCGCATTCAGATCTTCGTTCGACCCTTAAGAAGGCAGAACTACTCAAGCGCGACTCACGTGAAAAAGAACGTAAGAAATACGGTCTTCGCAGTGCACGTAAGCGCGAACAATTCTCGAAGCGTTAAGGCACCTTGTCAGAAACAGAGAGCACCCCACGGGGTGCTCTTTTGTTGTGTCCCTGGGTAAATACTGCTTATGATATAATTATTTTAGTATGGTGCACAAGAGTAGGATAATTTTGAGACAAGGATTTACAATTGTCGAGCTTCTTATTGTTGTGGTGGTTATTGCTATCTTGGCATCTATTACCATCGTCTCGTATAGCGGTATACAGAATCAGGCATATATAGCTAAGACCAAGTCTGATTTTCGCATCATAAGTCAAGCCATTGAGGGCCACAGGGGTGAACATGGTGCATGGCCACTTTGTGATTCGGGGAACGACTTCTATAGTCAATGTAATATAACCGAGATCGTACCAAAATTATTCGATAAGAATATCCCAACTCGTACCGGCAAGGCTGGGAGTGTCTTTATAAATTACGTAGTGATGAATAACGAACAACGCTGGGCAGTTGCAATGAGGAATGAGGCCGGTGCGGTTTGTAAGGTTGGGTATAACACCATAGCAACTTGGTATGTGAGTGCTCCGAGTTGCTGGTAGTGGTATAATAGGACTATATGACTAAACCAACAATCCTTACTGGCGTTCGTTCTAATGAAGAGCCAACCCTGGGTAATTACCTAGGTGCTTTTGTGCCTATGGTGGAAATGCAAAAGAAATACGCGGGTGAATATCAAATTAATATGTTCGTCCCGGATCTTCATAGCTTTACAACGCCAATTAATCACACAACACTTTACCAGAATACCCTTACAAACTTGAAGTACTTTATAGCTGCTGGTCTTGATATCGCTCATCCAGACGTGTTTGTGTATCGTCAAAGCTACATTCCGGCTCACAGCGAACTTACGTGGATTCTCGACTGCTTTACCTATGTTGGCGAAATGAGTCGCATGACGCAATTTAAAGAGAAGTCTGCGGGTCAGAACGAAAGTGTTACTATGGGCCTCTTTAATTACCCCGTACTTATGGCTGCAGATATCCTTCTTTATAATGCAGTGTATGTCCCAGTAGGCGAGGATCAGTTCCAGCATTTAGAGATTACAAGAGATATCGCCACGCGCTTTAATAATAAGTTTGGCGATGTATTCACTATCCCAGCAAATACAAAACTGCAAACGCAATTTATCGAACGCGACAAGGGGCTTCGTATCCGTAGCCTTACTGACCCTGCGAAGAAGATGAGTAAAAGTTCTGATGACGAGAAATCTAAGATTCTTCTCAATGATACACCAGAACAGGCTGCAAAAAAGATTATGTCAGCAACAACAGATAGTGTAGGTGTTATTGCCTTCGACTTTGAGACACAGCCAGGAATTAGCAATCTCTTACAGATCCTTTCGCTCCTTACTGGGCGTAGCCAGGACGATGTGAACAATGAATGGGTTGGAAAGACGCAGTACGGTGAGTTCAAGCGTACTGTTGCTAATGCGGTAGCTGCATTCCTGACTGATTTTCAGGCTCGCCTTGCGGGCATTACCGATGATCAACTACAGACACTACTTGAATTATCTGAAGAGAAAATGAAATATACCGCCAATGAAACGCTCCTGCGGGTGCAACAAGCGGTTGGTTTGCGACCGAGGGGATAACGAATTATGGCAACATTTAATACACGCAGGGATGCCTTAAAGATTCTTAAGGAATTTGGCATTGCACCAGAAAGTGCAACTACGCCACTTATAAGTAGGTTTGAAGAGAGCGAACCAAGGGGTGTGACGCGACTCGTATCACTTGTTTTTCATGCTACACGATACATCATTGTTGTAGATGACACTATCGAGGACGATATCCCGGCACTGAAGGTACTTATTGATGCATCCTATCCCGGGCTAAAAGGTGAGGTGATTAAGAACCCACACGAAAGTGGCTTTGTAACCTATGGGCTCCCTCACAAATATAGAGATGCATATCTCATGAAGGTTGCACCGCGAGCTGTCAGACTTGATAAAGAATTGGCAAGCCGTTTCCCAGATCTTACTCGTGCAACGATCCAAAAGTATATAAAGGCAGGATATGTTCATGTAAATGGCAAGGAAGTACTAAAGCCTAGTACCGACGTGAGTGATGTCGCGGACATTACCTTGCAGACCCCAGAACGGCTAGACTTCTCTAGTCAAGAGCTCCCCATACTCTATATGGACGATTCTGTTATTGTTGTATATAAGCCAGCCGGAATACTGACCCATAGCAAGGGTGTTATGAATGATGAATTTACCGTTGCCGACTTTTTCCGTCGATATACCGCGTTTGGCCTTGAAACCAACCGCCCGGGCATTGTGCACCGACTTGATCGTGATACAAGTGGTGTTATTATCGGTGTGCGTACTGAAGAGGCGGCACACACTCTCAAGAAGCAATTTGCCGACAGGACGGTGAAAAAGACGTACGTCGCACTCGTTTCAGGTCAGCCAAAGATAGACGCAGCGGTCATAGACCTTCCTATAGGTCGTAATCCGTCTGCACCAAGTACATTCCGTGTTGACCCTAAGGGTAAGTCGGCACTCACGACATACGCAACACTTGAAACAAACGGAGAGTACTCACTTCTTGAGCTGAAGCCAAAGACGGGCCGTACACATCAGCTTCGCGTCCACATGAACTATATCGGCACGCCAATTCTTGGCGATCGCGTCTACGGAAATGGCAAGCCAGCTGAAAGGCTCTACCTTCACGCACAATCACTGGAGGTGACCCTTCCAGGTTCTGAGCGACGGGTATTTGCTGCATCAGTACCTGAAGAATTCTATCAGTTTATTAAGAAGTAGATAGTGGCTATGATCTCTATCCATAAAAAAGCCCAAGAACGCATAATGACACTCCGGGAAAGCGGTATTCACTCGCTCTTGCTTTATGGACCTAAGGGGGTTGGACTATCTTATATTGCTAAGGAATTGTGCACTGTACCCGCAGGGGGGCAATTGCTTTGGGTGAGGCCAGAGAAAGAGGGCGTTACAGAGTATGACAAGGGGAGTATTGGCGTAGAACAAGTGAGGGGTTTGTATGATGCGGTACGAACAAAAGTGTTGAGTGGACGTGTCGTAATTATTGATGCTGCTGAAAAGATGACCGAATCTGCACAGAACGCATTTTTAAAACTTCTTGAAGAACCGCCGCAGAGGACTCAATTTGTCCTTCTCTCTCATGAGCCTGATCGTCTCCTGGCTACTATTAAGTCACGCGTCCAGTCTGTGGACGTACCCATGATATCAGACGAACAGTCTGCGGAACTTCTTGATGTACTTGGTGTTGTTGACGAGCCACGACGAACCCAACTGCTCTTTATCGCCAATGGGTTGCCTGCTGAATTGACGCGGCTTGCTAGAGATGAGACTTCCTTTCAGGAGAGGGTGCGTATTGTTAAAGATGCCAGGGTTTTTATCTCCGGAACCGCATATGATCGGCTCAAGGTGCCACACGCTTACAAGGATGATCGATCAGCCGCACTGACCCTTGTAGATGATGCGGCTAAGCAGCTTCGTCAGGCGATGCACAAGAGTAGTGACCCAGAGATAGTATCGCGAATTGAAGTGCTGGTAGCTGCCTATGAGGCGATACGGCAAAATGGCAATATTCGCCTTCAGCTTGCAGCGACGCTTGTGATATAATAAGAAGATAATATGTTAGGGCTTATTGTAGTAGTACTCCTCGGATTCTGGGCAGTTTGGCAAAAACAGACGGTCAACGAGGTAACAACAGATTTATCAACAAAGTTGTCTGATAAACTTGAACAGCTCTGGTCAATTGCACAGAGCTCACTTCAAGATAGAAAATACGTACGTGCAGAAAAAGCACTGCTTACTATTCTACGGGTTGATGAGCGAAACGCCAGTGCGTATAACCGTCTTGGCATACTTTACGCAAAACAAAATCAATACAAGGAAGCAATTGAATGTTTTGAAATTGCTCAGTCTCTTGAGCCAAGTGCAAGTAGTCTGCACAACGTCGGTCTTATTTACTATGAAACAGAAAATTATCCAAAAGCAGCACTCGCATTTGAGCAGGCTCTTTCAATGGATGCAGATCACGCAGCACGGCACATTGCCTACGCTAAAGTTCAGGAAAAGTTAAAAAATGATAAGAAAATGATTGAATCGCTAGAGAGGGCTGTAGAGCTTGAGCCAATTCCACAGACGCTGACAGTTCTTGCCGAGGCATACGAGCGTGTTGGTGAGGGTGAGCTTGCAGCAGGGCTTCGCGATCGTGCTCGCAGGATGATTGCACCACAAAGTAACCGTGTCCGCCAAACGCGACGCGTGGTTATGTAGCGGCAACAATCAATACGTACCGCATATCTTTAATGTCAATAAAAAACTCCCGTCTTGCGAGAGTATATATATCTGGTATGGTGCTGGAAGTAGGACTCGAACCT
>CAZADM010000006.1:2360-56466 GCA_964483955.1 uncultured Candidatus Saccharibacteria bacterium | reverse complement strand
ATCGTCAACACAGGCTTCCGTGTAGCACGATGAAAAAGCCCAGTAACTACAGCGACGCTCGTGGTTTCACTATCGTAGAGCTCCTCATTGTAGTGGTCGTCATCGCTATCCTCGCGGCAATCACCGTCGTGACCTACAACGGCATCCAACGCCAGGCAAAAGATACGGCGATTAAATCTCAGGTAGCGGCAGTAACGAAGTCCCTTGAGCTATACATGGCAACTCATAGAACTTATCCCAAGTCAGCCGAATGGGGATCGATGGGTATTAATGACTCAACAGGAGTATGGCCTGTTGAAAATATGGAAGGATTTAATACCTCTCTGTTGAATTCCCCCTAGACACGAGTGGCAGCATTTCGTCTTTTCGTGAATTTGAGTCATGCACCATCAGACGGGAAGGTGGGCTACATGTCTGTCATTGACTCATCACTACAAATACCGGGGCACTGGACCTGCTACCTTGCATCTGATACCTGTGTCGCGTTCTGCATGTGGTACCGCCTCACTGACAATCAAGTCTACAGGGTAAAGGGAGGGGCGAGTAGAAGCATTCCCGATGCCTATTAACACCTCCACCCCTTATCGAATCCCTCATTTCATGCTATAATAAGAGTAATTATGACATCTATTCGAACTCGTTTTGCCCCAAGTCCTACTGGTTTTATGCACGTCGGTGGTGTCCGCACCGCATTGTACGCGTGGCTTCTTGCCCAAAAAAGTAAAAAAGAAACCGGAGAGGGGACGTTCATCCTTCGTATAGAAGATACAGACAAAGTCCGCGAAGTTGAGGGGAGTATTCAGCAAATCGAACAAAGCCTCCAATGGCTTGGCCTCCAATGGGACGAGGGGATCGACCAAGGCGGTCCACACGCACCCTACAAGCAGTCTGAGCGTCTTGCTATTTACAAAGAGTGGGCACAAAAACTCATCGACAGCGGCCGTGCCTATGCAGACCCATACAGCCCAGCAGAACTTGAAGCATTTCGTGAAAAAGCGAAGGCAGAAAAGCGTCCCTTCCTTTACCGCGAACATCGCCCAGAGAATCCACCGGCATGGGATGGTACGCAGCCACTCCGCTTCAAGTCAGACCCCAAGCAGTACACGTGGACCGATGCAGTTATGGGCCAGCTTTCGACAGGAGAAGAGGCAATTGACGACTTCATCCTTATTAAGAGTGACGGCTACCCAACTTACAACTTCTGCCATATCGTTGACGATGCTATTATGGGAGTGACGCACGTCCTTCGCAGCCAAGAGTTCATCAGCAGTACACCAAAGTTCTTAAATCTCTACGAAGCCTTTGAAATCACACGGCCAACGCTTGCCACACTCCCTTTTGTCATGGCAATTGACGGCAAGAAGAAGCTTGGAAAGCGTGATGGTGCAAAAGATATCCTCGAGTACGCCAAAGAGGGGTACCTCCCAGAGGCTATGGCGAATTTCCTTGCAACGCTCGGATGGAATGACGGAACCGAACAAGAGGTATTCACCATTGACGAACTCATCAATGCATTCTCGCTTGATAAGGTACAAAAGAGCCCGGCACGCTTTGACGAGCAACGCCTGCTCTGGCTCAACGGACAACATATTCGTGCCCTCAGCCTTGATGATCTTTACGAAAGAGTAGGTGACTTCTGGCCAGAAGCGGCCCAGGGCGCCTCCGTTGAACGCAAAAAGGCAATTCTTGCCCTCGTACAAGACCGCCTCAAGACACTTGCAGATCTTTCAATTCTTACAGAATACTTCTTCACAGAGCCAACTATTGATCCCGAAATGATATCCGACAACAAACAACTCAAGAAACTACCTCAAGAAGATGTACATTCACTTCTTGGTGCCGCTCATCATGTGCTTCAAGCACTGCCTGAGGATGGTTTCACCGCCGACACTATCCAAGAAACACTCAATACACTCCTTGAAACCACTGGTCAGAAGCCAGGCATCCTCTTCAGTCTCATTCGCCTTAGCGTGTCATGGGCACCATTCAGCCCAGCACTTCACGATACACTTGCAGTACTTGGCAAAGAAACCGTACTTGCACGTATTCATGAGAGTCAATCAGCACTTGCATAGCCCTATCGGTTTTCTGCAACCATAAGCAAAATACGCTATACTAAGGGTATGTTTATGCGACGGAAACAACAGCACCGCGTTATTATTGACGACGGCACAACCCAGAAGACAAAAAAACCAAATTGGTTCAAACGACACAAAGCGTGGACTATCGTTATATGCGTATCTGCGGTTCTTCTCATTGCTGCGGGTACGGTGGCGGGGCTTTATTTCCTAAATAAAAAAGAGGAGGCTCCTGTCGCCGCTAAGCCAGTACCAAAGCCCGCACCACCCATCATCTACTATTCACCCCTTACGGGACAAAAGGTAGCCGACGAAGCAACAACGAAGCAGGCCGTTACGGCTATCATGATAGAGAACAGCCCCGATGCCCGCCCACAATCAGGGCTTAAAGATAGCGGTGTTGTCTTTGAAGCAATTGCAGAAGGGGGGATTACCCGATTTCTCGCACTCTATCAAGAACAAAAGCCGCAACTTATTGGCCCTGTAAGGAGCCTTCGCATGTATTACGTCGACTGGCTTGCACCGTTTAATGCAAGTGTTGCCCATATTGGAGGGAGTGCCGCTGCGCTCGCCGAAATCCGCAATGGCTCATACAGAGACATCGACCAGTTCTTCAATTCAGGTGCATACTGGCGAGCAACAGACCGCTACGCACCCCATAATGTATACACTAGTTTCGAAAAACTCGATGCACTCAATACAGAAAAGGGCTATACCGGCTCAAGCTTCACGGGCTTCCCGCGAAAAGAGAGTAAGGCAGCAGGGACACCCACTGCTCAATCTATCGCCGTCACCATCAGTGGACCGCTCTACAACAGTACTTACAACTTCAACCAAGAGACCGGGCTCTACGACAGGTCTCAGGCCGGTGCAGCACACCTTGATCGCGAAGCTGGACAGATAAGCCCTCGCGTTGTCGTTGTCATGAAGGTACAGCAAGAACGAGTCCTCGAAGATGGCTGGAGGGAGCAAATTAATGCCGTCGGAACGGGCACGGCGTACATTTTTCAGGATGGAGTTGCGCAAGAAGTGACATGGAGTAAGGCTTCACGCAGTGAACAGCTTACGTTCACGGCAATTGACGGCACGCCCGTAGACCTAGCTCGTGGACAAACCTGGATTACCGCCATTCCAGCGGGGCAGGGGAACGTATCGTGGCAATAAAACAACCAGCAGACCAGCAGACACACGCCCTCGTGAAAGATTTCTGGCCGCGTTTTAGCAAGAGGACTGCAAATATCAGCCTTTTGCTCGCAATCCTCTCTCTTATACCGACGGCAAGCACCCTTTATTTCACAGGGATATTCGAAAATCAGCCCCAGAGTGCCCTCATCCACCTTTTCGTTCAATTTACGGCCGTATACCTTATCCTCTTCTTCCTCGCCACTTTTACCACAAAACCAATTCAATACGTCCTTTCAGCACTGACATACGCAGCCGGAGAAAAAGACGGCTCAACACCACCTAATCCAAATGAAGTACGGTTTCAGCGTACTGGGTTGAGTCCAGTTATCGCAACAATCTACAACGGACTCGAGAAAGACACCGCGCCTTCCACGCTAGCACAGACGACATCCAGGGTTGAGGCCGCCCTCGATGCAACAGCCTGTGGTTTTGTGAGTTTTGATACGCAACGAAATATAACCTATGCAAATACCGCCGTACCCATTTCTGTCGATACTGATGGCAAAAAAACACTCTCGCTCATATTCCAACCAAGCAATCTCCTTGATACATGGTGGGACGAGTGCTCTGAATCAGCAGTGACTGCTCAAAAAACATGGACCAGAATTTCAGACAAACTCCCCGGAGAAGAGAACCGACGACTATTTGACGTTATCGCAACGTATCGCAAGGGGCTTGATGACGAGGTGACACTGACACTCGTTGACCGCACGGAATATTACGAAGTTGGCGAAGAAGAACTCAATTTCATTGCTTTTGCTGCCCATGAGCTGAGGGGGCCCATTACTGTTATTCGTGGATACCTCGACGTCCTGCAGGATGAGCTTGAGGACGCAATTGATTCAGACCACAAAGAATTATTCCATCGGCTTACAGTGTCGGCTAACCGCCTCAGTACCTACATAAATAATATTCTCAATACTTCAAAATACGACCGCCACCACCTGAGTCTACAGCTCAAGGAAACATCTCTTAAGGATGTATATGCCACCATTGGTGATGACATGGAACTACGGGCACGATCGCAGCGGCGCCTCCTCAGCGTTTCCATACCAGCATCTCTTCCGACAATTGCAGCCGATACTGGAAGCCTGAGTGAGGTGCTCTCGAACCTCATTGATAATGCCATCAAGTACAGTAATGAAGGTGGCACAATTGATGTCGTGGCCCTATCTAAGGGCGAGTCGGTAGAGCTTTCTATTACTGATCATGGAATTGGCATGCCTGGCAATGTTGTCAGCAACCTCTTTCAAAAGTTCTATCGATCACACAGGTCACGAGAAACTGTCGCAGGAACCGGGATTGGTCTCTATATCAGTAAGGCAATTGTAGAATCGCACGGTGGCACTATCACGGTGACAAGTGAAGATGGGCGAGGCTCACGCTTCACAGTTATCCTTCCGTCTTATGCAACGGTTGCAGAAAAGTTACAAGAGCGAGACAATAACAACACGGAACTCCTTTCGGACGGCAAGAGTTGGATAAAAAATCACACGATGTATAGGGGGTAGATATGAGTATTAATACAATCTTAATTGTTGAAGATGACCGGTTTATTGGCGAGATGTATGTGCGGAGTCTCAAGAAGTCTGGTTACGATGTCGACTGGATGGTTGACGGTAACGACGGGCTCATTGCCGCACGCAATAAGTCCTACGACCTCATTCTGCTGGACGTGATGCTTCCTGAACGACGGGGGACGGACATTCTTGAAGCACTTCGCGGCAAAGAGGATCTCATTCCAAATTCTAAAATTGTTATTCTGACAAACTTTGAACAGGATGATGAATCACGCCGCGTCATGGAAGCACGTGCCGATGCGTACCTTATCAAGGCAGAAATCACCCCCAAAAAACTCATATCAATCATTCAGAAACTTGATTCCTAAAGGGTACTCCACTAGACAACCGGGGTGCTTTTTGCTATTATTCTTAAGTACCCGTCAGCTTGGTCTCATCGTCTAACGGTTAGGACACCAGGTTCTCATCCTGGCAATCGGAGTTCGATTCTCCGTGAGATCACCAAAGAAAGCAGTTCACCAAATGGTGGACTTTTTTCTTTGGTTGGTTGTCACAGGCACAAACACCACCGCCTATTGCTTTTTTAATCATTTTATGGTAAGTAGAAACGTTGTCTTAAAGGCACCTTAATAATTTAGGTATTCGTGACCCCTTATGAAAATGTGGTCGGCTATCTTGGCGTTCACATCACCCCGGACATTCGACCATATACCAAAGAAGGAATATGAATCACGCGCTCATGACCCTCCCCGAAGCCGGCCGCTCCGTGCAGGCTCAGCAGTCCGCTATCCGCACCTATCGCAACGTTCGTGTTGCAGTAGGGAAGACGGCATTTATCCCGCTCGCTTCGTGTGATGCATTCCAATCCAACATTAGGAGTACTCAGTGCCGTTTGCCTTGGCAAGACGGGCCTTGTGTCGCTAAAGAAGTGGCCGAGTCCACGGGACCTCCTGAACTACGCCCTTGTCTGGGCACAGCGTGCGGAATATGCACGTGCAACCGTTCTTCGGCTCCGTCACAACATCCACACGATGTCTGGTGCCGGATCGATGATTCGAGCAGAAGCAGCAATCGACGCAGTGTATAAAAACGCTGCACCGGTTCGCCGCCTCAACCGCCAAACCATTGAACTGTACAAGGAGCACTCCGCAAATCTTGTGGAGGATTTCGCTCTGACTCTGGACATCAAGGAATCCGGCTGGTCCTGCACGAACAACGCCTTTGTCGTTGCACACACCGATCTCATGCGAGATTTCAAATCCCTGCTGCGGCAGCGGATTCGATGGGTGCGCGGCACAATAGACGAACTCCGCCGACGGAAATTCCGGAAGGGGAGTCGCGCCAGCGTGCTGTCGATTATCTTTGGACTGGCTATGGTACCGCTTTTTTATGGACTATCTGGGATCCGGCTCGACCGCAGCGGGAGCTGCGGGAACGACATTGGCCGTCACCGGCGGACTCGAAAGCAACCCGATTGTTTGGGTGGCTGCAGGTCTATTGCTGGCATTCAGCGTGACGATGCTCGTCATCGCACGTCGCCGTAACGGGTGCGACCGAGCTCTGACTGGCGCCTAGAGCCCGAGAGGGTGGAGGATGTGCACTGTCGCACCCTCCACCCTTTTGGCACACCCGAATACCTCTGTTATTTTGAAGCACCGTTTTTTGCGGTGCTTTTTCAATTCCATAATCACCCCAACTCTGTGATTATGCTACAATAATACTATATGGAGTTTCTTAAACTTGTCCGCAAAAAGTCGTTCCTGAGCGAGCTCACGTATGCACTGCTCAATGTCGCCCTTGCAGTTGCGGTGACGCTTATTGTGTACTACACAAGCTCAATTCTTCTTGCAATTATTGCCGTTATTATTAGTAAGTGGCGCGTATTTGCAGTTCGTCCTCGCTACTGGTGGGCAAACCTGCGCTCAAATATGGTGGACTTTACTGTCAATATCAGCGTCGTCCTTCATATGTACGGCATTCACGTATCGACACTTCCGGACGGCAACAAGCTTGCCATCATGGCAGCACTCACTATTCTCTATATTGGCTGGCTCCTTTTCCTTAAACCACGATCACAGCGAAAGTACGTCATCATGCAGGCGGGGGTTGCTATTCTCCTTGGAAGTACCGCACTCTTTACAACGCTCTATGACTGGCCTGTCTCAATTGTGGTGATTGGTGTGTGGATTAATGGGTTTACTGCCGCACAGCACGCACTCAGCTCATACGACAAAGAGACACACGCTCTTTTCCTAAGCCTCGTCTGGGGCTTCATTGTCGCCGAAATATCTTGGGTGGCCTATCACTGGGTTGTAGCGTATCCACTCCCGCTCTTTAATGGTGTCATGATTCCGCAAATATCAATCATACTGACACTACTCAGCTTCCTGGCATATAAGATTTACGACTCGCTCTATCATCACGATAAGGTGCGTTCAACCGATATTCTTATGCCACTCTTATTTACAATCGGCATTATTATCATCCTTCTTGGTGTATTTAACCAAGTTGGCTCTGCAATCTAAAGCTAGGCTACTTTTTGTAGTAAAATCCCGTATCCGTGCGTCTCAATGTGGACAAGTTGATACTCATGTGCCTTCTTAATAATATCCGCATGCTGCACTGGATCGGCCTCAAGGATAAGATACCCGCCCGACGCAAGCGAAGATGGGGTGTACCCAAGGAGTTTATAGATAAGTGCCCTTCCTTCCTGGGTGGCAAAGAGTGCAAGCGACGGCTCGTGATCCGTTTCGGGTGATCGCTCCCACTCCTGATCGACGTATGGAAGGTTCGCAATGATAACATCCGCCGTATAAGGGTATTTTGCAAGAAGGTCACTTTGATAAAGTTCGACGTCAGCCTCAAGTGCTCGTGCATTCTCTTCTGCAACCTGCAGTGCATGGCGACTCACATCTACAAGATCGACAGTACATTCAGGGTATTCTCGTTTTGTAGTAATACCCAAAATACCACTTCCCGTACCAACATCTACAATTCGAAGCGGTGGACTGGCAAGCAACGGTTGATTCTTAGGCATTACCTGAGCAACGAGGTGTATAAGATCTTCGGTTTCGGGGCGGGGGATGAGCGTTGCGGTCGTCACCTTGAAGCGCCGCCCGTAAAATTCTTTATGGCCAATAATATACGCCACCGGAACGCGATCGCGACGCAGATCAAGCCGTGCATCGGCAATTTCGATCTGCCTATCGGTCAAGGCTTCGGTATCATGTGCATGAAGCCATGTTCGTGGCTTTCGCAGTGTATGCGCAAGAAGCAACTCAGCGTCAAGTCGTGCCGACGCAATACCCACCTTCGTTAATTGCTGTGCTGCGTGGGTAAGCCATTCCTTAACAGTCATTTACGCTCCTGCGTTTTTTGCCGCAAGCTCTCGCTCGAACGCCTGAAGATGCTCTACAAGGTCATCAATTCTTCCATCCATTGCCTGCGGAATGCCAGAACGGCTATACCCGATGCGATGATCGGTAATCCGATCTTGCGGGAAGTTATACGTCCTAATCTTCTCAGAACGGTCACCAGAACCAATAAGACTCCGACGCTCTGCGGTAAGTTTTGCATTCTCAGTATCAATCTTCTGCTGAAGAAGCCGAGAACGAAGAACACTCATTGCCTTTTCTTTATTCTTAATTTGAGACTTCTCATCTTGATTAGTTACAACAAGGCCAGTAGGGAGGTGGGTGATACGCACCGCAGAGTCGGTCGTATTAACAGATTGACCGCCGTGACCTCCCGCACGATACACGTCAATCTTAAGGTCGCCCGGGTTAATCTCTACGTCGGTCTCTTCGGCTTCAGGAAGCACCGCCACTGTAACGGTACTTGTGTGCACGCGGCCCTGACTTTCTGTCGCCGGAATTCGCTGCACCCGGTGGACGCCTGATTCAAATTTCAATTGCGAATACGGCGAGTCGCCCTTAACAGAAAAGACTACTTCCTTGTATCCACCCGTATCATTTGCACTCTCCGAAATAAGCTCTGTCCTTAGACTGTGTGCCTCACAGTAACGGAGGTACATCCGGTACAATTCTGCACCAAAAAGACTCGCCTCGTCACCACCGGCACCTGCACGGATTTCAACAATAACATTCTTTTCGTCGTTAGGATCCTTCGGTGCAAGCATCATAAAAAGCTCATCGTCAAGCTGCTCAAGTTGCGATTCTGCTTCTGCAGCCTCCATCTTTGCAAGCTCGGCAAGCTCATCACCGCCACCCATAAGTTCTTTCGCTTCAGCAAGTTGCGTCTCAAGTGTCTGACGAAGCACGGCTTTCTCAAGAATAGCTTCAAGTTCAGTGCGACGCTTATTCTTTTTAGAAAAATCCGGATCGCTATATGCAGCCGGCTGCATCAAAAAGTCGTCGAGCTGAGCTTTCTCTGTCGTAAGGTCGTTAATATCAAGCGTAATTTTTGGCATAATTCACCTTATAGTATACCACAGAGATAGGGTGTTTAACAGAGGGGACGGATACACTACAGCTCTGAAAGTTTAGTGCCAAACCGCCGCACCTCTCGATCAACGTACTTCTTTAATCGCTTCTGAGCCATTTCGTCATGCAATTCAGCATCAGACCGTTTCATAGGAGGGTCGCCAAACGCACCATCGGACTTTAACTGAAAAACAACCGCCCGCTTTATATATTCACTCCTCGAGGTATACTCCCGCTTCACCTGAATATCTAGTTTTTCCATCAACCCCAAGGGGAGTGATAAAGTGATGATCTTCGTGCCCATATACCTATGATATAAGGCTTATATTAAATCCATATAAAGTGAGTGCGGGTAAGGTAAAGACCCTGTCGTCATAGGCAATAACCTACAATGTGATTATATTCCAAATCCAGCCGGCGGTGTTTCGCCGCAGGTGGTAATGCTAGAAATAGTATAAGAGTATTTGTAAAAGTCGGCGTTTAATACATACCGCGTCCCAGCATCATGTATGCCACCAATTGCTCCGAGATGATTGCAGTAATATAAATCCGAGCCAGAGTAGGTGATCTCGCGCCAGCCCAGGCGACGATACATAGTTGTCGTGTCTGGAGATTTTTTTGCATTCCATGCACTCAAAACATAGTTCACTCCGTCACTTGCATAATAATAGCACCCGCCAACTATGCCGTTTGTGGTATTGTACACACCGCGACTTTGAAGCCCTGGATTTTGAGGCAGCTTCTTACCGACACCAGGAACCCAGTCGGCCGTATTCAGCCCATCCGAATCTACAGGTCTATGACATTGTGCGTCCTTATATGCATTACTAAGTCCGCCTGTTGATGGGTATGCCCCGTTCTCTGCGTGATACGACAGTATGATTTTATTCACCTGATTAATATCACTCACAATTCGGCTATCGAGTGTACGGTCTTTAATCCCGCCGTAAGCAACTACGGAGACGGAGGTAAGGATTGCGATCACTACAACCACAATCAACAACTCAACTACAGTAAAGGCGTGATGAACCCCTTTTGAGTGTTGGCTATTTTTTTCACGGTACGATAGCTGCATTATCCTCTAATATGAAGCATGAGCACTTTTCTTTCAAGTGGCCGAATCCGCATGATGTCAAAATAAAGCAAAAGACACCTCTGTAAAAAGGTGCCTTTACTGCATGTTTCTGCAGTTTAGTTGCTAGCCTTTAGCCTTACTTGCAGCAGCCTTCTTCTTTGCCTTATTTGCAAGTGCTTCGCGACGAGCTTCTGCAGCAGCGAAGCGGTTCTTGAAGCGGTCGACACGACCTTCGGTGTCGATAATCTTCTCTTCACCTGTAAAGAATGGGTGAGAGGCACTAGAAATATGTATCTTCACAAGAGGATACTCGTTGCCGTCTTCCCATTTAATTGTTTCGTTGGTTTGTGCTGTTGACTGAGTCAAGAACGCAAAACCGGCGACCTCGTCGCTAAATACGACAGGCCTGTAGTCGGTTGGATGTAAATTGCTCTTCATAATCTGATTTATTGTAACGTAAAACCGTGCAATTGTAAAGCCTTGAGCACCCCCACGATTTTACACTTGCCATCATCCTTTTTTTCATCCATACTTAAACACAAGTACTTTCGAGATAAAAAGGGCAGGGTGGGCATGAATCCAATTACACTTTCGGTCACATGGTATCGTCGCTTCTTCGTGGCTATTATTGTCGCAGCCCTTGTATATAGCGGACTTTACTTTACCTACACCGCCGTCACCGAACCCATCATCACCATCGCTACCTTTGATATTCTTGCTGTCGCCGGCGCAATCGGATCGCTACTTATTGCCATCTTCGGGCTTTTTATACTCAAAAGAGCACCAGAACACCCCCCCGCTGCACTCTCTCTCGTAGCATTTGTTCTTTTTGCATTCACCACAGCATATAGCGTACAGCAGAGTGGCGGCATCACATCCCCGTTCATTGCATTTTGGGCAGTCGCCGTATTCTTTTCGCCACTCTTTGGCGTCTATGGGTGGCTTCTGACAATTATCCTCACCGGAAGCTATACTGCAGCGGCCTACCTCAATGGCGACCTCAGCACAAGTATGGGTATCGCCATTACACTCAGTAGCGTCCTCCCACTGGGGCTGGGGCTCTATATTTTCCGCGAACACCCAGAGCAAACAGATGCCACAGGCACAAACATAAAACACCTTGCAAGTCAGCTTTCAGAAGTTGCAAATAAATCTGAGATTATTATCAACGCCATTGGTGACGGTGTTATTGCTATCGACACAAAAGGAACCATACAACTCATCAACCCGGCAGCACAGGCAATACTGGGCTGGGGGAAGCAAGATGCACTTCTTCTTAACTTCAAATCAGTCATCAGGCTCACCGATGAACAAAACAACAGTATCACAGATGAACAGAATCCTATTCAGCAAGTCCTTAATACCAATCAAGAAGCACACGCGAATAAGCTAATCGCACTCACAAAAGCCGGCCAGAAAGTGTCAATATCACTCACTGCTTCGCCAATTGACCTAGCTGGCTCTGGTGCCATTATTATATTCAGAGACGTCACAAAAGAGAGGGCAGAAGAGCGAGAACAGGCCGAGTTCATCAGCACTGCCAGCCATGAAATGCGAACTCCTGTTGCGTCAATAGAAGGGTATCTTGGGCTTGCACTCAACCCAAATACGGCGACAGTCGATCAACGTGCCTTCGATTTCATCAAAAAGGCCCAAGAGTCCGCCCAACATCTTGGTCGCCTCTTCCAGGATCTGCTCGACGTCTCTCGTTCTGAAGATGGACGACTCTCAAGTACCCCTAAAGTCACCGATATGGTCCCCTTTGTCCAGGGGCTCGTTGAAGGTCTATCTCAAAAAGCAGCCGAAAAGGGTCTTTCTATTGTTTTCAACCCTGGTCAATCTATCGCTCAACGTAAACTCATGCCCGTCTACTTTGTCCATCAAGACCAAAGCCATATGCGAGAGATTATCGATAACCTCATAGAGAATGCCATCAAATACACACCCCAAGGTCAGGTTACTGTTGATATCGCTGGCTCAGAGGACCAGGTAGTTGTCAGTATTAAAGACACCGGGCTTGGCATTCCAGCAGAGGACCTTCCGCATCTATTCCAAAAATTCTACCGAATTGATAATACAGATAGGCAAGAAATAGGTGGTACCGGGCTTGGGCTGTACCTATCGCGTCGCCTTGCAGAGTCGATGAACGGGCGGATCTGGGCCGAAAGTACCTTTAAAGAAGGGAGTACCTTCTTCCTGGAAATCCCCCGAATTAGCACCACGACAGCAGACTCTCTCATCAAAGAGGAAGCTGCACGAGCCCAAACACCAGCTCCAGTGACAAATATCCCTGTTCAGATTGCACCAGAAGTACCCCAGACGCCTGAAGTACCGCAACCGCAAGTCCAGCCACAGCCTATACCGCAGCCTCAGCTGCCACCGCAACCGCAACAAATGGCTGTCGCCCCTCAACCACCGCAACAGGTTCAACCAATTCAGCAAGTACAGCCCACCCAGGTGCCACCTAGTAGAGAGCAGGCCATTCGGCCAGCCACAACCGTTCCGCGAGGCGAAAGTCTCACACGGGAACAGATCGCAGAACGAGTCCGTCAACTTGAAGCACTTGCACAACAACAAAGAAATGCACCCCCGAGTCGGTAATAAGCACAAGAAGTATGGCGTTTTTAATAAATATTAGGTAGAATAAGGATAATTATGGCAAAAATTCTATTAGTTGAAGACGACAAAAGCCTCCGCGAAATCTACGGTGTTCGCTTGATGGCAGAGGGGTATGAAATTGTATCAGCCGGAGACGGCGAAGAGGCCCTCGCTATGGCCATCAAAGAACGACCCGACCTTATTGTAAGTGATGTAATGATGCCAAAAATTAGTGGCTTCGACATGCTCGATATCCTTCGAAGCACCACGGAGACAAAAGATGTAAAAGTCATTATGATGACCGCACTCTCTAGTGAAGATCAGCGAGCAAGGGGTGAGTCCCTTGGTGCAGACCGATACCTCGTGAAGTCTCAGGTGGGTATTGAAGACGTCGTACGAACCGTCCATGACGTCCTTGGCGATACCATCAAACCTGCAACAACGCCACAATTCACCGCCGGTGTTGCATCAGGAACTTTAGACGCAAATATTCAGCAGATGCCCAACCCTGTAGCACCCGCACCCGTAGTCCAAGAGATTCCGGTTCCCTCAGCTGCAGTAGCCACAGAAACTCCAGCTCCTGTCATCGCATTCCCTGAAATTCCAGACGAGCCCGCGTTAACACAACCTATTCCTACGCCAATTATCGAAGAGACACAGGCCCCTGTCGTGGCTCAACAAGCACCAGCATTCGTGGAGCAGCCAAGTGTGCCACAAGTAGCTTTTCCTCCACAAGAGTTTACCGCCCCAGTACAAGATATTCCGACACCTATCAGTCAGCCCGCTCCCACTGCCGTGGCACCACCAATGCCAGTGGCACCGCAAGAACCCGTCGCACCAGTACTACAGCCCGAAATGACACCACTTGTCGCACCCTCAACGCTTCCTGAGCCAACCGCACCGTTCTCGTCGCCAGCACCGGCATCACTTGGCGATCGAATTATAGAGCCGCTCACAGCACCATTACCGACAGAGGCAACTCAACAGCCGTTTGATATCGCGGCACAAATGGCACAAGCATTAAACGATCAACAAATAGCAGCACAACAGATACCACCACAGCAAGCCCCTGCACAACCAGCACCGGAGATGCCCGTCGCAGCCCCAACAGTAGCACCTGCAGTGCCTACACAAGAAACATCAGTCGCTCAACAGCAGCCTATCGAACCGCCACGCCAGTAACCTACCCTGGTCCGTGCTATACTACAAGTAATGATTGAACGTCTTAATAAGTATCTTGCATTCCATCTTGGCATATCCCGAAGGGAAGCAGACCTTCTTATAGAGAAGGGGAGTGTCACCGTTAATGGAGCGGTGGCTATTCTCGGTGGACGCCTACAAGAAGGTGATGTTGTTTCTGTCAACGGGAACCCTGTCAGCGAGAAGCAGCAGTACACCTATCTCCTCTTCAATAAGCCTATTAGGTACGTCTCGTCCCGAAAGCAACAGGGAGACACCCCAACACTGTACGCACTCATTCCGAAAGAATTTCACCACCTGAAACCCGTTGGTCGCCTTGATAAGGACAGTAGTGGTCTTCTCATCCTTACTGACGATGGCGACTTTGCGTACCAAATGACGCATCCAAAATTCTACAAAATAAAAACCTACACCGTCTCACTCGATCATCCACTTGAACCGCTCCATCAGCAGATGATTAGCGACTACGGCATTGCTCTTGAGGACGGACCAAGCAAGTTACAACTCGAGCGTCGCAACGACGCCCGCACAGACTGGCTTGTGACAATGCATGAGGGGCGTAACCGCCAAATTAGGCGAACCTTTGACGCACTAGGATACACCGTCACCGCACTGCACCGATTAAGCTTCGGAGCACACTCACTCGAAGGGCTTGCACCGGGTGAATATCGCACTTTCACCCCCGCCTAATCTGCATATGCTCGCCAAAACAGTAAAAGTATGCTACAATTACCTCTGTTATGGCATCAAAATTACCCACAGTTGCAATTATTGGACGAGCGAACGCAGGAAAAAGTTCGCTTTTTAACCGTTTCGTCAGGGCTCGTCAAGCAATCGTGGCACGAGAGGCAGGAACAACCAGGGACAACGTCCTTGGCAAGGTCACGCACGGTGACCACCAGTTCTGGCTTGTAGACACAGCCGGCCTTAAAGACCCAAATGACGAGTTCGAGGCATCTATCCAAGAACAGATCGCTGAAGCTGCAGATGCCGCAGACGTCATTCTTGTCGTCACTGACAGCACAGAGTATGTTGGCGACGAAGACCGCATTGTTGCAAAGAAAGCACTTAAAAGCAAAAAGCCCGTCATTCTTCTTGTAAACAAAGCCGACCTCAAAGAAAGTCTTCCTGTTGATGAATTCCGACGTCTTGGCATCAAAGACATGATTCGCACAAGTGCCGAGCACAACATTGGTATAGAAGAGACACTCGACCGTGTTTCTGCACTCATTCCAGCAAAAACACAAGAAGATCATGATGCAATCCGCGTCTCTCTTATTGGTCGGCCAAACGTCGGCAAAAGCAATCTCTTCAATACACTTGCCGGAAAACAACAGGCACTTGTAGCAAATATCGCAGGAACCACCCGTGACATCAACCGAATAAAGGTAAAGTACAAGGGCGAGCATATTGAACTCCTTGATACAGCCGGTGTACGCCGTCAGGGGAAGCAAGAAGTAGGTATTGAGAAATTCAGCGTCTTGCGTACACTCCAGGCAATTGAAGAGTCGGACATCTGCTTCCTACTTATGGACGTCAACGAACTTAATACACAGCTCGACCAACGACTTGCTGGCATTATCAACGAAGCGGGGAAGGGGCTTGTTATTGTCGTAAGTAAATGGGACAGCGTTATTGATAAAGACGCATTTACCCGCGATGCACTTGCACCGCGTATTGCTCGGACTTTCGACTTCACCCCATGGGCTCCACTTATCTTCACCAGTAGCGTTACCGGACAGAACGTATCAAAACTCTTTGATCTTATTCTCGAAATACACGCTCGACGCACGCAAGAGTTCAAGACACGGCAGCTCAACGACTTGCTTCAAAAAACTATCGCAAAGCATCCACCTGCTGGGCTTAAGAATACACATCCAAAACTCCGTTATATGGTACAAACAGACGTTTCGCCACCATGGTTTGTCATTTACGGAAGCAACCTTAAGTTTATCCACTGGAGCTATAAGCGACACCTTGAACGTGTTATGCGCGAAACATTCGACCTTGCTGGAACGGCAATAAAAATCAGCTTCCGAGACGAAAAGCAAATTAAAGCCAACCGAGAAAAAGAAAAGCTTGCCGCAGAAAAGGCAGCAAAGAAAACCGATATCACCACCACTGCAGACCAGCTATAAATTGGTAGATATTTAAGAAATAGAAAAGAACCTTCCGAGATGCACAACGGCACCTCAAGGAAGGTCCTTATTCTTTACTAGGAAGATCGATATTCAAGCGAGCTCACGACAGCATGACTCTTTGTATCTATGACAACGGCGTCAACAGGGTGTATTTGCCTGGAAACGACTTTATGCAGCCGACGCCAAGTGAATACCCAGGTAAACACAAGAATGATCATCGAAACAATCGAGATCACAAGTGTGGCAAAGCTACTAGTATCCGTCACCAACAGTGGTGAATAGAGCATTGCAATAAGATAAATTACCGCACACCCTAGCAACACTACAACCATAGCAATGCCAACATACCGCGTACTCTTTGTCTGCCCAAGAAGCAGCTCGCGAGTTGCGGGCGAGAGACTGGGCGTCTCCAGCCACCTGTCGAGCAGCAGTAGACCCCTAAGGATATACAGGATACTCGCCAGGACAAACAGCAATCCTACCAAAGCTACAACGTTCACGTTGTCACTTCCTTTCAAGAAACAAACGCCACTGCCGGCTTGACAGTGGGTATATTTATACTATAGCATGTTTTTTTATATTTTCAATAGGGAGCATGCTTTGACTTTATTCTTAATTTATGATAAAATAATATTATGGACTCATTAGAAAAGCCTTTGCGTCAGGATACCGACTATTCTGCGAATCGCTACGAGATAATCGAACGCAACAACCGCGACAGCTTTCTTATGAATGAACCCTCAAAACTAGACGTTATCCACTCACTCCATAGCGTTGGAGATAGTCGTGATTTCACAAAAAAAGCAGGTGAAGTGGCATTTCGGCTCATCTTAAGCGGCAATATGAGCCCCCTCAATAGCTACGGGCCAACCCACCTTACTACAGAGGGTCGCATCCAGGATGCGCAAGAAAATGTCGCCTCCTTCCTTCAGGCAAATAACATTCAGCGTGATACCGTCCGGCTTCTTGCCCCAGAACGCGATTACACAACACCACTCACGTGCATCAACCTAGATACAGCCACCCTTGAAATGGACGATTCAGGCCTCCTTAAGACTACTCAAAAAGGTGACTTTATCTATACGTTCAATCCAGATATAGCCCTTGCAGCCCGGCCCGCCGATTGTCCTGTTGCCTATATAGCAGCAGAAACACCAGACGGTGAGGTTTCGGTGCTCTTGCACCTTGCCTGGCTTGGTGTCGCACACGGCTACGTAGAGCAGGCCAGGGAAGCCCTTGATACACTTGCGGTCGACTGGAATAGTATGCAAGTACGACTCTCGGCCGGTGCCCACGCAGCATCATACAAGTACAGCAACTACGCAAGTGATCCTCGTGATACATTCCCTGTAAGCGAAGGGCTCTTCCTTGACATTGCTCAGGACCCCAAGACAGCAGCATACAGCTTTTCCATCGACGTTGCCGCGGCTACCTACGAATCCATCCTTGAGAAGTGGGATGTCACGCCCTACCAAGTTTTTATGGATACCACCGACACCGCATCGGCCGAAGCTGGCTACTCGTCGCATAGTCGAACGTTCAAAAACTACTCCGTTGGCGGCGAAAACTCCAGAGACATCGTTATCGCACGGCGAGCCAACAACGCTGCGTAATTTCCAAAAACGCCATAAACACCGTATTATAAAGGGATGAAGATACTGTTTGCACAGGGAAATCCAGAGCCTCGGTACGCCACCACCCGACACAACGCGGGCTGGATAGTTCTTGACGCCCTTGCCACGCAGCTTGGTGTGCCCTGGAAGACTGACGCAAAACACAATGCCCTTATTGCACAGGGGGTTATTGCTGGTCAAAAAACACTCCTCGTAAAACCCCTATCGTACTACAACGAAACTGGCCGTGTTGCACAGAGCCTCATTCATTTCTATAAGCTCAGCCCCAGTACAGACCTCCTCGTCCTTCATGATGACCTTGCCCTGCCCTTTGGTACGCTTCGCATCAGAGAGAAGGGAAGTGATGCAGGTAACAATGGTATCAAAAGCCTTAATACCCATCTTGGCGATGCCTACACCCGTATCCGCATAGGCATCTGGACCGATCAAGCATCGCGTATAGGTGATGTCAATTTTGTCCTGGCTCATTTTTCTCAAGCCGAACAAACGCATCTTGCTGAAACAATCACACCCGCAGTCCTTACTCTTATGAATGACTTCGTGCAACAAAAGCTCACCCCGCACAGCGTTACTCACGCCGTTACTCCCTAGTGTACAGCTCGGTATATTTGCCATAATACTATTTTTAGTATATAGTAAGCTCATTCCTGGAATACAGGAAGTTCGTCGACACAGCAGTAAGGACCCTCATGTACAGCAACGGACAAAGCGGAAAAGCCGCCTTTGTTATTCTAATTGTCAGAGAGCGGTACCCCTTTCCGAAAAAGGCACCGCCAGCGTTCCGTAACAGGTGGAGACGAGTATACCACTCATCTCTCCGCTGGCATTTCAAAAAACTCGCACCTATCGCATTTGCCCATAGCGGCACTATCCATCACGACAGTAGCGGGGAAGAGACGGCTATCTCTGGCGGCTCACACCCCTACCTATGGACATGCGATAACGAGCGGATTGTTATGCAAAATGACTCAGGCAAATACGTCTATGTCGCCCCCAGCACCCTCTCTGATGACGACATCTACCGGATCAAGATTGCAACAAAAGGAGACCTGTCTGCCATAGAGGATGACTTCATGCGATGCGTCACCTCCTAGTAGGGTACTCGTGTCGACAATAGCCCGCCATATCACCGTATGGCGGGCCTCTTCTTTTCATAAAAAAGCCCTGGGGGCCGCTTATGCTTGCAAATTATGCAACTTTTCTGCATACTACACCTAATCTTTGGTCGCATACTAAGCGGTACACCCAAGAGATTTGCAGTTTCACAATCCGCACACCCTATTTCCATTGGAGTATCATGAGTACAGAACTAGCCCCTCCTTTACAAGAGGAGACAAGAGAGCTGCTAGCCCTACTGGAAGAGGTAGCCGACAAGGCACTTCAGTCAGATCCTAGCCTCCTTGAGACACGGTACATTTCACCGGTACTAGACCCTGGTGCACCCGCAGGCACACCTGAACATCGGGCGTCAATCATTGAAAAGTTTTCCGGCCTTTTCTTGAGAAGCGAAGCAGATGTCTCGCCGTCGACGTATTCACACGCGTGGGATATCTGTCGGCACCCCTACGAGCGACATGTGTACTTCCTTGTTGATGTTAAAGGAAGTCTTCATCGCTCAATACTCGCAAGAGGCAAGAACGGGACAACCCTCACGGAATCCATCCCTCCGCAAGTACTGAATACCTATCCACGCGATGTCGTTCAGTACCTGAAACTGCAGCTTAAGCGACAGCTCCTGCTCTGGAAAGCCTTCGGGCGCGACTTTCTTTCGTAGAGAGTCGCAAGCGATTCCAGGGGAATGTGTACGTGATACTGCAAAACCCCGCCTGTAAAAGGGCGGGGTTGTTTCATGTAAACCCGTGGTGCAATGGCGATGGGCCAGCACTACTCCAGTCGCTCTACCGTTAAGACTGCGTGGACACCAACTAGAGTGACGACTGTGTCTGACGCTTTACGTACAAACTATTATTTACAAACTGTGACTCACCGTACACCATAGACCGACCAACTCGGTAGTATACGTAAAATGTCGTCTCTTGAATATATTGCTTATACGCCGCAGTAACTTCACTAGCCACTATGCCAGCCGCCTGGCCGGGAAGTGGTAGGCTAGAAGATGCGGCACCAATAGCACCGCCAATCGCCATATTAACACCAGCTTCGGCAACATCGGATCCTAGCGCTACTGTAAGCGATTTCTTAAACCCATCACCCTTAGTTGCATGGTTAATTTCACGTGTTTTCTTAAAAAGTGCATTGTATGAGAATCCAGGCGTCCCGTATGTATCGAGGAATATAAAAGTCAAGTAGCGTAATCTGATCTTTAGATAGATGGCTAGTAGCACAAGCATAAAGCTTCTCATGTTTTACCGGAAATAAAAAAGCACTTCCAGCAAGGGTGGGCATCGCTGAAAGTGCTGTTTTACCCTTTAACCCACCCCGGAACATAATATACAAAGCGTCGTCGACCTTGATCTCACATAGGTGCGCGCCTGGATGAACCTCGCAAAAACTTCATCCACTACTTGATAGTTGTCTCTATATCCTTAAATTGGGTATCCGTCCGACCCCAAGGGGAAGAAGCGGCGTTAAAGGGGTTAGTAAATATGCAAAGCTGTCATTTTGGAGATAAGTTCTTCAAAAAAGCGAGAAAAGTGGAGGGTAGATACTTTAAACGCACCTTGCACATTACCTAACATTGGCAG
This sequence comes from uncultured Candidatus Saccharibacteria bacterium, assembly GCA_964483955.1. Taxonomy (GTDB): domain Bacteria; phylum Patescibacteriota; class Saccharimonadia; order Saccharimonadales; family Saccharimonadaceae; genus Microsaccharimonas. The sequence goes on along the minus strand of CAZADM010000006.1, from coordinate 35,888 downwards.
TACTATAAATAGTAACTACCGTTAGAAATAGGGGGTATAAGGTGCTTGATACACGCGTGCTTGCTGTATCAATCATTTTTGATTATAGCACCTTGTTGACTTTGTGTCAATACTTATTTGAGGGTAAACATGAAAATAGGAAAAATCAATAGAATTAGTATAGCAAATACTGCTTACGTTTCACCACTAGAAACCATCCCGTCACCCCCGTCAGAGCTGTTTATCGCAGGGCAATTGCCACAAGAGCGTCGCCCCACCGTCGCAATTATCGGCACCAGAAAGCCCACGTCGTACGGCAAAGAGCTCGCCAACCAATTTGCCTCCGCACTTGCTCGGCGGGGAGTGATCGTCATAAGCGGGCTTGCGTACGGGATAGATAGCATCGCTCACCAGGCCGCACTTGATGCGGGCGGAACAACCATTGCTGTCATGGCCAACGGACTTCACCGTATTTATCCTGCGGTACATACACGGCTTGCCGAAGCAATTGTCCATCAGAGCGGGGCGGTAGTGTCAGAAAGGCAACTTGGCTACGATGCACGAAAATTCGACTTCCTTGCACGTAATCGGCTCATTAGTGGGCTTTCCGACGCCATACTCATCCCAGAAGCAACAGAGCGGAGCGGGACAATGTCGACGGTCACACACGCCCTAGAGCAGGGCAGAGAGGTGTTTGCCATTCCCGGACCCGTCACAAGCCTAACATCCGCCGGGACAAATAGCCTCATCCAGCAAGGTGCACTTATTGCACTGAGACCAGAGGATATCATCGAGCGTCTGATACCCTCTGCCGCAACGGAGCATCAGCAACTGACGCTTATTGCGGGTGATACGCCGCTCGAGACGCTTTTGCTTCAAAAAATACAACAAGGAATAACAAGTGGTGACACTCTTGCAGCCGAAAGTGGTGTTCCTATTAGTGAGTTTCTTCAAACACTATCACTCCTTGAGATAAAAGGTGCCATTAGGCCACTCGGGGCAAACCACTGGACGTGCAAAAGAAGGTAGCAAGAATAGTACAGCAAGGGTGGCGTGTGGTTTACAAACAAGAAAAAGCCGTGTACACTTCAGTTCTGTGCCCTGCGTTGCTCTATAGCACCACGCCACTTGTGCACTACGCACTACTAATAAAGTAAAAATTAAGATTATAGTTGTACACTTATATATATGAGCAAAAATCTCGTCATCGTAGAGTCCCCGGCAAAAGCTAAAACCATTGAGAAATACCTTGGGAAAGATTTTCACGTCCTTTCAAGTATCGGACACATTCGGTCTATCGCAAAAAAGACCAAAGATGGCACCCCTCCTATCGATGTAAAAAACGGGTTCAATACAATCTATGAAATTGACGCAGAGAAAAAGAAAACTATTACCGAGCTCAAGCGGGCAGCAAAGGTTGCAGAAACCATCTGGCTTGCAACCGATGAAGATCGCGAAGGTGAGGCTATTGCCTGGCACCTTTGCGAAGTTCTTAATCTTGATCCGTCGCAAACAAAGCGTATTGTCTTCCACGAGATAACAAAGACAGCCCTTGAAGAGGCCGTCAAAACCCCCCGCACCGTTGATATGCAGCTCGTTCAGGCACAACAAGCCCGCCAAATCCTTGACCGACTTGTTGGGTTTGAACTCAGCCCCGTCGTGTGGCAAAAAGTTCCCGGCGGTAAGTCTGCGGGGCGCGTACAGTCGCCGGCAGTCCGCCTTCTTGTAGAACGCGAGCGGGAAATCCAGTCTTTTGAAGGCAACTTCACCTTTAAGGTTACTGCTGAATTTACTCATGAGGGTGTTGCCGTAAAAGCAGAGCTTCCCCAACGCTTCAATACAGAAGAGGAAGCACAAAACTTCCTTGCTAGCCTTCAGGGTGCTCAGTTTACCGTTTCCGATGTTACTACAAGCCCTTCTAAGCGTACCCCTGGTGCACCGTTCACTACCAGTACCCTGCAACAAGAGGCCAACAGTAAGCTCGGCTTTGGTGCCCGCGCTACCATGAGCAGTGCTCAAAAGCTTTACCAAGAAGGTAAAATTACTTACATGCGTACCGACTCTGTCAACCTCAGTGGTCAAGCAATTGCCGCTGCAGCAGAGTACATCAAGAGTGCCTTTGGCCCAGAATACTCAGAAGCTCGTACCTTCAAGACAAAATCATCAAGTGCGCAAGAAGCCCACGAGGCAATTCGCCCAACAGATATGCGTCTTGAAAAGGGAAGTAGCAACGAGTACGATCAAAAACTCTATGACCTCATTCGTCGACGCACCCTTGCAAGCCAGATGGCACCTGCAAAGCTTGAAAAGACCACTGTCACCATTGCAATAAGTAGCTCTGAACACACTTTTGAAGCAAAGGGTGAAGTTGTTATTTTTGACGGATTCCTTAAAGTCTACGGCGGCGGAAAAAAGGACCCAGACCTTCTTCCACCAGTAAAAGCACACGACACGCTTGCACTACAGAGTGCAAGTGCACGTCAAACCTTTAGCCGTCCACCAGCACGTTTCACGGAAGGTTCACTTGTCAAGAAGCTTGAAGATCTTGGCATTGGCCGCCCATCTACGTACGCAACCATCATCAACACCATCCAGGTTCGCGGATACGCCGAAAAGGGCGAAGGGGAAGGCCAAGAACGTGATGTTATCGTTCTCTCAACAACAGGTGCGGGTGTCGAGCGTGAAGTCGTTCAAGAGAAAACCGGCTCAGACAGAGGAAAACTTGTCCCAACATCCATCGGCATGATGATTTCAGACTTTCTTAACAATCACTTCGAGCAAATTGTCGATTACGGCTTCACGGCAAACGTTGAGGCAGAGTTTGACCAAATTGCCACAGGCTCTCTTGCACGTAATGTCATGCTAGAGAAATTCTATACACCATTCCACAAGCTCATCGAAGAATCAGGCGGCATCGATCGCTCACAGGTTGCCCAGGCAACACCCATTGGTAACGACCCCAAAACAGGGAAGATGATCTACGCACGTATTGGCCGTTTTGGCCCAATGCTGCAGCTTGGTGATGCTAAAAACCCAGATGGTTCAGATAGTGACGAAAAGCCACAGTTTGCACCAATGCCAAAGGGGTTCCGTGTTGACACTGTCACCCTAGAAGAAGCATTGAGGGCATTTAAACTCCCTCGGCTTGTTGGTCAAACCCCAGAAGGTCTTTCAATGAAGGCAAATATTGGCCGCTTTGGCCCGTATATCCAAGTCGATAACCCAGAGACAAAGACGAAACTCTTCATAAGCATCAAACCCCTTGACCCACACACAGTCACCCATGAAGAAGCCCTTGAATTCTACGCCGCAAAATTGAAGGCAGAAGCCGAAAAGAACATTGCCGACTTTGGTGATGGCATCAAGGTACTTAAAGGCCGCTATGGTCCCTACATTACTGACGGCACCAAGAACGCCAAGATTCCAAAGGACGTAGAGCCAAAAGATGTCACCCATGAGCAGGCAAAGCAAATTCTAGAAGAAGCACCTGCACCAAAGGGACGCTACGCACGGAAATCAACCGCAGCAAAGAAGCCTGCAGCCAAGAAAACTGTAGCCAAGAAGAAAACTACTACAAAGAAGGTCGCCAAGAAATAAGAGGTGGACTAATGGGGGGTCCCCCAAGGTGATACTACTTGAGCCCTAAAATACCACGCACTGACGGACTCACTTCTTTGTCGGTGCGGTGGATACAACCAATCCAGCAGCATGGTCGCTGTTCGCCAAGGGCAAGCTCTTCTTCCGCACGGGCAATTCGCCGAGTACGTGTATCGGCACGCTTAGCAGACTCTATCCAGCAGAGCCACTCGTTACGCGCAAGGGGAGTGATAGCCTGCCACGTTGCATATGCAGCATCATTACCTAGAAGAATGTGGGCGAAATCTTCCGGTACCGCATTATGGATAGTTCCAGCAAGGGGTGTGTTCATATACTTAGTATACTCCCAATCTGAATACTCTCGTAGTCTTCATACTTCACACCACTATCTACAAAATAAGTCCACTTTATGGTACAATAGTCCAAGAATTATGGTGTGATAGATTAACTATACAAATTCTTTGACATAATTTACATAATCTTATATAATGATATTAAATACAAGGTAGCAACATAGTAATCCTACTGGGTGTGGCGGGAAGAAAGACAGATATATGACTGAAAGCACTGAAGCAACGCAAGCAATTGACCTCACCACAGGTGTAAATGACATCATCTCACTCATTGACCAAGAGAGGGAGCGGGAAATTGTGACGCGTCGCTTTGGGCTTTACGAGCGTCGAGAAACGCTTGAGCAAATTGGTGAACTTCTTGGTATTACCCGAGAGCGTGTTCGTCAACTTGAAAAAGCCATCCTTGTTCGCCTAAAGTCCGCTGCCGAAAAAGGCGAAACCGATACCGTCACACAGCTAGAGAAGGTATTCATTCGCACACTCAGCGAAATGGGGCGTGCTGCACGTATCCAGGACCTTGCCGACACCCTCTACGGCAGGACAACAAACCTTCAAGAGCGTGCCCACGTTGCCTTTATTGCGTCACTTGCACCGCACCTTACCGTCCTTGATGAAAATGACAACTACTTCCAGGCAGTTGCCCATGCAGACTACGGCGACCAAAAGAAACTTAAAAACCGTGTTGACGAAATTGTTACCATCATTAAGCAGGGGAAGGTACCGCAGACTGTCGACCAACTCTTCGACAAGCTCAGCTACGAGCACCCGTCACAAGTTGCTGCACTTGCAAGTATCAGCAAGCTTCTTGCACACCTCAAGGACACCTGGGGGCTTGCAAAATGGCCAACCGTCAATCCAAAGAATATTCGTGACAAAATTTATGTCATTCTTGCGGACAACGGTAAGCCAATGCACTTTTCTGAAATCTCAGATGCCATCAAGGACAGCTCGTTTAAGCGGAAAGATGTCACTACACAGGCAATCCATAATGAACTGATCAAAGATAAGCGTTTCGTGCTAATTGGCCGTGGCATCTACGCCCTTGATAGCTGGGGCTACCAGAAGGGGACTGTCAGCGATATCATCACGGGTGTCCTAAAAGATGCCGGAGAGCCACTTCATCGCGACGAAATTGTAAAACGTGTTCTTGAAAGCCGCCAGGTAAAAGAAACAACCATCCTTCTTAACCTGCAGAGCAAGCCACAATTTAAGAGGGTAGCGAAGGCAACATACGAATTGGCAGAGGCTGCGTAGCCGTACTGCTTGCATTTTTTGCAAAAATCTGCTAAAATATAAGTATGACACCAACGGGAAAACCCCGTATACTATAAAATAGAAACATGGATATTATCGGCAACTTCTTCACCCTCCTCCTTCAGTGGTATGTCTGGATGCCTATTGTCGCCGTGCTTTCATTTTTGACATGGCGCAATTACAAGAAGGTTGAACTAGAGCATCGCGATGAAGCCGACCTCCTCATTCTTGAAATTCCAAAAACCAATGACAAGCAAGAACTTGCCGCAGAGCAAATGTTTGCAAGCCTCCACGGCATCCTTCGCGACAAAGAAGAGCTGCGTGCAAACGGCGGCCATCAAGAGCATCTTAGTTTTGAGTTTGCGTCCGTAAATGGACAGATTCGCTTTTATGTCTGGGTGCCCCGCGGGCTCCGTAGTTTTGTCGAAAGCCAAATCTATTCACAATATCCGGCCGTTCAAATTAGAGATGCCGACGAAGATTACATCGCCCACGAGCACAACCATAGCGTCATCTACTCATCAGAAATCATTCTCACAGAAGACGACGTACTGCCCATTAAGACCTTCCAAAACTTCGAAGTAGATCCGCTAGCGGGTATTACTGGGACACTTGCGAAACTCGAGTCAACAGGTGAGGAAATCTGGGTTCAAATTCTTGTCCGCCCAATTGCAGACGACTGGCATAAGAATACCGAAAAGTGGGTCGATGCCATCAGGAGTGGCAAGAAGAGCATCACCACCTCTGCGGCCGGATGGCTCCCGCAACTCTTCGAAGCACTCTGGCGACCGCCAGAAGCAGGTGAGAAGACAACAAGTACAAAAGAACTCTCTGATCGTGCAAAAACACGAATTGCAGAAGCAGAGAAAAAGGCAACCAAACTTGGCTACGAAGTGAAAATGCGTGTTGCGTATCTTGGTGAAAGCCAGGTAAATGCCCGGCAGCAAATGCAGGCCATTATTGGCACCTTTAAGCAGTTCAACTCAACAAACCTGAATGGCTTCAAGGCTGGTACGGCACATTTTGGAAAAGAGTATCTTGAGCCCTATCGCAATAGGCAATTTGGGCAAAAGGGCTTTGTGCTAAATATTGAAGAGCTTGCCAGTGTATTCCACCTACCACACACCAATGTGGAAACACCAAACATCGTTTGGGCAAGCAGTAAAACTGCCGAGCCACCCGCAAAACTTCCTATTATTACTGGAAACCCTGCAACAGATGAACATATCAGCGCCTTCGGTCTGACAAACTTCAGGGGTATCAACCACCAGTTTGGCATGCTCCGTTACGACCGCTCGCGTCACGTCTACATCATTGGGCAAACGGGTGCAGGTAAGTCGGGGCTTCTTGAGCTTTTCGCCCTTAGTGACATCTTCCACGGACACGGCTACGCTATCATCGATCCGCACGGAGACTTTGCGGTAAATAATATGCGTTTCATCCCTGGAAGCCGGATGGACGACGTCGTGTACTTTAATCCGGCAGACACGGCCTATCCCGTTGGGTTTAACCCGCTTGAAGTAACCAACCCCGATCAGAAGAATAACATCAGCTCTGAGGTAATTGGCGTACTAAAGCGTATGTTTGGTGATTCATGGGGGCCACGGCTTGAGTATATCCTTCGTTTTACCATTCTTGCACTTCTTGATCGGCCAGAAACAACCATGCTTGATATCACCCGCATGCTTACGGATAAGAAATTCCGAAAAGACACACTCGGCTACTGTAAAGATGCCGTTGTCCTCCAGTTCTGGAATGTCGAGTTTGCCAGCTGGAACGAGAAATTCCAAGCAGAGGCAATTGCACCAGTACTGAACAAGGTAGGGGCGTTCACTGCCAACCCAATTATTCGCAACATCATTGGGCAGCCAAAATCTACCTTCAATATCCGCCAAATTATGGATGAGGGGAAGATCCTTATCGTCAACCTTTCGAAGGGACTTATTGGGGAAGACAACGCGTCCATTTTGGGATCATTCCTTGTCACAAAAATTCAGCTTGCTGCCATGAGCCGCTCTGACATCCCTAATATCGCCGACCGTCGCCCATTCTATCTTTACGTAGACGAGTTCCAAAACTTCGCAACAGATTCATTTGCAACCATCCTTTCAGAGGCCCGAAAGTATGCCCTCAACCTCACTGTTGCCAATCAGTACATCAGCCAGATGACAGATACCGTCCGCGATGCCGTCTTCGGAAACGTTGGTAGTATGATATCTTTCCGTGTTTCTGCGGACGATGCACCAATTCTTTCGAAGCAGTTTGAACCGCAGTTTGAAGCAGCCGACCTACTACAGATGCATAATCGTCACTTTATCATCAACATGGTTATTAACGGCGAAAAGGCTCCGGCCTTTAGTGCCACAACCCTGACGCTTCCGCCAGAGCAGATAGATAATACCGGAAGAATTATTGAAAATACCCGTCGAAACTACAGCCGTACCCGTGGCGTTGTTGAAGCCGAGATTAACGAAGCAATCCAACCACAACAGGCACAGCAACAACCGCAGAAAAACACTCAAGTACGACAGCCTGCACAACCTGTAGTGCCCCTCACGCCCGCACAGGCAAAACTCTGGCCTATTGATGCTGGTGCCCGGGCAGTTGCAGCTGCCGCAGACACAGACGCCTTAGCGACACCTACCACCCAGGCCCCAACCGGACCAATTGGGAGCGGGCCAACAGCTACAGATGATACACAGCCAGCGAAAAAGAAACGTCGACGTCGACGCAAAAAGAGTGCAGCACAAAATACAGACACAGCCGCACCAACATCTCAGGCAGGAACATCTAGCCTTTCTGAGTAAATTCTGATATAGTATAAAAACTCTTCACCCGACAGATAAGGAGTACTTATGTCAGAGGATGAGTCATTAGGACATCCCGTCAGCACACAGGGGCGTTTCCTCCTTCTAATGACGCCGGATATTATCCATGATTCAACACACCTATCACTGGAGGTTATCAGAGAAGAGAGTGACGACATACGACGCACGGTGCGACGACTTATTGACCAGATGAGCATTCGCTTACCGCAAGACAGGGAATGGCAGCACGCCTGCCAACACCTCGAGTTTCTTGCAGCAAGACTAGCAGTGCTTGGATCTCAAGAGGCGGCAGCTATCAGAAATTACACGTACCTTGGAATGTATCGTCTTCACTAACCCCCCACATGAGAAGCCCCGCTGCTCGGTGGGGTTTCTTATTTATAAACGCCCTATGACGGCCATGCTTGCACTTTTGGCACAATCTTCGTACAGTATTGATATGTCTGGCGAATTTACAACCGAATACTCTCCCGAAACCGTCGCTTCTGCATGCACAGCTATTGAACGTGCCATTGAAAATAGCGGTTCACTTAAGCAGTACCTTTTAGAGCTTCAGGTCACTACTGCACAGACCGTAAATGGACGTGCCGAACTCATAAGACTCCAGAGAGTAGGGACATTTATGACGGACCCACTCGAAGAAGCCGCGACAGCTCGGTCTGACGCCTTCTACAACGGGGCACTTCTTGCCTCAGCAATTCTTGCCGAGGTATCAGCAGACAAGGAGTTTCTTGGTGGCTCCTATGCACACAACCATATGTGGGACTTTGTTGATGAACAGCGGCTTGTCCTTGACCTCGAACTCCACGGTACTCATGGACGACAGAATCTAGAAAAACTAAGTACCGACCTTCGTGATATTACATTTAACTGGCCTCACGTTGACGATGCAGTAATTGAACGACTCTATGACATGGCAGAGCAGTATCTCTACACCCTCTACCCCGATGATGAAGATCTCTATTGCGACTCATTAATTGGCTTCTTTACTCCCGTCATCTACGCCTACGATGAATATGCCATGGACCCGCTGGAAAAGTCGATTCTTGACCTAGACCAAGAGCTTGAAACTGCAGCTGTCGATTACCGGGCCCACATCAATTCGTCATTCGTCCCAACCCCGGAAGAGCTTGATGCGGCCGTTGGCGATATGGAAGCAAGTGGTGAGCGTAAAGATCTCCTTGAGCATGAGCGTGAAAAGATCATGCACACGTTCAATCAACTTCGCTACGGGGCAGGCTCTATTGCCATGAATCCACCGGATGATATTGCCGCCCTTGCACTCCAGCGATATGCGGAGGTGTCACTTAATACGCTTAACAGAAATAATGAACTCATCATCCCCGGCGAGCCCCTTGAAGTGCGCGGATCGTTCCTTTACCAAGTCCAGAGAGAGGGGGAGGATACTGCTGAGTTTGACAGAATGACACCACACGCCCGCATTATTGGGCAATTCGACTCCCTTGTTATTATCGACGTCCCCGTTGCGAGTAGCTTCGGACAGCTCCTCGGCGGCATGAACGCTAATAATTCTGACCTTATAGCCACTAAAACCGTCCCGACACCCGCACTCCTTATGAGAAACCTTACCCGCATCAACACGAAGGCAGCACAAGGGGGGATGAAACACGATCACTTCACTTCGCTTGGTAAGGACACCGTTATTGCCGTCCCGCTTTGTTATAGGGGTGTCCGGGTTGCAAGGCTTCAAGAGGAATAGGGCAGATGGAGTCACCAAAAATCATCGCAACCGCAGACCTCTGGACCGCCAAGCTCACGACGCCATATCACAACGCCGAGACAGTGCAGGAGCACATGACATCATATGCTAAGGAAACGGGACACACCGTCCTTGGCTATGTTCACGAACCAACGGGCGAGGTCACCCTTCTTCGCTGGCCCGACCTCCGTCCCGGATATATGCCGCCAAGCATTGAAGAATGCCGCCGTAGCCGTGACGACCTCGCCAAACTCCTTGGTGCGACATCACTAGTATTAGAATCCGTTCCGGCTGGCTTTGTCCATTGCATGATGGGACGGAGAGTCGGCGGCTACGATACTGAACATATCGCCCCGATGCAAGAAGTATTCCAATACGTCGATGCTGGTGCGGCAACAGAAGTAATGATGGTATCCGCACGCACAAAAGAAGGTGGCGGTGTTGAATGTTACGGCGAGCCGGCTGCGGCAATTCTTATTCCCGCGGACGCCGAACACCAGATTCACGAGCTTGGCCACGCCCTCATGCAGCATCACTATGTAATTGAACGAGCCGATGAAAAGCGAACCGATTTTTACGAAACACAGTGGGCGGAGTAGCCGCACATCCCCCTAGAATAGTCCCCGTACATTGCGTGCGGGGACTGTTCCTTACTGTGCGTCGTGTTTAACAGGGTGTATGAGCGCAGGGGTATCCTTTGCTTTGACGGAAGTAATCGCATCACCCACACGAGTAATACTAAGCTGCCCAGCCTCAAGTGGGTGCATTATCTTAACAAGCGTACCAGTATCATCGATAGTGGGGTCGAGCCACGTATCTTCGTCGGCTAGGTCAACCACAACAGGGAGGACGCTTGGTAGTTGGTCAGTTACACTTCCTGACGGCGTGATAATAATTGCACAAACACCTTGAGTAACCCCTTCTGGGTTAGTCCACTCGCTGTAGATACCCGCAAAGGCAAACAGGGGACGATTAGCCACACGAAGATGGAAGGCATGCTTATTACCATCGGGTGCGTTACGCCACTCGTAAAAGCCGTTCGCAGGGATAAGGCAGCGCTGAGAATGGATTGCATTCTGCCATGTCGACTTTGTAAAGACAGCACCGCTCTGAGCGTGGTGCGTTTTGTAGCGAAAGACGGAATTCATGTCTTTTGCGTTCTTTGGGACAAAGCCCCATCGCATACGCTTCACAACACGTTGGCCATTCTCTAGGATGATTACCGATACATCTTGCGTTGGACTAATATTGTAACTTTTCTTGACTCCAGCAGGGACGCCAAGGGGCAGCGAAAAGGTATCTTTTAGCTCACCAATATCAAAGAGGGTATAACGGTTAGGCATAGGCTTAGTATAGCATTGTTTCTAGGAGTGAGCCTGCGGCGTGTCTGTTGGCTCAGTCACTTCACGCTCCACTACAATGGTACACTCTGTCACCAGTGCAGCAACGGCACCCACAGCAGCCAGTACTGGAGCAAGCACTGCACCCACTACACCAATAGTCAGCGGGAGCTCAATAAGCTTCTTGCCGTCCTTATTCTTAATGATAATACGACGAACATTGCCTTCGTTGATGAGGTTTTTCACCTTTTCTAGGAGGTCTTTACCGGAAACTTTGAATTCTTCTTTGGTAGTTTTGGTCATGCTTATAGTATAGCAGGGGGAGATGAGAGGGAGCTGAGGAAAGGGGCCGGGGCTTACCAGCTACAAGGAACGAGGAAGCCACTCAAGATATATGCCCCTAGCACTAGAAGAGCCCTTGAATCAAACTGCATGTTAGTCGCGAACGGCAAGGTAAACAACCCTAGGGTTGCGCACATAAACAACAAGAACCGCGAAGATGCAAAGCAATACAGAAGGTGTTTTACATAGATCCTTCGCAACCACCAAGACTGGACGCGTTGCCTTGCAGTTGTATATAGTAGTGGACAATACATATTCAAATCTGACACGATTAAAATAGTAAAAAAGGCCGAAGGGCCGAAGTAGGGATACTAATACGGAAACTATGCACATCCACGCCCACCTCAAACCCAATTCCAAACACCGTGAAGCCGTCACCAAGAATGACGACGACACCTACACCATTCATACCAAAGCCCCAGCCTTAGAAAATAAAGCCAACCTCGCAGCCATTCAGCTCATCGCTGAACACTTTAGTGTCAGCAAATCACACGTACGGCTTGTGCGTGGACACATCTCGAAACACAAAGTCTTTGAGATAAAAGAGAGCCAGGGCTAGCTTACCATCGCCTCCGTCGCCGTACAGGCTTCGTCCCAAAAACCTCCTGCACCATAAAGCCTATTCCGTCACCAACCTTGCGTAGTACAAACATCCCCGGACGCTCCCAGTAAAGTCTTCCATATCTATTCATCACCGGTACCATAAACCGTGGCCTTGGCAACTCCTTCATGGTAAGTATTCCCGGAAGTGGACACTCGGTCTTGGTCAGCGAGCCGTCAATCTCAATGAAATACCACTGCTTCTTTTTTTCTACGTACAATAAGCAAATCGCATCTTTATAAAACTTTGCAGCGGCAAGCATCCTGAGCCTATCCTTCTTCTTAAAATCAGAGGCAGAGAAGGGCTTGAGCTCCACAAGTGCACGCCTATTAACATTGTCGTGCAAAACACTCAGGTGAACGTCTGGTGTATACCTAAAAATACCCACACCAACACCCAGTTGATACCGATGCCATTTATCATGAAAGCCATTCGCCTCCAGACGCTTAATAATTGCCGCCTCCATTAGAGAATCGGTATACACCCAACGGTCAGCAATCTTATGAAACCCCGCTAGTGCACGCCGTTGCTTAAAACGCCGCTTTAATTGCACCATACCGCTATACCCCTAGCACCTCGCCGCACTAAAAACATTCGGCCCACCAGAGCGTGACCGCTTCAGCTCATAAAAGCTCTTCGCAGTGCCAAGTTTCTCTAGGCCATCCCAAATTGCCAAAGCCTCTTCTGTTGTTTCTGGCAGCTCATTCAATACCGGACCAAAGTAGCCAAAGCGTTCGCCGTCTTTACCCTTAAAGACAATCGTCGGCACACCTATGTCACCACCAGCTGCGTCAATAGCAGTGTCTATCTCTGCTTGCAGTCCAGCATCTAGACCCGTATCATCTGCAGCCGCTAAAAGCTCCGCAGGAAGTCCCTTCGCAGTGAGCACTTCCGCAATCACCTCGTCATCAAAAGTACGCTCCATAATATGAAACCTAATCCCAAATTCAGAGTACAACTCAATGGGGGAGGCGCCGTGTTCAGCTACCGCCTTGGCAATCACACGATGCACCCGGTGTGATGCACGGTGGGCTATGGCATACGTACCGTCACCATCTTTCGCCTCAAGTTCATCATTCTTTAACGCCAAACTAAACTGTCGCCACGTCACGTCAATAGTACGGTCCTTCTGGACTTGCAGTAGCCAACGGCTTGTAATCCAGCTAAACGGGCATGAAGGGTCAAAGTAAAATTCAATAGATGTCATACCTCTAGTATACTAGGAGTATGCAAACACTCATACTCGCCGGCGGTTGTTTTTGGGGAATGGAAGATCTCTTCCGCATGCAACCGGGTGTTATTGCCACTAAAGTCGGCTACACCGGTGGTGAAAATGACAACCCAACCTACCAAAACCACCCCGGCCACGCCGAGGCACTCGCACTCACGTTTGACCCAGCACAGACTACCCTGGCTACACTACTAGACTACTTCTTCCGTATCCACAATCCCACTACGCTGAACCGCCAAGGTAATGACATTGGCAGTAGCTACCGCTCGGCCATCTTCTATGCAGATGAACCCCAGAAAACAGCCGCCAAGGAGGCGATCTTACGCAACCAGCCGCACTGGCAGGACCCCATCGTGACTACCCTAGAGCCGCTCACACAGTTCTGGTCCGCAGAAGACTACCACCAAGAATACCTACAGAAAAACCCCGGCGGCTATACTTGTCATTTTGAAAGAAATCGATAATGGAAACCTACCCGCACCAAAAATCAGCACAGCTCATTGCATCGTCTGCGGCGGCGTTTCAGGTGGGTGTGACACAAAAAGATGAGCAGAACTGGTCAGCTGCACTCACAATGGCGAAGGCACTTGACACCATCGTGGACGAAGATCACCACTACGACACCATGGCATTCACACAACAATTACTTGATACCGGCTCGCTTCCGCATCTCTCGCAGTACGAAGCCCATTTTGTCCGCGAAACATACCACGCACTCGACGAAACGTCGAAGGAGCGTTGGCGGCACGCATCCTCACAGCTGGGGAGCTACGCCCTCAAGCGTCTCGAGGCCACGACGGTAGATGAATATATAACGGTCGTTACTGATGAATCACAGCTCATGGGTGACGTCTTAAAGCTAGAGACGAGCACTGAGCATCACGATAGCCGTCAGCGCGACACGTTTAACATATGGATGGACCAGATGGCACGAGCATCATATATGCTTGATACGCTCTCCGACCTCATTCGCGACCACAATGAGGGAAACATGGATATCAAGCCAACCCCTCGTGTTGCCGCAATAATCGCCAAGCAAAGCCTTAAAGAGCTTATCGCGTTTAGCTATATCACCCCCACACCCGTATACACCGCGGCACTTCAGCGGGGCGTCACCAAGTCGCTCGAAAAAGTAGTGCATCCACATTTTTTCAGTCGGCAATTTATATTAGATACTACTAGGCAATAGGGGGGTTCTTATGACTCAAATTATGATTATTCACGGTGGCACCACCTTCGCACAGTACAGTGATTACATTCAGTCACTTAAAGACAGCACCATTCGACCAGGACGAATGACGTTCAAACCCATGTGGCGAGAGTTGTTGCAGCAAAACCTTGGCCCGGACTATAGCGTTCTGCTTCCGTCAATGCCCAATAAAACCAATGCGCAGTACAACGAGTGGAAACTGTATTTCAACAGGCTTGTCACTATCCTTGAGGATGACTGCATTCTTATCGGACACTCACTTGGGGCGATATTCCTTGTAAAATACCTGTCCGAAAATACACTCCCGGTGCGGGTCAAGAAAACCATCCTTGTTGCTGCACCGCATAGCGATGAATCAACCGAAGATCTTACAGAGTTCAAACTTCCGGACACACTCCCATCATTATTCACTGCACAGGCAGGGGAGGTGACACTCTTCTTTGGAACCGATGACCCAGTTATTGCACCAATAGAAATAGAACGCTATAAGAACGCCCTTCCAGAGGCAACAATTATTACAACATCAGCACCAGACCACTTTATGCGGGTGGAGTTTCCGGAAATTATTACCGCCATACAAACACCCTAGCACCACAACTGGTATACTAGAAGGAGTATGAAAACCCTCAAAGTTTCCCTCCAGGACGAACACACCCTTATTCTTCAAGAAGATGGCCAGAAAGGTGACCTTATTGACCTTCGGAGTATTCACGAGACCGATATAGACACAACAACCGTCACAAATGTCGTGAATGCTATTAAAAAAGATGCGTTTAATGACGCACTTCGCAAAGAGCGCGAGGCACTAGAGCAAAAGATGGCGCTAGAGGCACAGCTTAAAGAGCAGCAACTTCAAGAGAAGATTCGTGCACTAGAGAAAGAGAAAGAGGTTGCGGCCGCACTTGCAGAAGAGCGTACCAAGAACGCTTCACAGGAAGATATCGCCAAAAAAGAAGCAGAGATTGTCCAGCTTAGGGCACAGCTTCAATCCCAGACCCGGGCAACACTCACCGAAAAAGAGCTTGCCGTGACACAAGCGGTAGCGGTGATAGAAAAAGAGCGCGATCAGCTTGCCAATACGTTGCAGTCAAAAGAGACCGAGCAAAAACTCCTTGCTTCAAATATCAAAGAGAAGTACGAAAATGAGCTTAAGTCAAAAGATGAAATGATTGCCTACTACAAAGACATGAAGGCGAAGCTCTCTACTAAAATGGTAGGGGAGAGTCTTGAGCAGCACTGTGAAATTGAGTTCGAGAAACTTCGTGCCACTGCCTTTCAGCGGGCGACGTTTGGAAAAGATAATGACGCTAGCTCGGGCAGTAAGGGTGATTATATTTACCGCGAAACCGATGAAAACGGGACCGAGATTATCAGCATCATGTTTGAAATGAAAAACGAGAACGATGACACTGCCACCAAAAAGACCAACGAAAACTTCCTTAAAGAGCTTGATAAAGACCGTCGTGAAAAGAAATGTGAGTACGCCGTTCTCGTCAGTCTTCTTGAATCAGACAATGAGCTCTACAATACCGGAATTGTCGATAAGTCGCACCTCTATGAAAAAATGTACGTTGTCCGTCCACAGTTCTTCATTCCCATCATTACACTCCTCAGGAATGCCGCACTGAACTCACTGAAGTTCAAGCAGGAACTTGCCCTTGTACGGGAGCAGAATATTGATGTCACCACCTTTGAAGATCAGCTTGATGATTTCCGCCAAAGCTTTGGCCGCAACTACCGGCTTGCCTCAGAGAAATTCGCCACCGCTATTGAAAGTATCGATAAATCCATTGCACAGCTTCAGAAGACAAAAGAAAACCTCTTAAGGAGTGAAGACAACCTGCGTATTGCCAACAATAAAGCAGAAGACCTGACGGTAAAAAAGCTTACTCGCAACAATCCAACAATGGCCGCGAAGTTTGAGGAACTAAAAAAGTAAAAAGAAAAGCCCCAAGGGGCTTTTCCCGAACAAGACGAGTGTCTCATTCTAGAGAGTGCCCCTGGGGCGCACAGATTTTGGTGGTGATTGATGCATCTTACATACAGTAGCTGCAATATCCTCTCTGCATAATGAGGAAATGTTCCTCACAAACACTATTCACCTCGCGAAGCTGCTGATGACGCTGGTTGTATCCACCCGTTAGTGGCGGACGACCAAGGTGCGTCAATTCGCTTGGCCATTCAAGTTCGCAAACTCGACGCCCCAGTGCTTCAGCAATGAGCTCAGCGGTCATTTCATGAATACGCTGATGCCCACCCATTAATGCTCGCATCACGGCATTGATATTGAGACCCGTCCGGAGCACAAGCCACTGAGCATCAACACCCAGTAACCCGATTGCCTCGATCGGCGTCACTTTTTCTACCTCAATCGCGTCTTCTTCAGGGGAGTCATACTCCTCGAAGTAGAGCGTGTGTACTAACTTAGGTGCCATCAAAAGCACCACCTCCTTATTGTGATGTGCGAATACGACGGTTTTGTGTATTCTACGGAGGATTATGCCACACTTCTCATAAAAACGCCAGCCCCCTCACAGAAAACTATAAAGTGCTATACTATAAGCATGATTATCCATATCGCTACCGACCACGCCGGACTTGATTTCAAAAATGTCATCGCCACCCATCTCGCCAATAACGGCCACACCGTTGTTGATCACGGTGCTCATGAGGCTAACCCAGATGATGATTATCCAGATTTTATTATTCCCGCGGCACATGCTGTTGTTGAAGACCAACAAGCAGGTGAGTTGGCTCTTGGTGTTGTTTTTGGCGGCTCTGGTAACGGCGAACAGATTGCCGCAAATAAAGTTCCCGGTATCCGTGCCGCACTTGCCTGGAACGACGAAACAGCGAAGCTCGCTCGTCAACATAATAACGCCAACGTCATTTCAATTGGTGCACGGCAACACAGCGAAGAAGAGGTACTCCACCTCATCGATACATTTATCGCAGAGCCATTCTCTCAAGACGAACGACACGTACGTCGCATTAAAAAGATTGCAGACTACGAGGCCCTATAGCCCTTTAGCGTAACACAGCCACAACCGCAAAGCGGCCGTCACCAGCCTCGACTTGAAGTCCTTTTAAGAAATTACTATAGGAATAGTACGCAGGGTCTTTTGTCACATCAACAGGGGAGACTTCTATTTGACTAGGCTGAACGCCCGCCAAGGCGAGCTGGTCTAATATCACCTCATGAAGCCCACGGTTTTCGCATGCCCAGAGGGGATAGTTCTCAGCACCAGCAGCCGGCCCAAGCCAAAGCCGCAAAGAAGCAGGGGAGACACCGGTCTCTTGAAGAAAATATTCAATCGACTTCCTACCGCCGCCCTGCTCAACACTTTGCCGCCCTAAATGAGAGAGCATCATAGCGTTCTTTTCGTCACTCCAAATAACTAGTGGGGCACAATCAGCAATAGGCAAGAAAAGTGCCTGGCCGGGAGTGTACGTCAAGAGCGCATCACTCACAATCGAAGGAGGGGAAGCGATACCATCGCCCATGTCTTCATCGGCAACCGTTGCATATCGACAATAGTCGTTACCCTCATACACCACCTGAAGAAGGGTTGTATTCTGTATTTCAATGCCATTTTTTGCTAGAAACCTCTGGCGATTTTCCTGAACCTCCCGGTAGTCACCGTTCGTAGATTTCATATTTCCATCAGTAATTGTTGAAACAAAAATGTGCGTTGTCATCTTACCACTGTAACACACCTGATCATGTACTCATTGACACGGTAAACAACCGTCCGTGCAGGGGGCTTGCAGAGACGCAACACATGCGGGAGAGTTTCACTTTCGCACCTCACGGATTAAACGTCACCTTGGCCGCACAAGCCTCATTGGGTGCCTTTATAATCCCCTAGACGAGAATCCCTTCCTCTTCATAGAGGGTATTACTGAATCGGGAATTATCACTCCCAACTGACAAGAGGGTTTTCATGTTACTCACCCGGAGACGGGTTCACTTGGTCTACTAAAAGAAGGCCTCCTTCTTGCTCACCCCTATATCCCTGCACAACTTGGAGGAGCCGCCCTTCATTCACTCAGCGAGGGGGTTATGCATCCCGCAAGCAATCGCCAGCCCTTTCTTGACACCCGAACAAGTATCCTTGAGTCACGGGGCATTCTCTTGGGATACAATTAGTCACCCCTAGTCGCACAGGGCTTATTGAATCTTAATGCTTTTATGGTATAATATCGACATGCGTTTACACCGCACCTTAATATCCATTTCTTAGTATTTAATACTAAGACCTACTGATTGGACTGTACCTTGGAAACCAGCCTGGACCAACAGATCGAATTACTCATGACTACAATCGAGACGTATAGACAAAAGCTCGAAGCCAATAGCGCCAGACTCCTTACTGCAAGGCTTTCACGCAATGTACCATACGATGAGGTTGAGGCACTAGAGCGTGAGCGATGGGTACTCTTAAAGGAGTCCGTGCGACTCTACGAAGAGTACCAGATGTGCCGGGAGCTTCAGAAGCTGACGTACCAACGACCAACAGGAGGCTTTAACACCTTCATCAACAGCTTACTGCCACCTCCACCAGACCCGCACTTTGCCGTTCAACCAAGCAAAGAAGTGCTGCGGCAACTTCCTTCGATGTACGGTAAAGCAACGCTTGTTGTGGGTGCATGCTTTGCATTAATGCTTCTATTAGGGCTTATTGCACCTTGGACGCTGGTATTTCCTGCATCCGTTGCCATAAGCGTCATCGAACCCCTCGTAGGGGGAAGTAGTATCATAGCAGCAGTCATTGTTTTTGCACCCCTGCTGTACATCGTCCTACTTCATGTGCGGCGGTCAAAGTCTACGACGTTACATTGGGACTGGGAGAAGACAACCTTCGCCGGCAGGGAAGCGGCCGATAAGGAGCATTGGTTTCGTTCAGGTTCCGAAAACTGGAGCATCCCAATGCAACTCTGGAGTTCTATGCTTTTCGCAGTGTCAACAGTGACTGTCTTTATGCCAGTCGCACTCATTGTTGCAACAGCGTTGCTTGGCTTCATCCTGACGCGTACGTACATTAGTGCGTACCAGAAGAGTGGACTCACCGACACTGGTATCCTGACAGCAACAAAGCTCCATATGGCCGTGCAGAGAATAGGAATAGTCTTTATCTTTCTGTTCGTTGGTGCCTATTACGTTTTTGTGATGCTGCCACAGTAGGGAAGTGTCCGTACTCGCACATACCCCGCCGTAGAGAAGCCCCGCTTTTCCGGCGGGGTTTTTCTTTATCAAAAAAATATCCCTAGAAAAGAGGAAAGCCCGCACATATTTCAGTGCGGGCAACCGTCCTCGGTCAGCGATCCATTCTTCATGGCATGCTACATCGACACCATCTCATAGCTCTTTACACGCTCCTCAAGTTCCTGTTGAATGCGAAAATGTATAAAGCGGGGAAGGTCTGTGAATGTGTCTGGTGATACGCGAGGGGAGATATGCGGCCTGACAAATGTGCACCCTTTCGGGATGAGGCGAAGCACCTGTAACCCCGTTTTCTCCTCAAATCGCAACAATTCATCACGATGTGCTGCTGTCATCGGCACTCTGCGCACATGCCCCGATACCCGGTGTGGCTCCACGCAATTCGCCTCTGTCAGCATATGTCGTGGCTGTCGTTGGGCTTTGTAGGCTCTACGTGGAATAACTGTCCATGAAGCGTCTCCAAAATGCCTTCCGTCAACTCGCTTCGCTTCAGACTCTTCACTGTCAACAATTGGCAGCTCAGCATCATCAAGCGTTACAAGATCACGATACACACATGCGGCAAGGCATCCAATATAGGTTGCCGGCCAAAGGCGTGACATCTCAACCGTTGGCTGAATGAGTGATTCTTCGCTGAGTACGAAAAATACCACCCCTGAATCCGTCTCGGCCCTCACAAGAATGTCATCAAGCCTACCGCGATCTGCATGACGACGCACTTTTATATACAAGTCGGTCACGCCATTCGCATTCGTCAGCTTCACATGAGCACCTATCGGGTCAATGACATACCGTTGCCTGTAAAAAGCATCTTCTATGTATTGACGAGTCTTCTCGGCGAAGGTCCAGTCACACTCAGAGGGGCGATACCTGTTTGCATCAACCTCATCATACCGCGGCACCATCCAAGCATCCTGAGGACGAACATATCCCATAACTCCATGGTTGGCAAATGCCGTCATAACACTGTAGTAGGAAACCGTTCCGGCATTTTCTATATCCGGAAAACGAACCTCCTTCCACGCAGGCAGCCCATCTGCCACGCCAACAAGCACCCTCGACTCACTTCCCAACAAAATGACAATCTGATTGGTCAACTCAGACCAAAAATCTTCAAGTGCCTCCCAAGTCTTCGGCTCCGTTTTCATCATGAGCTCGTGACGCATTGAACGTACAGACCTCATCATATCGTCAACAAGATCGTATGCCCGCGTCCTCTCAATATGACGCACTTCATGAAGAAGAAGCTCAGAATACCGCCGCTGAGATGTCTTCGAAAAGATAGGATCAAATTGCCGAATAGCCTCATTGAAGCGATTCGCCATATGGCACAACCTTAGAAGCCCAGGACTACTGTCCGGCGGGGGGTCCAAATGAAGAATACGTAACTCTGGTGTCTGGTGATGTATCACCAGTGCAATAGCTGAAAAATGTTCTAGAATTTTCTGGGGCGAACGCCACATTATCTCTCCTCAATAGTAAGGTACAAGGAATTTCCTATAGCTTATATTATACCATAAATATTAAAAAATAACAATTAACACCTCTTGCACGCAGAAGGGAAGGGGGGTGATACTTAAAATAGAACAAAAGTAGAACATCTTCAGTCCAAGACCAGAGGCGTACCTAGCCACCCCTGTTAATATACCGTACGACCTCTGTTGTTAACGGTACTATATATCCCAAAGAGCCAATAAAGACATGCGGATGCATATCAAGCCCAGATAAAGCAGGTGCAAGTACATACAGGACGGAATTTAATAGAAAAACCCAAACCAAGATCCACACACGAAGACCAAGACGATACAAGAGGGGAAGATACGCAAAACAATAAAGATACGAGCGAAAACGAAAACAGAATACACACAATCAATGTATAACGTGTCATGACTGAGTGATAGACTTAACGTCGCACAATAATTCTTTCACGCCATTTATAGCAATAAAGAAAGACATATATAGACTCGTCTACATATGTGTATATAAGACTGTCCTTTCCCTATGCGCAGTAGGGAGCTCCCTTGTTACTTCACATTACGAGTGCATCACTTGCAATATACTATATAAAATTCTGCCCGTACTTCCACTCCGCAGCTAAGTACGTACAACTAGCGAGTATCGGACTCGGGTCACACCAAATACCAGCCAAACATGTTTTCCACAAGCCTACGACAATATTTGCATTTTTTTAAAATTATGTCACTACTCTCTCCCACTGCTCTTTTTTTGACTTTTTTGTTTTTTGGTATTTTAATATAGTTTTTTACATTTTTTTAGATATACAAATATAGAACAAAAATAGAACATAGCGAGCAGGTAGCAGGGAAGAGGGAGCTCTCCTATTTGTAGGCTGCACGGCCAGCTACACGCACATCAATGTACTGCAATGCAACGCCGCGTTCTTTGAAATATCGCAGAGCAGTATCCATATCCTCAACTTGCACCCCCACTCCTCTATCAATAGTAAATCGAACTCGTGCCTCCCCTTCTTCAAGGAGCTTCACGTCAATTCTTCTAGTGGAATCTGGAGGAAGGATAGCCTCTGTGACGGTATACCCCCTCCCCTTCGCTAGGTCAACTACCCTACCCAAGAACCCGAGAAGCCGAGAACTTGCAACCACACTCCCCTGCTCCGAGGCAACACCACTCTCATCGACAACCTTCACGCCCGGAAGTTCAAAATAATTCTCAAGAAAAACCACACCGTCAGCATCAACAAAATAAGGAGTGCCTCCCATTTGCCAACTCACAACTGGTTGACGAAATTCAACCGTAAACCGCACCTGTGAAGGGAGTGAGACACCCTCTGTAAGCCGTACAGATGCCACCTCGCTATGCTTTGCTGATACATACAGCGAGAGAGCCTGCTGATCAAGAGAGGCACGAAAACGCTGAGACGGGTTTCGCTCAACATATTCAGAAATAGCCGCCTCATATCTCTCGGTATTTACTGTACGAGTGACCTCCGTCGAAGCAATAGAAACAATTGGCTGTGCAATGAATTGCCAGAGACCAACAAGAAGTAGTACAGCAACCCCTGCTGCAACCAAGAAAACCCCACCAAGCCTGCGGCGACGGTCTACAAGCTGGTGAGCTTTCTGACGTTCTGAAACATCCAAATCAGAAGTTTTTTTGTAACTACTTACTGTTTGATTGCGCCGAAACTGACGGGAGTTATAAGCACCACCGTTATCAGCAGCGACAGAAGCTGGTCGTTGCCGACCATCCTCAATCTCAAACTCAACAAGCCGCCGACGCGGTACTGGAAGAGGCGTGTTCTTTTTTTTCTTAAACATTGGTTATGCTTATTATAGCACCTGCTCCAAGTAATTACTTCGTACCAGCACCACCAATAACCATCTCGGCCATATCGCGTGCTGCCTGTGGCTTTGCGAATGCACCAAAGCGAGCAGTCATCGCACGGGTTGTCTCCGTATCTGTAATATACGCCTCAATTGCGTCAATAAACTGCTCGGGCTTCCTGACAACCTCTTCTTCGTCAAGAACAATCACCGCCTGAGCCTCGCCATAGACAGCAGCGTTTTTAATTTGGTGACCACCAGTTAGGGCCTCGTTTGGAATAAGAATTGTAGGTACCTGCAATGCAGCCAGTTCAAGAATGGTTGTCGCCCCTGCTCGTGCAACAACAACATCTGCAGCTCCAAGCATCACGGGCATCGTATCAACAAAAGCCCGAAGCTGAAATGATGACGAATCGGCTGGAAGTTTTGCTCGCAATTCATCAAATTGCCCCTGCCCAGATATAAGTACAACCGAGGCGAGTTCTTGCAGGCGTGGCAATACGTCCACAACAAGGTTATTGAGTCGCACAGAACCAAGCCCGCCACCGGTAATAACCACCAATGGCCTCTCTGCATTAAGCCCAAGCTCACCCTTTAGTCGCACCTTTTCTTCAGGAGATTTTGGCGTGTACTCACTACTTACTGGAACTCCTACATACGCAGCGATAGAGTGTGGATAGTTGTAGTATTCAAGTGGAGCACCTGTCCCAATAGCACTAGCCCATCGCGATAATACGCGGTTAGTGAGCCCTGGATGTGCATCAGAGTCATGGATCACAAACGGAATGCGCAGCACCCGTGCCGCAATACCAACAGGAAGGCATACAAATCCCCCCTTCATAAAAATGACATCCGGACGCCATGCAATCAGCTTAAAGAAGCTCTGTACACTACCACCCACAACCTTAAAGATATCGATAGTATTTTTAAACATCAACGATGGCCACATAATATGTTGCAGTAACGATAAATGATGGTACCGACGTATCTTCCCGGATGCAATCACATCTATACGAATAGATGGGTCGTAGGCTCCAATAATCTTACGTGTCTGCGGTGCAAATGCAGCATCACACCAAAACCGAGTCTCGGCATCTTGGCGAAGCAACGCTACTTCCTTAAGCACTGCGACGGCTGGTGTGACGTGTCCGCCCGACCCCCCGCCGACTCCGAGAATCTTCATGAGCTGCTCCTTCCTTTATTTGTGATGTATGGACAGTAAACCGCGAAAGCTGATACACAAGCCCAAGGGCTGCGGTGATAAATATCATACTCGTGCCACCATAGCTGAGTAACGGCAGCGTGATTCCGGTAAGTGGGAAGATGCCAATCATTGCAGCTATATTCAGAATAACATGTGCCGCAAGCCACCCAAACACCCCCGCAACAAGCAATCGCAGCTTGGGGTCAATAAGATGATCCATGGTCTGGAGTAAACGCATGAGAAGCGTTACAAAGAGTGCAATAAGTGCAACGGTTCCGATAAACCCAAATGTCTCTCCTATAATTGCAAAGATAGAGTCGTTAATTGCTTCCGGCAGATACCCCGATGCCTGTACACTCCCCCCAATACCAACGCCAAATAGCCCACCTGAACCAATTGCAATTTTTGCGTGTTGAATATGATATGCATCAGCATCTGTCACCGACGTGTCATCCCCCTGAAGAAACGTCATCACCCGTTCTACGCGATGCGGGGCTGCAATAATCATAATGAGGCCGATAACCACCGATGAGATTGCAAGAATAGCAAGAAACTTCTTGCTTAACCCGGCTACAAAAATCATAGACGCAGCAATTGCGGAAAGTGCAATCCCCGTCCCAAGGTCGCGTTGAATAATAACTATTATTACAAAAGCAGCAGCAAACACAAGACCAGCAGGAATGAGCGTCTTGTGTACATCGTTAATAAGCCCCTCCTTTGCCCTCATACCTAAAAATACCGCTAAGTAAAGTAACAACCCAAATTTGAGAATTTCAGCAGGCTGGATACTTCCCAGTGGTCCAAGGTTAATCCATCGAACCGCACCGTATGTGCCCTCGACAATTCCCACCGCAGCTGCAAGTGCCAAACCAATACAAGCAGCAAAGCCAATGAGTAGTATTTTAGTGGCGTGCTTCAGAATAAACGTGTACGGTATTTTGTATGCAGCAAAAAAAGCCACAAGTGCCAACGCAAAGCTTAACGTCTGCTTTAAGAAAAAGTACTGATCAGAATATTCATAGCCGAAAATAGAATTCATCAGGTTTGCCCGTTGCGGACCGATTGCGTAAATAACAAGCAGTCCAATAAGCATCAAGATAAATGTCATCACAAGGATGAGCCGGTCTGGCTTGTGTACACGCACTACGCCGTCGGGGGTCGATTTTCGCCCCCTCGCCCATCCCCCACGCTCCATTAGGAGACAACGCCCCCAGCAATTGCTACCATAACACCCACAAATGCTGTCACTGCTGCAATTACCCAGAAGCGCATGGTCACCTTTGTCTCAGGCCACCCCTTCGCTTCTAAGTGATGGTGGATTGGTGCTGAGATAAATACCTTTCGCTTGAAAAGTTTTTTACTCACAATTTGGATAAGGCTCGACCCCGCCTCGATAACAAACACAAGGCCAATAATTGGAAGAATAAAGAGTGAATTTGTGAGCATAGCAACGACGCCAAGTGATGTACCTAAAGCGAAGCTTCCTACGTCGCCCATAAAGAAGCGTGCTGGGTATATGTTAAACCATAGATAACTCAGGAGTGCACCAACGACGGTAAAACAGAACGCGGCAAGCAAACCATTTCCCTGCATCAGTGCGATCACACCAAAGGCACCAAAGGCAATGGCAGACAGGCCGCCCGCCAAGCCATCTAGGCCATCACTGATATTGACCGCATTTCCCGTGGCAACAACAATAAAGGCAAAGAGTGGCACAATCAACCATCCAAGGCTTAAATCGCCCACAAACGGCACGTGTACAGCACTTACACCAAGCTTACTAAAGAAGTACCAGCCCAGTACCGCACCAATGCCGGCAATCATTAGAAACTTCAACTGAGAACGAAGCCCTGCAACACCCTTGCCGCCGCCGCGGATATTAATAATGTCATCAATAAGCCCAACAGCAGCACCGCCAGCAAGGGCAGCAAGTGGCAACCATGTCTCACTTCTGTCAAGATTAAAGGCAAGCGTGACAACAACAATTGCGAGCACAAATACCATTCCTGCCATGGTTGGAATATTACGCTTAAACTTATTGGCGTGCAGCTTTGTGAAAACCTTTAACGCCTCGCCGGTTGTACTTTCGGTTCGTTGACGCTTCCAGAATTTATAACGATAGGCCACAAACGTGTATACAGGAGTGAGTATCATTGCAATAAGAAAGGCTGCAACACTCAGAACAACCGTCCTCAGTAGTGCATTGTTAAAATCGGGTGTCAGTATATCCATGTTTGTTATCCTTTCGGCTGTATTTTTAGGTAGTCGAGCATCCAGTTTGATAATTCAGTAAACACTGGTAATGCATGCTGTGCCCCTTGAAGGACTTTTCCTTCGCCATACATAGATACCATTATGACATACTCAGGCCTCTCCCCGCCACCAAACCCAACGTAGCTTGCAATTGTCTCTGAGTCACTATATCCCCCTGCCTTTGGTACCTGAGAAGTTCCGGTCTTCCCGCCAATAACATACCCCGGCTTATCGAATCTCCCAAACGATGTTGAGCGAGCCTTCTGTGTTATTTCACGTATCTGCTGTGACGTTTCAGCGGCAATAACGCCTTTTTGTACTGGTGATGGTGTCGCAGCGGGATTGTACACACCATCTTTCATGACGCCGTTCACTACAGTAGGCTTGTAATAGTCACCCCCGTTAATTGCCGCAGAGAACCCTGCTGCAACCTGTATAGCAGTTGCGTCCATTCCCTGACCGAAGGTCATATTTGCATACCGAACCTCATTACCCTCTTGCCTATCGGGCGATACGATCAGCCCCGCCGCTTCAGATGAGAGTTCTATGCCGGACACCTGTCCAAGCCGAAAACGGTCATGGAAGTATTCATACATCGTCTGACGAGCGGTCTTTGTAATGTTACTTCCGTTTCCAAGACGCTGCCCCAGTGTCACAAACCCGGTATTGAGCGACCATTCCATGGCAGTCTGGAATGTAATAGTACCCGTCCTTCCCTTTGTGGCATTTGAAATCTTAGCATCGCCTACTTGAATTGTATCGGTATTGTAAAACGTATCAGAGGCAGTTGCGACCCCTTGATCTATTGCCGTTGCCATAGTGAACACTTTTATAGTAGAGCCTGGTTCGTAATTTTTTGCAATAGCACTATTGTTGAATAAAGTACCATCTGTCACCTTGTAGTATTCGGCGGGGTTAAAGCTTGGGTAATTTGCCAGGCCCATCACTTTTCCGTTGTTAGGATTCATCACTATAATACTTAGCTCGTCAGTGCCAAGCTTTTCAGCCTGAGCCTTTGCAACATCTTCAACCTTCCCTTGGATACTGCGGTCCACTGACAAAACTATATCATCGCCATCCCGTGCCGGCTCACGAATATTACGGCCACCTACCGTCAAAGGAACATCACTCACGTCAGTCACCGTTTCAAGACGACCATCAACACCAGTAAGGCGCTTATTGAGATACCCCTCAACCCCATAGTTGCCCACACCTTCGGCATTCACAAACCCAAGCACTTGTGAGGCAAGAGCTCCCTCTGGGTAGACACGCTGAGAAACCGCCTGGAAGCCTATGCCGGAAAGTTTCTGCTCTTTAATTTTATCCGCCTGTGTACGAGTGACCCGATAGGCAATAATCTGGTAGCGTGACCCCTGCTTTGTTACAAGTGATTCGAAGCCACTCCGCACGTTACCGCCGGCAATCTCTTTCATTGTTCGTATAACTTCTTCCGGCTCAGAAACAGTAGACGGATCAACAAATACCGTATATACCGTTTCATTCATGACAAGTTTTACCGGAGAGTCACCGCTCATAGCATAGATCTCACCACGAGTTGCAGGAAGACGCTCTCGCTTCACCTGCTCTTGTTGTGCCTGGGCAACATAAAAGTCATGTCGAATAATCTGCAAATAAAAAAGACGGACAACAAATATGGCCGCAATAGAAAACACTATTGTCGCTAACACTACAGAGCGACTTCCCTTAACAAGCTGAGGCTTCATATACTCAGTATACTACCGATTAGCGTATTGTGTCTCAGAAGGAGACACCATCTCGCGTGCCACGGTGCTATTCTTAACAGTTTCAAGTGCAGTAAGGCGTGCCGTCTCAACTTCAAGTTCGCTCTTCTGCTGGCTCAGTTCCGCAATCTGGCTATCTACTTCCTGAATCTGGTAATCGTAGGCTGTCGCACGAGTTGCCTGTGTCACATAAATCAAACCAAGAACAGTAATCATAAGTGCAACAAGCACTGTATGAGCGACTGGCCCAAGTTTGATAGCCGACTGGAAACGAGTCGTATTTTGATTTCTCGAATAGCTCTGCTGCCTACGGCTGGTGTAGTATGTTTGTTGTGACATGTGGTGGTACGTCTTTTTTTATTTTGTATGTTTGTTTTGGTGAGGGGCGACGCTCTTTTCGAACGCCGCCGCCCCTAGTAAATTACTTTACGCGAACTGCAACAATTTGTGCTTGCTCTGCGTACTGTACTGGAATGTGAATTGGCATGATTTTTGTGCCCTTTCTTTTTTGTTTATTTTTTCACAGCGATACGAAGCTTTGCGCTTCGTGAACGCGGATTGTGAACGTCCTCAATGTCTCCGGCAATTGGCTTTTTGGTCTGTACGGTCAATTCTGCCTCATAGCCTGATTGCTGCTGGTCCTTGAAGTACTGCTTTACGAGGCGGTCTTCAAGACTGTGGAAACTAATAATCCCAACTCTACCACCGGAAGCTAAGAGCCTTGGAAGTAATGGAAGTACTCGCTCCACTTGCCCTAACTCATCATTAATGGCAATCCGGAGTGCTTGAAATGTGCGCGTCGCAGGGTGAATTTTACTTCTCTTACCACGATAGTGTTGCTTGATGCAGTCGGCGAGACTGGCGGTATCCTTAAATGGTCTCTCTTTGACAATCCCCTCTGCTATACGCACTGCTTGCTTGTATGGCTCCTCGCCGTAGCGATGGATAATGTCAGTGAGTTCCTGCTGGGTAGCGGTTTCTATGAGACTGGCAGCAGTTTGTTCTGCACGCCTATCCATACGCATATCCAGTGGACCATTATGTGAAAAGGAAAACCCTCGTTCGCCCTGATCGAGCTGTGGTGACGACACCCCCAGATCAATCAAGATAAGGTCAAATGACTTCCCTTCTTCAACCAGTTGCTGTGCAGCTGATGCAAAGTCGGTATTCATAAGACGAACGCCTCTGTCTGCCATGTGTTGAAGATGCGAAATTGCATATTCGTCACGGTCGACAAGGACGGAATCGTTGAAGTTGTTCGTTTTTTCTAGTACTGCACTGGCGTGTCCTGCATATCCAGCAGTTAAATCAAGATATGATTCACCTACTTTTGGTGCTAACTCACGGAGTGTGGCCTCTAGTAAAACGGGAACATGATGTGGTGGATGTTCTTTACTCATACCCCCTATTATACCTTACGTATAGTAGAAAGTACCGAGATACGATTACGTATCTCGAATCGTTTCCTCAGATAATCAATAAAATAAAGAACTTTATTTTATATTCTTATCGTTCAGAAACTGTCGAGATCACCTATCTGATAGTAAGACTGTTTGTTTTCGCATAGTTGTGTTTGTTTTTGTAAAAGTCGGACAGTGCAGTGTGTAAGTGCCTAAATGGTCACTGATAAATTGCATCTGTCGTATTGAGAGACTTATGTGTGAGGTGGAGTTTTTTTGGGAGGTGTGTTTTTTGGAAGGTACAGCGAATGTTTAATGTGTTTCGCGTGCCACTGCCTTACTACCAGGTAGTTGATCTCGAGAGTGTTTCGTTTTCGATTGTATTGTTAAGGTGTGTTTATTGCAGTCGGTACCCTTTTTAGAGAGTAGTCAGAATTATTCGGCATCTCCAGCCATAATACGCCAGTACTTCCCTGCCCTGACGGCAACGATATCGCGATCGATATGTGCATAGTCAAGCAAGTGCTGCTCTAGTGTGATACGCCCCTGCTTCTGATCAAGACCTGATTCAGTCTTACCACGCCTAAATTGTACGTTGACGTCAGCAATTCTTTCATCAAGAATAGCTCCGTCTGCACTCAATGCGGGTTCAACTTCTGCTTCCCACACATCTTTTGAATAAAGATGAAGGTATGAGCTAAAGCCTCTGGTAACAACGACGCCTGAGATAAATTCCTCACGAAGCTCTGACGGTATCGTCAATCGACGCTTATCATCAAGCTTTCGTTCAAAGTAATCTACTTGTGCCACAGTCGCCTTTCGCTGGGGTTGCTGGATTGTTTTTAATGTATGTTTGTTTAGTGGATGGCCCAGTGACTACAGCTGTTTTTTTGTTGTAGGTGGTGGGGTTCCTTTGCCACTGGTTTTACTATACTACCCACAGCTACCCACTTCAACCCCCAATTTTGACATTTTATATATATCATGAGTTTATCCACAGAAATGGGGAAAACATCTACCAATCATGAACTAGCAATACAACGGACAGCCTTGCCGTCATCTTTGGTGTCGTTGTAATCTATCGCCGCAACCCATGCAGTACCAACGTTAAGATAATACGGGCTAAAAGCACTGGACTGCGTGCTCGACCAGTAGTCACCCCGGGCAAGCTGTTCGTAGAATGAAAAATCCCAAGATCCACTCAACTGCGCAAGCCAAACCGACCTCATGATGACAGATCCGGCGGAATCATCAGTAGCACCGATACTAGTTACGAGAGTCTGAAATTCACCACCACTAGGACCGCTCACAGGAAGACGCCAGCCCGCAGGACAGATGGAAATGCTACTATTCGGCAATGGACTAGCAGCTTCAAGGCAAGCACTCGTACCTGCCTGCACCCCCATAGCAGCACACCAGTTGTAGTGGTAGCCAAACTGGGGGTTGGTAGCACCTCCATCTGTAGTAGTACTTGGTTGTGCGGGAGAAGCAGTAGCATTGGCAGAGCCGTGAACGTAGTACCGTGCCTGGACGTAGCTCCCCCCGCTCACTGCTAATGTAATGTTTTTCGTGTCGCCGTAAGTATCCGCCCCTCCTCCTCCGTAGGCGAGACTTGTCAACATCCAGCATTTACCATCAGCCATCTTCTGAATCCAGTACGTACGGTTATCACGGGCATCTACAGCTAAGGTACGACTGGCTGGGCATGAAGCGGTGTCCATATTTTGCATAGCAATAGCTGGACACACCCCCTCCTTCGGAGCGGTGTTTTCGGTAACATAGTACGTCTTACCGCTACTATTACTTGCCTCTAAGCAGAAGGTACTGGCAGTTCTCTGAAGAGGGCCGAAAGTAGTACCTGATGATGGCGGAATACCACTCGTATCAGTCGGGAATGCTCCGGTTTCTATTTTTATGGTATGAATTTTCCTAGCGGCGTTTGAGAGGTCTGACTTCAGCACCACCTCCTTAGTCTGCTTCGTAATACCGTTATACGAAACAACTGTGACAGCAGCCAACACTGCAATCACTACAATGACAACCAAGAGCTCTACAATAGTAAAACCGTGCTGCATAGTTTTAAGCTATTTCGCACGGCTCTCTCTTCTCTGTCCCGGTTCGCTATAATACCGGTATGTATTGTCACTTCACTATGACTAGATATATGTTTTGACACAATGGATTTTCGCCCCTATGCTATGAGTGTGTTGTAATTATAACATATAAGAAAAACCCCATCCACCTACCAAGACCGGATGGGGGTCCTAGCAGGCAGATGGGTATACAGAAGAGATGATAAGAAGCCCGGACATGCGGGTCGCCTAGACAACAAGCACCAGCAAGAGAGCCAGCAGTGTCACCATCCCCCCTAATAGTGAAAAACGGAACAGCAAGGCAGGTATTGCACCATTCTTACAACTCTGCTCGATGATCAAAAAGGTCACAAAGCAGAAAACCGTCAGTACACCAGGGACGAAGACCCAGTACCAGTTCGCAGCCTGAGCAATTGCATTCACAATGTCGGTAAGCATTCTTTTCCAATCTCTAAAGGACGGTATCTCGGCAACGGTGTTGCAGCAAGACACTATAAAAACTATAGCATACTATGCATAAAAAGTCAAGCTTAAGTATATCCCCTACCCCTGTCTTGCAATCTTCATAATAACCCGGGCAATGGAGCCCGTATCGTGGCGAATAAGTGAGCGTTTTGCAATAAGGGTGTCGCCTTTATTTGCTTGAGCCATAGCACCAAGAAAGTCACCACCAATTGCCGTATAGTGAGCCTTATCAAGCACTTCTCTGTCTGGCTGGGATAGTTTTCCACCCTCTGCATCATACCGCTCCAAAACATCCTGCGGAGGAATGGCATCATTATAAATTACGTAATCAAGAAACTCGCCGCCCGCAAGACGCTCAATCTCTGAAGCATGGTCGCTGACAGTAAACCCGTCCGTCTGACCGTACTTACTGACAAGATTTGAAACGTAGACCGTCTTTGCCTTCGTCCTGCGGAGTGCATCACCCACACCGTCAATTATCAACAACGGTCCAAGTGAGGTGTACACATCACCCGGTGCAATCACCACAACATCGGCATCTTCTATTGCCTTTATGGCCATTGGGGTTACCGTTGCATCTGGTATAAGTGACAAATTCGCCCTCCGTGGGTCATACCTAAAATGCTCACCGTCAATCACTCGTTCGCCATGGAGTTCAAGCGTTTTATCTTCCGTTCCATCGCCATCAAGATCCCAGCTCATCTTCAACCGGACATCGTCAAGTGTTGCAGGAATAACAACACCTTCGATACCAAGAATCTCCCCTGCCGTCTCAACCGCCTCTGTAAAATCCCCTGTCATACGCTCAAGGCCGGAAAGAAGCATATTCCCCAATGTGTGCCCACTCAGCGTCCCCGAATCAAAACGATACTGGAACATATCACGAACCTTGGGTGAATCACTGAGTGCAACCAAGCACTGACGGACATCACCTGGTGGCAACGCCCCAAGCTCGTCGCGAAGTATACCGGTACTCCCGCCATCGTCTGCCATGCTCACAATCGCGGCTATCTGACGAGTATGTCGCTTTAGGGCGGTAAGCATTGTAAAACTTCCTGTCCCACCACCAATAACGGCAATCTTTATATCCTGACGAGCAAATGGTTCTTTCATAGTACGCATTATAGCACTGAAGCTGTCACAGGTACCTATGAAGCAACGTCATCACCAAAATGCTTTTGTAGCCGCAAGATAATAGACCCTTCGTGGCGGCCCAGTCGAGCACTCAATTCTGAAACAGATTCACCCTGTTGGAAAAACTGTTGCAATGCCGTATCGTCTGCTGCCGTCCACGGCTTGTAGGCATTGGGATGGGTTTCACGCATTTTTGCAATCTTTTCAGACCAACTTGGCCCATTACCCGCCCCCTTGGCATTCACCCTCTTGTCAG
>CAZADM010000006.1:0-2350 GCA_964483955.1 uncultured Candidatus Saccharibacteria bacterium | reverse complement strand
CCGCAGCCGCCTCAAGATGTGCATACCGTTCTTTTGCTTCCGAAGCTTGTTGTCGAAGCGATACATCAATTGCCTGTGCGTCATCACTGACCCGCAATGCCATCTGATTAATTCCCGCTAAATAGAGCGTATCAAGGCTACGAACACGGCTCAGGGCCACATATCCCATCCCCTCAACAAATGCCTTACGGAGATCAATCCGGGCTGCGTCCAGTGTCATCCCCTGAGATTTATGAACAGTAATTGCCCATGCAAGGCGCAAAGGAATCTGCGTAATACTTGCACGCTTTTTATCACCGTCGCGAAGCTCCCAGCTATCGGGTTGCATTGTGACTTCTTTGCCATTTTTAAATCTCACAATTGGGTATTCTGTTGCAGGGTCAAAATCAACCACCACACCAATGCTTCCGTTGGCATACTTTCTGTCTTGGCTATTTTTCACTGCCATCACCAGAGCACCCTCTTTCAAGCGAAGTACCGCGGGTGCAAGTACGGACCGCTGCAGTGACTCAACGTAATTTTGGGCACCCGTTGTCACCTGATGATACGAAAGTTCATCTCCGTACACCTCGTCAAGACGCTTCTCGTTAATACTGTCTACATCAAGATTGACAGTATGTAGTTCAGTTATTTGCGACGAGTCTTCCGGTTCAACCTCAGCCCTTGCAAGAAGTCGTTCGGCATGATGACGACGAACATCACCAGCTCGAAGGGCGTTGAGTATATCAAGAAGCACATCATCATCTTGACGGTGCTGCTCTTGGAGGTAACAAATTGTTGGCTGAAGATCTTGCCAAACGTGCGAGTTGACAATAAACCCACCCGCACGTGAATCACCACGGTTTACTGGTGGGAGTTGGAAGAAATCACCCGACATAATGACCTGAATACCCCCAAAAGGCACATCGGGATTTTTACGAACAAGGCGACAAATCTCGTCAACCATATCAAGCCGATAGTCGTGAAGCATACTTATCTCATCGATAATCAGGATGTCAGTTTTTTCAATAATCTCGCGGCGACCCTTTGCCATATGGTCGGCAAATCCTGGCGGGAGTGAGTCGTGAATTCCCATTCCAGACCAGGCATGAATTGTGGTTCCCCCAAGGTGTGTTGCGGCAAGCCCCGTGGTTGCCGTCACCGATACATGTTTGCCGTCCGCTTTTGCAAAGCGAATAAGCTGGTTAAGCACATACGTCTTTCCAGAACCAGCCGGCCCCGTCAGCAAGACGCTTACCCCCGAAAGCATAATTTCTAATGCAAGTTTTTGATCCATATCCTCTTAGTATACGCTGTTTTACCGCCCGCCACCACCGCAGTTCCCGCAAAGAGGAAATGGTACAATAGAGATATGAAGCGAAGCATCCCTCTCATCCCCTTTCTTATAGGCCTCTTGGTTATTGGCACGGGTGCTGGAGTACTTATACATTCACTCGATAAAGGCGATACATTCGACGACATTGCTGTATTTCACGACGACATCCACTACTGCACGCAAAAGCACCCCCGTCTTCAGATGGATATCCATGTTCCAAAGCAGGCATCTAAAGCCGCCCTCGCACCCTTTGTGTTCTACGTCCACGGCGGTGGCTGGAAAGAAGGAAGTCTCAGAAATAATATCGACGACTACTACCCCCGCTTCCTTATTAACAAGGGGATCGGTTTCGTAAGTGTTGACTACCGGCTTGTACCGGATGCTGTGTACCCAGAACAAAATAATGACATTGCCTGTGCTTATAGCTTCCTGCAAAAACACGGTGCCGAATACTTCCTCGACACAAGCCGCATCGGCATTATGGGCGATAGTGCTGGCGGTCAACTAGCAAGCATGGAAGCGTTCCGCTCAAGTCCAGAGGGTGATATCAAGGCCCTCGCGACACTCTATGGCGTCTCTGATCTTTGGTATCAAATTACAAAGAATAACAGCAAAACAGCACTTGCCTATCTTGGCGGCGTAAAAAATGAGTCACTTGCAAAAAAAGCAAGCCCCTACTATGCACCTATAGAGAATGCCGTTCCGACACTGTTTATACATGGAACGGAAGACAGGCTCGTGACGTTCGAAAACTCCCAACGGCAATACAACCGCCTTGTCGGTGCGTCCGTCCCTGCACTATTACACCCAGTGCAAGGTGCAGGGCATGGTTTTGGTGATGCCCAGGGAAGCAGTGCACAGGCCTCGGTTCAGCCCGTCCTTACACGCTTTTTCGTAAAATACCTCTTGAATACCCCTTAATAGAAAGGGGGGGTGCTCATCCTCGCGGCGGCTCGCCCTCTGGGTCATCGAGTGCTTTTTTACTCTTAATAACAAACCGCGTACCCGTCACTTCACTCGTAATATAATCTTCAT
>CAZADM010000005.1:0-59018 GCA_964483955.1 uncultured Candidatus Saccharibacteria bacterium | reverse complement strand
GCCCACCACACTGCATCAAATAAAGACGGCACTTGCCGTCTTTTTATTAGAGAACTAAACTTTATACGTGTCCGTCAACCACTGCAATACAAGCTGTCGAGTCGTAGCATCATGATATTCAGGAAAAACGATGGCGGCAACAGCATTAATTCCAGTTCGCGATACAAGAGATAGCGTAGTGAAGCTCCACCCATTATGTGTCGCGTATGTTCCGCTTGTCGCAACATGTGTATCAAATCCTGACACAATTTCAGTTGCAGTCGCAGCAATCCAGCCAGTATGCCTCCCTGTCGTATCCCTCACACCACTCTTGGAAATCGATCTATTGGTTTGTGCTGATGTTGCGAAAAATCCGTTAACAGTAGAGGTATCAGCAGCACTTGTCCTAAGACTCAATGAATTATTTGCCGTTCTAGGTAGAAGTGCGACAAATGTATACTTAGTTACTCTCTACGGCGTCGCAAATACTCGCCGCTCACTCACATACCAATACAGAGCAGAGTTGTACCTATCAGAGGGGGCGTTTAGTGTCATTGCTGTCGCATTAATGTGAACGGAAGGTGAATGGATATATTGTGCAGTCGACTGGTAAAGGCCAATTGCGGGTACATCCCGGAGCCATTGCTTGGCAAATGTGACGTATTTCGCGTCACGAAGTGCTGGCTGAGTACTCCCTCGTGCACTCACAAGAGCATCGTCACTGAGGGCGTTTCTATATTTAGAGAAATTATACCCCGCTTCAGCACCAGAACTGTGCCAGTAGGCGTAGACGTCGGGGTCAGCACCGATAGCAATCTGGTAGATGAGAACGTCATAGCGACGCGGCTGAAGGATGTTTTGTGTCACGTTTTGTGTCACATCTGCCGGGTCGACAATTTCTGTCTTAATAGTAATACCTAGCTCCTGCCACTGAGATGACAAGACTTTAAGTGCTTGCTCGTAATCTGGGTTCTTCATAGTAACAATAGAGAGCTCGAGTGGGCGTCCGTCTTTCTTTCGGACGTCACCCTCTTGTGTCCATCCGGCTTGATTAAGAAGATCCTCTGCAGATTTTTTATCATAAAGGGGTGCAGCAGGCATAGATCCCGCAACTTGGTTATCGATAAACGGCAAATGGAGCGACGGAAGACCCGATGACACAGAATTTCTAATAGCAGATGTGTCAGTTCCAACTTGCAGTGCACGTCGCACCAGTACATCCTGCAGAACTTCTGATGACGTATTAAGGAACGAGTAGACACCGCTCTTAACAGGAATCATATTAAGACTATACCGCTCACCGACAGCATCTTTTGCCGCCATAACAGACAGGTCATTTGCCGCATTCACCTCTGACACAGAGAGTGCATGTCGTATCTCTTCCGTATCCTTATAAACATAAAGTTGAACCCGGCTTAACCGAGCCTCTCCCCTATAATAATCTTGATTTCGCACAAGGTGTATAACAACGCGTTCGTTAGTGACATCAACATTTTGCAATAGGCGAAGTGTGAATGGACCACTTCCTACGGGCTTTATACTAAAACGATTCTCTCTCATTTGAGACGGCTCAATATCCCTCAGGATGTGCTCTGGAAGAATAGGAAGTGCCTGGACAGCGTGCGGGAAGGCGGCATACGACACGGGGAGCGTAAATTTAACCGTAACATCATCTTCGGCAATAACACGCACACCATCCCACCCCTTGATAGAAGCACGTGTTGCGGGGTTTTTAATTAAGTTCACTGTATAGACAACATCTCGGGCACGCACATACACACCATCACTCCATTGAGCATCAGGACGGATCTTAATAGTGTACTCTTTTCCATCGTCACTCACCCGCATAGACTCTGCAAGGTCAAAGCCAATAACTCCAGTAGCGTCATACGTCAAGAGACGTGAAAAAAGAAGCTTGCTTGCCGATTCCTCGGCACTTGACTGTGCAAATATTGGATTGAGTGTCTGGACCGGACCCAGAACCGCCTCTGCATACGTCCCGTCGGTCGTATGTGATGTAGCCGTATAACTCTGCTGATACCACCAAAACTGAATACCGGCAGCACCAACAAGCACACCAACAAGGAGCACCCAAATAGCAACATGGCGACGAGCCTCACGGAAATTACTCCACCGCTTCAGTACAAAACGACGGGCATGTCGAACAGTAGCACCCTCAACCTTCTTCATTCGCTTCGAAAGGTCTTTAGTGCTAAAGCTCATCTTAGATAGACGACGCCATCGCTTCGATTCTTTAATCGGGTCTTTCGTTTCCACCGTGCTCCCCTTCTTAGTTCACTCCAACTTACGCAGCTGGAATAAGTAGTCCGATAAGGATAGACAGGACAAATACAACAGCCAGGACAATAGTTGCCTCAAATAGGTTCTTGTCGACGCCTCTTCGGGTAGTATATAGCTCACCAGAACTACCAAATCCAGCACCCAGCGTTGCACCGCGTTGCTGTAGAATAATAGCAACAATCAATAGTGCAGCTGATCCAATCATTACGTATTGCAGTATTTCGTTAATCGACATATGTTCTCCTCATATTTTCAGCCCTCATCTCAACAGCGGCACCTACTATATAGTTTACCAAACTCAGTATGATTCCTGTAATAATTGAATTACCAAATGACATAGAGAGGCCCGGAGCAAGACCAAGTGATATATACACAAGAATACCGTTAACGATGACAGTAAAGAGTCCTAGCGTCAATAATATCGCTGGTAACGAGATGATAACAAGCAGTGGCTTTAGTAGGCTATTAACGAGCGAGAAGATGAGACCCGCAAGAAGAAACCCCCAAAAACCTGCTGTAATATCTACATCATTATACCCAGTTCCCAAGAGACGAACGGCAACCCAAAGACCAAGCGAATTCAACGCCCATCGAACAAGGAAAGTAAGAAATTGCTGCCTCATAATACCCTTTAGTATATCATACCGTCGGGGATAATCCGGTTGACAGCATACCACTTAGATTCCTATTGCCATCGACGGTTACTAAGATGTCATCCTCAATACGCACCCCAATCCCCTCTTCTTGTATGTATATACCCGGCTCCACTGTCAAAATCATACCCACCTGAAATGCATCAAATCCCCCAAGTGACTCGTGAACATCAATGCCTAACCCGTGACTAACAGCGTGTGGGAAGTATTTTCTGTACGTTTCCGCATCCTCTCGGTTCTCCAGGAGTCCCAGCCGATACAGTGAATCCATCATAATTTGATCGCTCTTTTGTTGATATTCCTTCAGCGGGACACCTGGCTTAATAAGCTCTATAATTGCCTCGTGGGCAGACCGAACCTCGGCATGAACCTGTCGCTCTCGCTCTGTAGGTATGCCTACTGCATACGTACGAGTGATATCTGCAGCATAGCCCTGATATCGTGCACCAACGTCCATAAGGACAAGACCATTCTTAGGGACGGGTGCATCATTCAGCCCGTAATGGAGCGTCAGTGCATGGGCACCACCCGCAACAATAGGCTCGTATGCATGACCCTTCATGCCCGCACGACGAATTTCGTATGTCATGCGCGCCTCTATTTCGTATTCATACACTACACCAGAGGAGCCACCAAGTACCTCGCCAGCCGCCCGAAAAGCAGTCGCGGTAGCTGCTATTGCCGTTTCAATTTTCTTGACTTCGTCATCAGACTTAATGGCACGCAGGCGAGAAAGGATCGGACGACAGTCTTTAACCTCGTCAAACAAAGCCGCAAGCTCTTCGCGTAATCGTTCTGGTGCGGGATTCTCAATAAAATCATAATAAGAGTTTTGCGGATCCTCTCCCAGTGTATAAATGGTCGAATGGGCTTCGGCGACCTTCTTTATGTGCTCGTCGGCCTCATCGGATGCCAAAACTGCGTCCGCACCGCTTACTCTTAGTGCCTCGTCATTTGACATACTACCGTCAAACAGGTACTTTGAGTCACTCGTCTCGGGCCTTACAAGATAAAACACGTGCTCGGTGACAATACATCTCCAGCCGGGCTCTGCAATCCTAGTCAACCAAAAAAAGTTC
This sequence comes from uncultured Candidatus Saccharibacteria bacterium, assembly GCA_964483955.1. Lineage (GTDB taxonomy): Bacteria > Patescibacteriota > Saccharimonadia > Saccharimonadales > Saccharimonadaceae > Microsaccharimonas. Next base: position 55,006 of record CAZADM010000005.1, on the reverse strand, counting down.
GCCTCCTGCAAGAAAGGGGCAGTACCATCACGAGATTGCTGAACCGCATCGAAGCCAGCCATAATAACAGACCATTGGGTATTATGGTGGGAAATCTCGGCACGGAGCCGGTCAACGGGATTATTCATATGACACACTCACCTTCACAACACCCGGTGCACCAAGACCTGCTCCTGCGGCACCGTAGGCTTCTTCGCCCGCACCGCCACCGCCACACAATGTACCTCCTAAAAGATCGCCGTTTCCACCACGCCCAACAACAATGACATCAATAGAAACCGCACCTGCGGGCTTAGTAAAGGTGCCGTTAGTAGTAAAGGTTGTCTCATTCGGTGCGGGCAAGGCGACAGATGCCAGGCAGGCACCAGCCGAAACAGTGCCGCCCTTTCCGACACTGAACAGTGACGCAGGGTCAGATATATGATACCCGTGTACGCAGAACGTATTCGTAGTACCGGGTTGTAGGCCACCCCTAATCACGACGTCCCCCTTGGGCGTATAAACACTCGTCGCATCAACCGGATACGAAGACTCGAAATTAACAGCTTTCTCCATTGCAGCACCTGCCGCAATAAGCTCACTCTTCACCTGCGTCGTTCTTGTATTCTTCTGCCACGACCCATACGCGACAATATTCACGGCAATCAATATACCTATAACAACAGTTACTATAATTACCTCCACTATAGTGAAGGCTGCCTCTTTACGGCTATTGATACCGCACTGCTTCATATCTCTAGTATACAATACCGCTTACGCTTGCGAGTCAAGATACTGCTTGATTGTACGGGCAAGTACGTTACCCACAACCCCAGACAGCTCCGCCTCAGATGCCGACGAAACAGCAGCGACACCCCCAAATGCCCGCATAAGCTTTCTGCGTGTCACGGGGCCAACGCCAGGTATGTCATCGAGCCTACTTTTGGTTTGGTCGGCACGCTTCAGTACTGTATGGTAACTCACCGCAAACCTATGCGACTCATCGCGGATTCGCTGAATGAGCTTGGTAACATGGACGTACCGCGCTTGACCCGCACCAGATGAACCACGCAAATTCTTAGAATGCCCCGATGCATTCATCTGCTCGGCGTGAATATTGACCTCAAAATACTCACCGTTCTTAACAACCGACACGCTCGGGTCTCTTAGCCCCCCCTGTGCGTACCGCCCTAGGAGTGTCGTATCGACACAGGATCGAGTTGCGTGAACAATAAGCTCTTCGTTTCGTTTCGCAACACTCACCATGGGTATCGCCACACCCCGGGCCTCCATAGCAGACAGTGCAGATTCAAGTTGCCCCTTGCCACCATCAATAAGTATCATATCCGGAGTTCCCCATGATGCACGGTTCTTTTCGCCAAGTCGACGCATAACTACTTCATGCATGTTCGCATAATCATCGTTCCGCTCGCTCACTTTAAACTTACGGTAGCCGGCCCTGTCGCTAACGCCGTTAGAAAACACCACCATACTTGCCACCACGTGTCGACCACCCATATGGCTAATGTCAAACCCCTCAATTCTTGCGGGAGCTTTCTTTAGACCAAACAATTCACAAAAATCAACCAGTGCCTTATCTTTACTGATATCAAGAAATTCTTTGTCGCCAAACATAATCTTCTGCTGAAGTGCATGAAGATCCCTTAGTTGGTTTCTGTAGACCGCCGCCTTTTCAAAATCTCGCTGCTGTGCGGCTTGTTTCATCATAGCCTCAATGTCTTGGAGAATCTTTTTTCTACCGCCTTCGATATACCGAACAAGTCGACGAAGATCCGACTTGTATTCAGCAGACGAAATCCCTGGGGCGGGGCTCAAGCCTATATGTGCATCAAGATCTGGGCGAGTTCCGCTTTTTGGCGGCTTTGTGTAGTAAGGAAACACCTTACGCAAAAGTCGAAGCGCCTTTTTGACGGCAAAGCCGTTGTAATAGGGGCCGAAATACTCCGCACCATCATCAAGCGGATTACGCGTAAACGAGACCGTAGGCCACTCGCTTTTCATATCAATACGTATGAAGGTCTGAGACTTGTCATCACGCAAAAGAATGTTGTACCGCGGCATGTATCGCTTCACCATTTCTGACTCAAGAAATAGTGCATCAAGCTCGCTTTCCGTCTCAATCCAGTCCGTGTCGTAGATTTCATCAACAAGTGCCTGTGTCTTCACGTCCATATCGCGAGAGGCCTGAAAATAGTGTCGGACCCTATTCTTCAATACTGCCGCCTTACCAACATATATAATTTCACCAGTTTTAGACTTGTGAAAATAAACACCCGGTGCACGGGGAAGCAGCTTTAATTTGTCTTGTAGTGCCGTCATTACCTCTTAGTATATACTGTTCGAATAAAAAACTCAGCCACTCCTACTGTGGCTGAGTTTTATAGATACAACGCTCAGATTACTTCAGTGCGTTTTGTGCCTTAAAGGCAAAGGCAATTGTTAGTGCCCCGTAAAGAACGGCGTAAAGGCCAACGACCCATACCACTGCAACACCGGCACTCACCGGGTGCACCAGTGCAATGATACCAGCAACAACACCAAGTACACCAACGATACTGTGGAATATTCGCGTATCCTTGTCGTCTTCTTTTCCAAAAAGCCCCTGCAAGAGATCAATGAGCCCACGAACAAGGAACGTAAGTCCAATGACTACGACAAAGAAGAGTGCCGTATCTGCTGGATTACGAAGTACGTACACCGCAAGACCAATTGCAAGAAGGCTAAAGAGAAGCTCTAGCCACCAAAACTTAAATGAACCGATACGTGAGAGGCTCACGATAAGTGTCACAATACCCCAAACCAACACAAAGATGCCGAAAAAGAGAAGTAGTAACGCGACGGTGAGACCTGGTAGGAAAAGTGCCACCACACCAAATAGTATCGCAAGAACCCCTTGTGCAATTACAAGCCCTAGCAACTGTTTTGCTACTGAACTATCATCATTTTTTGCCATAACACACACTCCTTAAGTTATGTTGTGGCTCTAGTATACTCCCCTTTGTCCGCTTTGGGTAGCTTTTTACTACACCAGGACAGCGGAACGCTTTGCCTCGTCTGCACTACGACATGCATCTGTATGGAAAAGTAGCTCCGGATTTTGCTTACAATTTTCACAAATAAGCACAAGATCGTTACACTCGGTGTGTGCACAATTTTCGAAATTACTTGTCTCTCCCTGGCAATGCGTACAAACGCCAATCGTCTTCGCGTTCTCACTAAATGTAACCGTCATGCGGTTATCGAACACCCGCAGGTGACCCTCCCAAAGTCCGTCATCACCGTATGCTTCGCCGTACTTCACAATACCGCCATCAATCTGATAAACATCCTTAAAGCCACGTTTTTTCATCATCGCTGATATAACCTCACACCGGACACCGCCAGTACAGTAGGTAATTACTTTCTTATCTTTGATGTCGTCATACTTGTCGCTCTCAAGTTCGGCGATGAAATCTCGGGATGTATTGGTATTGGGGACAATTGCATTCTTGAATTTACCAATCTTCGCCTCATGTGCATTGCGACCGTCAAAAAATACAACGTCATCGCCATACTTCTCTATCAGTTCATGCACTTGCCGTGGCTTTAGGTGCTCACCACCACCAATAACGCCCTCTGTGGACACATCAAATTCATCATCACTATTCTTGAACCCTACAAGCTCACGGCGATGCTTGACACTCATGCGAGGGAAATCGTCACGAGATCCATCACTCCACTTAAAAACAATATCCTTAAAACCTGGCAGTTGCTTTGTTGTTTTTACATATTCTTTTAGAGCGTCGATATCGCCACCAACAGTACCGTTAATACCATGTCGACTCACCAATATGCGACCCTTAAGGTTTAGGCCATCGCAGAGTGATTTTTGCCATAATTTCACCGCCTCGGGGTCTGCGAGTGGTGTGAATTTATAGTAAAGAAGTATTTTTTGCATACCTCTTATTATACCATAATTACGTTGACATGTCATGAAATACATTTATACTTATAGGTATAGTTATAGCAATCGCTATTGCCTTACATACCCGACCAATGTATGCACTCGCGGAAATCGAGCGATACGAATAATAGATGTACAAAGAAAGATACCCTATGTCAAAAACCATTACAACCAAGGATATTTTATCGTTCCATTGGAAACGTGCCATGAAATACCCAAAGCTTGTTGCAACAAGCTTTATTGTTGCTCCGCTCACTATCGTCCTTGAGCGCTACGTTACCCCTCTTATCATCGCTGCCCTTCTCCTAGACATACAAAACGGAACTGTCAGCTTTCAAAATAGCTGGTGGATGATTGTCGCCTATGGTGTTCTCCAAATCCTCACGCAGGTAATTGGATATCGCATCAATCTCTACGCTGCATGGGGTGTTCAGATTGCCGGATCAAAGGCCCTCTATCAAGAAACCTACGGAAGACTCACAGAGCAATCTATTGATTTTTACAACAATACGTTTGCAGGGTCTCTTGTTTCACGCGTCAACAAATTCAGTGCAGCCTTTATGCAATTCTGGAACATGATTACCTTCGAGCTATTGTTCGTTACCGTATCTGTCATCGCATCTATTGTTGGTATCGCCTTCTTTATGTGGCAGTATGCACTCATCCTTGCCGTGTTTGTGGCACTCTTTACTGTCGCCGCGTACTTCGGCACCCGGTTTATGCGACCCCGTCAGAAGGCTCGTTCAAAAGCCATGACAAAAATATCCGCACAACTCTCTGACTCTATCTCAAACATGCTCGCTGTGAAGATTGACAGCCGCGAAGCACAGGAGCGTCAGCGGCTGAACGGATCAATTGACGAAATGGTCGAAACGGAAAAGGCGGTTCGTAGCGGTATCATTAATATATCCCTTGTCTATTCGTCAATTATTGCAATGATCCGCATATCGGTTCTTATTGCGTCAATATGGGCAGTCCAGGCTGGCATTGCTAATGCCGCAATTGTGTATCTTGCACTCACCTACACGTTCAACTTGATGCAAGAAATTTGGAATATCAGCAGCATCATGCGAAGTTTATATCAAATTACAGGCGACTCAGAAGAAATGCTTGAAACACTTGCAGAGCCGATAGCTGTTACGGATACATCTACGCGAAGGATCAAAGTCCCACGGGGAGAAATCACGCTTAATAACGTATCTTTTAGACATAGTGATAGCCAAAAGGATCTATTCACAGATCTTTCCCTATCTATTCCATCGGGACAAAAGGTAGGTATCGTTGGCGTGAGTGGATCGGGAAAAACAACACTTACCAAGCTACTGCTCCGCTTTGTCGATCCGACGTCTGGAAATATCACAGTTGATGCGACAGACATCAAGAAGGTGACCCAAAAATCACTCCACGACGCAATTGCATACGTTCCACAAGAGCCACTCCTCTTCCATCGCACTATTGCAGAAAATATTGGCTACAGCAAGCCCAACGCAACAAAAAAGGAAATATACCAGGCGGCAAAAAAGGCACACGCTGATACGTTCATCGAAGAACTCCCGAATGGATACGAAACACTTGTTGGCGAGCGAGGCGTAAAGCTTTCTGGTGGACAAAGACAACGAATAGCAATTGCACGTGCAATCCTAAAAGATGCACCAATCCTTATTCTTGATGAAGCAACTTCTGCACTCGACAGTGAATCAGAGGCACTCATCCAAAGTGCACTAGAGAAGCTGATGAAGAAACGCACAAGTATTGTGATTGCTCACCGACTGTCAACAATTGCCTCACTTGATAGAATTATCGTCATGAAGAATGGCACCATTATTGAAGATGGCTCACACACCGAACTCCTTGACCGTGGCGGCGAATACGCAGCCCTTTGGTCACACCAGTCGGGTGGATTTCTTGATGACAACGAGACGGCAACCGAATAAGATACCCTACGCTCCGGCAGTACCCTCACCGGGCTGATCGCCCAGGTCCTCACCCTCAATAGCTGGCTCTGAATCTTCAGTAGCATCACCCGCCGCCGCAGCGTTTGCCGCCTCTAGTGCCGCTGGTTCATATACGTTCGCAACTACAAGCTCGAGGTCTTGCTCGGCATCAGCATACTCAACGCCGGCAGGAAGTGTAATGTCAGCAAGGAGGATCTTGTCGTCCACTGTAGCCAACGACGCCACTGATACATCAAGTGACTCCGGAAGGTCAGCGGGTTTTGCCTTAATCTCGACAACCTCAATTGCCTGGATAACGATAAGTCCGGCTTTTTCCGCCGCACTCTCACCCTCCCCTACAAGATGTATCGGCACCTCGGCAGTAACAATCTCATTCGCCTTCACTGCGTGAAAAGACACGTGTGTAATAAGGGACTTTACGGGATCTCTACTAATATCCTTCACAAGCGAAATACGCTTCTTCCCGTCTATAGTAAGGTGTACCGGACTATGCTTCCCGGCCTCTCTGAGCACCTTCTCAAGAGCAACATACTCGGACTGCACCAGAATTGGATCAAACCCCTGCCCATAGACAATACTCGGAACAATCCCACTCTTTCGAAGCCGTGTCACTTTCTTGCCCCTAACGTCACGTGGCTGTAATGTTATAGTAATCTTATCTCCCATGTCTCTCCTCCTTCTCGTCGGATGCCTTTACGGAAATTTGATAGTACTCTTTCAGTATAGTAAGTATTTCTTAAAAAACGCTGAAGGTGTGCGCACTCGGTGGATTATCCAGAGGGATTCATTATGCTACAATAAACAGGTATGATCGAAACACTTTTACACACAACGACTCTCGTCGGTGCACTCCCTGGACTTGACCTTGTCGATATCATTATCAACCTAGGGCTCATTGCTATACTAATTGTCATTTTTGCAGAATCTGGGCTACTTATTGGCTTCTTCCTTCCAGGAGACAGCCTTCTTTTCACGGCTGGTGCCCTCTTTGCGGCTGGAATTCTTCCCGGAAATCTCCCTATAAGCATCCATATCTTTGTCTTCCTGTTATTCCTAGCGGCTGTCCTAGGCGACACCGTAGGCTACTGGTTTGGTCGAAAAGCCGGTCCAAGCATCTTCAAAAAGCCAGATGCAAAAATATTCAAGCAGTCACACATCCAAAATGCACAGTCCTTCTATGAAAAGCACGGCGGAAAGACCATTATCATGGCCCGTTTCGTGCCAATTGTCCGCACCTTCGCACCAATTGTTGCGGGCGTTGGTAAAATGGAGTATAAAAAGTTCCTGACATTCAACCTCATTGGCGGGTTCTTGTGGACATTTGGTATCACCTACCTAGGGTATTTTGCAGGCAAGGCAATTATTGCCGCAGGTATCGATATAGACACCGTCATCCTTCCAATTATCGTACTTATCGTGTTCATATCAGTACTCCCCCCTACAATTGAAATACTCAAAGATAAAAATAATCGCCAGGCAATATGGAACGGAACCAAGAAGCAGTTCCAGCTCATCTTTAAGAAGAAATAAAGCTCGGCACTACGCCAAAAGTGACTTTAGGTACGAACCAGTAAAGGAATCTTTCACCTTTGCAATCTGCTCTGGTGTACCTTCAGCGACAACAGTGCCCCCACCCATACCACCTTCAGGACCCATGTCAATTATGTGGTCAGCAGTTTTTATGACGTCAAGGTTGTGTTCAATAATAACCATACTATTACCACCTTCAACAAGACGCTGAAGAATCGCCAAAAGCCGCTTCACATCGGCACTATGAAGACCTGTTGTTGGCTCGTCAAGTATGTACATAGTCTTACCTGTATTGCGTCGCGATAATTCAGACGCAAGTTTAATACGTTGCGCTTCGCCACCGCTAAATGTCGTTGCTGGCTGCCCAAGTCGAATATACCCAAGGCCAACCTCTACAAGTGTAGAAAGCTTGCGATGTATGGCCGGGATGTTTTCAAAAAACTCTGCAGATTGCTCGACAGTCATTTCAAGAACATCGCTAATGGTTGCCCCCTTGTACTTAATCTCCAAGGCCTCGCGGTTATACCGCTTCCCCTTACAAACATCGCAGGTAACGTACACATCGGGCAGGAAGTGCATTTCAATTTTAATAACGCCATCTCCTTGGCAATTCTCGCAGCGGCCACCCTTGACATTAAAGCTGAAGCGTCCCGCTTTATAACCACGAATATTAGCTTCGGGCGTTCCTGCAAAAAGCTCGCGAATTGCCGTAAACACACCCGTATAGGTGGCCGGGTTCGAGCGTGGCGTCCTACCAATAGCAGACTGGTCAATAACGATAGCCTTGTCTAACTGCTCGATCCCGTCAATATGGTCGTGTGCCCCAGGGACCGCATGTGCTCTGTGAAGCCGAGCTGACAGCTCTTTCGCTAAGATACCATTAATAAGTGTTGATTTACCACTTCCGCTCACACCACTCACCACAGTCATTACCCCTAGTGGAATCTTTACATCAATAGTGCGTAGATTATTTTCACGAGCACCAACTATCACAAGGGCACGGTCTTTCTGGACGGGGCGACGTTTCTTTGGCACTTCAATCTTCTCTACACCACTTAAGTATCGCCCAGTAATACTATCTGGATTCTGAGCAACTTCACTTGGGGTCCCCTGTGCAACAACATGTCCACCATTTACCCCAGCTCCTGGTCCTATATCAAGCAGGTAGTCGGCAGCACGAACCGTGTCCTCGTCATGCTCAACAACCAAAACGGTATTACCAAGATCCCTCAGGTGACGAAGCGTTGCGATAAGACGATCATTATCACGCTGGTGAAGGCCGATTGATGGCTCATCAAGAACATATAAAACCCCCTGAAGACCAGAGCCAATTTGGGTTGCAAGACGGATACGCTGTGCCTCACCACCAGAAAGTGTATTGGCAGCCCGTGCAAGCTCAAGATACCCCAACCCAACGTCATTCATGAAACCAAGCCGTGCTCGTATTTCTTCGAGAATCTGTGTAGCAATAATCATCTCTTGATCAGTCAGCTTAAGCTTCGTATCAAATAGGTCAAGTGCATCCTCGACACCAAGACTGATAATATCAACGATATTGAGACCGTGCACAGTAACAGCCAGCACAACAGGCTTAAGACGTGCTCCGTTACACGCATGACACGAACGTTCCCGCATAAACCGCTCTATATCCTTACGGATAAAGTCACTATCTGTCTCTTTAAAGCGACGCTCGAGATTTGGAATAACACCCTCGTATGTCGCCTCGTACGAACGGCCCCCGCCAAGTTCAATTTCATACTTCTGAGCACCAGTCCCATACAGTACTTTATATACGGCTTCGTCGGAAAGCTCTTTTACCGGTACGCGTAGGTCAAAGGCATGTGCATCTGCAACTGCCTGGAGCCGCTTCATATACCACGCATCGCTATTTGTACGGTTATATGGGCGAATTGCCCCTTCTGCAATTGTTAGATTTGGATTAAATACCAATTCGGGGTCGACCTCAAGACGACTCCCGAGTCCCGTACAGACCGGGCAGGCACCTTGAGGCGCATTAAAGCTAAAGAGTCGTGGCTCAAGCTCGGGGATCTCCTCCTTAGGGTGAGTGGTACACGCATACCGCTGACTCAAAATAATAGACTCGTTTGTGTCTGCATGAAGTACTTCAATAACTCCGTCTGCAATTTCAAGTGCCTGCTCGACAGATTGAGCAACACGCCCCCTCACATCTTCAGAAACTGCTATGCGATCGACAACAAGTTCAATGTCGTGCTTGTAATTTTTGTCGAGATCAGGGAATTCATCAAGTGCATACACAACACCGTCAACACGAACACGAGCATAGCCAAGCCGACTATATCGCTCTGGAATATGGGCAAACTCACCCTTTTTCGCCTTTGCAATAGGAGCAAGAAGAAAAAGCCTGCTCCCCTCGTCAAATTTCATAATTTCATCGACGATATCCTGTGGGGTCCTACGCTGAACCGGGTTGTGACAAATTGGACAGTGGGGCACGCCGATGCGTGCGTACAGAAGGCGAAGATAGTCGTAAATTTCCGTAACCGTCGCCACAGTAGAGCGTGGGTTACGACTGGTTGATTTTTGGTCAATACTAATTGCCGGGCTTAAGCCATCTATCTGATCTACATCAGGTTTTTCCATAAGTCCCAAGAATTGACGTGCATAGCTAGACAGGCTTTCGACGTATCGCCGCTGACCCTCTGCGTAAATAGTATCAAATGCAAGGCTCGACTTCCCAGAGCCACTCAACCCAGTAATAACAACCAGCTTATCACGCGGTATTTCCACATTGACGTTCTTTAGATTATGCTCACGTGCACCTGTTACTCGAATTACCTCAGCCATATCTTGCTTATTATACGAGATTTTACTACTTTTTTCCAGTGCCATACAATACCATATACCGCTTTTGCTTGCAAATTAACGCCCTTAGAGCTATATTCAATACACTAACCTTACGGAAGAAACCTTGTAATGAAGAAAAAAATAAGCATCACCATGATACTCGCCTCCCTCATTCTTATTGCGGATAGCTTTCAGTTCGGTGATGCACTTGTCGTATTCTTCTTAACGGGCACCGTCCCCGCAACGACTATTCGCATCAATGCAGCTCTAATGCTTTCGATATATGCCATCATAGCAGGCTTCGTTCTTTCACGAGCCGTAAACTCTCTATTCTTCTCTTATCGCACCAACAAGTAGCCAGTGCAATACCCCACACCCTCTATTCGTCGATAGCTACGATACTCTCTGCCCACAAATGGAGTTCTTGCAAGATGAACTGTACACGTTCATCGTCCCCCTTTTCAAGAGAAAGTTCTTGAAGACGCTTCACAAAGCCCGGAAGTTGCTGCTGAATTCTTTGACTGCGCCATATCTCCCATGCACGAGACTCTTCTTCGGCAAGTGCCTGGGGGTAATTTCGTGCCTTATAGTGGAGCAAGAGGTCACCGAGTCGTTCGTCGGCAAATTCTGGGTGAAAATCTGACAGTTGCCGAGTATCTGCATTTCGAACCGCCTCAACTCGTACCCTATCTAAATCCGTCAAGAAACCGTCATACAACCGGGCTTCAGCGTCTTTCTGCTTCGCAAATTCAGGACGACTCTCATAGAGGCTTCGTATATTCTCGGCAAATTCTGGGTGTGCAATAATGCGTTTGATGTTCTCTTCAACACCCTCAGGAGTGAGCTGTAGACGTTGCCACCCCTCTTCACGCTCAAGTACACCAACTGGTGCGACAGCAGGCGAACGGTTATACTGCAACTCTTTAACGGGCAGCCGCTGGAATCCCTCTGTCTGGCGTTCTTCCCACGTAGCAAATAGAATCTTAGAAAGTGCCTGTTCGTCCATACCTAGAAACGGCGTCGGATCATAGCGAAGATCGTACACAATAACGGTATTATTTCGCCCAACCGTCAAAGGGTAAGCAACGGTTGCCTTGTGGAAGTCAGCCTCATACCGACCACTCACATACACAAATGGCTTTGGTGCATCTAAAGAGACGAGCTCTGCAACCTGCTTTTTATCGCGATGCACAAAAAGGTGCTCATAAAGCTGTGGCTGGGCCTCACGAATAAGACGAGTTACCGCAATAAGAGCCTCGACATCGCTCAGGGCATCGTGGGCCTTAAAATGATCGATTCCGTTTTCCTTTGTCAGAAGCTCAAGCCGGTTACTTGGCTTTCCGTCAACCATCGGCCAGACAATACCACTAGGACGCAGTGCACGCGTCATGCGAACAACATCAAGCATATCCCAGCGGCTTCTCCCGTCACGCCACGCCCACTCATAGGGATCGCGGAAAGTCCTCCAGAAAAGTGCACGAATAAACTCATCGTCGAAGCGAATGTTATTAAAGCCTACAGTGATTGTATCTGGGGTAAAAATCTCATCAAGCAACAACTGTGCAAACTCGGCTTCTGAATATCCATCAGCTTGCGTCTGTTGCGGGGTAATGCCCGTCACAAGTGATGCGTCAGGGCTTGGGAGCGTGTCGTCATTCAGCCGTACAAGAATGTTATATGGATCACCAACTGGCGTAAGATCGAGTGTCGTCCGCTGCCCAGCAAACTGCATAATACGGTCTTGCCGCGGATCAAGACCCGATGTCTCTAAGTCGTAGAAGAAAAATGTCTGTGCCATATACCCCTTATTGTACAGTGGAATACTGAAATAGTACTAAAGTTGTAGAGTATTACTGCTCAACGAGCGTAAATTCATCAAGACCGATGCGAATAATAGAGTCACCCTCGGCACCGCCACGAAGAAGTGCATGAGTAATACCCATTTTCTTCATAATATCACGGAGGCGATTAACACCCTCGACCGTATCGAAGCGTGTTCGTCGTGCAAACTTCTCAATCTTATGGCCCTTTACAACAAAGACCTGCTGACCACTATCAAGGCCAAGCTTCTTGATCTTCCAGGCAAGTGCCTTCTCTTCCTGATTCAAAGAGATGACCGCAAGGCCGTCGTGAATATCTTCCGTCTCAAGTTCTGTACGCTCAGCCTCACGAACAGCCTGCACTTCACGACGTAACTCACGGAGTACTTCAGTGAGGCCAGCGTGTGCTTGAGACGAAACTGCAAACACAGGAGTGTCACCGGCAACCTCCCGAAGTGATGCTTTTTGCATCTCAACAAGCTCATCGTCAAGACCTTCAACTTTCGTCAATGCGATCACCTCTGGGCGTGTCGCAAGATCTTCGCTATACGCCTTCAGCTCGTGACGAATTGTCGTATACGCCTTTGCAACGTCATCAGTATACCCATCGATAAGATGGAGTATGACTGCAGTGCGTTCGACATGGCGAAGGAATGCATCACCCAAGCCCTTACCTTCACTTGCGCCCTCAATGAGCCCAGGAATGTCGGCAATAAGGATACTCCCATCGTCTATATCAGCGACACCGAGATTTGGTGTCAGTGTTGTGAATGCGTAATCGGCAATTTCTGGTCGAGCATTTGTAACGACGCTGAGGAATGTTGACTTACCCGCGTTAGGGAACCCTACTAGCCCAACGTCAGCAAGAAGCTTCAGCTCAAGCTCTAGCTCAAACTCATCACCAGGCTCACCACGCTCGGCAATACGCGGCGCTTGACGAACCGACGACTTAAAGTGAGCATTTCCAAAGCCACCATCGCCGCCCTTTGCAATTACCTCTTGTTGCCCTTCATGAATAAGATCGGCGATAATATCGCCCTGTTGACGAACAACGGTACCCACAGGCACCTTCACGTAAAGTGGTGCACCCGATTTTCCGTGACGCTTCCGCTTCGAACCAGAAGTGCCAGGTTCGGCTTTCAGCTCAGGCTTATAGCGAAAATCTATAAGCGTATTAAGCCCTTCAGTTGCGACAAAGATTACGTCTCCGCCTCTCCCGCCGTCACCGCCGTCAGGTCCACCCTTATCAACATAAATTTCATGCCGAAAACTAACGGCTCCGTCACCGCCTCGTCCGGCTTGTACAAAAACTTTGGCGGTATCTACAAACATATACCTTTATTATACCATAATCGCCCCTGTTTTAAAAGGGGCGATTATAATTAAGTTTCAACGAGTGTCGACTTAGTGAATGTACATGTACTGGCCAACGGAGGTCGCAGGGACTACGCGTCCAGAGACACGGTTCCAGCCACCACCGGAGACATAGGCGTTCATTTCACTGATTTCAATATCTCCGTTAGGCAGCAGTCTTTCAACCACACCAACGTGCCCGTACCCACCACCGTTCTGGATAACTGCACCAACAGCAGGCGTTCTATTTACGGCATAGCCACTTGACTGAGCGTTCATTGCCCATGTCGCAGCATTCCCCCACATACCACCAACCGGTCGTCCCATTTCCATACGGCGATCATATGCATAGGCGGTACAGTTACCGACAGCATACTTATTGCCGGCATACATTGGAGTTCCCACCTTAATTGCCCATGTCTGTCCGCCAAATCCAGAGCTATATCCAGCGAAATAACCAGACGAAGCAGGAGTAGCGGCACGAGGTGCGACATACCCAGGGCGTTCCGTCTCTGGGAGGACGCCATTAGGCACAATGATACGCAACCCTGCAGACAGGCCGTTAAGCTCTAGGTCATTCGATGTTGTAATAAGGGATGCATCAGATTGATACTTCTCTGCAATCTTCTCTATAGTATCGCCATCCTTTACAGTATAAAGAACGCCATCTCGAGGAAGAATTGTTAGTTCCGACCCAACGGTGACAGTATTAGCCTTCAGATCATTCGCCCACTTAATGGTGTCAACTGAAACTGAAAACTTTGCAGCAATTGAATCAACCGTGTCACCCTCAACAGCAGTGTATTTACTGATATCTCGGTTCGTGTCAACAACCGCCATCATAGCAGGCTTTGCCGCCGAAGAGCTGTCTGTCGAGGCGTATTCAGCTTCTACTTTTGTCGAAACAGCACGTTCCGCAACATTTGGTGCAACCGCAAGTGCAGCTGTTTGTGCGACAGAAGCAGCTATATTTGTTGCAACTACATCATTAACTGCTGGCTTTGCAACACCAGACTGCGTCACGTCCGCAACTGGCGTTGCAGAAGAAATAGCGACTTCTTCTTGTGGTGTACGATAGCCAATAGCAATCACCGCTACAAGGAGCGAGAATACACCAGCATATACAGCAACAGTGGACGATTTGATGCGACCCTTTGAGGACCGCGTGTTAATTGGTTTTACAGGAGCATGTACTGGACGTGCAACTGCTAACCCACCCTGGGTAGTACGTAGACTACCGCTCGTAACATCATTACGAATTATCGTTCTCCTGCCGCTCGGATTTCTCTCGAGGGCGTCTACCGTACTGAGTCTTGCTTTACGCGCTTAGGCGGTAAAAAGGATGCATGTCGACCGTTATTAGTGATATAAAGTTTTCTCGGCATCCGTACGACCGTTCTGATAGGCGCATTACTACTTCTATTTCCCACTCGCAGGCAATAACAAGGCTACTGTTTTTTTGAGTACTACGTGTGTGTTTTATACCGTCAGTACAACAGTTGACCTCTATCGCTCGTAGATAGAAGCACCAATGTGCTATTACTTATAGTACCAACACGGAATGCTAATGTCAATGACAAAGGGCCTTGGTAGCGGCACGCCACCCCTGTTAGTCGCTAGATAATCTGACACTTTTTCTGACAGTGGGCGGTGATATTTGCCTCGTGCTCCTCAAGCGTTCGTGCAAAATAAGTAACATCGTCATCACCACTTAGGAAGTAGAGAAAATCACCTTCCGCAGGCATAGATACCGCACGTAGAGCCGGATACCCTGGCGAAGCAATTGGCCCAGGCGGGAGCCCAGGATATCGTCGCGTATTATAGGGAGAATCGAGATTAACGTCCCTAGGAACGCCTGTCTTATCGGCAATATACTGATAGGTTACATCAGACCCAAGTGGCATACCAATCTCAAGTCGTTTCAGGAAAACCTGCGAGATCTGTTGTTCATCACCGCCACCAGCTTCCCTCTGTATGATTGAAGCAAGTGTGATCCCTTGATACAACGTCAACCCCTTGCGCTGGTAGCCCTTTTCAAGACCATTTTCGCTCACCTTTGTATAAAATTCTGCAAATACCTTTTCAAGAACTTTTTTTGCGGAAATCCCCATACTGAATGTGTACGTATCACCGTATATATACCCCTCAAGATCGGCATCTTTTGGCTTTCCAGCGAAAATAGGTGAATCGTAATCAGCCGCAAAAGCCTCATCCACCTCTTGCCGACTATACCCTGCTTCTAAAAAAACTTTTTTATTTTCAGCAATAGTTGCTCCCGGCAGGAACGTTATATCAAACCTGTCTTGCGACCCCGCAACAAGATGACTAATAACGGACAGTGTCGACTCAGAAGGAGAAATACGGTACGTCCCGGCCTGAAGCGTACCCTGGACACCCTGAAGACGGGTTTGCACCAAAAAGACGAGCTCGCTCCGAATAAGATTTTCTGCTTTCAGCTTTTTAGCAATGACAGCTGGTGCACTTCCTGTTTCAATAGCAATCGCGACACGATCCTTTGCATCGCTATCAACTGGTGTGAGCTGAATTCCATACCATACCACAATCCCAAGGACAAGTGCAAAAAAAGCAATCACAGAGCCTATAATAGTCCGTTTTATCACCCTTCCACGCCGAGGATACCGTACCTCTTTTACTTCTAAATCTATCTGCTTGAGCTCATCTTGGGGGACTACCAATACAGGTTCGTCAGGAATAGCGGGTTGTGACTCTACGGCAGCAGGAGCCGCCGGAACCTCAACGCTCCGCAGCTTCACATGAAGTTGCTGCTCTTGCGGTGGAACGTTGACGACACTTGGACGACTTGCGGGCATACCGTGAGTACCGTGTGGCTTCCGCCCCCTTGCATCTCTCCTAAAATCATCCATATCGCTCTCCTATAAAGTCTTGAAGTATAATTACTGCTGCCTGTGCATCAATATCGGCTTTTGTATAGGGCTTCTTGTGCGCAATCAACCGTTGCTCTGCGATAACACTCGTAAGCGACTCGTCCTGAAGCTCAACATTTGCATCAAATCCGTCTACCGCACGAAGTTTCTCTATGAAATTCTGTACATAGGTAGTTTGCTGCGTAGCCTCACCCTGCTGATTACGGGGATATCCCACAACAATCGTGCTCGCACCAACTTCCTTTGTAAGTGACTGTATCTTTGAAAGTTCACTTCCGTCTACATCAAGTGTCCCGTAGGGGAAAGCCAACCGTACTGACGTATCTCCCTGTGCCACCCCTATGCGACGCTCACCTACATCAAGCCCTATAAGCGTCTTAGTCGTTCCCATTTACCTTAAACTCTATTGAAATTTTATCAGTATTATTTGGCACCCTCGTTACCCAGAAGTATGAGAACTTCACGTCAACATCTTTCACGCCATTAAGTGACTGTAAGCTCTGCTGGATATCTCCATATCTTTTGCCGCGAGCATTTTCTTTAATAGCATTCTGGTCTACCTTCGGGCCCACACCGCCGGTTGCCGTCAATGCGACAGAATACGAATCGTTACTTTGCTGGAAATTAGCAAACGTTACTGCATCAGCACCCGTAGAATACACTTTTTCCGTTGCCTTATCGTCAAGATTCGACTCGAGGTACGCCTTTAGATAGGCTTCAAGGTCAGATTTATTTATCGCCTGCATACTTAACGAGGTCTTCACGCTCAGCTTTGGTCGAGCACTTCCAGTCACTTCTTTGTCGACTGCGGGTGTCGAGACAGCCTGCCCCTTGTCTACAATAAAGCTATCAGTAATAACAACCTGGTCGGCAGTAAACTTCTTCTCAAGTTCACGTCGCTGTGCGTCAGCTGACTTATCAGTCAAACTTTCTTGCGCCTTTGCAATATCAGCTTCGGTAACAACCTTCACTACCTTTGTTGTACCGCCAGTCATAGCAGTTCCGATTGCGAAGATATCGCCACTTCTGCCGCCAATTGTATAGCTTGTTGAACCAACGTTGTACTCCTCGCCAGAGGCTGCGGCACGAACAGGAGCTGACCCCGTCCCGGCTCCTGGGCGAGAATCGGAATTACGGCACAGCGATGAAGATCCCGAGGTTCCTGTAACCGCCGCACTTGACGTACTGTAGTATATTTTTCCGTTCGCAGCAGTAAATGGTGTTCCTGCACTCAAGGTAAAGCCTGGCCCATCACAGTTGTAGATTGTCACCGTGCCTGTGGCTTTCTCTCCAATATCTTTTTCACCAGTTGCATCAAAATCAACTGAAACCTCAGACTCTTGCTGCTGCATTACCGAAGGAATAATACCGGCTTTTACATCTAGTGGCTGCGTTCCGCCAAGACGAACTGTGGTATTTACAGGTACAGGGCTTGTGCTTGCGGTAATAATAATCGTTGCCGCTGGTGCAAAAACAAACATCCATACAAGTAGTGCTGTAAGCGCAACACCACCCGTAATGATCCAGACCAGTTTCTTGCGGAACGTATCGAAGTTTGGAATCTTCGGGCTCTTGCGTGCTGCTTTCCCAGGCGTAGCAGGGCGGGCCGTCTGACGAGCAGGCACGGCTACATCCTCGCCATCAATATTAATGCCCGACACATCAACAGATTCATCAATACGCTCAGACTTTGGCTTCACACTACTTGATGCACCACGGGAAGTGGCCGTGCGGGCATGATCACCAACAGGCAACTCCGAACCATCAATAATATCGTCGCCATCACTGTCAACCAGTGCAGCAATAGGTGCAAGTTCCGGCTTGCTTTGAAGGTTCTTTGCAACGGGAATTTTTGCACTTGCAGCTAGTGCAACAAGAGCCTGGTTACTAGAAATGAGAACAAGCTGTTTCTTATCAGTCCGTGCCATACGGTCAAGAAGGCGAAGATTTACCGCACTCTGCAACACTCCCGCCCTTTTTGGCGGAACAAGTGCGATAATTTTTTCATTGGCTTTTTTTATTTTGCCGATGATAGCCGTCACATCATCGTCTACATCAACATAGATAACGTCTTTATTCATCTTAAATCTTTAGAAGGCGATTAAATTTTTCTCTGATTGAGTCGCCCTCTGTACTCCCTATTAGTGTATCATATCCAACACGAAGCAGCCCCATGGCTGTAATAAAGGTGTGGTCGGTCACGTCACCCGTTTCGTCTGTCACGCCAATCACTTCGGACGGATGTATCAACTGGACACGAGGTGCTCGCGTAAATGGAAGGCCCTTGTGCCATTGATCGCCCTCAAGTGCCGTCACCAGCTTATCAAGACTGGCCCCACCCCCACAAAGCAAGATCCGGTTTGGGAGATGATCGACAGATTCGAATTCACTCAAGGCAAGATCGACACCCGCCAACCACACCTCTAACGTCCTATCTATCGCAGACTCGACTGCCTTTTTTACAGAAGGCTTAATCTGGGTATTGGTAATATTTACCTTCAACTTTTCAGCATCTTGATACGAAAGGTCCATATCGCTGGCGATAGTCTGGGTGAAACTACGTCCCCCAATACCAAACATCTTCGTCCCCTCGACGCCACCATCGTTCACTACGGCAATATCTGTTGTTCCACCACCCACATCGGCAAGAATTGCCGTAAAGTTACTTCCCGCCTCTGAGCCAAGAACACTTCGGCTCACAGCAAATGGCTCTGCCGCTACCGCAAGAAGGTCAAGCGAGAGTTCATCAGCGACACGCTCAAGCGCGCCAATATGCACCATGGGGGCAAACGCCGTATAAATCTGAACCGATACATCACGTCCCTGAAAGCCAATAGGGTTACTAATTTTATAGCCATCAATATGAATACCAACAAGGGCGCTATTCACTAGTTTCACCTCAACGGCATCATTCCCGGTTTCGATTGCAATTTGTCGTTGGGCCTTTGCCTGTGCTCGCTCTTGGACCTTCTCAATAATAAACTCCATCTCTGCATCATCTAGTGCACGGTCTGGGTGTGGACGACGATAGCGAATGGTATCTGTCGTTCCCTTAACAAGCTCGCCAGCGATACCAATAACCACCTTCTTGGCCTGAAGACCGGCCTGCTCTTCTGCCTGTGCCAGTGCCTCCTCGCAGTTACGAACCACCCCTGCGATATCAGCAATTGCACCAGAGTGCATGTCACTTACCTCTTGCCGAACACGACCAACACCAACAATATGAAGCTCATCGCCCTCGAGCCGTGCAATAAGTGCTTTAACGAACTCGGTTCCAATATCAATTGCAACGATATATTCGTCACTGTCTACCTGAATTTGTTTCTTGAATTTTTTCAAAACCATACTTGATACTCATTATATACCAAAGATGCTTATGGTCGTAGTACTTGTGTTTTTGATGTTTTTATGTTATAATTCACAAACCATGGAATATTCATCCACACCCGATCAGTTCAGCTTCGAGTCAGAACCAAGTACCATCGAGAAGAGTCACGAGATACTCCTTGATCAACTATGTGAACAGCTCTATCCAACAACGGGGTTTGAACTTACGCTTGAAGGAATACACCCAAACACACTTACAAGAAAGGAACTCGAAGCCTTCTTTAAAGTTGAGCTTTCAGAGAAACACGGCGCAACAATTATCCTTGCCTATGATATTGTCACAGATTCTCTCGAGTTAGAATCTTTCAGCTACCCTCTCAAGCAGAAGCCAGAAGATTCTTTTGTAATAAAACGATCCAAACAGGAAATTGACGGATTACGCTACATTCCTTACAAAGAACTCAGTGGAGAGAGCCGCGAGTACGACAAAGAACACCATCACGCACCGCTCATTCAAGATCGTATCACTGCAGTGTTAGCAGGATGCGGAATTATCGATATTCCACATCCAGACCACGACTCCTACCGCCTATGGCGAGCAAGTTTTCTTGATAAATGCAGGGATGGCTGGAAAGCAACTGAAAAAGTACGACTTATCACAGGCTTTATTGACGACATAGAACATAACACCGCAGTCGAGCATAGCACTACAATCATGCGCGAAATAACATGTCAGTCAAATGGCCAGATACGCGAAATGAGCCTATTGCAACGCGGGAGTATCTACAGCAGCCCTCATTCCGACATAGTACAAGAGACACGCCAAATCCTGGCGCAAGATAGAGATGTGCGCAGTACTGTCACCTACGCCATCCGAGACTCAACTGCTCTCGAAAGAGACCCCTTTGTCATCGGCAAGTCGTCAGTACTCAAGAGAACCCAGCAGCAAACACCCCTTACCCCTGAAACGCTCGAGAGTTTCACTGCCATACACGATGAAGCATCCGAGCTCCTCGCCTACCGCACAACGCACCTCTAAATAAGAACCGCCTTGATGCGCCTAATACCTGCACTTGAGGATTCTTCTTTTGTAATCTTAAAGACCTTGCCATCTTCTGCAAGCTGGCCGGTATTATCGACGTGTGGGCCTCCACAAATCTCGAAGCTCACCCGCTGGTGGCCCTCACCCATCTGGTATACCTTTACTGTGTCACCGTACTTATCACCAAACGCACCAATGGCACCCATAGAAAAGGCTTCGTCCGTTGGGTATTCCTTAAATGAAACAGGGAGACTTTGCGAGATCCATTCATTCACAAGCTTTTCAGCTTCGTCGAGTTTTTCACGAGGCACCTTTCCGTCGTGATTAAAATCAAACCGTAGACGTTCTTCGGTGATATTACTTCCGTGTTGCGTGATGTCATCACTCACTACCTGACGCAGTGCCGCATACACAAGGTGCGTTGCGGTATGATACTTCTTGTGAATTAAATCTTGACCACCAAGCCCACCCTTGAATTCACCCTTCGTTGCCGTCCTAGAGCGGGTACGCTGTTCTTCCATTTTTGCATCAAACTCTTCACGCCAATTCTCAGAGATGGTAATATCTTGTTTAAATACTTCTTCAATAGAAAGCTCTACAGGGAACCCGTAGGTATCATAGAGTGTAAATAACTCAGCCCCCGTTAACCCATCACGGGCAAATTTCTCAAGCTGCGAAAGCCCCTTGCGGAGCGTTTGGCGGAATACCTTCTCTTCCTTTGCAAGGACAGCAATAACTTCGTCACGCTTTTCTGCAACCTCTGGGTAGTCGTCGACGTAAAGATCGGCAACAACTGGCACAATTTGTTCAAAGAAATTCTGCTCAACGCCAAGGTCAAATGCAAAGCGAATAGCACGACGAAGGAGGCGACGCATAACATAGCCCTGCTCTTTATTTGCCGGCACGCAGCCGTCAACCGCCAAGAATGTCGCCGCACGAAGGTGATCGGCAATGACACGCATACTGGCAGTATTGCTCTCGTAGCTCTTGCCACTCAGTGTCTGGAGCTTTTCAATTATTGGCCACATAAGGCTAATGCGAAATACGTCGGGGTTATTTATTTTTGCCGCCGCAATACGCTCAAGACCAGAGCCGTGATCAATATTTGGCTTTTCGAGTGGCTCAAACTGCCCCTCGGCAACTTTTCGGTATGCCATAAATACATTATTGCCAATCTCCATAAAACGACCGCAGTCACAATTTGGATGGCAGAATTCGCCGTATGACGGATCATGCGGTGTACCAAAATCATAGAACATCTCGCTGTCAGGGCCACATGGGTCGCCTACGGGCGTCGTTTCTGGCGATCCATTTCGACTCCACCAGTTCTTGCTGCCATCGTAATAAAAGAATCGCTCACCATCTTTCATTCCTCGAGAATAGCCCGCTTCCTCTGACCCAACTTCTGCCTCGCCCGTCGAAAGACCCTTTGCCTCAAAAAGACGTCTCCATACCGCAACCGCCTCTGTATCCTTCTCTATCCCATACTCAGGTGCACCGATAAACGCGGTGATGTAGAGCTTGCTCATATCAAGCTGGACAACTTCAGAAAGCCACTCGAACATCCACTCAATTTGCTGCTCTTTAAAGTAGTCGCCCATACTCCAGTTACCAAGCATCTCAAAAAACGTCGTATGGCGATTATCACCAATATCATCAATATCTTGCGCACGAAGGCAGGTCTGACTATCGGCAATTCGAACACCCTTAGGGTGCGGTTCACCAAGAAGATACGGGATCATTGGCTGCATACCAGAACCGGTAAAAAGTGTTGATGGATCGTCCTTCAAAACAAGTGGTGCACGGCTCACGACAGCATGACCACGCTCTTTGAAGAATTCTAAGTAGGAATTGCGGATTTGTTGAGCGTTCATATCTGTTAATTATACCATGACTTAATGGGGTGACTGTCTAGTTTACCCACGCAGCCCACACACCACTCCCAAAACCGTTATACTGAGGATTTACCTCAGTAAGTCCAACGAGTGAACAGACACTCCATCCGTTCATGTTATACGTCGCCCTAAGTCCACCGTTACTACTGTAGTAAAAAGGGCTCCCCGACTTGGAAGTGGCGAAGAGGGCATAGTTAATTCCCTGAGAATCAC
The DNA here is from genome assembly GCA_964483955.1 of uncultured Candidatus Saccharibacteria bacterium. Lineage (GTDB taxonomy): Bacteria > Patescibacteriota > Saccharimonadia > Saccharimonadales > Saccharimonadaceae > Microsaccharimonas. The sequence goes on along the minus strand of CAZADM010000005.1, from coordinate 32,196 downwards.
GACAATAACGGAGATTGACTGCAGCTGAGTCTACCTTATACGCGCTCTTGGTGAAAGTGATACCAAGGGTTGCATCAAGAACTGTTGGGTACTGACCGTTCTCCACCTTATATCGCTCCATGGTTTGTGAAAATTGGCGAAGATCACTCTGCACGACCGAATCGTTTGCTTGTGCACTCACCCCGTTATATACAACAATAGTGATCGCAGCCAGGATGGCAATCACTACAACAACTATAAGAAGCTCGACAATAGTGAATCCTCCCCTATTGAGTCGCCGAGACCGCATGCACCGTTCTGTCATTATTCATAGTATACCATAGGCGGCTTGGCTCTGTTACGCAACAATCCCACCACCCAAACACACCTCGCCGTCATACAAAACAAGTGATTGACCGGCAGTGACCGCACGCTCTGCATCATCAAAATGAAGTATTGCACCACTATCGGCACTTCGAGACAACTGCACGCGAGCTAATTTTGCTCGATGTCGAACCCTAACCGTATACACACCATCAACTGGGGCTTCACCAGAAATCCAGTGAAGCGAATGAAGCGGGACGTCATGCCGCCAGAGTGCCTCATCATTAAGGTTTGTCGTGACATACACCTCGTTCTTATCCATGTCTTTGCCCACAACGTAGTATGGGAGGCCGCCGCCGATATCAAGCCCGTGACGCTGTCCAAGTGTATAGAAAATTGCACCGTCATGCCTACCAAGTACCACACCTGTACGCGTGTCAATAATATCACCCGCACGCTGTTCAACATACTGGCTTAAAAATTCACGAATACCAATCTGGCCAACAAAACAAATGCCTTGGCTATCTTTTTTACGAGCAGTAATTAGCCCCCGATCCTCTGCCATCATGCGCACTTCCGGCTTTGTGTACCCGCCAAGGGGAAAGAGCGTCTTTTCTAGTGCCTTCTTTGTGACGCGATACAGGAAATAGGTCTGGTCTTTATTGGCATCGACAGCTTGAAGAAGTTCCCCATCCTTTACCTGTGCATAATGCCCTGTCGCAATAAGATCAGCACCATCTTCAAGTGCAGCCTCCAAGAAAAGCTTGAACTTAACTTCTTGATTACACATAATATCAGGGTTCGGCGTCCGACCAGCCTTATATTCATCAATCATGTAGTCAACCACTTTTTGTCGATACTCGTTTTCAAAATCAAACACCTTGAAGTCAATCCCTAGGTGAACGGCGACGCGTTTTGCATCTGCAAGATCGTCCGCCCAGGGGCATCGCATACCAGGAAGATCTTGTGTCCAGTTTTTCATGTACACACCAGTTACGTCATACCCCTGCTCAACCAAAAGTGCTGCGGTAAGCGATGAATCAACGCCACCACTCATGCCAACGTATATTTTCTTCTGACTCATTACCGTCCCGCTCCTGTATAGAATGCGACTATTTTTACCAATTCGCCACCCGCAAGCCACCACCCGCGAGGAGTCGCCCACCAAAACCCGCTCCAGTCCTTATCGGAAAGTAGTGGTTTACTCAATACCGTAAAGGCATTGTTGCTTGAACGCTGAAATTCAAGAGCTGCTCGACGCTGATGGTAGCCGGATGTGACAAGTACCACCCTTTGAGCACCCTTATCGGTAAGAATTGATTGGGTATTCTCTGCATTCTGCTGAGTATTTACCGCCTCTTCGTCAATAGAGATCGATTGCTCTGGAATGCCCGCTGCTATCGCCTGCACACGCATTGCACGAGCATTACTTGGACCACTTTTATCCTGGGCAGCACCAGAGAATACTATCATATCAGCCCACCCATCCTGGTAGAGGCGTATGCCTTCATCGGCACGACCAGCAGTATCGCCTCCGCTCACAACAACTATTGCATCGGCCTTACTGCACGCTCCGTCAGTTGGCTTACTACTACAAGCAGCGAGGCTATTTGGCTGTAAGTATACACTCACTGTCACGATAAAAAGGACACACGCAGCAAGAAAAATAAGTAACCCCTTCATCTACAGACCCTTCCGAGAGTATTCCGCACGCACCGTCTCAATAATGTGGCGGGCTGCAATTTCTATCGCGTTTTTATCAGTGCTGACACCAAGCGTGAGCCTCAGACTCCCGTCGGCAACAGTGTCGGCAAGCCCAATGGCAGTCAGTACATGCGACCGAGTGCCCTTATTTGCCGCACAGGCACTTCCCGTTGCGACAAGTACACCTTTTGACTCAAGAGAAAACAGTACTCTCTCGGCATCAACGCCAGGAAATGATATGTGAAGATGGCCGGCAAGCCGATGTTTTTCATGACCAGAAATAACCGCCGACGGAAACGCAGTAAGAAGCGTAGACTGCAGTGCGTCACGCAGTTCCATAAGCCGGCGTGTTTCATTTTTTCGCCTATCCGCGGCAAGTTCCATGGCCGCAGCAAACCCAATAACACCGGGAACATTTTCTGTCCCACTTCTGAGCCCACGTTCTTGACCGCCCCCAAGAATAAACGGACGAACCCGTACTATTGGTGCAGCCCAAAGAAGCCCTACCTGCTTTGGGCCATAAACCTTTGATGCATTCAGTGTCAGCATATCAACCCCAAGACGTGCAACGTTTACATCAAGTAGCCCGACACCTTGTGATGCATCTGTATGGAGGTATATTGGACGATGATCGCCTGCATCAAGACGCCGTGCCCTTTCGGCTTTCACAACCTCTGCAATGTCACGAAGCGGCTGGATTGTCCCTAACTCATTATTTGCCAACGCGATGCTTACAAGTTCCGTATCTGGCCGAATAGCCTGGCGGATACTCTCTGCTGTCACAAACCCTTTTTCGTTCGCAGAGACAATTGTTGCAGCGGCCTTCTGCTTTGCTGCAGCAAGAACAGCATGGTGTTCAATGTTAGCAGTGACAACATGCCCATCAACGCTCAAAAAGGCAAGGGCAATAGACTCTGTCGCACCTGCAGTAATAATAATATCGTCTGCACGCCCGCCAATTGATCGTGCAATACGTGCCTTTGCGTCCTCATATTCCCGACGAACTTCAATTGCGGGGCTGTAGGGGGCAGAGGGATTATAAAAATGTACGGAAAAGAATGGTGTCATTGCCGCAAACACCTTAGGGTCAACCGGAGTGGCCGCCGCATAGTCAAGGTAGATAATTTCTTGTTCCACTATCCTCTTAGTATACCTTATTTCACCGGAAAGATGGCTGGCGTTCGGTGATATACGTCGGCAACAATACGCTGCTCATACGCCGCTGTAGCCGCTATAAACCTATCAAGTTCACCAGGAGCAAAGGCATATTCTCTTCCGTTATAAATCTTATGAATACCCCGCACATCCACCTGGTAATGAAGCGTCTGTTCCTGCTGGTTCACGAACATCGTGAAATACCAATCTCGAACCGTAGGCATTGCCTCACCCGACGGATGAAGCCAAAACCTTGCCTGTTCGCCAAAGAGACGGCCACCCACAAGACTCTCTTCATCGATATACTCATGGGGATGAAGTGGTGCTTTCTTCACAACACCAAACGCCTCTAGTATACGACTCCCCAGCGTGCGATCTTTTTTTAAAGGTGTATGCAGTGCTTCGTTTCGGTACCAATCAATACGATTTGCAACATGCAAAACGGCATCCTGCGGAGATGGATTCCCCGCAACCTCAGACTCATGCGGATATGCAAAATGCACACGTTCAGCAGCGTGATACTGCTCGTGTTGCTGTTCTGGCGTGTGATCCGCCCCACCATCGTTCAGCACGCCCGTCTCCGGTATATGATACTGACTCTCTCGCATAGATTTCCTTTATTAAGAAAGGGTAAAAAGTTTCTGTGCATTACGTGTTGTTGTCGCACATATCTCTTCCAGAGATATTCCTCGACGCTCAGCATGAAATGCCGCAACAATACTCACGTATGCAGGCTCATTTATTTTACCACGTAATGGCTTTGGTGTCAAAAATGGTGCATCTGTTTCAAAGACAAGTGACGAAAGAGGAATTGCGTCAAACATCGCCTGTTGCTGCGGGTCTTTCGTGAACGTACTGATGCCATTTACTCCAATGTACAACCCTCGCTCCAGTGCTTTGTCGAGATTTTCCTTAGTATCAGTGAAGCTATGCAACACTCCCCTAATGCCAGAAAAAGAATCGAACAACGGCCAAAAATCATCAAAGGCATCTCTGACATGAAAAATCACAGGAAGATTATATTTCTCGGCAACTTCCAACTGTGCCACAAGTGCCACCTTCTGCACGTCCTTAGGGCTGTATGAGTAGTAGTAATCAAGCCCCACCTCGCCAATCGCGACAATCTTATCACGCGATGCATGAACCGCAAGTACCTCAATTTCGTCGTAGCCGTCCTTTGTATCATGGGGGTGTACGCCAATTGCAGCATACAGCTGACTATATGCACGAGCGGCACGAATAGCCAGTTTTGAGCTTTGCTCACTTGTACCAACACAAATCATTGTCGACACCCCTTCATTGGCCGCCCTCTCAAGCACCTCGCCCACGGGATACGGGTATGATTCATGGATATGGCAGTGGGTATCAATTAACATGCTCAGCTCTTTGGTGCACGTGGATCTGGCGTATAAACATACTTCTTAGGAAAGAGGACACCTTCTGATGGCTTAACAACCCCGGAGTCAAATATTGCATGAACCGTAGCGGCCGTTCCAGGCATAAATGGCACAAGGAGGTCACCTATCTGCAAGAGTGCACCTGCACAGTGGGCAAGCACTTCAGAAAGATGAGATGCCGCATCAGGGTCGGCCTCACGTCGCTTTGCAATGTCCCATGGCTTCACGTGGTCAATGTATTTATTGAGACTGTGTACCTTGTTCCATACTTCGTCAATTGCCTTATTGAACTCAAGTCGACCCATTGCTTCGTGGTATGCAGTCATGTCATGCTCGGCCTGATGTGCTTCGCCAATAACGCCAGATTCATAGCGAGTAATCATTCCTGAAACACGCTGAATAAGGTTACCGAAATCATTTCCTAGCTCACCGTTATATGCGTACTCGAACTTCTCCCAGGTAAAATCACCGTCATCAAGCGTAGGGATATGTCGCGAAAAGAAGTAGCGGAATGCATCAAGGCCATACTCATCAATAACTTGGTTTGGATCAATACCGTTTCCAACAGACTTACTAATCTTCGAACCGCCAATATTAATATGCCCGTGAACAAGGAGTTTCCTTGGAAGCTCCAACCCAATACCCAAAAGCATTGCTGGCCAAATACCAGCGTGAAAACGGAGAATATCCTTACCAATAACCTGGACATCAGCAGGCCACACAGATTGATACTCGGCAGGTCTGTCGGGATACCCAACAACTGTAATATAGTTTGCAAGTGCATCAAGCCAAACATACATCACCTGCTCTGGATCATCTGGCACAGGAATACCCCACGAAAGACTCTTCTTCGGGCGAGAAATACTGACGTCAGCCAGCCCGTCCTTGATAAGTTCCATGAATTCATTTTTTCGGAATTCTGGGACAATCTGCATTTCACCGTTCACAATAGCCTGCTTGATGGCATCGGTAAATGCACTCGTTCGGAAGAAATAATTTTCTTCGCTCACCTGCTGAAATGGCGCTTGGTGATCAGGACATATGCCGTTAAGTTCCTGAACTTCTTTGTCGGTAAAGAATGCCTCGTGACCAATACAGTACCATCCACTATACGAATCTTTGTAGATATACGGCTTTAATTGCTGCCAAATATACTGAACCGCCTGAACGTGGTGTGCATCAGTTGTGCGAACAAAATCAGTATAGCCTGCACCCACTTTTTTCATTAGGTTTTCAAAATTGACATACGATGCGTTAGTGTACTCTTGGGGCGTCACGCCATCCTCAAGTGCCTTTGCTGCAATTTTATTACCATGCTCGTCGGTCCCCACCTGAAACCTGACCTGATGGCCATTCTGCTTCTGGTATCGTGCCCATATGTCTGCCAAAAGGTAATCAAGTGCATTACCAATATGAGGCTTTCCGTTAACGTAAGGGATAGCGGTTGTGATGTAGAGTTGCTTAGTAGGTGTTTCCATTATTTCTATTGTACCAGATATCAGCCCCTTGGCTACCGACCATCCGCAACCGTCCAATCTGTTGCAAGGTCAAAACCATCAGGATGTCGAAGAACAAACCCGCCAGTGTCGTAGACACGGCCAAGCCCAGCACTTGTTTCAACTATTGAACACTTTGGATACCGTGCGTAATTAGCCGCGATAATAATATATCCTTCGGAATCAATCTTCATTCCATCAAATCGAACGCTATATTTTCCTCCCTGTCCGCATGCACCCATCACAACACTCATATTTAGGTCATAATACGTCTCTCTGTGAACGACACCATTGCTGTCGGTGAAGTGTATCGCACCCTTATTTCGAGTAAGACCGCTCTCAAGACCCTTAATACCAATGGCCGTCACCTCTTTAACTGGTACTACGGCGGTTATTCGTGCAATCTCTTTACGCGACACTTCGGCACCGTCTTTTATTTCAATCTCATAGCTTACCGATTCCCTACCAAGAACGCCCGGCTTCTGCACCGCCCTATATCCCACAGGGCGATCAGCATCGTAGACAATCTCCGAGCCATACGGTACGCTTTCTTCGACAGTCAATGTCTGCTTACCCTCACGCCATATACGAACTGACATGCCTTGCTGTAGGGGCGTGTCCGCTGACGGTACTACTCTATCATCCCGAGTGAGTGTAATCTGCTTCTCTTCAAGCATAGCCCCAACTGTTGCGGCATGTGTTCTTGCGGTCGCCACCCTGCCGTAAAGGTTAAAAGAAAAGTCCACCGCTCTTGCTATGGATACCCGTATCCCAAGCCCGTCAGAAAGCAGATTCTCTGATCTATCTAGCGTAACGATATCCTCTGGGTATAGGGTGATTCCCGCACTTTCTACTATCTGGTTTGTTGACTGATAGGGGGTAAAGATTTGCGTCCTCAAGGGACCGTCTTCGACCACGACAGACCGTGCCCTGTAGATATTCACCCAGTAGTTCGGTGCTACCATCTCTTCCGTCGGTGACGGCTCGACAGTGTCAAAAGAAGACACCGTAATCCCCTGTGCAGTCAATGCATCTCCGATAGTCTTCTCTTGAGTGATAAATACCGTTTCGACACCACGGTCATATACTGTAATGAGTCGCGAATCGGCAGCTGGCTGAGCTACAAGCACCTGCGAAGAAAAAAGGAATGCCGCTAGAACAATACCACCCACACTACCAAAACGAAACCACACCATTCTCTGTCTATTGTAACACTATGCCAAGATCGACGCGAAATGATTCATCAGACGAACCCAATCTTCGATAGACAAGTCTTCAGCACGACTTTCCGGAGAGATACCCACTTCGGCAAGTACACGCTCTATATCCGGTTTAGACATCTGGAGGCCGCCAGAAAGACTACTGCGAAGCTTCTTCCTCTTCGCGGCAAATCCCGCTTTCACAATACGGAAAAATTGACGTTCGTTGTCACGCGATACAAGCGGCTCATCTCGCATTCGCAGCACAACTACCTGGCTATCAACCTTTGGCGGTGGCGTAAAGTACTCTGCAGGAACTTTAATACCAAGCGATGCCTCTGCATATATCTGAGCACTAATAGCAAGGATGCTCATATCTCCCGGCTTTGCAACAATTCTCTCTGCAACCTCTTTCTGTATCAACAAGACAATCTCTCGTGGTGGATTATTGGAGGTTACTAAGTACTGAACAATTTTTGAAGTAATATAATACGGAACGTTCGCAACAACGGCATATCCCTTAGGAAGTACTGTCAAATCAAATGTCAAAATATCCTGATGTATTACTTCGATATTGGTTCCAGGAAACTGACCTGGCAACTTCCTTGCAAGGTCACCGTCAATTTCAACAGCCACAACCTTCCCTGCACGTCGAAGCAACTCACTTGTAAGCGTTCCTAGTCCCGGCCCAATCTCAAGAACTGTGTCGTCCTTTGTAAGTGATACTTCATCGGCAATTGCACCCAGAATAGAACGGTCCTTTAGCCAGTGCTGGCCAAGTGATTTCTTCGGAGCAGCCATAAATTAGTACCAGCCCTTTTGTCGAGAATGCTGCACAGCAGCTTCCCAGGTCCCATAACGTCCATTCACATATCCGTTCATCCAGTTAAGAGAGTTAACGGGATCTAAAGGATTGCCTGGCACCTTAGAACAAGGCAGTGCTTGTGCAAGGCCACACGCACCCGACGATACATTGCGTGCATTTGGATTCCAGCCGCTCTCCTTCTGCACAAGCCAGTCCGCATATCCCCACATAGGCTCTGGGATATTTGAGGCAGCAAGCCATTCCGTCTTCGTTCCACCACCCGTATATGGCATGTATTTTGGCTTGGTTCCCACAAGCTCAACCTGGCTGATAGCGTTCTTTTTCGTCACACTGGCTATTTCAACACGGCTCACCTCGATACCCTGCTCAACGACAATCTCATACGTCACTGATCGCTGGCCATCAACGCCCGGCGTCTTCACTTCCCTATAGCCAACATCGCGATCTGCGTCTTGAATCTTCTCGATATCAAATGGTATCGCTTCATCACGTGTTACCGTCTGCTTCCCCTCACGCCAAACACGAACACTCATACCCCCAGAGATTGCAGTGGCAAGCGGCACGGAAGCCCGATCATTTGGGCCAAGTGTAATATTTTTTTCGGTAAGCAATCCCTCAACCGTTTCTGCCTGTGTACGCACCTGGTTTGTGGCACCATACAGCGTCAACTCAACAGGAGTGGCCCTGATTATCTCCAATGTCAGTCCAGACCCTTGCGTGAGGACATCGTCAGATCGGCTCATGTGTATCTTATCCTCGGGATACAAAGAAATACCAACATCACTCACAATCCTTTCGGCAGACTGATATGGGGTAATGACCTTTTGACGCAACGACCCCTCTATTACCGTCACGGGTCGTGCACGATAAATATTGACCTGATAATCTGCGGCGATGAGTTTTTCGTTCCGTTCAGGCTCTACTGCATCATGCTCATCAAGAAGCACACCAGCAATAGCAAGTGCATCACCAATAGTTTCACTATCAGTCATGAATGACGTCGTCACCCCTCTATCGTGGAGTGTTATGAGACGCTCACCCTGACGTTGAGCAGATGCGGGAGTACTCCGCACCGCGTATCCAACAAAAAAAGATACAAGAAGAAGAGCAGCCGCAAACACATAGGCACCGACAGTAACAGATTTTCTTTTTGTACGTAAATGAAGTTTCATGAAAAAAATACAGCCACCTCAACGAGGCTACTCTCTCTAGTATACCATGGCGTGCTTATATTTTCGTAAGCCCTGCGTATTCGACATTAAGACGCTTCGTCTGTCCACTCAAGAAGGCAACGGTGACTGCCATACCCTCAATATCAATAATTTCACCATCACCAAAGGCTGACGAACGCACCCTATCGCCCACCTCAAGCCCAATATCATCACTATAAAACGGTTCTTCTTCACGATATCCCATAAGTGTCGGTTCTGTCTGGGTGACTGCAGCATACGTCCCCATATCAGTTATGAAGCGAGACGGCGGATTATAACTCCGGCTACCAAACTGAAGCCGGCTATATGCATAACTCATGTGGAGCTCTTCTCGGGCTCGAGTCATACCAACATAACAAAGACGTCGCTCCTCCTCAAGCTCAGAAGGGTCAGAGTCAAATACTCGCGAGTGAGGCAAGACGCCGTCTTCAAGCCCAACCATAAATACCACAGGAAACTCAAGGCCCTTTGCTGCATGGAGTGTCATAAGTGTCACGGCATCATCTGAAGTGTTTGCGTCAGTACTGGACATTAACGCAACCTCTTCAAGGAAGTCAGGGAGCGAAACATAATGCTGTGCATCAGAGATAAGCGATCCGATGTTCTCCTCGTTATCTTCTGCCTGCGGCGAACCGTCGCGAATATACTCATAGTATCCGGTCACCGAAATAACCTTCTCTATAACTTCTGAAGGTGCCATAGTCTCAAGCCCCTCGCGTAGCCGTTGAAGCGATGAACCAAGTGCAGCAAGTGCACCACGGGCCTTCCCCGTGACAACAGATTCAGATGCCATTCGCTCCATTGCTGTTATCATATCCAGGCCACTTTGAGATTGCCACAATAAGAACCGCTCTAGGCTTGTTGCACCGACACCCCTTGTGGGGACATTCGCTATGCGACTGAAGCTCATGCGATCATGAGGTTGGTACAGTAGCTTTAAGTACGCCACAATATCTTTAATAACTTTACGGTCATAAAACCGGACACCACCGATAATTTGATAGGGAAGCCGCGACTGAAGCAACGCCCGCTCAAGTGCATAACTCTGGGCGTTTGTTCGATACAGCACGGCAAAGTCATGAGGCTTTCGTGCACCAATTGCTATTTGGCTTGCGATACGATCAGCCACCATTCGGGCCTCTTCAGACTCATCATTCGCACCGTGCACCTGCACAGGCAACCCCTCTCCAGAAGAAGTCCATAGTGCCTTATCTGAACGCTGGGTATTTTTTGCAATCACCTCTTGAGCCGCAGCGAGAATATTACCGGTACTACGGTAGTTTTGCTCGAGTTTGACAATTTTAGCACCCGGGAAGTCACGCTCGAAGTTAAGAATATTAGTAAAATCTGCACCTCGCCAGCTATAAATAGATTGCCAGTCGTCACCCACTACACAAATGTTTCGCTGGTCGTTCACAAGCAACTTCACAATGTGATATTGTGCTGCATTTGTGTCTTGATATTCGTCAATCAGGATATGTTCGAAATGCGTCCGCCACCTATCCCTTACTGTAGGGACCTCACGAAGGAGCCGCACAACATCAATAAGAAGATCGTCAAAATCAAGCGCCCGTGCAGTGCGACGACGTGCCTCATACTCCTTGTAAATTTTGGCGACGTTTTTAAGAAATGGGTACTGTGCATGTGCCGCATATTCATCTGGATCTTGCAGTGCACTTTTTGCCGAAGAAATAGCCGAACTTACCGCAGAGGCCTTCAGGTCTTTATCGGTCATGCCAAATGACTTTATCACCTGCTTAATAAGACCTTGTCGATCATCCTCGTCATAAATAACAAAATTTCGTGGAATATCAATAGCATGCCCTTCTATACGCAGAAGGCGAACACAGATACCGTGGAACGTTCCCATCCATGGCATAAACGTCCTATCGTTCGGCTCACCAACCAGTCGAGAAAGTCGCTCTCGCATTTCTTTTGCCGCCTTGTTTGTAAAGGTAACTGCCAGAATGCGACTCGGGTACACGCCCTCTTCTGCAACGAGACGTGCAATACGATGCGTGAGTGTCTTTGTTTTACCACTGCCCGCACCGGCTAAAATTAAAAGCGGCCCTTGTGTTGTCAGGGCGGCTTCAGTCTGTGCCTCGTTCAATTCAGATAATAAGTCCATTACTCTTAGTATATCATTCTAAAGAGACGGCAAAAGGAAGAAATACACCGCCGCACCCGCACCAATACCAAGGATAATGACCGCTCCAACTGCAACTAAAATCTTAGGAAGGTACGATTTCTTCTTTGCTGTTGCAGGAAATGGCTGATGGTATGATTCTGTATCAAATATCTCTCCAGATTCTTGCTCTGTACGTGGCTGAGGCGTGTACTGCGGAGTAATTGAAGAGGGGCCAGAATACTCAATAGCTGCTGGCGTTTCCGTCACTGCAGGTGCAGGAGAAGCTTCCGGTTGCGACTCTATGACATCAAATTCAGGAATTGACTCGATATCATCTATCGATGACGGATTCATCGCCAAGGGGTCAAGAATCTCTTGCGGAGTCATATCAGGTTCTACATTTGAGTCGCCAGAGATGGACGGGTTCAAACCAACACCCTCGTTTGTCGCCTGGGAAATAGGTGTCTCTGCGGCCTCAACAGTGCTTGCGACAGCTGTACCTGTAGGATAACTAGAGCCAAGTGGTCGCTTCTCTACCTTAGCATCAGGCAAGAATGGCGATTCTGTGGGCAGCGACCATTCTTCGTTGTCGATATTTAAATCAGCTGGCTGCTCTACGCCCTGTCGACTGACAATAGATTCAACCTCGCGCCGAGGAACTGGGCGGATATCCATCATTGGAACTTCCTGACGAACAGGTGCCTGCTCTACAGCTTCGGGCTGAGTTTCCTGTACTAACGGCCGACGTAACTGAGGAGTACTCCCTGCTGGCCGAACAATGTCCATAGCACTTCTTGGTGAAATCACAGCAGCAGAGCGTTGTGGCTGCTGCGGAGAAACCTGACGCTGCCTGGCCGTATCAACAGGCCGAGGGTCTAGCGGACGTGACTGCTCCTCTGCCGGCCGAGGAGACTGTGCAGGCATGCCACCAAGTGCACTTGAAACAGCCCTGTCTAGTTCATCAAAATCAAAATCTTTCATATCTACTTCGTCTTCTTTCTTGCACTCTGGAACGCTTTTTCAGTGATTGTCGCAAATTCGCCGGCTTTCAAGCTTGCCCCTCCAATAAGGAGACCGTCAACACCGTCAACAGCAAGATAATCAGCCGCACTGCTCGCGGTCACACTTCCCCCGTACAGTACTTGGACTTCGTTCGCCGCATGAGACCCATATAAATGTGTGAGTTGGCGACGGATTGCCACAACAGCCTGAAGTACGTCAGTAGGCAGTGCGTTATCACCCGTACCAATAGCCCAGACTGGCTCATAGGCAATAACAACCTGCGAAAGCTCGTCACTAGTGACATTTGCAAGCCCAGTTAACAGCTGATCGTGCAGAACATCGAAGGTTTCACCCATTGCACGCTCGCCAGCAGTCTCGCCAATACACAACACCGGACGAATGCCGTTGCGGATTGCAGCCTGAACTTTCGCCCGAATGTCCTTGTCCGTCTCATGGAAGACATAGCGACGTTCAGAATGGCCAACCAGACCGTACGAGACAATACCGCGAAGCTGCGTTGCCGAAACCTCACCCGTATATGCCCCTAGGTCTCTCCAGTAGAAATTCTGTGCCGCAAGTTTAAACTGCCTCAGCTGCACCTGGAGGCTGAGTGTTTGAATTGCAAGCATTGTTGGTGCAAGCACCACTTCGACAGACCTGTGTACCTTAACTTCTTTAGAAAGGGTATGGAGGTATAGGCTTGCATCATGAACATTCAAGTTCATTTTCCAGTTGCCAATAATGAGTTTCTTCTTTTGTGTCATATAGGTTATGCTTTAATCTTTTTTAGTGTACCTTATCTCTACGCGTCTAGCAAACAAGCAATACCCGGAAGTGTATCTCCGGCCATAAGTTCAAGCGACGCACCGCCACCTGTTGATATATGCGTAAATGCCTTCCCTTCGTCGCCGCTCCAGGATAGTACAAAGTCAGCAGTGTCACCACCGCCAATTATTGACACAACTTCAGGCTGTGAAGCAAGTGAGAGTGCAAGGCGTGCGGATCCGTGTGCATATGTAGGGTTCTCCGCAAGCCCCAATGTACCATTCCAAATAACCGTACCGACACCCTGGACCTCACGAGCAATGCGTTCAATTGATGCACTTCCAATGTCGAATGCCGCATAGCCTTCTGGGATAGCGTCAACAGAAACCTCTTTGCGGTCTGTGCCATCGTCATGTGATTGAGCAACCGCAACGTCTACAGGAAGAATAATTCGAGCATCAAGATCTGCCTCGTCGCCATACTTACGGCGTGCCGCCGCGTAAATAGCATCAATAACAGCACTTTGATCATACTCTACAAGGCTCTGTTGCATATTGTAGCCCTTGTAATGCAAGAACGTATTTGCCATTGCGCCACCAATGAGTATTGTATCCGCCTTCTCAACAAACCTTTCTATAAGAGCCACTTTATCACTCACCTTTGCACCACCGATAACCGCAACAAGCGGACGCTTTGGCGTCTCCATAGATGCAGTAATTTGAATATATTCTCTTTCAACAAGTAGCCCGGCTACACCTGGGATAAATTGCGTAATCGCCTCAGTGCTTGCGTGGGCACGATGCACTGCACCAAAAGCATCCTGGACAAAATAACGAGCACCTGTCGCCTTGGCTATTTTTTCAGCAAACTGAGGAGTATTCTTCTCTTCGTCGGCATAAAATCTGACGTTCTCAAGCAAAAGCACACTTCCGAGATGTGCCTTTTTCACCGCCTGCCGTACGCTATCACCAATACAGTCGTGAATAAACGAAACAGGACGAGATAAAAGTGCAGAAAGGTGACTCGCAACCGGCTCTAGGCTATATTTTTCCAAACGGGCACCATCAGGCCGGCCAAGGTGGCTCATAAGCACAACTGTACACCCACGATCCAGAAGATATTCTATAGTAGGGATACTTGCCCTCACCCTAAGGTCATTCCTAATAGTGCCATCCTCGTTAAGCGGAACGTTATAATCTACACGGACGAGAACCGTTTTATTATCTAGAGGAACATCCCTGATTGTTCTTTTTGTGAAACTCATACCCACCCGCTTCATCTTATTTCAGTGTTCTATTGTTTTTATTCTAGCACGCGAACCTTGATTGTGTCAGTAGTTCCAATAACTCCAGGCTGCTGGCCGCTCACAATAATTACTGTCGAACGCCCCTCTCCAAAGAAACCAGATGCCTTAAGCTCCTTAAAGAGCGTATATCCAGACTCTTCCGAATCAGGACGAACATAGCTACGATTCGCATAGCTCAGGCCAAGCTTTTGTGCAGTTTTCTCTGAACTAGTCACACTCACGATAGGTAGGTTCGGGCGATGTGCAGCAATTGTTGCTGCAGTCTGACCAGAACGAGTCTCGGCGATAATAGCATCAACACCCAACTGCTCTGCAAGTGCCACCGCGGCCGCACTAATAGCATCAAGCTGTATGTTATCAGTAACAGGGTCCTGGATTGAACTTACCGGTGCATTGTCTTGTGTATAAAGAATGACTCGCTTCATGGCCGCAACGGTCTCAAGCGGATACTCACCGTTCGCAGTCTCGTCTGAAAGCATTACTGCATCTGCACCTTGTATAACCGCGTTAGCGACATCGCTCACCTCTGCACGAGTTGGCTCTGGGTTATCAACCATACTTGCCATCATCTGCGTTGCCACAATACTGAGCTTGCCGTGTTTACGACAAAGTGCAATAAGACGACGCTGAATAATTGGAACAATCTCTGCCCCAGCCTCAACAGCAAGGTCGCCGCGTGCAACCATAATACCGTCAGATGCTTTTACAATTTCTTCAAGAATATCATCTTTAATAGCGGCTTTTGTTTCGATCTTTGCAACAATTTGTGCCTTCGAGTCGCCAGCCACAAGGATCTGTCGAAGATTATGGATATCCTCTGGGCTTTGAACGAAGCTGAGTGCAACATAGTCAATATCCTGAGTAAGACCATACTCGATATCTTTGAGATCTTTTGGTGTAAGAATATCACCGGCAAAATCAGTATCAGGAAGGTTTATACCCTTCTTACTCATAAGGACGCCGTTGTTTTCAATACGCAGTTTAATTGCAGTTTCTGATGTAATCTCAAGTACGGTTGTACGCACCTTGCCATCAAAGATGTAAAGAGGCTCACCAACACGCACCTTCTCTGCAAGGTTGTACTGCACGGGAAGTGTCATGCCAGTATGCTCTGCGGCATAATCAAGGATAATTTCATCACCAGTCTTAACTTCGAGTGGCTCATTAAGAACACCGAGGCGAATCTTTGGCCCCTGTAGGTCCTGGAGAATTGCAACTGGCTTACCGCTCTTTTTGCTTGCCTCGCGAATCCAACGAATCTGCTCTGTACGCTCGCTATGGTCTCCGTGACTAAAGTTGAGGCGGATACCATTGACGCCAGCGTCAAGAAGTTTCTCTATCATTTCAGGAGTACTTGTTGACGGACCCGCCGTTGCAAGAATCTTTGTCCTCTTAAAAATAATCCCCATAGCCACCTAACCTTTCTCTGTCTTCTGCAGGAGTGTTTTACTTGTCATTATTTCTGTGTTTTGGCCAATTCTATTGGTGATCTCACGGAGAATCGAACTCCGATTGCCAGGATGAAAACCTGGTGTCCTAACCGTTAGACGATGAGACCATCAAGAGAAAAGAACAAAACAAATTATTTACGTACCTGAAAATTATAGCATAGATACATGATGTTGACTAGAGGTGTGTGCTAAAAAAGCAAAATACCGCTAGGCGGCCCGGAAAAACTCCGAACCACCTAGCGGCAACAGTTGTAGTTTATAGTGCGGCTACACTACAACTACTTGAAGCGGGGCTAGGCAATTGCAGCCGACATACTCCTGCGTCGCTCCCTGATTGACGTCGTCTCTGGACGAATAGGCAGGGCACGAGTCCCGTCACCAGCATGCATCAGGTATGCAAAGACGCTTTGGTAATACCGTCCTCGCAGCGGCTGCGGCAACTGACTGAGCGTCATGCCGCGATCCTCAACAAGCACCATGGCAAGCATCAGAACCCACAGTTCGCGACCCTTACACATGTCACCAAGGATAACACTCGGGTGCTTCCCCTGCTCAATCAAATCGTTGAAGTTTGAGCGTCGCTTGACCCACTCGGGCTCCGAGAAGACCTCGGTAATTCCGTTTTCGTCACACCACTTCTTCATTCCAACAGCAGTCATATGCTGTCCCCTAACTGTTAAACTCGGACGGTCTCCGAGTAAGTGCCCCTGGTTTTGGGAATTTGCTCGGTTAAACAAACAAGCCGCATCTATGCGACTCACACTTATCGGCAACTATACGCCGTTTAACACTTTAAGTCAAACGTTTTTGCCGCGAGAATGAAAGAACAATGGTCATCATTCCAGGCCTCACATGCTTTTCTACAGTAGTCCAAAATACTTGTGCTTTCGGCTATATTATTGTATAAAGCATTGACATTTTAGCTATTTTGTGATAAATTAATAACATCACTCGTTAGCAGGTCTGGAGCCAGCAAAAGCGAGGGAGGTCGTTAACAAGTCAGATTATTACAGTGCATGTCTTGAATGTACTTTTGTATATTTTAGTACGCACTGAGGATAGTTACGTAGTTTCTTCTCCCGACGGGAGCGGCAAGTTTGTTCGTTTTTTATAAGCGATCAGCCTTGCTGCTCTCGAACCCGTGGGGGCAGCTGCGGAGACGCATTTAATATTTGTTGAATGCGCCGACCGCGCAATGTCACCCCCGAGGGGGAAAGGAGTAAGAAAATGGACCTGAAAGAAGCAAACAGAAAGAGGCGGCGAAACAATCGCATGCTCTGGTCTGTATTAGCCACTGCAATCGTTGCAGGGCTTGTATCCGTTGGGGTCATCACGCACCTCAACAATCAAGCAACTGCAAATACCACTCCCAACACAATCTCCCAGGAGCTCAAAGACCTTCTTGATGTGGCAAACGCCCCTCTCGAAGAATCTGAGTGCCCTGCGATTGTCGAACGGACCGGTGGCCCTGTTGTCGAAGGTACCTACTACCCACTCCTGCTTGAAACCCTAAAGGGAGTCAAGGAAGGGGACTCGTCACTCCGTCAGTGGAGCGACGCTTTGAGCATTCCGCTCAAGGGTAGTACTGCCGAAGAAAAGCGGACATATGTCCAGCGTGCTATTTGTGACGAACCCCTCATTGGTGTTTCGTTTGCGAATCTCATGGCTAACCTGGAAGTTGAAGGCGTTCGCGTCGTCGACATTCAGTCCACTGACTGGCTAAAGCCCTTTGCGGGCGATGCAAGCAAGATCAACGATCTTGTTGCTGGCTTCATGCCAGTAACCCAGTGGCAGCTCGAAAATATCGGCAAGCAGGACACCCCCGAGGATGTCTACAAAGCTGGCGAAAAAGCCAACCTTGAATATCAGGAAGTGGCTTCACGCCTCAACCTGCTGCTTTCAAAGTACGAGCTTGGCGATGTAAAAAGCATTGCGAGCACCCATCACTACCATCTGGTTTCTGGAGGCCTCGTTGCCGACAGCATCCCTGAGGTAGGAATTTCTTCAGAAGTTGATAACCGACCTACACTGGTGTTCTACCTCACGAAGAAGACTGATGAGTGCACGCCACTTTCGGTACTCGGCTTCAATGTCGGAGATAAGCGTCCGCTGCTTGGTGCTGCTGTCAACCTCTGCGAAGAGGTTACCGCGCCGGGCACGCCGGGTACACCGGGTACGCCGGGCACGCCGGGCACGCCGGGTACACCGGAAAATCCGGAGTGCACAGAAAACTGCGGTCCGGGCATTACACCGAAGAATCCTTCGGCCGACCCCTATCCACAGGGAAATGCCCCCGTGGGCGGTGGCCCCAATAGTGACCCTGGCCCGGGAACATATATCCCCCCAGCACAAATGGAGCAGCCGCCAAGCACACCGCGAGTCGATCCGGCACCGCCAATTTCGACACCCCCAGCAGCGACCCCAGACCCGACACCAGCACCTGCACCAGAGCCTTCCGCTCCAGTACAGACAGCACCAGAAACGGGCTGTACGCCAATGCCGGGGGTTACCTGCTAACTGTCCAACCGCAAGGTGGGTGGTGAGCATTATGCCACCGCCCACCTTGCCCTACCCCACTGTCATCAGTGTCCAAGAATCGCTCCAGCTTGAGTTGTTATAAATAATTCGCCGTTGAGTCATTTTTGTGAGCTATCGAGCTCGGACATGCACGTTGTAATAATCTGATTTGTTAGCATTTAATAATTAGGCGATATCGACCATCTGTAACACACTTACCCTTGTGGAAATCCGCAAGTATTATTACTAATTTGATTCTCACTGCGAGACGAATCAAGAAAAGGAGAAAAGATATGACTTCAATCACATCTATCATCCGTCGTGCCCCTAAACGCTTCAGTGCGGTTATTGCAATGCTTACAGCGGCAATTATCATCCCTGCAGCAGTATTTGCATGGGGACCAACACGCGAGACATTCACGGTTGAAAAACCAGCAACATTTAACACATTCAACTCTATCACCAACAATCCAAATATTGGTGATGAGCGAAACTTCGTGGGCATCCGCGAGGTAGGCTCGAGCAATGTATGGTATGACGATGTTACAGTACAGGAAGGCAAAGAATACTACGTCCGCATGTATGTTCACAACAATGCAGCCGACAACCTCAACCTCGTTGCTGAAAATGTCACTGCAAAGTTCAACCTTCCAACAACAACAGCAAAGTCTATTCAGGTAAACGGCTTCCTTAGTTCAAGCAACGCGACACCGTCTGAGGTATATGATCACGCAAAATTTAATAGCGATAAGAACTTCAACCTTTCATACATAACAAATAGCCTTAAGTATGAAAATAATGCATTTGGTGCTGTAGGTACTCCTCTTCCAGAAAGTATCTTCACTAGCACTGGTGCGAAGCTTGGTTATGACAAGCTTGATGGAAAAGTTCCTGGATGCTTCCAGTATGCCGGCTACGTCACCTTTAAGGTGAAGCCACAGTTCGAAAAGAAGAACGACTTCAACCTTACCAAGATGGTAAGCAAAAAGGGCGAAAACAAATGGGTTGAAAGCTACAAGGCTCAACCCGGCGAAACCGTCGACTTCCTCCTTTCTTACCAAAATACTGGTGAAGTCCAACAAGACAGCGTCACTTTCCGCGATACACTTCCAACTGGATTAAGTTATGTAAAGGGTTCAACGACCTGGAATAATGCAAGTCAGAAAAATGTAAAAGCAGGTGATACCCTCACTAATGGTGTCGGAATCAATGTTGGTTCATACGCACCAAAAGCAAATGCATGGACAGTTTTCAGTGCAAAGGTTGCTGATGCAAAAGACCTTAAGTGTGGTACCAACACACTCACAAATACCGGCAGCGTTACAACTGGCGGCTACAAGAAAGAAGACACTGCGAATGTTACTGTTGATAAGGAATGCCCAGACCAGAAAATGATCCAGGTATGTGACCTATCGACAAAGAGTATCATCACTATCAACGAGAAAGACTTTGATGCGAAGAAGTACTCAAAGAACATCGCTGATTGTAAGGAAGTACCCGTCACTCCTGGCGAACTTCCACAAACAGGTATGGGTGATATCGCTGCCATCACTGGTCTTGGCGCACTCATTGCAAGCATCGTTTACTACGTTGCAAGCCGACGTGCACTTGGCCTCTAGAGTTTGACCGCTCCCGGATGTCGTAAAACCGACACCTCGAAGCGCTTCAGGCTTCATAGCATCAACCCCGCTCGACTATGAGCGGGGTTTTTGTGTATACTGGTTTTATATGGCAAACAAGCAAAAGAAGAAGCGAACAAAGCAGTACCAGGGAGTTGATGCCGCAATTACCAAGCCAAGCGTCACACGCATCACCGCCGCAAATAGAACAAAGCTAGGTCAGTGGTGGTTTGAGCGTAAAAAAATACTGAAACCAATTCTTATTACCGTTGGTGTTGTGGCGGTCATTATTTGGCTCATTATAGAGCTGTTGCGTATTGCGAACTAGAAAAATCCTTCGTGGACACAGAAAGATTAGAGAGGGAGTCGGAATCCAAACGTACTCCCTTTTCCTTCTTTCGAGGTAAATAAAATTTCACCGCCGTGATCATGGACAACCTTCTTGGCAAGAAAGAGGCCAACACCTGTACCGTCGGGTCGAGTTCTTCGAGCGTTTGTTGCACGGAAGAACTTACCGAACAAGCCAGGCTGTTCAGATTCAGGGACACCAATACCCGTGTCCTTCACCTTAAACTCTACCGAATCACCCCTCTTTTTCAACGAAATAGTAATACTACTCTCTGGTTTTGAATAGTAAATAGCATTGTCTATAAAATTCATTATTACCTGACGAAGCTTGTCTGCATCAAGATTGAGCAGAGGAATATCATCCGGGGCAGCGTACTCAAGTACAAGAGAACGGCTATCAGCATTCTGCCGCAAGGCATTTACTTCGCTCTCGACAAGCGAGGCGAGGTCTGTCGAACGCCTGTCAATGACGAACTTTCCCGTTTGAAGCCGAGAAATATTCAAGAAATCACCAATCAAGTGCACCATCCTCTCGCTACTTGAAAACGCCTCTTCAAGTACCTCTTTCTGCTGCTTTGAAATCTTTCCAAGATCACCATCAATAAGCATCGACAGATAGCCCTTGATACTTGTTAAGGGGGTGCGCAGTTGGTGGCTCGCCATGCTGATGAACTCGTCTTTTGTTTTATCGAGACGCCTTAGTTGGGCGTTATTACGACGCAGCTCCTTTGTTGCAGCATCAATTCGCTGCTGGAGTGTCTCGTTAAGGCTTCTGATCTCCTGAATCGCAAGTGCATTTTGAATACCGACAACGAGCTCTCCGGCGGCAACACGAAGCACCCTAAGGTCACGATTTGAATAATGTGTCGTGCGGTGCTCACCGAGACACATAACACCAATGGGCGTATCGGCGTGATATAGCGGGACAACCACGGCTATTCGGTAACTAACAAAAAGCTTGTGCATCTCAGGGCTCATTCTTGCGTCATCAATATAGAGTGGCTCTCTAAGCCCATCAAATAGATGGAGGTCGACAGGGGCCATCTTTTTATGACTTTCGGTTCCAACCGTCAGCACAGGCTTGTCGTCTCTATAGATAAAGAATGCTACAAACTCAGACTTGAGTGTTACCCCTATGAGTTCAGATGCATTCTTAAGGAGCGTCCTTAAGGGTAGTGTTGATCGTATTAGTGTATTGAGCTGAGAATAGAACGCCTCTGCACTATACATGCCTTTATAAAATATCTTGTTGGTAAGTTCGTCAAAAAAGTGCTTAAATGGCTGAAACAAGAATGCCAATACGAGCGCAAGGGCAACATTGACCGGACTGACGCTCATCTCACTCGACACCGAACCGCCTAAGATAAGTACGGAGACTGCATACGCAAGAAGGTAGTACACGCCAGCAAGTGCTCCAAGCACAAGCGTATAGGTCACTACACGAAGCACCGCGGCTCGCACATCAAACAGACCATACTTTGCAATCGCGACATATACAACAGGGACAAAGACAAGCAAGCCAAGTGGGCCAACCCATATATACTCATATTGCCCCGTCCACGGAAGGAAGAGGTTGAACCAAGCACCAATAGCACCCGAAACGCTATATGCCACAGCAATGTAGCGCATTCTCATAAGCAGCTGTTTCTTTCTTCCTACCTGACGCATACGGCGTACCATTGCAGCGATACCAACGCCAAAGCAAGCTAAGAAATAGACTGCGTACAGTGCATATGGAAGTGGCGAGAGCGTGATGGTATTCGATACCCCTTGCGAGACATTGACTTCGTCAAAGAGTATATGCGGTGCAACAAAAAGGATTATACTTATAGCTAAGAGTGGAACACAGAACAATGCAACCACGGAAGAGCGGATCGGTGCTTTCCTGCCAAGAGAGAGGCCTATCAGGGCCGTTGCAGCAGCGATAAGAGAAGCCGAGGCATAGTACAGCGAGGCGGCAAATTCGGCAATTCGCAAGCTATCAGTTGAAAGAAATACAGCTATGCCGAAGGACCATAACGATGTACCAAGTACTGTGGCAAAAAAATAGCGAACCGTATGATCTTTTGAATGACGAAATAGCGACGCCATGCCTAGAGATAGCGTAAGGACACTCACTGCCACTAGCCCAAATACTTCCACCCAACACCCTATCTTTTGGTTACTTTTCTATCCTATAAATAGCATACGCTCCATCGGGTGCGGTGTAAACATCTTTTTGTCCGTCTAGCCCGGCACGATCGAACAAGCCAATCATTTGCTCAATTGATCGAGGCTGAATATGTGGCCACTGGATAACATTCAATGTAAATCCGAGCTGTGGATGTGTGTCGAGCATATTGCCAACTATCAGAGAACCCCCCGGCTTCACAAGTTTATAAGCATTCTGCAGAAACGTACGCGCACCAGCCATTGGCATTTTGGTCTTTATGACTTTATCGTACGTATATTTCCAGTCATCCTCCAAGAGATACTCCGTAAGACCAACCACCTCAACTGTATCGTAAAAATTTTCAGGCAGCCTATTGCCATCCCTTAGTCCCCGTATTAGCCCCCGTAGTGACGTACGCGATGGATCAACGACTCCACCACAATCCTCAAGTGAATCATGGGTGCGAGCAAGACGGTCGATACCTCCGCGTCGCAGGATATTCATCTTTTTAGTGTGAATAGCACCACTAATACCCGCCTCATGTGCATACTCCTTAGCAAGTGTAAGTGATGCCGTATCACGATCCACCAGTGTAATCGAAGGTGTAGGCACCCCCTCGTCAGCCAGAAGGGCTGCGGTCTTTATGATTGGCTGTGCAGCTCCCGATGCAAGACTCAGCCATCGAGACTGGCCATCGCGAGCACGAGTCTCCTCTGACATAACCATCCGAACAAGCTCTGCCCGACTTCGAATACCCCTTCCGTCAACGATATTACAGAACCATTCCGCAAGCTCCGGACTCAAGGGCTTACCGTTTGCAAGCGTTGACTTATGGGGATCGTACAGCGAGTCAAGTGCTGCGGCTGTGGGCACAAGGTCTAGCCAATCAGAAAACGTAGGTAGCCGCTCAATCAATGCTGCTGTAGATGGATTTTCACGGTCGATAGTTGCTTTTCGCTTCCGCCCCAGGTCAATAGATGCATCGCCATAAAGCCCCATATCAGCGAGCTCATTGAGCTCTCTGTTAATTCTCGTAAATGTAGCCTCATCAGAAATAAATGGATCGATAGTTTCCACACGGTGAAGTACATAACGACCATCTGGTGAGATTTCGCTTGATACGGATTCTACGTCAGTGCCATACCTATGCTGTGGGGTTTCGGGTGAATTCATACTACCTGTCTAGACTATACTTTTTATATGGTAAGCATAGTATATAACAGTACTCCTTACAACCATATGCAGATTTACGCCCCTATAGTACAATACTAGCATGACCAAGATTGCCATCATTGAAGACGACCCAGTAATCAGCCAAATGTACCGAATGAAGTTTGAAGCCGACGGATTTGACGTCCAGCTCGCAAACAACGGGAAGCGCGGCGTCGCTCTTATTGAGGACTTTCGACCCGACATGATCCTTCTTGACCTACAAATGCCAGAAATGACTGGTGATGAGGTCCTTGAAAAAATCCGCAAAGAAGAATGGGGGAAGGATACCCCCGTCATTATTTTGACAAACCTAGGTGCAGAAGAGGCACCGAGTTCGCTAAAATCACTTGGCATTCATAGCTATGTCGTAAAGGCGGAGTACACACCACGACAAGTAGTGCAGCGTGTCAAAGAAGCACTTGTCGAAAAGTAGCCCCCTGTCTACGCTTTGTCTGCTGGGATAGTTGCACGAGCCGCACTAATAACATTGTCAAACAGTGCAGCAACTGTCAGAGGCCCAACGCCACCACGAACTGGAGTAATTGCAATATCATCACGGTCGCGCACGCCAGGTGCAACATCCCCGACAACAACGCCATCTTCAACTGCTGTCCCTGCGTCCACGACAACACCCTTGTGAACAATCATGTCAGAGGTTATAAGCCCTGGCACGCCCGTGGCAGTAATAATTACCTCAGCCTCGCGGAGCTTACCGGGAAGATCTTTTTCGGTGTCGTCATACGTTTCGACGTCTAGCCCTGCAGCCCGCCACAATTCTCCTAACGGTGCCCCCACAAGTCGCCCCTTCCCAACAATAGCGATACGACGCCCCTTGAGTGTGACGTTATATCCTGCCAGTAACCAGTCGATAGCCATTGCTGTCGCAGAAACATACACATCCGATCCACCAAGATTATCGACATCCTTTGCAGCGGGTATCACTGCAATTGCCGCATCGGTCATTGTTGGATCTGGCAGCGGGAGTTGAAGAATAATGCCATGTATCGCTGGATTGTGAGCGGCAGCAGTTAAGGCACCCGCAACGTCATCCTGGTGCACTCGAATAACATCCACATCAACAAGAATATCTTCTCCGTACGCCTGCTTCAGCCGAATATACGTTTCCACCACAGGAGAATCACTTGCTGCAATAATAGCAAGCTTTGGATATACACCGTGTGCCTGGCGAAGGCCGCGAACCTGTTTCGCTTGTCGCTCTTTAATATACGACGCCAATTCTGCACCATTTAAACTCTTCATATACTTAGCGTAACAAATTGCATGCTACAATGAAAATATTATGAACATGTTTACACACATCGCACAGACATCAACACTATCAGAGCAAGATGCACTCATTGCTGCAGGGCTTTTTGCGGTATTTTTCATAGCAAGCCTCATCTTCGCACTCATCAGCTATGTCGTCGGAGCCCTCTGTCTTATGCAGATCTTCAAAAAAGCAGGCAGTCCTGCGTGGCCAGCATGGGTACCAATCTACAACACCTGGAGGACGCTTGAAATTGGTGGACAACAGGGGTTCTGGGCTGTACTTGCACTCATCCCATTTGTTAACATCGTCTCTACTATCTTCCTCTACATTGCACAGTACCACATTGGCCTCAAGCTAGGAAAGAGCGGGGCTTTCGTTGCCTGGGCAATCCTATTCCCTGCCGTCTGGTACATTTGGCTAGCCGTTGACAAATCTATATGGAATGAAACCAAGACGGCTGAAGTAGAAGCAACACCATCAGCACAACAATAGGTAAAGCACTACTGCTGCACCATAAAAAGAAAAAACCGCCTCAATGGCGGTACTTTCTTTGGAGGGTCAGGTGGGACTTGAACCCACGACATTCTGCTTAAGAGGCAGACGCTCTAACCAGCTGAGCTACTGACCCAAATTGTATAAAATTGGTACACCCGGTAGGATTCGAACCTACGACCCTCTGTTCCGAAGACAGATGCTCTAATCCACTGAGCTACAGGTGCGTGGAACGTACCGGTAAGATCTAAGTCCATGCATTCATGTAATTATTTCTTATACCAAAAGTACAAGGGTTATTGTAGCATAAAAAAATCAAAAAAGCTATACTAATAAGAGAAATTATGGACATACGAACAAATATACCCCTAAAAAACCTTACTACTATGCGGCTTGGCGGGATGGCTCGGTTCTTTGCCGATGTTCGAACACCAGCGGACGTACGCACGCTCTTTCAAAATGCACAGAAGAAAAGTATCCCCGTTTTTATTATTGGCGGTGGCAGTAATCTTATTGCACGCGATGAAGGCTATGCAGGCCTCGTCATGCGTATTCGCATTCCTGGGTTTGAAATAATTGAAGATACCCTTAATACGACAACCGTAAAGATTGGTGCTGGCGAGCAATGGGACGGGATAGTTGAGAAAACCGTTGCATTGAACCTTAGTGGCATCGAAGCCATGTCTGCCATCCCAGGGACAGCCGGTGCAGCTCCTGTTCAAAATGTAGGTGCCTACGGACAAGAGATTGCAGAGACCCTCGTCTCACTGGAGGCATACGACACCCGGATGGACGCCTTTGTGACCATCCTCAATGAAGACTGCGGCTTCGCCTATCGTCACAGTATCTTTCGTGGATCAGAACAAGGGCGATACATCATCACAAGTATTACACTTCGTCTTTCAAAGTCCGTACCACAACCACCCTTTTACGACTCTTTACAGAAGTATCTCGACGCACACGCAATCACATTCTACACACAAAAAACAATTCGTGATGCAGTAATGGCGATTCGTGCAAATAAACTTCCCGACCCAACAAAAATAGCCAACAGCGGATCATTTTTCAAAAACTCAATCATCGATGCATGGAGAGCTGGCGAACTCAAAACCCAGTACCCCGACATCCAACTCTTCCCTATGGCAGACGGAACAGCAAAGGTGCCAAGTGGATGGTTGATAGAAAAAGCTGGGTTTAAGGGGCGACTTCTTCATGGTATACGGATCTATGAAAATAACGCCCTTGTTCTTGTCAATGAGTCCGCTCAAGGGTATGCGGATCTTGCCGCCGCCCGGGATGAAATAATCAGAACGATCCATGATACTTTCCAGATAACTATAGAACAGGAACCATTAGAGCTAACCCTTCCTCCAAGTATTAGATGAGCTTGCAGAATTACGAAAAAACCCTTATGCTAAAAACATGACGCGTGGTGGATTTTCTATTGTCGAAATCGTGATAACCGTAACAATACTTGCGATTCTTCTCACGCTTGGCGTTGTGAGTATGGGTGCGAGTCAGGTTTCTGCTCGCGATGCAGAAAGAAAAGCAGATGTCGAAGCACTTGCTATGTACCTCGAGGACTATTACAAGTACACCGTCAGAGGAAACG
The DNA here is from genome assembly GCA_964483955.1 of uncultured Candidatus Saccharibacteria bacterium. Lineage (GTDB taxonomy): Bacteria > Patescibacteriota > Saccharimonadia > Saccharimonadales > Saccharimonadaceae > Microsaccharimonas. The sequence continues at coordinate 5,031 of CAZADM010000005.1, read as the reverse complement.
GCAACGAAGACAGAAATTATAGCGGTGATACGTATCCTGATGTTGTCATAATGGGTTCAAACGATTATATCAAACGGGTCTTCCCTGACATGGACCAAAAAATACTACGGACCCCAGGTGTTAATGTAAATAGCCCGCAAAGCCTTGTATGGAAGGGTGCGTCATCAAATGCCCCCGCAGCAATTTCCGAATACGCCTACGAGCCCTTGAATGCAAGTGGTGGCGATTGTACAGATTTTATTGTGTTTGGGCCGTGTGTCAAATTCAACCTTTACTACCGCCTTGAAAAAGACAACTCAGTACAAGTTGTGACAAGTAGGAACCAATAATGGCAAGCACCCCACACACCCGGCTAGTAGGATTTACCGCAGTAGAACTTCTTGTCACCCTGTTTGTTGCTGCACTCGCACTCGCTTCGGGGTATCAACTGTACGCAGCTGTCATTAAACAAGATGGAGATACCCGTGCAGAGACGGCGGCCGGTTTTGCTGCGTATGAAAAAGTAAAGCAGTACAGCATTGACGCAACCACCCCCTGCACCCCATCGACACCGGTTGATGACGCAAATTTCACACTATTTGAACAACAAAAATCACGGCTTGTGGTGACTATTACCTGCCCCAACCTAGCACTCCCAAACATGAGTAAGGTGACCGCAACAATTAGCTACGACACGCCAGAAAAAACAGTTACACATAGCACATTTGTAACACCGGGAGCTCCCTAATGAAGCGATATAGCAGTGCGTTCACTCTCGTTGAAGTTCTTGTCGTAACCCCAATCATCATCCTTTCGATTGGTGCGTTTATTGCACTCGTTGTCGCCCTCACGGGCAATACACTTAGCTCTCGTGGCTCCAGTGCCCTCCAGTACGAAGTCCGTGATGCACTCGACAGAATCGAGGATGATATACGGAAAAGTGCAGCTATTCTTGCATCGACCGATATAGCCCTCTCGGGCACAAACCCGCAGGGGTACCTTGCCTCGCCAAGTACTCCAACAAGCACGGGGAGTACTATCGCATTCACTAATGTCAATAAGACCTCAAGTGGAGGCTCGCCGGCAGCACTGATATTAAAGCAGTTTGCAACCAACGTCAGTGCCGGGGTTGAAAGCACAACAGACTCAAAGAATATCCTCTATCTCGCAAATACCCCTGCTGCATGCTCGGGTGACTACAAGCTCAATACGCCTATGTACGTCAATGTTGTATATTTTGTTGCAGAAAATACACTTTGGCGCCGCACCATTGTGCCAACAAATTACGCGACGCCCTCCTCATACTGCGGGGGAGCGGCAACACAACAACAACCCAGCTGTGCACCGGCAACGACACACGCATACTGTAAAGTGAAGGACACGAAGCTCGTTGAAGGCGTGACTGCAGATGATTTTATAGTAGACTATTTTACGGCTGCATCAGGCGTTACAAATTGCAACACAACTGCCACAAACCCAGGTGCAACAGATGTCGCTCGGAATAGTGCCCTTGCCTTATGCCCCTCTGTAAGAGCCTCTGTCAGTGCAAAAAGGATGATTGCAGGGAAAGAGGTTATCCAAAAAGGCACCGCAAAAACAGCCCGCCTCAATTCAACCATAACAACCGTCAAGCCAGTCACGCCAATGCAACTCCAAGCCTCTGTTTTTGATGGAAGAAAAGTAAAACTCACCTGGTCAGATACCAATAGAAGCGACGTAACCTATATATCAATGTATAGGGTAAATGGGGGTACCTGGACGCTTGGAGATCTACTGATACCGCAAAAAACCTCAACAATCACTGTCAATCATGGGGATACTGTCGACTATTATGTCGTTGCGGTTGGGTCTGACGGCAGTGATGCCATATCAAGCACAGCATCGGTTAAGGTCCCACTCTGGGCACCCCTACCAATGGCAAATAACTGGGAAAACTATGGACAGGGCTATACAACTGGTGCATACACACGCACTAGTGCGGGGCTTGTTATAATCAAGGGGCTCCTAAGGAATCTCGGATCACCAGCAATTGATACAACAATAGCAACCCTTCCGGCCGACTACTGGCCAACAGGAAGGCTTATGTTCGGAACTTCAACAAACCCAAACGCAAGTTCTAGGCTTGACGTAACACAGACGGGCAGTATTCAGTTTCACGACAACAGCAGTGCACCGTGGGTATCAATGGACACTATTCGCTACACCGCAGCGAATGCAGGCTATACCCGTACGACGCCTACGCTACTTAACGGGTTCACGAACTACGGGAGCGTTTATGCACCAGCCTCATATGTACAAGACTCTACAGGACGGGTGTCCATACAAGGATTGTTAGCAAATGGAACAAGAACAGACAATACACCGATATTTTCGATGCCAGCAGCTCTAAGACCAGCCCTGCACCAGCACCACGCATCACGATCAGGGACATTCAGCCACATTGGCATGGAGCCTGGGTCGGGCGTTGTCGCCAAGGGGACTGGCACAGGTGCATATTCAGTAAATAGTATCTATCTCCCGTCCTCTCACTCATCATGGAGTAATCTCTCCCTCACCAATGGATGGGTGGCATACGGAGGATTCTCGTCGCCACAATACACCAAAACGGGCGACGGTGTCGTACACCTCAAGGGGCTCATCAGGAGTGGGACAATTGGGTCGGTGCCACTCGCAACACTCCCCGAAGGATTTAGACCCTCCGAGCGCATACTCTCAGCAACCGTATCGAATGCGGCCTATGCACGAATTGATATCCTCCCTAACGGCCAAGTACATGCGACAACAGGCAATAACCTCTGGTACGCACTCGATAGCATCTCTTTTCTTGCAGAACAATAAAAAAAGCTTGTGCTTTAAAAAAAAGAGGGATAAAATAGGTACATACATAAGTAAATAATAGGGGGCAACTCTCAATGAGTCTTGCAAATATCAAATCAAACAAATTAGCCCGAAGCGGCTTCACTATCGTGGAACTCCTCATCGTAGTAGTTGTTATCGCCATTCTTGCGGCAATAACTATCGTTTCATATAACGGTATTACACAGAAGGCAAATGCTTCAGCTGCGAAGTCCGTTGCGGCAACATGGCAGAAGAAGCTTGAACTTTACTACGCAGAAGAGGGTCGCTACCCAGTCGCTATCACCAGTGAGCTTGCAGCCGACGCATCTAAGTCATACTACATTGATAATTCAAGCACTATTAACGCAGCACCAACAAGCACAAACGGAACAAAGCGTGTTCAGGTTCAAGCATGTGCTGCATCAGGTACAACAGCTCCAACACCCTCAACGGTCGCAGCCGCAAAGATTATCTACTACGACTTTGACACAAAAGCATCAGCAACAATGACACTTGGAACAACAACTGCGACAGGTGCAGGATGCACAAATCTTACTGGAGTACTCACAAGCTAGTCTAGCTAGAGTCTCAATGAAATACCCCTCACAAGTTGAGGGGTATTTTTATGGAGCTAATAAATGACTACGAAGAGAGCTCTGAAAGAATATCCCGACCAATCCGTCGCATATCCTCAGTTCCCATCCCTCTCGTTGTCATCGCTGGTGTTCCGAGACGAATACCACTTGGCCTAAATGGCGGCAATGTATCATTTGGTATGGAGTTTGCATTTACAATAATCCCCACTTTTTCTAGACGCTCCTGAGCTTCCTTTCCATCAATGCCAAAGCTCCCGTGAACATCGGCAAGAATTAAGTGATTCTTTGTCCCACCACCGATGAGAGTCAGGCCACCCTCTTTCAGGGCAGCAGACAGCACCTGTGCGTTTTCTAGTACCTTCTGGGCATACACACGAAATTCGGGCTGCATGGCCTCATGGAGTGCTACAGCCTTTCCAGCGATAGTATTCATATGCGGCCCACCCTGCATACCTGGAAATACAGCCCTGTCGATAAGCGTTGGTATATTCTCTATCGTTCTCTCAACAGCCTTCAGCGGGCTCGATACGACCCCCTTCGTCAAAATAAGCCCACCCCTTGGACCACGAAGCGTCTTGTGAGTCGTTGTTGTCATGACATGGAATCCGTAGTCAAGAGGATTCTCTGCCACGCCACCGGCAATAAGACCTGCAATATGTGCCATGTCCGCCATCATAAGCGCCCCTACTTCGCGTCCAATGGCGGCAAACTTTTCATAGTCTAGCTCGCCTGGATATGCACTAAACCCGGCAATGATAAGCCGAGGTTTATGCTCGAGGGCAATATCCCTGAGTGCATCGTAGTCAATCTCCCCTGTTGTTGCGTCTTTAACTCCATAACGAATAAAATTATAGAGCTTCGCACTTCGCGTAACAGGTGCACCGTGCGTTAAATGCCCTCCATGCGAGAGATCCATGGCAAGCACAGTATCCCCTGGTTCAAGCCAGGCAGAGTAAACCGCTTCATTAGCCGGAGCACCCGAATGTGGCTGGACATTGGCGTGATCGGCACGAAATAACTTCTTTGCACGTTCGATAGCGAGTGACTCAAGGGTATCAGTATATTGCTGACCACCATAGTATCGCCGTCCGGGATACCCCTCTGCGTAGCGGTTCGTAAATGGACTCGCTAAGGCAGCTCGAACATCGTCGCTTACGTAATTTTCACTAGGAATAAGCTGTATATCCTGATCTTGACGCGCACTTTCAGCACGGATAAGTGATTCGACCTCTGGGTCATGTTTAATTGAATAATTACTAAATGTCATCCTTCTATTATACAAGATTGTGTATATATCACAGATGATATATCATAAGTGATATGGAAACGAAAAGTTATGCTGAAAAAATTGGTGCTCTCATTCAAGAAACAAGGCAATTAAGAGGCTTAACTCAAGCCGAACTTGCAAAAGAACTTGGAACAAGCCAAAGTGCTATAAATCGAATTGAAAAAGGTGGACAGAATATCAGCCTTGATATGCTCGCAAGAATTAGTGACGTACTCTCAAGTCAAATCGTTAGCCTTAATCAGCCCGGCTCTATTAATCTTCGCATTGAAGGTGGCCATACACTCAGTGGCGAAATTACCACCAAGACAAGTAAAAATGCCGCGGTTGCCC
>CAZADM010000004.1:0-60642 GCA_964483955.1 uncultured Candidatus Saccharibacteria bacterium | reverse complement strand
AGCCTTACGGCGGGAGATTTACAGTCTCCTGTGATTGCCACTACACGATTCCAGCATGTCAATCCGTGTATAACAACGATGCTTCATTATTATATCTTGGAGCCGCCTCACGGATTCGAACCGTGGACCTACTGTTTACAAAACAGCCGCTCTAACCAACTGAGCTAAGGCGGCGACTTATTTATTGTAGCATAGATTCTTATTTATGCTAGGGCTTATACTGAAAAAAGTATATACTAAAGAGAATGAGTAAGAGAAAACAACAGCGTGTGACTGCACGTTTTGATGCAATTGTAGGTGGCGGGCAGTCAATCGCTACTATAGAAGACGGACGAAAATTATTTGCCTGGGGTGTACTTCCTGGCGAGACGGCAGAAGTTCTTGTGACAAAAAAGAAATCGCGATATTTGGAAGGAATTGCAGAAACTATTGTCGAGCCAAACACTTCTCGGCGTATTCAGCCTCGTGACGAAGAAAGTTTTATGTCTACAAGTCCGTGGCAGATTATGGACTTTCAGAGTGAACAACATTACAAAGCGGCCCTTATCGAGGAAGCGTTTGAGCTCCATAACATCGTACTTCCTGACCCCATTGAGGTGTATAGTACTGGTGTTGAGTACGAGTATCGAAATAAGGTTGAATTTAGCTTTTGGTACGATACTGAAGTCACAGAGAATCCACTCTCGCTGGCATTTTTTAGAAGAGGGACACACAGTAAGCTTCCTGTTCAGGGGACAAGTCTAGCTACCTCTGTCATTAATGAAACTGCACAAAGAATTCTTAGCACGCTTAATGCACTCGGTGTCGAGGGTCGTTCATTGAAGACGCTTCTTGTGCGTTCTGCGGCCGATGGTCGTGTTGCATGGCAGCTGTATGTGAAAGACGAAGATTTCAATGTAGAGGCACTCTTTAGTCATCTACCACAAAATGAGAATGGTGAGGTTATCTACTCGAATCCAAAAAGTCCCGCAAGCGTCATTACAAAGCGCCTCACGGCACCAGTCCAGCCGCTAGAGGATACGTTACTTGGCATCCCGTTCAGCTATGCAACTGAAGGGTTTTTCCAAATCAACCTCCCTGTATATGAACAGACGCTCCTTGACATGAAAGCCTGGGTTCCCGTGGATACAAAGACTGTCGATATGTACAGCGGCGTTGGTACGATTGGGCTAACAATTGGCGGCCCAGATACGACACTTGTCGAGATTAACGAATATGCCGTTGGTGAGATGAAGCGAAACATTAAGGCGTTGGGTCTATCGGCGATGGCTGTTCTTGCAGCGAGTGAAGATGCTCTTGACTACATCACAAGTGATAAGACTATTATTGTCGATCCACCTCGTGCAGGTTTGCATGAAGCGGTTGTTGAGCGGCTTCTTGAAGTGTCACCAGAGCGTATCATATACCTTTCTTGTAACCCAGCTACACAAGCACGCGATGTCGCACGGCTCTCGGCTCGGTATGGTATACGTGCTCACCGGGGATATAATTTCTTCCCAAGGACGCCACATATCGAGCATTTGGTGATCCTTGACCTCGTGCAGTAGACATGTCTGAGTAAAGGTTAAAAATAAAAAACCACCTGCAAGGGTGGTTTTTCTGTCAATCTGGAGCCACGATCGGGGCTTGAACCCGAGACCTCATCCTTACCATGGATGCGCTCTACCAACTGAGCTATCGCGGCATATGCCGTGTGATTCTGGTCTATAATAGCATTCTGTTTCATTTTCTACAAATAGGCAGGTATACTAAAGGAGACAATTATTAGCATAATTTGGATGAATGTACCGCATGAACCCTAAGCAACCTCAACCCCAAGATCCACTGCAACAGCCACCGGTGCAGCCCACTACTGAACCTCAGCAGATAATTACGCAAAATCCTTTTGAAGTCAAAGAGGTCAGTACTTCGCGTAATAGACGGCTCACTATGATTATTGTCCTTGTCTGCTTTGCTGTCATGGCACTTGCGGGTGGCGGGGCGTATTACTTGTATAAAATTATGAACACATCAGTCGAAGCACCAAGAGAGGATGACGCACCCCTTAAAAGTAGTGTATTTATTGATACGGTGAAGGGGGCTGTTGCAAGAGAGTTTCCCGATACCTCTGCACTTAACGTTGCACGAGAGGATACAAAGGCTGCACCTGCATATCAGCTCGAAGGGTATGCGTTTGGTGTACAGTACGACAGTAACGCCTCATTTCGTTATAGTATAGATTCGCCCTCATCGTCAGGAGCAAATGATGTGCATGATACGCTATGGCGTGTGGTTGTTGACGAGTTTTTAGCAGCGTCACTCTCTGCGATCTCTTCGTCTGAGGATATTCAGGCATCGGAAAAAGCATCCCGTTCGGCGGTATACACGGGTCGCAATATCGTGTGTGCAATACACCAAGAAGACACCGAAACGCAGCCGGAGGTTGGCTATGTTGAGTGCGGTGACATCCCTGAGTACGAGCGGCTTTCTTTGGAGTTGCAGCCATTTGCCGATAGTATTGTCGGATTACCTGTCGGCTCGGTACTATCAGACCTTCGCGTAGGTGACGGGGAGTTTGGCGGGTACCAACATGCACTCCTTACAGTAGTGAGTCCAGGTGTCGTGAAACAATTTGCATACTTTCATAAAGGTGATGTTGGCCGCTGGGTGCACTTAACGACAAACGATCAACAAGTTTTACCATGTACTGAATTTACGTCATTAAATGTGCAGCGTGCTTTTAGTGGTGTGGCGTGTCGCGGAGCTGGCGATGTTATGGATGTTGTGAAGATTGTTGAAAAACGATAAGAAACAACCCCTTGACACTAGCCAAGAGTGATAAAATCTGCTATAATGGTATAGATTGATACAAAACAACTTTAAGTGAGTAAACATGGCAAAGAAGAATACGAAGCGTAAATTAGTTGGTTTGGTGAGCGAATTGACCGGTCATCGTACGTATTACACGACTAAAAACACGCAGAATACAACTGAAAAAATTAGTCTAAAGAAATACGACCCAATTGCACGTAAGCATGCAACCTACACAGAAACCAAGAAGAACCTTGGTCGAAACGAAGTGAAGCCACGTAAGGGCTAAGAACCTTACACGGTATTAAAAAGAGGCATCTCAGCCTCTTTTTTATTTGAGGGTAATTTGGGCGTATTTATGCAATCTCCTTAGCAAGCCAGAGGCCACCAATGAATGCAAGGTCTAATGCCTCCTGTGTTACTTCTACGCCAGAAAGGTAGATGAGCAGCTTGTCTCGCTCTATTTCAATGCCATAAGGCCATAACTTCTCTCCTATGCCAAATATAACAGGCGAGGTAAGGAGTGCCTCTATATTTCGTGCGTGGGTCGTACGTGCTAATATCTGATATTTTCCGTAGAATTCTGGGCTGTGCTTAGCATTATACAGGGTGCTGTTGAGTGGCTGCATGTGAATGTTTGCATTGAATACTTTTCTGTACGCACTACTTGTTGGCCCGGTTGGGATAAAGAAGGCATGTGGGAGATCGGTGTGTGGCATCTCAAACTCAAGTATTACCCAAGATGTCGCAACACGTGTCTTGCCCTGCGTATGGACATCAAACCGATCAACTATGCGTATATTGGTTTCTTCATATGTCCCCACTGCATAATGAGTATCGCGGTGGCTTGTAGATGTAGTAAACCCTCGTACGGTATCGTACTCGTCGTCATATTGGTGCATTGTCCCTAGATATGCCAGGCCCAGTTTATTGCTAAATTGACGTACTATGCGGCTACGTTGGCGAGTTGGTTTTTTTAGCAGATGAGCGAAGTAGCGAGTTGTAATATTATTCTTCATGGGCCTCTGTGGGATTCTTGTTTCCAACAGTATCAATAAGTGTTGAAATATATTCAGCATGCGACCACGTGAGTGGAAGTGGTGCAATGGCGGCACCTGTCTGTGGGGCTATTTGCTCGCTGAGCATTCCAGTGTGGGTCATGTGCTCTGCAACCCAGTCAAGAATTTCAAGAGCGGTAGTGCTGTCGCCGCTGTCGCTGTAGAACTGGGCATTCCATAGGGTAGGAACGTGCCACCAATTACCTGTACTGTCTTGGTTTTCACGGCGGTATGCGTCATTTTCGTATCGCGGTGAACCGGGAGAGTCTTTGGTGATACCAAGTGTCCCGCGGTAGGTTGAGAGGCTTTTGGTGATCTCGTTGCCGGAAATAGGGAATAAGCCGTACATAAATGCCCCATAAAGTGACGATGCATCTATGGTTTCGTCTTTTTTGATAGACTCGCCCTCGGTCCAGATGCCCTTATAGAACGCATTCTTGCCTTCATTATAGAGGTGTGTTCGTCCCGCTATCGCTATGTCGTCTGCTGCAAGCTGCCACTTTACTGCACTTTCTTTGTCACCTGCCACATTCGCAAGTTCAGCCGCAGCAACAAGTGCACCGTACGTCACGGCAGTTGTGTATGTCGTAGACTGACGAACTTCTTCCCAAATATCATACGTTGGCTTTGGAAGCCCGGTCTTTTGATCGATATATTCCGACAGGAAGTGTGCCATTGGCTTGATCATGCTTTCATAAAAGTCTTGAATGAGCGTGTTATTTTTTGTAAGTTGATAGAATTGTGCAAATACAAATACTGTAATTGCTGTTTCATCTTCTTGGATAGGAAGGCCAATTTCATCGCCCTCTGAGTAAGGGTGCCAGCTACTTCCGACGGCACCGTCCGCTCTGTATTTATGGTGAAGAAACCCACGGGGATGGAGTGCTTTTTGACAGAAACTAAAGAAACGGTAGGCCTCGTCATAATAGCCCATTCTCATGAGCGGCCATACCGTATAGGCACCATCACGTGGCCACATATATGCATAGGTATCCCTTGAGTAGTTAAGGACGGAAGAGTCTGTGCTTGCAATAACGGCACCTCGTTTGTCGATATGTGACTTTACTATCATGACGCTTCGTAGGAAATGATCACGATGGCGTTCTGGAAGTTTGTTTGCAACAGTTTTTGCAGGCAGAAGCCATTCGTTCCACCATTGGGCTGTCTTATGGAGACGGGTCTGTACGCCCTGTTGGACTATCTGCTTATGAAGGTACAGTGCCTCTCTGGTGCTCATACCGGCGGTAATCCAGTAGTGAACTGGTGCAGCCGAACGGGCCTCGACACTAAGAGAAAAGCGGAGTATAGAGTCAACCCTGCCATGTTCGACGCTATTGTTGCTGAGTTCGCCATCTTCGGCGTCTCTGTACGAGCCCTCTCGGCCCTCTATACCGAATACCCCTATGGTGTGTTGGTCGAAAGATCCTGAGTCTGAGGTGCCTGAAATAACAAAAGAACGAAGCCCTCTGTAGTGGAGCACTGCATTGCTATCCGGAAGGAACTGAGCGGTGTCTGTATTGCTGCGCGAATCGCCGATAGCGAAGGCTTGATAGGTGAAGAGTTTGATGTCACGGGTAGTGTCTTTGTGATTGATGACACGAATATTTCTCATGTATGCACAGAACTCTGAATCGACGGCGTCCTCGAGCTCGAGTGTGACCCCAAGTGTATTGTTTTTTGCAGAAATGTACCCAATGAGTGCGGTAGTGGGGTATGCGTAGGTAAATTCCCATTCATGCTCGGTGTCTGTCCAACTAAGCTGGCCGTCAACGTAGACACCAATTTTGTGGCGCAGCTGCTTTCCTGCGGCATGATTTTCAAGGCCTACGTACGGGTAGTAAAAGTCATGAACTCCGCCGTAAAGGTTTATGCCGACGTGCATCTCCCCATTAGAGAGGACAATTGGCCTAGCCATTGAGTGTGCCCTCTTGTTGTGCAGTGTGTTCCGCGAGACGCCATCGGATATCCCTGAGTGCGTTCATGAAATAAAGGAATGCTTCGTAGGGTGATTTGTAGGGGCTAAAGTAGGTATGGACTGCACCGTCATCAAGCCACTTCGTGCACATATAGTAGGTGTGATCAGAGGTTTGAAGTTTTCGCCAATCTGCAATAAGATCGATATCACCAGTTTCAATAATACCTTGCTCTATTTGGTAGAGGTACTTCATGGCTTCTTGTTGCATTGAATTGCCAAGCCAGGCACTGAGGTCACGCTCTGTATCTGCCCAAGTTGTTGTTTGAGGAACGCTAATAGTCCCCATTGACTCATGCTGTTCAATGGCCTCCGAGACAGTTGCGAAACTTCGATCTGCTTGGGCACTCCAGCGGGCGATAAATTCTTCGAAGAACTCGAATATGCCTGTATCTTCCCATTGGTGCTCGCCAAATGTCTCATAATCCATGAAAAGGTTTAGGTTTGACTGCCCGTCAAGTGCTTGTGATGCCCAGTGTTCGTACTTATCTGCTGTAAGTGGCCACTCTGGCCAATCGCGGTTACTGAAGCGGAATGCTATATCATCGCTTAGTTTGTAATTTTTCATGAGAAGCTTAATTGACTGCGTCCCCTCTGGGCTGTAGACAAAGTTAGGACTTCGCCAATCAAGAATGGGGTCCCATCCCTCTGCAAGAATACCCTTGAAGCCGAAGTTTTCTGCCCACTGAGCGAGAGCATCGTTATAGGCAAGTTCTGTACCCCTAAAGACAGTAGGTGTCACCCCGAAGGTCTCTTGGATGAGCTCGCGATGAGCCAGTACTTGACGTTCAAATTCTTCACGACTATAGAAGAATGCTAGTGAGTGGTAGTATGTTTCCGAAAGGATCTCGACGCGACCAGTGCGAACGAGCTCTTGAAAATCTGCAAGGACATCTGGTGCCCAGGCACGTGCCTGTTCTATGAAGACACCAGAGATGCTCAGCGATAGCTTAAAGTGAGGGTTTGAATTCAGAATTTTGAGAAGAAGAGCGTTCATTGGGCGGTATGATTTATCTGCCACCTTGTTGAACACTTGCTCGTTGTTGTGGGCACGGAAATAATCTGTCTCGTCGAAGTAGTTATGGTTCACTGCCATGTCGAAAACGCTGTATTCACGAATACGGAATGGTTGATGTACGTTTAGGTAGAGTGTGATGGTTTTTAAGCTCATGCGTACGTCCCTTCTGGAAGTGTTATGTATGATGGTGACTTATAGACATGAAGACATTTCTTTGCGATATCAGACCAAGAGATGCGGGTATATTCTTTCAAGATATCTTCCTGGAGGGACGCCTTTAGGGCGGGTGACTTTGCGATACCGACAAGTTGATTAGCCAGTTTGTCTGTATCCCAGAAGTCGTAGGTGAGGATGCTATCAAGTACTTCGCTCACACCTGACTGATTTGTCATGACAAGTGCGGTATTGTGATGAGCAGCCTCTAGTGCAGTAAGCCCAAAGGGTTCGCTGATGGAGCTTAACGCAAAGATATCAGAGACGCTATAGGCGTCCCGCCACTGCTTGCCGCGCACAAAACCAGCAAAGATAACCTTATCAGAAATCCCGTAGTGTGCCGCAAGTTCAATGAGTTCGTCTCGCTGCTCGCCGTCTCCAGCGACAAGAAGTACAAGTTTGTCGTGTTTACGAACCGCCTTAGCAAAGCCTTCTACTAAGAACGAGAGGCCTTTTTGCAGCGTAAGCCGAGTAATCGCACTGATAACCGTATGTCCAGATTCACGAAGTGACTCTAGGTACTTGTACGTACGCTTGTCGTATTGATAGGTTTCATCAAAACTTGAAGGGTCTATGGCGTTATAGACGACGTCAACCTTATCTTCGGGAATGCCATATCGCTCGACAATAATTTGCTTCGTGATATCACTAACGGCGACGATTCTATCAGCCATGATGAGCCCCTGATATTCTATTTCGTGGATTAACGGATTGCCACTTGAGCCCCCTGCACGATCAAATTCTGTGGCATGAACATGAATAACGAGTGGTATATTAAATAACTCTTTTGCCCTAATGCCAGCTTCTGCTGTTAGCCAGTCGTGAGCGTGGATGACATCATATGCCTCTGTCTCAGCAAGGAGTTCTATGTATTGGAGGTATTTCTCTTGAAGATTGCGAATACTCCCCGGATGATCTTTTTGAGCTACTGTGGTAAATGGTTTTGACGAGGTATCAGTAGTGTATGCACCAAGGCCAAATTTATGAAGAGGGGAGTAGTGTGTTGCATTGCGTACATTCATGAAATCTATGTCATCGTGAGGCGTTCCGTAAGGGACGACAAAGTCTATTGCCGCACCTTCGCCGGCAAGTGCTTTTGAGAGGTGATAGCAAGCAACACCAAGTCCGCCGCTGTTATGCGGTGGAAGTTCCCAACCCAACATTAAAATTTTCATACTGTTTTCAGCCTACCCAAACTTTCCACTCTATTATAGATATAAGCGTAACCATTTACAATCCTAAAATGGCCTAGTCTTGACGTTCTACTTCGTAGAGGTCGTGGGCACGCCAAATGGGAAGCGCTGTCTTTAGTGATACAAGGCGGGTGTAGCCATATAATTCCATCATACGACGGACCCGGGCCCCAAATTTTCCAGATACATACATACCATGCCACTCTACGTACGCCCAATGTTCGCCGGTTGGAACACCAGAAGGTACAGAATGTGGCCTAAACTTCTTCTGTGATCGTTTTACTGCAAGCCGTGTGATATTTTTTGCTACATGCGTTGCCTGAAGCATTGCCGGTAGTGCCATACCCGTAAACTTGACTGTGTTATTATCTCCAATGACATATACATGTGGGGCACCCTCTAGATAAGGGTTTACCTCAACGCGGCCGGCTGGGTTAAGTGTGAAAGAATCTTTGTGCGTCGTAAAGAAGGGGTGGTTTGCGACGCCAGATGTCCATACTGCAGTTGTTGTTGGATACTCTTTCCCGTCGATTGTAATAGTGTCTTTGCTGAGCGATTCAACCTTTTTACCTGTCTTTACGGCAACACCCATGCGGCGAAGTTCTTTTGTCACCATATTGGATGCGGTAACGGACATGCGAGGCAGAATGCGAGGGGCTGCCTCAATAACCGTCACCTTTGCCTTCGACTTTGGAAGTCGGTGCAGTACCTTGAGTGACTTAATATACTCATTGAGTGCACCGGCAAGCTCTATACCAGTTGGGCCGCCACCGATAATGAAGTACTCTGGGTTAAGCTTCTGCTCAACCACCTCGTTGTATACATGGGCATGGAATGACTGAATCTCGTCAAGGCTCTTGATACCAAATGAGTGCTTGTCCATACCCTTGATGCCAAAGTAGGTAGTAACAGACCCTAACGCAAGAACGAGCTTGTCGTATTTGTAGTCTATTGTACCGGTGACAAGCTTGCGGTCGGTATCGAGGCCGGTGATAGTATCGTGCACGATAGTGACGTTTGGATGTTCTGCGAAAATTGCCTCAAGCGGTATTACTGATTCCGCAAGATTCTTCCCGGTTGCACTTGCGTAGAGTGTTGCATGGTGCAGGAAATAGGGCTCATCTGAAATGAGTGTAATTTTACCTACAGACCGTTTACTTAATTCAAGTGCAGCCTTTACGCCTGCAAACCCGCCACCGACAATAACAACCTTCATGAGCTCCCCTTATTAGATTATCTAATGTAATTGTTATGCTTATGGTAGCAAAATATAGGCTATCTGGCAAAGAGCTGAATGATAAGGTTATAGCTACACCCTTGTAGCCTCTGGTATATATTATTAAAATTTGATACACTGACTAAGTACTTTTCAAATACAGGGGCATAGTACAACGGCTAGTATATGGGTCTCCAAAACCTAGGATCGTGGTTCGATTCCACGTGCCCCTGCCACGTAGAAAATATTCATAAAATGCCATTATTTATGGTATTTTTTTATATGTATTTAGATTCCGGCCCTGAAGACACTTTGTTATAATAAAAAAACATGAACTACGAAAGCCTACACGTAGACGAAGGTATTACCTTGGTGCAATTAAAGCCAGGGCAGGATGATCGTCTTTTTGAGCTTACAGATGGCAACCGTGAGTATCTTGGTGAATTTCTTCCGTGGGCCCCTATGTACAAACTGTCGATGGTTCAAAGAAGCACATAGAGGAAACTATTCAAAAAAGAGCAGAGGGTGCTGCGTATACCTATGGTATTGAAGTCCACAGCGTAGTTGCAGGAGACATAAGTATTCGTAACTTGAAAGATGACAGTAAGCTGCCAGAGATAGGGTATTGCATGATTCCGTAATACGCCGGAAAAGGCTGGATACATGAAAGACGGTGAGGATATAGACGGCGAAGAAGTTCTCAATGTCTGGACCATGACCCGGTAGAGGTCGGTTGGGGTGTCTACGCCTGCACCACAGGGGCAACCATATGCTATACTACGGTGAACATGATACGTGAAAAAAGTAGGTTGGGATTTACAATTGTCGAGCTTCTTATTGTCGTTGTTGTGATTGCAATACTCGCAGCAGTCACTATCATTAGCTACAATGGTATCTCGCGTATGGCGGAAGTTTCTAAGTTGAAAACTAACTTTCGCTCAATAGCGGCGTCTCTGGATGCCTATAAGGCAGAAAGTGGCAATTGGCCACTTTGTCCAACGGGCGATATGGCCTACTCCGAGTGCTTCATTGAGGATCTTGAGGCTCAGTTTATCGCTAAGGGGCTACCGGGCAGGGCTGCGAACGGTGGTGAGCGAATAAACTATGTAGTTATGAATAACGAAGCACGATGGGCAGCACGTTTTAAGAAAAACGACGGAACCTACTGCAAGATGGGTGTAAAAATGTACCCTACCTGGTGGTCGAGTATCCCTGATTGCTGGTAACTTTGCTATACTAAATACTATGTACGAACAGCTTACCCCGCTTCCTCTCAATGAAATCCTTGCAATGGCACTGCCAATTATTATCCTTTTTATCATTTTAGGAATCCTTATTATCATCGCGGTTATCGTGTACGCTGTACGGCTCTGGATGGTGCAACGGGCAATCTTACAGACACAGAAAGACATAGCGGCAATTAAGAGCCATATAGTGCACACGTCGCAGGGAGCTATTGTTACGCAGCAACAACAGGCTGCGACTTCTCACACCCCATCATTATCCCAGGAATAAACGCTCACTGGTACTACGCCAGATATGCTATAGTATGAATACTAAGAGGGAAGTAGCATGGCAACAGTATTGCTTATTGAAGACGACAAAAAAATCTCACGGTCTGTGCGTAGTGCACTTGAGGACGAAGGGTTTGGGGTACAGGTGTGTTACGACGGAGACTCGGGGTATGAGCATTTACAGACGGGCGAGTTTGACGTCGCAATTATAGATCGCATGATTCCCGGTACGAAGAACGGGGTGGGGGTAATTGAAGCTGCTCGTGAAAAAAATATTCAGACCCCTATACTAATCCTGAGTGCACTGCGAAGTGTCGAAGATCGAACAGAGGGGCTTTATGCTGGTGCCGACGACTATCTAATAAAGCCATTTGCGGTGGAAGAGCTTATTGCACGGGTAAGAACGCTCCTGCGGCGCCCCGCTCCCCGCCACGCACCTGTAATGACTATTGGCGACCTGAAACTCGAGCTCAGGACAAGAGAGGTAACGCGTGCGGGAACGCGGATTGTCCTTACCGGTAAAGAGTTTGCACTGCTTGAATTTCTCATGAGAGAGCCAGGTGTATCGCGTAGTAAAGACGATATCATAGCCCATATATGGGGTCAGGGTGCCGATGTTCTGCCAAACACCATAGAGGTGTATGTGAAGTATCTCCGCAATAAGGTTGATAAGGGATTTAAGCGGCCACTCATCCATACAGTGTATGGTGTAGGGTATAAAATAGGCGAACTCTAATATGGCATTCCGCTCAACAACTGCTCAATTGACGACGCTATATGTACTACTACTGATTATTATCAATCTTATATCAGCTACGGTATATTTTAATGTTAGTATCGAAAGTACTAACAATCAGTTAAATAGGTTCTATGCAGAGATTACTGATGGTCTAAGCCCCAGTGTTGTCGAAATGATGAGTGACGACCGCTTTGAATATATACATTCGAAGAATATCGATCGGGCAATGGAGTCACTTGCTATGCGACTTTCTGTTTATATCCTCGTTATTCTTATTTTGAGTGGATGGGCGAGCTACCTCATTTCACGCTACACCATCAAGCCTGTCGAAGAAACGCACGCAGCACAAAAGCGTTTCGCAAGTAGCGTCAGTCATGAATTAAGTACACCTCTTGCGGCAATGAAAAGCGAGATAGAGGTTGCTCTCCGCGACAAAAGGACAAGTCAGCAGAAATTAAGAGAGACACTCGGTAGTACACTGGAAGAGATTGATGATTTGTCTGACGTCATTGACGCAATGATTATGATGTCACAATTGGATGATTCGAAAAGGATAGAAAAACAGGATCTTGACCTCAAGCTAACTGTTGCAGAGGCGGCGTATCGCTTCAGGAAGCAGTCACATCGTATTGTCATAGACGGAGAGGTGGGTATTGAGGTGTCGGGCAATGAACTCTTGCTTACGGAATTATTTGTGACACTTATTGATAATGCACTTAAGTACGGCGATCACGACACGCCTGTCACCATTCGGGTAGGGCGGAATGGTGCACGAAGCATTGTGGAAGTGCAGAATACTGGTGTTGCCATCCCAGAAGATGAGCATATAAAGATATTTGAGCGTTTCTATAGAACAGATAGTGCACGTACCCATGGGAAGTCAACGAGTGGATTTGGTCTTGGACTATCAATTGCAGCGCAAATTGCAGACTTGCATGATGCTCGTATTTCAATTAAGACACCTGATAGCAGAACGACGATATTCCAGGTTTTCTTTTAGCAGCTGCTTACGATGCGTTTGTTGTGACCGTAAGGTTGGCAGAGAATGCACTGTGGTTATTGTAGCCACGAGATTGAACCGAGCAGATGTATGTTGTATTGGCAACAAGTCCAGTAACAGAGGTGCTTGTAGCAGTAAGGTTTGTAACGTTGTATACGGTTGGTGAGTATGTTGTATTGGTAGAGAGGGCACAGCGAACGCCATATTGGTAGGTACCAGATACCGCACCCCATGTTAGGTTGACGCTTGTTGCTGTCTTAGAGGCGACGGTTGGAGCTGCTGGAGCGGCTGCGGTTGAGGTTGTTTGACTACCGTTAGAAGACCATGAACCGATACTCGCACCAATGATAGGCTGAACATTGCAGTAGTATCTTGTACCAGCGTTGAGCCCTGTGAATGTATGGGTGAGCGTTGAGCCTCCGGTCTTTGTGGCACTCACGTTTCCAGTGCTTGCCGCATAGGTTGTAGAGCGTGAGCAGCGAACGTTATATCCAGTTGCATTGGCTGTTGCCGCCCAGTTAACGACAACTTGTGTGGTTGCAGCGGTACCAAACGTAGGTGTTGCCCCTGCTGCGCAAAGTGTTTCTGAGGTTGAGGGGATGTTAGTACCCGTGCTCATGGCAATAGAGTCGGACACTCCCTGGAAGCAGAAGGTGTTTCCACTTGTTGAGTAGGCGAAAGAAGTTCCCTGCCCAAGGTTAACATTACTTGTCACCCAGGCATTATCGGGGTAGGACCCAAGTTCATTGTAATAGTTGACGATTTTTTTACCGGCAGTTGTCACTTCTGTCTGTAGGGCAGATTTCTTTGCCGACGTACTGATGCCGTTATATCCAACAATGGTGATTGCCGCGAGTATCGCGATCACAACAACGACAATAAGAAGCTCGACAATTGTAAATCCTTTTAAGTTATGATTGAAACTGCCCATAGTTTTCATACAATCCTGAGTAAATCCTTAAATTATTTGCTTTCTTCATAATAACATAAGCGGTATGCTGTACAAGTAGTATTTCAGGTTTTATTCGAAAAAGGGCGGCCCTAGGTGTGTGTGCCTTGTTAGCGTAAGCCACCAATAATGTTGTTATTCCATGACCGTGATTGTGTAAAGACGCTTCTTCCTGTAGCCGTGTCGGTGAGTCGCCAATCAGTTTCTTTGTTGGTGTGGAATAGTGATACAAAATCTGCATTAGCATTGTAGGCCCGTCGTATCAGCATTCGTGTCCAGCCCTCTTGGGTGATCCAGTCGCTTGCAGTATTTTCATAGGGAGGATTTTGTGGCCAGTCAAATACCCAAGACCCGTACGATGCGTAATACTTACCACCTGACTGGAAATATGCTGGGACGTCTGGTGCCGATGCGGTCTCTGCGATACCCCACGGTTTTGATCCTGCAAGAGCCTTGAGCCGGTGTATGGGCCCGTTCACAGTATCGTTGAACCCAAATACTGCCGTAGAATCTTGCCACCCTGGAGAAGTAGGGAGTTGGTCACTCCAGTTAAAGCCGTTAATACCCAAAACGTCAACATATGAGCTTCCTGGGTAAAACGATTCAAACTCGTGCGGTCCAGCACCGTAGTTAAGGGGGTTCCACATAAGGAGTACGTCTGGTGCAACACTGTTGCGTATTTCGGCTACGTGGCGCCACATAGCTATATACTCTGCGGGGGTCGATTCGGCATAGCCAACCGTTCCAATGCCAGATGCCCATGGCCTTGCCGTGTCATTCATCTCTGGGGCAAAACGTACAATAATTTGAGCACGATGTGCATACTGCTGTGCAGTTTCAAACCATTGGCGAATGTGGGTGTCATGCGCACCTGATGCAATGACGCGTGGTGCAAAGGTTGGCTGTTGGCCAATGGGTGCATTCCAATCCCAGGGCTCAAGTGCGATAAGGAGTGTCGCACCACGGGCCTCTGCCGCTTCTAGGTAGTTGACGGGGAAGCTTGGTGACTGAACGAAGTCGTTGTATGTTGATAGCATACCGTTTTTGATTGAAAATTGCGTCTCTTCTGTCGCCATTGAAGTGAGGTCGTGTGACGCCCAGCCGACAAGCATCTTGTTGTCGAGCGTCCTTACGTCTAGTGCTGCTACGTTGGCACACGTCCCCTCCCTTATATCACCTCCGGGGTGCGTGAGAATGAACGTTTTGTTATTTGGGCGAGAAGCCTGGATACAGTAACCATTAAGCATCTTTTGATAGCTGAGTGCATTTCCTTCGCTTGCAGAAAGGCCCTTGCCTCCATTGATACTAGTGGCGGCATCTGGGTATGTATTACTCTCATTTCTGTAAAGCTCTATACTGGACGAGGCATTTGTGAGGTCTGATTTAAGTGACGTCTCTACTGCAGAACGCGTTGCACCTCTGTAAGACACGGTGATTATTGTTGCGAGTAATGCTACGACGACGATAACAATAATAAGCTCGACTATGGTAAATGCTCTAGTGTACTTCACTTATGAGACCTTTCTTATGAGTAGTAATGATACAGGGGGTAATTTCATACAAAGGGAATGTCCCGATTATGCTTCTCTGTTTCTTTACTATAAAACGCACACGTAGGGCTGTAAAGTATTTTTTAGTATACTAGTTATATGAGTGCACTTCGTCGTTCACGCACACACAAAGAGTATCACTATGCACTCCCATGCGAAGGAAAGAATCAATACACCTCGCAAGATGAAGCGCAGCGTGCTGCTGATTTTCATATGCTTGAAAATATGAATATAGAGTTAACCGTGTATGAATGTCCGGTGTGTCGCTTTTGGCACATGACAACAGAGACGCCCTACAATTGGCGTGATGAAATGCCGCGTCGATAATTTACCCGTGATACAATAATGCTTAAGCATGACACAGACGTCTTATATTGATCTTCCGGTTCGAGCATATCACGATGAAATTATTCGTACAGTTGATGAAAATCAGGTGACTATTATTACCGCTGAAACTGGGGCTGGAAAAAGCACCCAGATTCCTCAGTATCTTGCAGAGCACGGCTATACAAGAGTCATCGTCACGCAACCGCGAATCCTTGCAGCACGAAACCTCGCGTATCGCGTACGGGAAGAATGGGCACTGCGAAATAGTGAAGATTCTTCAGGTGTCATTGGCTACCGCACCGCACATGAACGCGATGATAGTGGATCGACAAACATCCTCTACTGTACTGACGGGCTGCAGCTTGTGCGTGAATTGACAGGAATTGGGACGCTTGAATCTCAGGTACTGGTACTCGATGAAGTTCACGAGTGGAACGAAAATATGGAAGTACTTGTCGCATGGGCGAAGAAGCGTGCAGAAGAAGAGCCTCGCTTCAAGGTTGTTATCATGAGTGCCACTTTTGACGAACAGTCACTTGCCGATTACTTCACTACTACAGCGGTGCTAAAAATCCCGGGAAGGCATTATCCTGTAGAGAAGCGGCAAGAAAAGGACTTTCTTCAAGTATTGTTTGAGCAGCTTGATACCCCAGGGAAGAATATCCTTGCATTTTTGCCAGGGAAATCAGAAATACAGGCGGTATCCGAAGCACTGGCAAGGAAGGCTGATGCTGCGGGTGTTCCTGTACTTCCGCTTCATAGCCAGCTAGATGCGGATGTCCAGCAGAAAGTCTTCCAGTCATATCCTAAAGGCAAGATAATCCTTGCAACTAATATTGCCCAGACAAGCATTACAATAGACGATATTGATTTTGTACTTGATAGTGGACTTGAGCGAAGAAGTGAAGTGAGGAATGGTGTTGAAGGGCTGTTCATTTCTCAGATATCGCAGGCTGACTGTATGCAGCGTGCAGGCCGGGCAGGAAGAACGAGGCCAGGTGAATATATCCTTGCCCCGTTTGATACCATGCCGTGCCTGAAGCTCGACGAAAGAACGGCGTACGCCACACCGGAAATACTACGCAAGCATATCGACAGGCTGACGCTCCGCCTGGCAAGCATTGGTATTGATATTGAAATGCTTGATTTTTATCACGATCCTTCAAGAGCAGCTATTCGACAGGCCAAGCGAACACTGCGAGCACTGGGCGCTCTTACCCCTGCGGGCGAGGTAACAAATATCGGACGTGCTATGGAGCGGTTTCCTGTTGAGTCATCGTATGCACGCATGCTTGTTGCTGCAGATGAGTACCCTGAGCTTATTCGCTCCCAACTTGCAGTGATTATTGGCCTACAAGAGGTTGGCGGTATTATAAAGGGCGGTGCTTCCGTAACTGGATGGCGAGTGCTAACCAGACAAAAGAAGTCGGATCTACTTGCACAGTACGACGTATTTCGGTCCCTCCCAACCGTACAGGAAATAATGTACGAAGACATTGGGATTATTGGAAAGAATGTCGAGAAGGCACGGGAAGTGATTGCACGGCTTCATAGGGATCTTGGTCTGAACCTCCTTGATCCAGAGCCTATTACACAAGAAGCCGAACCACTGCTTATGAAAGCTATTGTCGCGGGACAGGTGCATCAGGTATGGTTTTTAAATCAGAACGGAAAATACGAACATACCTCTACGCATCAGGAAAGAGAAGCATCGAGTAGCTCTGTGCTTCAAAATGCAAAATTAGTATGCGGCACCCCTTTCGACCTCGAGATTCCGACACGAAGTGGCGATCTTGAGGTACTTCACCTCCTTCAGGGAATGACAACTGTCTCTAGTGATTGGCTTATCGAGCTTAGCCCCGACCAATTCAGTACCATTAAGACCAAAGTGATGTATGACCACGCTATAGCCGGTCTTGCCGAGGTGCCGCTTCTTAAGATAGGCAAGAGAACTATCACCGGAGAAAGTCGACCCATCATGGTGCATACGCGTTACTATGAGAAGATGTTCCTTCAAGAGTTTACGCGATGGGTGCTTGGGCGGCTTGAAAAGCAGCGCAGATCTCTGGAGCTGTACCATACCCGAGTGCCACAAGTACCGCGTCAATTTGTCGAAAAGAATATTAAGCAACGTGTCAGGGGGATTGTTTCACTCCATGAACTTGAAAGTAAAGCTCGACGAGAGTTATTTGCCCTTGCTGAATTAGATACGTACCTTACAGAGGCCGATCGCACAAAATTAAGCACACCCACAAAACGATGGCGGCCAGTGAGAAACCACGGCAAAGGTAAGCGGTGGAGTAAGCCACACAAGCGTCGAGGAGACTGGTAGCAACACTTTTTGCGACCGATAGTATACAATAGTTCTTATGATTGATTTCCGTGAGATAATTGCTGGCATTGCAGTGCTTCTTGTCCTTATTGCGTATATTCCGTATATGTTCGACATCGCAAAGGGGAAGGTTGCCCCACATCCATTCAGCTGGCTTATCTGGGCAATGACCGCTACGGCAATTTTCTTCCTCCAGACAACAAACGGTTCAGGTTCGGGGGCATATGGCACGGCAGCTGTCGCCCTGTGTGCATCGGCCATATTCGTCCTGGCGTTCAGAGCAAATAAAGTACGCATCAGGCCGCTCGACATACTCTCACTCTTACTTGCTATTGGGGGGATTATTGTTTGGGTATTTGTCCAGCAGCCAATGATATCAATCGTAATTCTTCTTACGGTAGAAGTTATCGGCTTCATCCCAACACTTCTCAACGGCTGGCGATACCCATATAAGGATTCTATGACTGTCTGGACGGTCAACGGTACACGACACACGCTTGGACTCCTTGCTGTTCAGCAGCATAATGCTATTACAATGCTCAATCCTATTTTCTGGATATCCCTCTGTGCACTTTATGTGAGTATTCTTGGCTATCGACGCCTCTTTTTCACAAAGCACCCTGCACGCACACGTCCGTTTAGGCCGTATAACTAGTACTCCCTGGGCGTACCGTGCTATACTGCTTATGAATATGGTGCGGTATTACGTAAAGAAATCGTTCAACGAAGAGTTGCAAGAAGTAAGCTCTCTTCCTGATGGCCACGCTTGGGTATATGGCTCTGATGTAACTGACGAAGATCTCGTCAAGGTCGCTGAAGAGGCGGGACTCGATTACAATATCCTGCGTGACGTTCGGGATGTGAATGAGCTTCCTCGCGTCGAGTACAGCAGGGGTGCTACTTATGTGTTTGTTCGCATTCCAAAGACGGTAAAAAGCGGCTCTATGGCATCGGCACCACTTTTGTTTGTCATTAAAGACGAACTTCTTGTGACGCTTTCTAGTATCAAATATGTAACGCCAGATGCAATCGCTGGTCAGTACCGTTTTTCTATGCGAAGTACAACATCTGTGTTTCTGCAAATCCTATCGCATATCTTCTCTCAGTATGGAAGTGAGATTCAGAAAGCATCTCAGTATATTCACGCCGCTCAGCAGCGACTTCGTAAGCGAAGTATTGCGAACAAGGACTTCATTGCCTTTGTTGCTATAGAGAGCTCACTTGCTGAATACCATACAAATCTTGCGGCATCAAAAGTTTTGCTTGATAGGCTTATGGAAAATAAGCACAACCTCTTGACCGAAAAAGAGCAGGAATTTCTTGATGATATCATTCTCTATGTCAACCAGTTAACTGTGGCAGTTCAGAGTAACACGCAAACCATAGGGAGTATTCGCAATACCTTTTCAACCATGAGCGACAATGCCCTTAACCAGCGTATGAAGGCTCTCACTCTCTTGACGGTATTCCTCACAGCCCCGAATGTTATCTTTGGTATGTTTGGAATGAATGTACTGCTTCCTGTCGAAGCCGATAACCCTTGGGTATTTGCCGCTATTACGTTAGGGTGTGCGGCCTTTATTCTCGTCGCCTACCTCATGGTCAGGAAATATAAATTCTAAGTATGGGTCGACGACGCCCCGCATCTATCGAGGATACACGTGCAAAGAAGCGACTGCAGCTTGTTGAACGTACCGTGCGTGCACTTTCACTCGACTCGGACGAGGATGCTATTAAACTCCTTTCTATAGGGAGGTGCCAATCTGTTCGCATAAACACACTAAAGGGCAACCCGATACATACGCGGCAAAAGATAGCTGAGTATATGAACGGGGAAGACATACCTCCATCGCCACTCTACGTGGACGGCATTACTAAAGAGGGTGTCGCCGACATACTAAAGGACACAGATTTGCAACGCGAGGGGTATATTTATGTGCAAAATGCAGCCAGCTGGCTGCCCGTATTGCAACTTCAGCCAATACCAGGCGAATCTATCCTCGACGCCTGTGCTGCACCAGGCGGAAAGACAAGTCTTATCGCAGCCCTTGCTGATAATAAAGCGATTATTACTGCCAATGATAATTCACGGCCTCGGCTTATGAAACTCAAAGCCAATATAGAACGGCTTGGTGGCGAATCTATAAACTACACGCTCCACGATGCAGCGCATATAGCCAGGGCACTTCAGGGCCAACAGTTTGATAAGATTCTCCTTGACGCACCTTGCAGCGGAGAGGGGATGATGCGATATGACAAGGACAAAGATTTCGACTCATGGTCGGTTGCTCATATAAAACGTCTCAGTAAATTACAGAAAAAAATTATCATGCAGGCGTGGTACTTATTGAAGCCTGGTGGAAGCCTTGTTTATAGTACCTGCACTATGGCACCCGAAGAAAACGAAGCTGTGGTCGATTACCTGTTGCGTCGGGCGGGTGACGAGGCACGTATTGTGCATCACCAGTATTCTAAAGAGAGTGGGATGCATCAGGTGCCCGCCGTGCTTCGGTGGGGTGAAAAGACGTACGACGAAAGAATATCGGACGCTCTACGCCTGGCCCCCTCATACACTGCCGAAGCTTTTTTTGTGTGCCACATCCAAAAAGCTACTTCAGAAGAATAAATCTCTGGTATACTAAAAAGATATGAGACCGTCTATGCCTTCTGTTGCATATGCAATTATTATGGTGGGAATTCCCGGAGCAGGTAAAACTACCTTTTCTTCGCGTTTCGCTGAGACTTTTAATACTCCGTTATTTAATCTACCGAAATTAAAAGATTCTATGAATCTTGATGCACGCCAAACGGCACAATTCTTTGAAGTGGTAATGGAGCAGCTCTCCAAGACGAAGCAGCCTATTGTTATAGAGGGGTTTAGCGATACAAAGGCAGAGCGTGCATCACTAGAAAAGATTGTTACAAGGCTAAAATATACACCACTATTTGTGTGGGTACAAACAGACACAAATGAATCACTGAAGCGTGCAACGTCACGTCGAATGGGTGATGAACGCCTTACTGAAGCAGAATTCGATGCGATACTTCTGTCGTTCGAGCCACCAGAAGCGAAAGAAGGTGCGGCGGTAATAAGTGGTCGACACGCTTACCCGACCCAACTAAAGGCTGTTTTGAAGCATATGGCGGCAACAGTTAAGCGTCCTTACAAAGATATTGCAGCACAACAGGGTACCCCTTCTATGCAACGGAATTCCGTAATAGTTAACGTCAGAAGCGGCGAGCACCAGAAGGGACTCTAACACTTCATGCCGACAATTCACGATGAAGAGTTTGGCACAATTATCGTTCGTCGAAGCCCTCGTGCGATGCAGATCCGCATCCGCGTTGCCCCAAACGGAACGCTCAAGGCCTCTATGCCGCCCTATGCACCACTCATTTTGCTGAAGCGTATGGTGAAAAACTCACGCACTCAGCTTAGGCAAATGATGGACGACGTAATACCCAAGGTAAACTACCGAGATGGTCAGAAGATAGGCATTCGGCATACATTAGTGGTGAAAGAGAGTAGTACGGTACTTGTGGCAAAGGAATCCAACACCATTGTTGTGGGCTTGCCCGCGTCGCTATCACTCCAGTCGCCAAAGGTTATAGCACCGCTTCGAGAACTTGTTATGAAAGTCTTGAGAGAAGAAGCACGGGCCTATCTGCCAAAACGCCTAGCAGTCCTTGCTGAAGAGATGGGATGTACGTATGAACGGATACGCTTCTCGCACGCAAGTAGTCGCTGGGGGAGCTGTAGTAGCACGGGAACCATCAGTCTCAATATTGCTCTCATGAAGCTGCCTCACACTCTTATAGACTACGTACTTATTCACGAATTAGCACACACTAAGCAGATGAATCACAGTCAAGATTTTTGGTCAATTGTCGCACGGTTCGACCCCTCCTACTTAAGCCATAAAAAACAACTCGCACTTGAGACCCCTACAGTTTAATTGTCGTAGATTTTTACCGAAACTTACCGTACAATAAAACATATGAAACAGGTGGGGGTAGACTTTACAAAAGAGTCGGCACAAGCAATGAGACGCTTGGCTTTCGTCATGTCACCTCTTGTTGTGGTATATACGCTCCTTGCGTCGTACGGTATTATACCCGGAAGTGTCCTACTATCGCCGCTTGCGGCAACGGTTTTTTCAATCATCTGGATACTTATTACCGCCTATTACTTCCTATTCCCGTCAGAAACAAAGGGGCAAAAGTACGCACGCCTTGTTATGTATCACGTTCTTGCTGGTATGGTTATCGTGTCCGTCACTGGCTTCGCAAGTCCGCTCACGGCTCTATACGCACTTCTTCTGATTGTCACACACACGTACACAGGAAAGCGTGGCCTCGTTCTCAGTGCATTATTTCTTTCTGCACTCTGCCTCATCGATGGGTATGTACATAGCATCGAGGGAAGTTCTGTATGGGTTGCGAATAGTACTACAGCAGGGGCGGTACTTCTCTTGGGTATTGCCCTTATCGGCTTCATGAGCACTCAAGAGACACGACGCAAAACGCTCCTCCATGGCAAGAAGCAAGCCTTGCTTCAGGGGCAGCGGCTTACTACTATTATCAATAACCTCTCGGATGCAACGCTTAGCATTAATAACTCTGGAACAATCACACTCTATAATGCAGCCTGCCTTAGCCTTCTTGATATGAATATCAACCTGAAGGGCAAAAAACTCAAAGATATCATACGTCTTGTCGATACAAATGGAGAGAGTGTTAATGTCACAGATCTACTAAAAGATACTTCCAAAACAGTGACGCGGGATGACCTGCTTCATCAGTACGCAGATGGAGAGTCGATACGACTAGAATTAACGTACGCACCAATTAAGGGCACCTACAATGCGGTAACAAAAAAAGAAGACCGTGCTGGATATATTGTCATCATGAGAGATGTTACTAAACAGAAGAGCTTAGAGGAAGAGCGTGATGAATTCATCAGCGTCGTAAGCCATGAGCTGCGTACACCGATTGCAATTGCAGAAGGCACCCTTTCTAATGTCGCCGTCCTTATTGATCGAGGCCTAGAGGCGACCGATGCAACCACACTTGCAACTACCGTTGAAACCGCTCACGAACAAATACTTTACCTCGCACGGATGGTAAATGATTTAAGCACGCTATCTCGTGCAGAACGTGGTGTTCTGGCTGATTCTGAAGTTATAGATGTCACCGCACTGCTCACGTCGTTATTTCATAAATATGAGCCCGAGGCACGAAAGGCACAGCTTCAGCTTAATCTCGACCTTGAATCTGGGCTTGGTATGGTGAATGTCAGTAAGCTTTACCTCGAAGAGCTACTTCAGAACTTCATAACAAATGCCATAAAGTATACTCACGAAGGTAGTGTTACAATTAACGCAAAAAAAATAAACGAAACCGTAGAGTTTTCAGTTAAAGATACGGGCATTGGCATGAGTCGAACTGATCAAGCAAAAGTATTCCAGAAATTTTACCGTAGTGAAGACTATCGAATACGAGAGACGAGCGGCACGGGGTTGGGGCTTTACGTATCTTCTAAGCTCGCACAAAAACTAGGCACCAAGATAACATTAAAGAGTCGCGTAAACTTCGGATCAACATTTAGTTTTAGCCTGCCGACACACAAAGAGTAGGTATGCCTACTATCGCTGTTTCGTTGCCATGAGGGGTCGCCCCTTCCATACAATACGCCCCCTAGAATAGAGATACATACTTCGAAGAAGAAGGGCGGCCTCTTGAAGGACAATGACTGGCCAAACGAAAAATGCCATCCGCCAGCCGCTTCGCCAGAATGTTCGTGCATAATACGTATACAGTACCCCCGCAAGTGTGGCGGCAACTATCGCGAGAAGATGGAGCCAAGAGGCTGCAACGAAAAGGAGCGACAGTATAGTTCCAAGAGGAAGCACTGCAGTCAGAAGTACTGCAGTGGAGGCCATCACATTAACGGGGCGTTGTGCGAGCATAGGGTAGAGGAGTCGCGTGCTGGTTGTGCATTGAGCACTCCAACTTTTTTCTGTTGAAATACCTAAGTGCGGTGTGCTAATGATACACGCATACTCTGACTTAAGGCGACGTGCAATGTATCCTTCAGGTAGCACTTCGCTCCTGAGGGATGAGGTGGCATCTGAAAAGAAGTCCTGGGCAACACTCCGCCGAATAAGCCATGCATTACCAGCGACCGCAGGAGAGGATAGTCTGTGGCGAAGGAGTTCCCAAAAGTATCGTAGAGGCGACAGCACCACATTGGCCGTTGCGGGATCGTTGCGTCTTGGAATTGCCGATACCATATCGACACCCTTTGCAAGCATCGTCCGCACCATATACTCAATGGCCATTGGGCTTATCCTCGTATCGACGTCCATAAAGAACACATACGATCCGCTCGCCTCATCTGCAAGTTCTTTTAGTGCGTGATTTTTTCCAAGCCACCCAGAAGGAAGTGCTGCACCCCTGACAAACCGTACGCCAGCGTGTGCGAAAGATTTAATAAGCACGGAGGTATTATCGCTTGAAGAGTCATCAAGGACGATAATTTCAAGTTTCTGATAGGTGCTGTTTATAACCCGCTGAAGGCATTCGGCCAGCATAGCTTCTTCATTTCGTGCAGGAATACATACTGTGACGCTTGGAAGGTCTGATTCAATGGCAAGTGGTGTTTTTGGGATAACCGGCTGCAGTCGATGCACCGTATGTACTAGCCGTAGTAGCAGCACAGTAAACAGGATTGAATCCATAGCCAGTAATGTATAGAGTATTCCCACGCCCATATCTTATAATAATAACAGAAAAAGGAAGAAATATTGACAATACACCCCTGAAACAGTACACTAAACTTGACAGTCTGTAACAGCAGACTATTTTTATTGGGAGAAAATAATGGCAGAAAAGGCACATGTCACTCGCGTTACCGCAGACGACACACCTTCAAAGAAGAAGGGTTCTTCTAAAATGACACCCAAAAACAAGCCGTCTCGTAAAGAGCGTCGTGCACTACGAAAGGGTCGTAAGGAAGAGCGTCCACTTAGTAAGCACTGGTATATTCGCATATTCCAGCGCACGGACAGGTACCTTAAGGGCTCGTGGTACGAGCTTAAGCAAGTGCGGTGGCCAACCCGTCAAGCAACCTGGGGCCTCACTGTCGCAGTTCTGATATTTAGTGCCTTCTTTGTTGCACTTATCATGCTACTTGACTTCGGTTTTAATGCACTTTTTGAACTCATCATCAGCAAATAATAGGAGAAAATAAATTATGTCAAAGAATCGATACGATTCATCCCGCCAATGGTATGCAATCCATACATATAGTGGCTACGAAGAGAAGGTAGCAGATAGCATCCGTCAACGTATTAACGCTGTTGACATGGCGGATAAGATTTTTGATGTCATGGTTCCAAAAGAGAAGCAGATTGAAATCAAGAACGGCACCCGTAAGGTTGTTGAAAAGAAAATCTTCCAAGGCTATGCACTTGTAGAGATGAAGCTCACCGACGAAACATGGTTTATCGTCCGTAACACTCCTGGTGTTACTGGTTTCGTAGGAACAAGCACTCAACCTACGCCAGTATCTGATCAAGAAATTACAAAGATCAAAAAGCGTATGGGCGTTGAAGATCCAAAGCACCAGATTAACTTCTCTGAAGGTGAAGTCGTGAGTATTACTGACGGTCCGTTCAAGGGCTTCGAAGGTGCTATCTCTGAAATCGATACCCAAAAGGGTAAGGTTAAGGTGATGGTGAGCATGTTTGGTCGCGACACCGCCGTAGAGCTTGATGCACTCCAGGTGAATAAAGTTTCCTAGTACAGACATTCTTGTAGCTATTAAAGAAAGGCCTCTGGATATCAGGGGTCTTTATTTTTAGTGCAATTTCTGCTATAATAGTACGGTTACGCACTACACATCTATTTCAGAGGCTCTGCCGCTGAAACGCTTCAATTATTAGATAAGTAGTACAAGAAAGAAGAAAGACAATGGCAAAGAAAGTTATCGGTAACCTAAAACTCCGTATTCCTGCTGGCCGTGCAACTGCTGGACCTCCAGTTGGTTCGACACTTGGTCAATGGGGACTTAATATGATGGATTTCATCAACCCATTTAACGACGCAACGAAAGACCTCATGGGTAAGGACGTTATTGTCCACCTTCAGGTGTTCGATGATCGTACTTTTGAGTGGAAGTCACTTGGTCAGCCAGTTGACGACCTCATCCGTGAAAAAATCGGCATCAAAAAGGGAAGCGCAAAGCCACACTCTGAAAAAGTAGGCACAATCACTCGTGCACAACTTGAAGAGATTGCAGAAATCAAGAAGGATCACCTCAATGCTATCGATCTTGAAGGTGCGGTAAAGGTTATTGCTGGATCAGCTCGCTCAATGGGCGTTGAAATAGCAGAGTAATCTTACTTCCGTGCAATAAAGACCCTCGCACTGCGGGGGTC
This sequence comes from uncultured Candidatus Saccharibacteria bacterium, assembly GCA_964483955.1. GTDB lineage: Bacteria > Patescibacteriota > Saccharimonadia > Saccharimonadales > Saccharimonadaceae > Microsaccharimonas. The sequence goes on along the minus strand of CAZADM010000004.1, from coordinate 34,330 downwards.
TTTTGCTATTTACGAGGTGCCGTAGTCGCCTATGTATGCTATGATACTTCTAATGGTTACTTTGAACACACACCGTGGATTCTCGCTAGTTGAGCTCATTATAGTCGTTGTTGTCTTGGCGATCCTTGCAAGTATTACCTTTGTTTCCTATGGGCTTATTCAAGAAAATGCACTCAACGCAACTACAAAAACCTCGGTCAAGCAGCTCGAAGGAGTCGTACGGACAGAGTCGCTTAAAAACAAGGGGCTTGCACCAGTCTCGCTCGCATTTATGGACACCCTACCGTCTCCTCCCGTACTACCCGAAGGGTATACCTCTGAATATATGACTTTTGACACCTTCAGTGAATACTGCATTGCACTCGTGCCACCGACTGGTTCTAAGGGAAAACCTTTTTTCATGAGCACGTTTATGTCTACCGAGCCAAAGGAAGGCAAATGTTCAAGCCCAATAAGTGCCGCTGAAGGATTTCTTGGCTATAGTGATGTCAAGGGCACCAATGCCTCTTTTAACCAGACGTCCCCCTACGGCAACCTTACTATGTATGCGGCATTTGAAATATCAAACATGGATGGAGCCTGGAGCTCAATGGCATCCGGTGTTCGGGCATCCGGATCGCATGGCTTGCAGCTTGACCAAAACAGTGCTGGGTCAAATGCACTTCGCTTCAGGGCAGATACAACCCAAGCAGTGAACTATACCCTTGCTCAAGGGGGTGTTCGGACAAATGGAAAACACGTTGGGTGGGTGCAGGTTCGAAACAATACTACAGAACTGGGCTTTGCGTACGACTCTGCAACCGAGTATGCAAAGCGTTCACTCCTGGCGGGGGACGGCATGCCGTTTGTTGGCGTACGGCTCCAGACTGCAAGCACCGGCATGAACCCTCTTGGTGCTATTATGTACAACAAGGCCCATTCAAAGGAAGAGCGGTCACGTGTACTGCAGTGGCTCGCTAAGACACATGGGGTTCCTGGTATATTCTAGTATGCAGAGGCGGGAAGTGGTGATGGGAAGTAGAAAGCAGCACCATGGCTTCACTCTCGTTGAGCTCCTTGTAGTTATTGTAGTGATAGCACTCCTCGTCACGATAACTGTCGTTACATACAACGGTATACAGGCACAAACAAAAAAATCAGCCATGCAGTCAAGTCTAAGCACTGCATTTAAGAAAATCGAGACACTGAGGATACAGAATGGCGACAGCGGCTACCCCGAGAGTCTAGGGTCTATCGGAATCAATACAGCCGGAGAGCTTTACTATCAATATGATGTCAATAACTCGGTAAACCCAAAGACCTTCTGTATGACGATACTTCATAGATCAATGATTGGTGAAGCCTATTTCATATCACAAGCAAGCACCTCTCCTCGTCAGGGCTCGTGTGAAAACCATTCGACAAATCCAGATTACACAAACATCGCTTCAAACCCACTCATGCTGGCGACAAGCGAGTCTCGTGTAACTGTACTCGAGAACATTCATCGAAATCCGGGTGCGATTGGTGGCGTCGAGGGGTTTGGTTACTACGCGGCAACAGGTACCCATACGCACGCATCGGTGTCAAGTTCATGGTCTGAGTCGGGGAATGCCTATCGGTTTACAATGGGGAACGCGGAGCCAAATAACCACTTCGATATACGGCCAGCAGCCTATTTTGAACCCAATCAACGCTACACTATTTCCTATAAACGCCTTCGCTCGACAGCGGGAGTTCTGAGTAGTCCAAATGTGTATCCAGAAAGTATGGGGTCTATCGTATCCAGGTCGGCAGATTCCGCAAGAAGCCTTGCTGCCGGAGAAGTGCAAGAGGTCTGGCTTACTGTTGTAACAAGTGCCTCATATGTAGCCTCATCGAACTTTCAGATATATCAAAATTTCAACGGGACGCAGACTACGGGGGTCTACGGCGAAATTAGTGACGTGATTATCTACAAGGGTGATTACGTTCCCGAGTACTCCTACTTTAGCGGAAGTTCACCCGTAAAGGGAAGCTATACACATGAATGGACAGGTGCAGTCAATGCCAGCTCAAGTATACGCAAAGCCCCGCTTATGGCAGGAATGAGTGCCATTGCATCGAATGGAGCTCTTCCTGTCTACCAGGTTATCGACAGCAATGGAAGGGCATCGGCACGAGTGCTTGTATCTGCCGACCTTCCCGTTTCGACATGGGGAAGGTACTTTATATTCAACCGCAAGACGAACAACCAGGTATCGTCGCTTACTGCACTGCTCAGCGTTAAAAGTAGCGTGTCTTACAGCCCTGGGTCGGCAGCGTTCCTGCAGAGTGATGGTATTGGGGGTTGGTATCTTGATAACCCAATGAACCTTACCGCTGATCAAGAATACACACAGCGAATGAAGAATTTTGGATCGGTCTTGTCCTTATCTACCGCTAATTTTCGATTTCAAATTCCAAACGTTATCTATACCCGCGACCACTTCGTTGACGTCTACAAACTCACCCTCGTCGAAGCAGACTACAACGGCCCTCATTTCAAGTAACACCTCTAGTGTTCCCTGGCATTTTGTGGTATATTAAGAGAGTAGTAAATCAATGTTGGGAGGCACCAGGTATTACCTAGGGCCGGTATTACCACAGAAAGGGTTAGTCTTATTTATGGCTAAGAAAGCAGATCTTCTTACTGAAGCACAAAAGCTCGGTCTCGAAGTAACAGAAAAGAACACAATCGCTCAGATTGAAGAGGCAATTGCAGGTGCGGCACCGGTAGCAGCCGCTGAAACTCCAACAGAGGAAGTTCACACAGCAAAAGCTGGCAAGCGTTCAGCAAAATCTCTTGCTGAGGCTGAGGAAAAGGCAGAAAAGGAAGCTCGCAAGGAAGCGGGTGACACATCAAGCCAGACCGGTGAAGAAGCGGCAGTAAAGAAGGGTCCAAAGCCAGTAACACGTACGACACTTGAGCGACGCGGCAAGAACTACAAGAAGGTTGCTGAAAAGGTTGAAAAGTCAAAGCTTTATACACTTGAAGATGCCGTGAAGCTTGCAGCTGAAACAAGTCCTGTTAAATTCGACGCAAGCGTCGAAGTGCACGTTCGCCTTGGTGTTGACCCACGTCAAGCTGACCAAAACATTCGCGCAACCGTGAGCCTTCCTCACGGAACAGGTAAGGATGTTCGCGTTGCTGTCTTCGCTCCAGAAGCTGACCACAAGGCAGCAAAAGAAGCTGGCGCAAATGTTGTTGGGGACGAATCTTTCCTCGCACAGCTTGACAAGGAAGTCCTTGACTTCGACGTTCTCGTTGCGACACCGCAATACATGCCAAAGCTTGGTAAGTACGCACGACTCCTTGGTCCACGCGGCCTCATGCCAAACCCAAAGAGCGGTACCGTTGCAGCTGACGTTGCAAAGGCTGTTTCTGAGGCAAAAGCTGGTAAGGTTGAATACCGTGTTGACAAGCAGGCAATTGTTCACCTTGCCGTTGGTAAGGTAAGCTTCGGAAGTGATAAGCTTCTTGATAACACAAAGAGCTTCTTCGAGAGCCTTCAGTCACAGAAACCATCAAGCATTAAGGGTTCATACGTTAAGAGTATTACTCTTAGTACAACAATGGGTCCTGGTATTAAGGTAGAGAACTTCGTCGCGTAATTACCGTGATGACAAAAACACCCTCAACTACGGGGGTGTTTTTTTATTGCACACATCCGCGAAGCATTACCGCCTCATGACACTTTTCGCTGCGCTAGCCGCCAGCTTGATAGGGTCAAAGCGGGGTGACCTCTCTTCACTAGAGTCCTGCGAAAGAGCAACTAAGTCCTCTGTTTTAACTGACTTGGACTTCAACTGATCAATAATGACCGCAACTTCATCTGCGATATCACGCATCGCCACTTCGATAGAGCCAAGAAACCCCACGGGGTCTTCGCTCACCGCCGCTTCAAACGAGGTGAGCATCGCAAGCTTAGCGTCATTGCTACTATATGAACTCTGAAGATTCTCTATATCCATATTAAGTTGTGCTATATGTACTGGCGATGTTTGCGTTTCGAGTTTTTCATGACATCCAAGAATCTGCTGTCGCACAAGTTCATTCTGATGGATATACTCTTTTTGCATACGCTCAACCTCGGCTAGCACACACCCCCCAACGTGAACCTTCGGGTCAATAGAGCCGGTAGTCTCATTCATACCAAGCTGTACCATAGCATCCGTCGCTGTCGTGCGCCGCAACCAGCTACTCATAACAGCACCTTCTGAGATTGCAGCCCTGTCAACATCAGAATAACCGTCAGCTCCAATATCAAGTGTTGAGGCAATATTGAAGGTTTGAAATAGATCTTTTTGAGAGAGATGATCAAACTGTTCGGATATAAGTTTTTCTGTAGAACGATCAAGACCTTCGTATAGTGTAGGAGATGTGCCGCTTTGTAAGGTTTCCATGCAATGATGTTCCTTTGTTTGTTTTAGCGATTGTTGTACCAATAGTATCACGAGCATAAACGGTATGCAATATCATTTATGGTATATTGCATACTTTATTGGTATAATAGCAGGCAAGGGTGGGTGGACGTTTCAGGTTTACCCTTTTGGAATCAAAAGAAGGGAAGGGTCACATAGTGTCCTATTCTGCAAAAATGGTACTCGACTCAATTTCTGAGGCGGGTGATCGATTGTCGACATTTGAGGTAACGTTTCCTCGAATGGTGTTGGCTGAATTCAATACACACCGTGTATTCAGTCGCAACTCGGCGAGTAGTCGAGCTATTCCGGTCCTTAAGCAACTTATGCGGCTTGAGGAGAACCCGTTCATCCCCATTTATTGGGGTAAAAATCAGGCTGGCATGCAGGCTGACGAGGAGCTTTCGGCAGAGGCACAGGAGGCTGCAACGGCTATCTGGCTACAGGCGCGTGATGATGCAATGACACACGCTCGGAATCTCCTCGAGCTCGGTGTACACAAGCAGATTGCGAATCGACTACTCGAACCCTTTATGTGGCACACAGTAATCGTGACGGCAACTGAGTGGGATAATTTCTTCGCACTCCGTGACCATCCTGATGCTCAGCCGGAGATCCGTAAGATTGCGCATATGATGCGTGATGTGATGCACGAATCAACTCCAAAGCTTCTTCTGAAGGGTGAATGGCACTTGCCGTACATCCTGGAGGACGAGAAGGAGTGGGCACTGCAGAATCCTGAGCTTGCGATTCAAGTGAGTTCAGGCCGATGTGCACGCGTGAGCTACCTTACACATGACGGTGTTCGTGACCTCGAGAAGGATATCGAACTCTATAGTCGTCTTGTAGCTAGTGGGCATATGTCACCGCCCGAACACCCCGCAACTCCGCACTTCAACAAGAAGAATATGGAGGGGAGGCGTTCCGGGAACTTCAGGGGCTGGAAGCAGCATCGGAAGTTTCTTTCCAACGAGGATAATTTCATGCGTATCCTCGAGGCCCGTACAGCCTAGATGTACCTACGGACCGGAGTGGTGCCGGTGGATGAGCCTCAGCGAAGTGCTCTCCACTGGCCCACTGCGGTCTTTTTCTTTTTGATGACGTGCTACAATAGAGAAAACAGCGCTCAAGCGGTGGAACAGCAGCGCCTAACTAGGGGAGATTCTATGCAGACAGGGGTGTATAGCAATAAACAAATCAAAGATGCTATTGAGGCGGGACAGATTATATTTCACCCGTATCAGCCCGAGCATATCAACGGCAGTAGTGTCGATGTCACACTGGGTCAGTGGTACTTCCGCACTGATCGCAAGAGCCCAAGCACCGTCTATAACCCTTTTGACAAAGATGAAGTTGAAAATTATTTCGGCGAACCACAGCGTGCAATGCCACATAGTGAGTGGTGTCGTCAAACGGGGAATGAGCCCCTTGCGAACATTCCACTTGATCACTCTGTCATTGTTCTCGAGCCGGGCGAGCGTATCCTGGCCCATACACAAGAATTTATTGGCATACTCCCCCCAGGAACAACAAGTATGCAGTCTCGAAGCACCTGGGGTCGAAATGGCGTTGCTGTTTGTTTTGACGCCGGCTGGGGTGATCCTGGTTACATCAATAGATGGACAATGGAGATTTACAACCTCAATCAGCGTCACAGTGTTGTACTGCCTGTTGGCGAGCGTATTGCACAAATAGTATTTATGCACACCGGTGAAGTAGAGGGAAGTTACGATAAACTCAGCGGGAAGTATTCTGCTGGAACAAACCTTGATGAGCTCATCGCCTCATGGGAGCCATCTCAGATGCTGCCTCGGGCATGGAAGGATGGGCGTAGTCTACCCCTTACGGTGACGCCTCTAGAGGGCGACCCCCGCATACAGCAAGCTTAAGCGGGCGTGAGTGTTCTCTGGAGGATATTGAGTGGTGCGGTATCCGCCTTATACATCTTAACGTGATGGGCGGTTTCGGGGTTGAAGCCGTATATAGTAACATTCCGAGCAAGGACAGGGGCGGTAAAATCGTTTTCAAGTATCCTATTTATGAGCGAGTGAAAGCTAGGAAGGTCAACTATAGAGCGATGTTCTCGCCCTGCGTGTATCATCTCCATAACATCTTGTCGTGCAACGCCCGATGTAGAGCCGACGTTAACAACGGCTGTCGTTCGTGCCTTTACCTCTGTACCGTCGCTCAGTACACCTAATTTACGCTTAAGCCCTACGCGGACAGCACCAAGATGCTGGGCATCCTCGAGGGGGCGGTCGAATCCAAGGGCCTGTACTCTGTAGTAATCACTCGGTGATACGGGACGGGCATCACTCCCCACAAGGTCACTCACTTCTTCCCACATATGCTCCTCGAGTTCACGCCTGAACGATCCCACCATGGTAAGGTTGGCAAATTCTATGGAAGTCATACCAAGTGCAAGACGAGCAATATAGGCTTGTCTCACGGATGCACGGCCGGTCTTAATAGCCTCACATGCTGTATGGACATCATCCATAAAGACACCCGGTAGATAATCGAGCATTGGCTCACGATGCAGTCGCATATGATACGCGGCACTATTCTGTCCCTCTCGGCTTCGCATTCGATTCCGAATAGAATGTATAACAAAGTTCTCGACGCTTGGACGAACGATGCCATTAAACTCGCCGTGAACTGCAACAGCAAATGTTTCCGACATCTTGTGCTGGCGGGCAACAAGCTCTGGGTCGGCATCTTCACCAATAAGGCACACAGGTGCCGCACTATAGCCGTCAAAGTCCGACTCGTCGTACGTAATATTTTTATTAGCACCTTCAACGAGAGGCGACCCAATTTCAAAGGGTGAATTCATAGTCTTATTATATAAGATTTTATAAAAAAAGTAAAGCCACCCCAATGGATGGCTCGGTGGCCTGGAGTAAAGTGCTATGCTTAACTCAACAGGCCACCAGGGTATTACAGTGCAACACCGATACGTCGAAGGTTGCGAGGCACAGATGTCAGCATGAGTGCGGGTGGAATCGCCGCAAGCAGCTCGTCATATGCACCGTCTGCACAGCGAGCACTGACAATATCGTGCACCTTATCGAGGCGAAGACCGGTACTCGACATGACGCTCTTCTTCCGGCTCATGAGCTCATCGCTGTTGCACGGACGGACTGCTACGTCCTTTACGTACGCATCTATCTCTTTCATGCATTGCTCACCGTAGCGCTGTTCGTAAATAGCAGCACTGGTTGAAAACACGGCACTTTGCGTCGCTATCATAGTTCTCCTTTGTTTGCAGGGACAACTCACCGGACGGCAAGTATGTACTCAACGGTATCAGTTTTTACGGGCACGTGCAACCCGTCCATCCTTGACATTTTCACAACATTTACCTATACTTGTCTTAGGCATACCAAAGACAGTAGCCGTGGAGCTAGTATCCACTTAATCCGCTACCGAGGAACATGTGAGCTAAAAACCACATTTCTACGTCTTTGGCAGTGCGAGAACCAAAGACGTTTTTTCTTTGAAAAAATAACTGCGGGCACTGCCATATGTCGCTCATTAACAGTTTGGTCACATAGAGAAATAACAGAAACCAAGGAGATTTTTATGGCAATTAGTCGCGATAAAAAGAACACATTGGTTGCTGAGCTCGTAGAGCTTCTTACAAGTGCAAAAACAACCGCATTTGCGGCATATCAGGGACTTACCGTTGCTGATATCCAAGAACTCCGTGCAACTGCACGTGAGGCGGGTGTTACCATTAAGGTGGTGAAGAACCGTTTGGTTCGCGTTGCACTCGCAGGTATCGATGCCTACAAAGACATTGATACAACATCGCTCAACGGACAATTGATCTACGCATCAAGTGCCGATGACGAAGTAGTCCCTGCTAAGGTGCTAAACGATTTCGCTAAAAAGAATCCAACACTTGTTATTGCTGGTGGTCTTTCCCTTGAAAGCGGTCTTATGACTGCCGACGAAGTAAAGGCACTTGCATCACTTCCAAGCAAGGAACAACTTATTGGCGAAGTTATCGCTCAACTGCTTTCACCTGTCAACGATGTTACCAACGCGCTTTCGGGCAACTTGCACGCATTACTTGATGGCGTTGAAGCAAAAGCAACCAGTTAATTTATTTTGAATATTTAAAGGAGGCTATCATGGCTGATCTAAAGAAATTTGCGGAGACACTTGTTGGTCTTACCGTACTTGAGGTAAACGAACTCAAGACTATCCTAAAAGACGAATACGGCATCGAGCCAGCTGCTGCAGCTGCTGTTGCTGTTGCTGCACCTGCTGAAGGCGCTGCTGCTGAAGAAAGCAAGTCTGAATTCACTATCGTCCTTAAGGACGCTGGTGCTCAAAAAGTTGCTGTTATCAAGGCTGTTAAGGACATTACTGGTCTTGGTCTTGGTGAAGCAAAGGCTATCGTTGATGGCGCACCTGCAACTGTTAAGGAAAACGTTCCTACAGAAGAAGCTGAAGCAGCTAAGAAGACACTTGAAGAAGCTGGCGCTAGCGTCGACCTTCAATAATCGATTCTTAGAAACGAACTATTCTATGTGACTAACTGAAAAAACCGCTCCGTATGGAGCGGTTTTTTTGTTAGCGTAATTACCTAGCGGCTTAGTGCCAATAAAAACACTTATCGTGTCCAGTTTCTCCAGTCGCCGTTTCCCAGTGAGAAACCGTAGCGCTCAAATGACCCCGATCCTGTGAGGCTACTACACAAGGCAGTGTAATCAGAAAAAGACACAGAACCAGCGTAACGACTAAACCCCCCACTGGATTCATACTGATACCGAATACCGGACGAGGCGACAACAACAATCAACAGTTCAACTATCGTGAACCCACGATAGTGCTTTTTATCAGACGCCTTACTACCTATAGACCCTCTCATACTCACTCAATTATAAAGCACGAGCAGAAATAATCATATGACGGCATTTTGCGTGCTTATTGACATATGAGAAACCCCCGCACTACATACATAGCCACGGGGGTATACCTCAAATTCAGAAGGGAATTAGCGAAGTAAACTATTCGTCTATGTCATCTCCATCATCATGATTGTGCATCTGCGAGAGATACTCCTCAAACGGCATTGCACTATCTGGCATGCCTTTTACAACATGAACGACTGTCACTTGATTGTGATCAATATCGGGATGGTCAATAAATGACTTTGCGATACGATCCAGTGTGTAGCTATCGAAAACGTCTCGACGGCTATGCATCACCATCAGGCAGTACGCTCCAGCAAGGGGGTCATACTTCATGATTGTGTCACAAAATAATGTCATGAATGTTGCTGCGTTGACTGGATACTCACGACTTGCAAGTTGCCGAAACGCCGGATGAGGCGGTTTTGCTACATGCATCTGTCCGATAAGTCGATGTCCGTCGACTTCTCCAGGGGTAGCCTCCAGTGAGTAGTGATGCCACAAACTTTCCTTGGGGGAAATGATGGCAATAAGGACAAAAAGAGGACTCTTCATTGATTCCTTCTCCTGAGTTGTGAGGTGCTACTACCATTTGGTAATATTGTATTATATTATAGCACAAAATGCATATATATGCAATACCAGTATGTCCCAGCATTATTTACAACAAATACGTACGCCTATCTGTTATTTTTGTGGATAATAATCATTGAACCGCTACACCTGGGTTCGTACACTCAATCCGATGCCTTGAAATTTCTTTGTAACATAGACTGGCTGTGATGGCGTGCTGAGCGTTGCATTGTAGTGATAGCCCAGCTCAGAAAAGTTCCTAAGATCCTCCTCGGATTCAACTCGATTCATCACCACCCAGCGAGCAAAAGCACCCCTGGCAATTTTCGAGTGAACAACAACAGGACGGGGCTTCGTATCGCCAGACTTAATTGTGAGAAAGAGTGGCGTTATAACACGGTCTTTTGTGTAGGGAAGGACTGTTTTCGTGTACTCCTGAACGGACAGATTGAGAATAGGACGGCCAGTTGGAATAACCCCAGTAATTGAAGAATCCCAATATGAATAGAGGTTATCATACGGTGCGTCGGGCATCCTATATGCCATCTCAAGCCGATAGGGGTGAATATTATCAAGTGCACGTACAACCCCATAGAGCCCCGAAAGGATGAAAAGATGGCCCTGGGCATACTCACGATCATTGTCGCGGAATAAGCGGGACTGTAGCCCGCTATACATATCGCCTTGGAATGCATCGATAGCAGGAAGCGTATACTTTCGCTCTTGCCATGACTGCCACGCACTATGCGTCTTCTCTGCAAGAACGGGCGATAGCTTCATCGCTTGCATAAGCTGCGACGGATCAAGGGTTTGCATGTAGCCTGCAATTTCCTGGGCCTTCTCTAAAAGAGGCGGTGCAGAATATGCTTTTAATGACACCTCGCTACTTGCCCGCATCGTCTTAGATGAATGAAAAAGAATAGTAAACCCCGTGCTCATATCATTAGTATACCACTGTTATTTTTCCACGCCCGTATTCTATTGACACTATTAGTATCCAGTAGACTATACTAATAGTAGCTATGTAAGTACTGGTATCCACCTTTTCACCTACAAGCTTATATATTTACATCTATAGATGTATGTACACCTCCATCGTGGTAAACAGATTGGCGTTTCAATAGAGCGGTCGCCGGTCCTATCCACCGCTGGATTTAAGAAAGTTTTAACTTTCGCACTCCAAAACCCGTTCGCTTATATAACCGTAGGCAAGGAGTGGTGTATGACCAACACAACAATTAACAAAGAGGTACGCGTAACAAGGGTAGGGTTTAAAAAGAACCTTACCGCCTATCCGCAGCAGGTAGAATTTGATGGGGCAACCTACAATTTCATAGATGCGGGGATTGGCTGTATTGTTCGCTCAGGCGAACGTATAGCAAGGATCTTTACGCTTACCGATGGTCGCTCGGAGTTTCGGCTCAGGAGTGACAATAACGGCGGAGTATGGACACTTCTATCCATTAGAGTCTCGTACTAGATAGACGCCGGAAATGCAGCTCACACTGGGCTGCATTTTTTATGCCCACACATTCCAGAAGAAGAGGGCTGTCTTACCGTAGTCTAGCGTATAAGCGGAGCGGTATAACACTATGTTTTCTTGACTTTTGTCACATACCTTGCTATAAGTAAAACTAATACTATTTCAAAACACATACAGATAAGGAAATTGCGAGACCATGTCTGACCTACCAGAAAAACAAGTAAAGCGACTTCATGCGCTTATTCAAGAGGCAGAAACAAACCTAGCGGCAGCAAAAGAGCTACTCATTAGCATTGTCGGTGATGATGGAACCGTCATCACCCCTCGAACCGGAACAAACGAAGAGGTTGGTGGAAAAATTATCGAAGGTGTCTTCGATGGCCAGAAGATGATAGGCCCCGACGGCAAAGAGTACCCCGTGCCAGCAAATTATGCAAGCAAGTCTAAGCTTGTTGAAGGCGACCTACTCAAGCTCACCATCGCTGATGATGGCAGTTTCATCTACAAGCAGATTGATCCAATCCCACGAACCCAAATTATCGGAACAATGACACAGCACGACGGCGCATACTACGTAGAAGCGAACGGTAGGGAATACCGAATACTTCTTGCCAGCGTTACCTATTTCCGTATCAATGTTGGCGATCAGGTAACCATTATCGTTCCCTCTGACAACCCCGACGCAACCTGGGCGGCAGTCGAAGCGGCACTCTAGAAACAGCCCGTAAACCTATGCACATCCGTCCACCTGGGCGGATGTTGCTATTTACAGATAAAGATGCTATAATATACATAATGGTAGTCGTGTGAATGCACGGCTATTATTGTCCTTATCCACTACAGAAATGAGCGTCATGCACACCACCATCCCGAGTATTCAGGAGTTGTTTGAAAGGTCGTCTGTCGGACGCCTTGGTGGCACCCAGCAGCACCTAGAAAGCACACTGCACGGAAATATCTGTCCAATCCTGCTCATGAGCTACCCAGAGATTCGAGCAATTCCAGGCCTTGGCAAGAGCCGTTTCTCTTATCTGCAGATCGCACTGAGCGATAACCTCCTTAGGTGCAAATTACCAGAAGAGCGAGTTCACGACAGGGCACGGATGTTATATGGAAGTATCGAGAATACACCTATTCAGAGTCTCCTCGTTACATCAACCGTTAATGCAGATATGACATACGTCTTCTTCACGCCCAGTCATGCCGTAAAGATGCTGTGTGATATCGATGACGAAATGACACTGGGTGAGCTTGACAACCATCTGAAGCAGGGACTTGTCGAATTTTTCGATATGTTCGGCTTCGGCATTAGCGAGAACCGTGCCCGACGAATCGCCAGAGAGCTTGAAGGAAGAATTGAGCCCTGGCGACATCACGCGGCATCGCACGCCTTGCTGGCGTAGTGGGTAAGCCGGTCAGTAGTGAACACTATCACTGCTGACCGGAGTATCCAAGAACTGAAAAAAAGTACCCTCCATACCTCTGTTATACACCGGAGGTATACTTAATTTGAGAGATTTGTAAAAAACACGACACCTCAACACCTCAGCATAGCGGACAATGGTGAGTAGGGTAAAATAACATAGGGGAATACGGTGTCTATAGCCTTGTATCGAAAGTACCGAAGTACATCGCTTGCAGATGTAGTTGGACAAGAACATATCACAACGCTTCTTAGGCGTGCCCTTGATACAGGCCGCGTCGCACATGCATACCTTTTCACAGGGCCTCGTGGTGTCGGGAAGACATCTATCGCACGTATTCTTGCGTATGAAATTAATCAGCTTCCTTATCAAGAAGAATCTCACCATCTTGATATTATCGAAATCGACGCAGCAAGTAATAACGGCGTAGAAGATATTCGTGATCTTCGCGAAAAGGTACAAATTGCACCAACTTCGGCAAAGAAGAAGATTTATATCATCGACGAAGTACACATGCTTTCAAAGCCAGCATTCAATGCACTCCTTAAAACACTAGAGGAACCACCAGAACATGTTGTATTCATCCTTGCTACAACGGACGTTAATAAACTCCCAGCAACAATCATTAGTCGCACCCAGCATTACAGCTTCAGAGCAATTGCACCACAGGTAGCAGCAAGCCACCTAAAATCAATTGCAACTTCAGAAAACATCCCCATAGACGACGATGCACTACTACTCATTGCTCAAAGGGGGCAGGGGAGCTTTCGTGACAGTATCAGTATGCTGGATCAGGTAGCAAATATACAAAGTACCTCGGACGGCCCTATTACTGCCGAACTTATTGAATCACTACTGGGCCTTGCATCAGCGGCACATCTTGCATTACTACTCGACCACTCACTCAAGGGTGACCTTCCGGCTATCGTTCGACAGCTTGACCTCATTGAAGCAGAGGGTATTGACGCAACACTACTCTCGCAACAACTCATAGAACACATAAAAGGTGTGCTTGCGGAAAACCCGCAATTTCTTCCGCTCTTTGACGCTCTCCTTGACGTTCCACGGTCTTCGTACCCCCGGATGAAACTCCTGAGCGTCTTAGGAAGGGGTGCTATATCTCCAGATACCACTGCGGCACCTACATCCACACAAGCCGCCCCTCTTCAAAACACGCCCGTAGCGGCACCTAAAAAACCAAAAACGGTTGCACTTGCGGCATCCCCAAAAGAAATTGTCGCAAAGGTGAGTGAGCTTAAACAAGTAGAGCCGGCAACGCCCAAGAAAAAGGCACCCGATGCCTCTGTTGAACCACAGGCGTTCAACTGGGATGCACTCATAGAGCATACGCGACAAAACTTTGTTGCACTGTTCAGCGTCCTGTCAAAATGCACCCCAGAGCCAAACGGAAATGAAGTCTTACTCTATACGGCCAACGCATTCTACAAGAAGAAGCTTGACGATACGAAGTACAGTACACACCTCCATGAATCGCTTGTAGCTCTTGGAATGGGTGATGTCGAGATCACCACCATCCCAGAGCGTGCACCACTCAAAAACAGCACCGCATCTGCAATCGCAGATATTATGGGTGGTGGGGTAGAGGTTGCCCCGGACGCCCTATAAGGGTATTCTGGTAAGTAGTATGGCAACAGCATCGCATTCATCGCAGGATCCGGCCGGACGAATCCCCCCGCAAAACCTTGACGCAGAAATGAGTCTTCTTGGAGCTGTACTTATTGACGAGGAAACACTTGCCGATATTAGCGAGCATGTCACCGAAAAAGATTTCTACGACAAGCGTCACGGCATGATTTACGGTGCAATGATGAGCCTCTTTGAAAAGCATAAGCCAGTAGATCTCCTTACGCTGACTGATGTTTTAAAGCAAAAAAAACAACTTGATGAAATTGGCGGTTCGGCATACCTTACCGAGCTTACCAACTACGTACCCACCTCTGCTCACGCTGAAGCCTACGCAGAGCTTGTCCAGCAAAAAGCAATTCGCCGTCGCCTTATTAAGGCAAGTGCCGATATTGCAGAGATGGGATACGACGAAGAGGAGAGTACGCAGTCGCTTCTTGAGCGTGCAGAGGCCGAACTCTTCTCCGTCAGCGACCAGTCAACAAAGCAAGATCTTGTTGCACTAGAGGCCATCCTAACGGACAGCTTCGACCGCATGGAAGAACTTCATCGCAATAAGGGTGCACTAAGGGGTGTCCGCACAGGCTACCGCGATCTCGACAACATGACTGCAGGGCTACAACGGAGCGACCTTATCATCCTTGCAGCACGTCCAGCAATGGGCAAGACGACACTTGTCACAAACCTGGCCTACAATGTTGCGACAATTGCAAAACAGCCAGTACTCTTTTTCAGCCTCGAGATGAGCAAAGAGCAGCTTGTCGACCGTATGCTTGCCGATGCATCCGGCGTAGATGCCTGGAATATTCGCACCGGTAATCTTTCCGATGATGATTTCAGTAAACTCTCTGAGGCAATGGGCGAGATGGCCGAAGCTCCTATTTTTATTGACGACACGCCGGGGGTAAGCGTTCTTGAAATGCGCACAAAGGCGCGCCGTATTGCTCACGAGCAGCCGCTTGGTCTGATTATCATCGACTACCTCCAGCTCATGCAGGGAAGCGGAAAGTCAGACGGAAACCGTGTTCAAGAGGTGAGCGAAATTTCACGTGGCCTCAAGTTGATTGCACGTGAGCTGAACGTTCCCGTTATTGCACTTAGTCAGCTCTCTCGTTCTGTAGAAAACCGTAGCCCACAAATTCCGCAACTTGCCGACCTCCGTGAATCAGGGTCAATCGAGCAAGACGCCGATATCGTCATGTTCATTTACCGTGAGGCGTATTACAACCCTGAAACAGAACGCGAAAATGTCACCGATCTCATCATTTCAAAACACCGTAATGGCCCTGTTGGAACCGTCGAACTCTACTTCCACCCAGAACGTCTCCGCTTCATGTCACTCGATCGACGCCATGAGTAAGTCGCTCATGCTCCGTTAGTGGTATACTAGGACTAGAACATATGAAAAAAAGTGATGATTTTTCCCAGTATTTTCTTTATCGGTGGCGCTACGCCATTGGCTACGGCATTATCGGCCTCCTGCTGGTATCACTCCTCTTACTGGCGGCTCTTATTAGCCCAGGCGGCCTCTCTGTTGCAGAAAAAGCCTCAGCAACCACCAGTGCCGCACTTTCATTTTCAAGCCTACAGTCACTGGTAATTCCAAACTTGCCGTATCATCTTCTCCAAGCTGGAAGTTTTGCCCTCTTTGGTATTTCTGAATTTTCAATTAAACTCCCCTCACTCCTCTTGGGGCTCGCCGCTGCCGTAGGCTTTATCATACTTCTCCGACGCTGGTTTACACTCAATGTGGCCGTTTTGGCGTCACTTATTGCCGTTGCAACCGGGCAATTTCTCTTTATTGCTCAGTCGGGCACCCCTGACATTCTCTATATATTCTGGCCAATTGTCATTCTTCTCCTGGGAACACAGGTGACGCGTGGACTAAAGTGGCGCTTTGCAGCAAAAATTGCTTTCGTAATTGCAGTTTCACTCAGCCTGTACTCACCGCTCAGTATCTACCCACTCCTTGCCGTCATACTCACGACCGTACTTCATCCACACCTAAGGGCGACTCTTCGAAAACTTCCAAAGCAACGCCTCGCTATTATCTCTGCAATAGGCGTGCTACTCCTCGCTCCTCTCATTATAGGAAGTATTCAGAACCCGTCACTTGGCTTGACACTCCTTGGGCTTCCAGAATCATGGCCGCCAAATATTCTTGATAACGCTCTCGCCGTCGTTCAGCAGTACTTTATGTTTTGGTCACCAAGTGCCTCGGCCATCCTTACGCCTGTGTTCGGGCTTGGCTCGGTGCTCATTATGACCATCGGCCTTTACAGGCTCGTTAGAACAAGAGAGACAACCCGCAGCTACCTTATCATTCTCTGGAGTATTATGCTCATTCCCGTGCTTCTGCTTAATCCTGCATTTACCAGTGTTTCATTTGTACCGTCTATGCTCATGCTCGCCGCAGGACTTACCAGCCTCATTGGATATTGGTACAGGCTATTCCCTCGGAACCCCTATGCACGGATAGGCGGGCTTATCCCTATAGTTATCCTTGTTGGTGCACTCATATCCACAGGTGTCATTCGTTATGCCTATGGATACCACTACACTCCTGTCGTCGCAAACCTATTTTCTAAAGATCTGTCGCTCCTTCCAGAGCGAGAGGTTGTTATACGCGTTGCCGCATCAGAAAAGCCTTTCTATGATGCTCTTGCCAAATACAGACAAGACCTGTGGGTCTCAACAGAGATACCTGTGCAGTCGGGTACATTTATCGAAACACGTGCCGCCAGAAGCACTACGCCAGAGGGCTATCGCATAGAATCTATTATCACTAATAGCTTCAGTGGCGAATCAGACAGGTTTTATGTCTACAAGAAAGACACGAAATAAGCTCACGGGGCTATGATATAATAACAGAAGTAGAAATGACGGAGGACGGAATATGGCTTTTGACCAAATGAAAATGCTAAATAAGCTACGTAAGGCACAGAGTGACCTTAAAAAAGAAATTATCGAAGTTGAAGCAGGGGACGGTGCCGTTGTTGTGCAGGTTACTGGTGAGTTGAAGATAAAGAAAGTATCTATCAATCCAGAAATGGTTGACCTTGAAGACATCTCAGAACTTGAGCACTGGATTGAAATTGCACTGCGCGACGGGCTACAGAAAGCACAGGAAGTTGCGGCAGAAAAGATGAAGCCACTTATGGGCGGACTAGGTAACCTCGGTCTCTAGAAAGAGCGCTCCCTGCATCTCGTAGCAGGCGTGCCCATATACATGGCAGATTTACTTCCCCGTGCACTAGAGGTACTCATTGAAGAGCTAGGGCATCTTCCAGGCGTTGGACAACGAACCGCAGAACGGTATGCGTATTATTTATTGCGTGCCAATAGTCGAATTACGAACGGTCTTTCTGCAGCGGTTCACGATATCCATGAGCAAGTAAAGACATGCCCCGTAACCTTCGCTCTTATCGACAGCGAAGAGGCCATCTCTCCGCTTTATAGCAACCCCGATCGCAACAAGCAGCTTGTTGCTGTTGTCGAGGAGCCGCTTGATATCATTGCACTAGAGCGTACGGGGCAGTTCAAGGGCACATACCATGTCCTTGGCGGGGCAATGAGCCCTATTGACGGGATTGGACCGGATCAGCTTCATATCCCCGAGCTTGCAAAGCGGATCAAAGAAGATGCTGTCGAAGAGGTGATTATCGCAACAAACGCAAGCGTCGAAGGAGAATCGACAGCTTTATTCCTTCAGAATTACCTCAAAGAGGCTGGCCTTGACGTGAAAATGAGTAGGCTTGCTCGTGGAATTCCTGTTGGTGTCGACCTTGAGTATGCCGACCAAATTACACTCTCCCACGCCCTTGAAGGCCGTCGAGCCCTTTAGTTTTACCTTGAAATGAGAAAGCCCCGCACCACTCCTTGTAAGAGTAGTACGGGGCGATCGCTATTCAGGATTTATGCAGGGGTGTGCACAAAATCCAAACCTTCAGCCTTCTTGGTCAACTTTTCCAGCTCACCGTCTCGCACTTCGGCAATTCGATGTGCAAGCTTCTCAGTGTCTATATTGAGGCTGTATGCCTCAATAAGATGACGTAGACGCACAACCAGGGATCGGTCGATAGGCACGCGTAAACCCACGTTGTGAGATTCGAATGCGTACCGGGTCAACTCAAGGCAAACACCAACCCCTTTTCTTGGGAGGAGCGAAACACGGTACACACCCCCCTCCATAACTTCGACACGAACTCGGGTCTGCTCGTAGTTCGACACTTCCGCCTCGTCTTTTCCAGAGAGACGCAAGACTGCACGACACGCACTGTGCAGTCCTTTGACTGAACTGCGAGCCGAGCCTACCACGAACCACTTCCATGCGACAATGCACAGGACAGCGAGGTATACCACAACCATCGGGACAATCATCAGCTGCAGACTCGGTCGCTCAAAAATGAGTGCCGGGTCAATTGAAAGCATGAAAATGATTCCGACGACCATCAGAAGCGTCACTGCTCGAAATAGTTGAAAATTGAATTCTGAATAGCGCATCTTGCGCTCCTTTCAGTGTCTCTGTAGAAAATACTGGTGTACTGTACTGTAGAGTCCTTGTATGAGCACAAGTTGTATGGATTATAGCATAAGTTGAATATTTTGTCAATAACCTGTGTAGCGAGGTGTCGTAAGAGGTGGTATACTAAAAGAATGTTTGAAGCAGCTCAACAACGTATTAACGACGCCACCTCTATAGTTATTATTCAGCCGGAAAACCCTGATGGCGACAGCCTTGCAAGTGCACGTGCACTTGAGGAAATTCTTGGAGATGCAGGCAAGAAAGTAACGCTCTTTTGTGCAATTGATATACCAAAATACCTTCGGTATATCAACGGGTGGGATAGGGTAGAGAAAGACTGGTCATCGCACTACGACCTTGCGATACTCGTTGACACAACAAGTGCACTCCTTCTTCAGCAGACACTCACTATTCCCGGGGCAAGAAGTTTTTTTGAAACACACCCCGTACTTATCTTTGACCACCATCAAGAGACGGGATCAGACCTTCCTTTTGAGTACACTGCGGTTATCGACAGTACCGCAGTTGCTGCCACTGAAGTGATTTATAATTTTGCCTCAACTGCACAGCTTGACATATCACCCGCCGCAGCCGAGGCCCTTTTCATTGGCATTCAGGCGGACAGCCTGGGCCTCACTACCCAATCGACAACGGCATCAAGCTACCAAGTTGCCGCAGACCTTGTACGGCTTGGTGCTGTACCGTCAGATATTGAGGCACGACGCAGAGAGTACATGAAAAAACCGGCAGATATTCTTGCATACAAAGGTGCGTTAATTGGCAGGATTGAGTACGACCTTGAAGGTGCGCTCGCAACTGTCCATATTCCATGGGAAGATATAGAGCAGTACAGCGACCGCTACAACCCAAGTGTGCTTGTTCTTGAGGAAATGCGGCTTGTCGATACTGTCGAAGTGGCCATTGCTATAAAAACCTACCCAGACGGAAAAGTGACCGGTAAGATTAGGACGAATGCACCAATTGCCCATCATATTGCTGGGTACTTTGGTGGCGGTGGCCATCAATACGCGGCAGGCTTTAAGGTCTACGAGGACTACCAAACAGTCCGAACCGAGCTTATCACAGCAACACAAAAGGCACTGGCGAGCGGGGAGTAGTACGTGATGCAGTTTTATACACAGCTGAGCAAATCTATCGAGCCGTTTACACCGCAATCAAATAACAGCGTCTCGCTTTACACCTGCGGCCCAACAGTCTACAGCACACCCACCGTTGGAAACTGGGCATCGTATATTTACTGGGACATTCTTGTACGGACACTCACGGGGGCGGGCTTTACTGTTCAGCGCGTCATGAACATCACGGACGTGGGCCATCTTGTGAGTGATGAGGACGAAGGTGAAGACAAGCTAGAAAAAGGTGCTCGCCGAGAAGGCAAGACAGCATGGGAAGTTGCCCAGTTTTATACAGAAGACTTTATACATGGCATGGCACAGCTTAACCTTATTCCACCAACGTACATGCCGCGTGCCACTGAATATATCCCCCAGCAGCTTGCCCTTGTGCGAACCCTTAAAGAGAAAGGATATACGTATCAAACTTCTGACGGTATATACTTTGATACATCCCTCTTTCCACATTATGCAGATTTTGCCGATCTTGACCTTGCTGCACAAAAAGCAGGGGCGCGTGTTACTCACAACGAAGAAAAGCGAAACCCAAGTGATTTTGCACTCTGGAAGTTCACCCCCAAAGGGCAAGTGCGTGACATGCAATGGGAGACACCGGCAGATGTGACCGACGACAATACAACACCGCAGGGCTTCCCTGGCTGGCACCTTGAATGTTCAGCAATGGCCATAGAACTTCTTGGACAGACGCTCGACATACACACCGGTGGGATCGACCACATTCCCGTGCATCACACCAATGAGATTGCCCAGTCAGAGGCGGCAACAGGCAAACCGTTCGCACACTACTGGCTTCACTCTAACCACCTAAAGGTAGAGGGTACGAAAATTAGCAAATCACTTGGCAACGGATATACGCTTCAGGATATCCAAGAGAAGGGCCTTCATCCGCTTGATCTTAAAATGGCAATTCTTCAAGGACACTATCGATCCGAAGGTAATTTTACTCTCGAGGGCCTCAAGGCGGCACGTAATCGCCGGTACCATTGGCTTTCTGTTGCTGCACTCAGACATCAAATTATCGACGGACCGCAGGATGGAGCCGTAGAGAGCGATCTCGGAAAGTTACTTACAACAGCACAGGAAAGTATCTTCGAGGCACTTGCCGATGACCTCAATACTCCCGAAGCACTTGCCCGTATAGATGCCCTTTTCAGTCAGCTTACAGCTGTGCCACCCAGTACTATCCCACGAGCAGCGTTTATAGCGATTCTTGAGTCAATAGATGCCCTCCTTGGCCTTGCACTCCTTGATACAACTCCTGACATCACGGACATCCAAAAACAACGCATTGCAGAACGCGAACAGGCACGAAGCAATAAGGAGTTTACCGTATCAGATACGCTACGAGACGAACTCCTTACTGACGGAATCATAGTGAGAGACACCCCGGACGGCACACTCTGGGAGTACAAAGAGGTATAAAAAACAGCCCAAAATGCGGGCTGTTTTGCTTGGGCGTATACAGCGTTACTTCTTTGTGGAAAGAAGCCTGACTTTCTTATGTGGTGAGCGGGTGTCCTTTCGAGCAAGATATTCGTCAATAAGAACACGCACTACACCAGCAATAGGAATAGCGATAATACCACCGACAACACCAAACATATAAAGGCCGATGGTGACCGCACCAAGTACCATCAGGGCGGAAAGATTTATTTGCTTCGCCTGGATATGCGGGGAGATAAAGTTATTTTCAATTTGCTGGTATACGACAAAGAAGATGGCGTATGCAATGGCTGCTGGAATACTGTTAAGTGCAAGGAGCAGTCCGACAATAATACCCCCAATTGTTGCACCGAACATTGGGACGAGCGAGAGTACAAAAGTAATTGCAGCGGTTGGCATTGCAAGGCTTGCATCGACCGCGGGGAAAATGAAGCTGAGTGCAAACACCGCAAGCCCGGCGGCGAGTGCGCCAATTGACGATACAGAGAGTTGACCGGTGATATACCCGCTCACCACCGCGTACATGCGACCCGCAACATGACGGTGATACTTCATCTTTTCTTTGTCAGAGTATAGACGCCATATGCGTTTCATCCATTCTGGCCCTTCTATAAGCATGAGGAAGGTGAGTACTAGTACCAGGATAAGTGCAGCGATGAAGGAGAAGAGAGAGCCAACACCAGCAATAACATGCTGCCCGACATTACCTGCCCATCCCGCTGCATTGTTTTTTACAGACTGGAGCGCAGCATCTACTTGGTCGCGTAGGCCGTATTCAGCAATAAGCGCATTCAGACCCTGCCACTGACTTCCCGCAGAGTCGACAAACTCTGGGACATTTTGTGCAAAACGTGCCGTCTGCTGGACAATTGGCGGTACGACAAGAAAGATAACTGCCGACAGGAGAGAGATAACTGCAATATACGCAAGTGCAGTTGCCCCAACACGGCTTTTACCGGGGAGTTTTGCTGCAATCCATGTCACCGGTCGGTGCAAGGCCATTGTCAAGAAAAATGAAACACCCAGGATGATAAGCCCTATCTGGGCCTTATACAGCAAAAATCCAACGAGGCCAATAGCAAATACGACAAGCCAAAAGCGTACAAATGTAGAAGTATCTATTTCAATTCGAGTTCTCATATACCTAGTATAGCACCCTCTCACTCTAGACAAACCGATAATGCTTATCTATAGTAAGAGTACTTATGGAGCATCTCATTCCACACCTTCGCGAACGCATAGAAGGTACCATTACTACCGCACCTAGCACTAGGGCACTCTATCGTACTGACGGAAGTGTTTTCGAGATAACACCGGATGCCGTTGCAACCCCGGCAACAATAAATGACCTCAAAGAGATCGTTCGGTTTGTTTCAGCTCATAAAACAACACACCCCTCACTTGGAATTACCCCTCGGGGTGCTGGAACTGATATGACGGGTGCATCTATTGGCTCATCCGTTGTTGTCGATATGACAAAATTATCCTCAATCCATCATTTTAACGGAACAACCATGCAAGCACAGGCAGGGGTCCGCGTTGCTGATATAGAGAATGTACTTCATGCCCATGGGCGTGCACTTGGATCAAGCCCATCAAGTAGAGACGCTGCGACACTGGGTGGAATGGTAGGCAATAATGCAGGTGGAGATTGGTCGTATCGATACGGCAGCACCCAGCGATGGGTACAGTCACTCAACGTCATCCTTGCAGATGGCAACGAGTACACAATTCGTCCGCTTACAAAGCCAGAGCTGGACCGTAAGATGGCAGAGCAGTCCTATGAGGGTCGGCTCTACTCGCACATCTATAGTATCCTTGATAAGCACTACGATAGTATTCGGAATGCACGGCCATACACCAAAAGAAACGCAAGTGGCTACAATATCTGGGATGTCTGGGATAAAGAGTCAGGGGTATTTGACCTCACTCAACTATTTACAGGCAGCCAGGGGACGCTTGGCATTATTACCGCCGTTACTTTAGGGACCGTCAAAAAACCCGCGTTCACAGGAAGCGTTACTGTTGCAGTACCGCGTCTAAAAAAGCTCTCAGCCGCTATCGAAACACTTCGAAAATATGAACCCCTAAGCATTGAGGGATTTGATGATATTACCCTCATACAATCACTAAAGAGCCGAAAGACGCTCCGAAAAAGACTTGGGGCACTAGAGTATAGCAAGCAACTTGCCTCACGCCTGCCAGTACCTGTAAAGCAACGAAAAGATACAGTGTCGCATATCATTACTGCGACATTTAGTGCAGATACGGCAGAAGAGCTTATCAATACCATAGAGCGGGTTCAGCAAGAAATGAGCCGGCAAAAGCTTGGGACAGACAGTATTATCGACGCAGAATGGGTTGGCACTCCCGTCAAAAAAGCACAGCTCTCCACCCGTTTGTTCATCCAAGATCTTATTCAGACCTACCATGCAGCGTCCTTCATTGACGATATGGCGGTGAATGTTCGCCATGTCGACAGCTTCCTTTCTAGACTCAGAAAACTTCTCAAAAAGCATGGCATTGAAGCGGTAATACACGGTCACTACGGCGACGGTATCTTTCACATCGTTCCACTAGAGAAATCCAAGACTTCCTATGAAACTGGGAAAATTGAAGCTCTTATGAGAGATATTACCTCATTAGTAATCGAATTTGATGGAACTCTTTCTGGCGAACATGGAGATGGCATGTTACGCGGACCCTGGCTGCGGGCACAATTTGGTCATGAAATATATACCATTCTTAAGTCTATAAAAGAAATTTTTGATCCGCTTTATATGTTTAATCCCCACAAGAAGACCGATGCATCATGGGAATATAGCATGAGCCATCTTCAGTCAAAGAAGTAGGGCCTCATTTCATAATACAGTTGCCCAATCCTTACTTGTTAATGTATAGTAAAGACAATGAAAGCAACAATTGGATGCGTCAAAGCAGCAACACACATACTTGGTGATAAGTGGACACCTCAGCTTCTTCGCTTATTTGCCAACGAATCAGATGCACGCTTTAGTCGCATCCAAGATGCTGTCGAGGGAATTAACCCGCGGACACTATCGGCACGTCTTACGACGCTTGAAAACGAAGGCATCATAGAAAAAGTCCAAAATCCAGAATCAACCCGTTGTCGCTACTGTCTCACTCAAAAAGGCAAAGAACTTATCCCAATTCTTCAGGCAATGGAATCTTGGAGCAACCGCCACACTCCTTCCAGCACGTAGACTCAGCCCTGTCTCAGAATTTTACTGTATACTAAAAGCATGAGAGTGCTAGTGATAGAAGATGAACACAAGATAGCACGTGCTATCGGGAAAGCGTTGCAGCAAGAAACGTATGCAGTTGATATTGCCTATGACGGTGACGAGGGATATGCAATGGCAACTACCGAGCCCTATGATATTGCGATTATCGATAGGATGATTCCCGGCGAATACGATGGCCTTGGCATAGTAAAAGCAATGCGGTCAGCAAAGATCCATACGCCCGTTCTATTTTTAAGTGCACTCGACAGCATCCAAGAGCGCACAAAAGGGCTTGATGCTGGAGCCGATGATTACCTCATCAAACCTTTTGCAATTGAAGAGCTTCTCGCAAGAGTCCGGGCACTCCTTCGTCGACCAACAGAGCAGCAACCTGCCATCTTGTCTGCAGGCGACCTTACTCTTGATACGGTTACCTATGCAGTTGAAAGGGCGGGCACTCCAATCCAGTTAACAAGCAGGGAGTTCGCACTTCTTGAGTATCTTATGCGGAACCAAGGCAGACCCCTTAGTAAAGAAGTAATTATTGCACATGTCTGGGATTATGATGCCAATGTACTCCCAAATACTGTCGAGGTATACATTAAGTACCTTCGCACAAAAATTGACGCTCCCTTCAAGAATCCACTGATTCATACAGTAAGAGGGTTTGGATACAAGCTCGAGGCCTAATCTGTGCAACTCTTTCAATCTACAACACTCAAGCTGACTGCATGGTATCTCACAATACTTATGGTAATTAGTATCGCATTTAGTGCCGTTCTTTATCAACTGAGTGTC
Source organism: uncultured Candidatus Saccharibacteria bacterium (assembly GCA_964483955.1). GTDB lineage: Bacteria > Patescibacteriota > Saccharimonadia > Saccharimonadales > Saccharimonadaceae > Microsaccharimonas. The sequence continues at coordinate 8,694 of CAZADM010000004.1, read as the reverse complement.
AACGAGGTTAATCTTCGCCTCCAGGCACTGCAACACAATATTATTGACGATACAATTACACCGTCACTCCCGTTTTCTACGCATCTCAAGACCCTCCCGGATATAGCCGACGCCCTAAGGATCACCGAGCTTGAGACAGCATCGCGACAAATGCTATCACTCCTTGTAAAGGTTAATCTTATCGTGCTTATCACTGGCGGCTTCGCATCATATATCATGGCGAAACGCACCCTGCGACCCATCCAACAGGCACACGAAGCCCAGGGGCGGTTTACAAGTGACGCAAGCCACGAGCTGAGAACCCCCCTCGCGGCAATGAAGGCCGAGCTTGAAGTAAACCTCAGGGATACATCACTCACACTCCCAGAGGCTCGTGAACTCCTTGAGAGTAATCTAGAGGAAGTAAACAAGCTCATCTCTCTATCAGAGATGCTTCTTCACTTATCACGCCTGGAATACGACCAGCTTGAGGTGGTTACTGTCGACATTCCGGAGATTGTAACATCAATCCTCGCGACACATCCTGAGGCAAAAAGATTTGACTTAAAAACACGAAAAAAAGCAGCTGTGTACGGAAACGAGCCGGCAATCAGGGAGGTTATAGATATCCTGATTGAAAATGCATTAAAATACAGCCCCGTGGAATCCCGTATCGCGATACGTATTTTTGAACAACGGGGAAGTATCGCTTTTCGCATCAAGAACGCTGGGCCGGCCATTGATAAACATTCGATTGATCGACTTTTTGATCGCTTCTATCGTGGCGACCAATCTCGAACCAAGAGTAGTCAGAATGGCTATGGACTTGGGCTGTCGATTGCAAAGAAAATTATTGATATTCATGGCGGACACATAACCGTCTCAAGTAATGCAAAAGAAACAGTCTTCACGTTCTACCTTCCTGTTGCCAAAAATAGCACCCCTCGTAACGGTACGTCGTCTTAATAAAAAATACAACAATTATACCCATATAGTTAAGGCCTATCTCAGAATGAGGTGCGATACTAGGTTCAGTAGCATCAGCTACCCAAACAATAAAGGAAGGGAGTGAACACCTATGAACACCACCACCGTATCAAAAACTTCATCACTGACACACGCACCAATTCTTCTGAGCAAAAAGGGGATGAAAGATCTTAGAAAATCTATCACGCAACTTGAACAAGACCTTTCAGCAATCCAGCGAAGCTTAAAGGAGAGCGATAAGACACATGGCCACGACGACAGGTTCGAGCGTATAGAAAAGCTCCAGCGTCTTGAAGCCATCGAGTCTGAACTCCACGAGAAACGCACTATTCTGAGCAGGGCTAAGCTTATACCATCGAAAAGAACTCGCCTTAAGGTAGCGGTGGGGTCTGTTGTTGACCTCATTGACCAGCAGGGAAGGATGTTCCGATACACTCTTGTTGAAAGCGTAGAGGCAAATCCGCTTGATGGACGAATTTCAGTACTCAGTCCCGTTGGGAGTAACCTCATTGGAAAAACCGTAAAGGACGTAGTTGAGTGGAGCAACGGGCACGGCATGCGACGCCTAGAGCTTGTAAAGATCTCGTAACCAACTAAACATGTTCACGGGTGTCGTCGTCCATAGTACAATAGTATGTAATGGATTTTTACACGATGACACCCGAGGAAGCCCTTAAAAAGCTTCATACAAGCACCGACGGATTGTCTCGACACGAGTCAGAAAAGAGACTCGCAACATATGGCCTTAATGAACTTACTGTCAAGGGCGAGCCGTTATGGAAAAAACTCATCGAACCATTTGCAAATATATTCACACTCATTCTGGGTGTGGCCGTTGCTATAAGCTTGTGGCACCATGCATATCTTGATGCAGTAGTAATTGCCGTCATCATACTTATTAGTGCCTGCATTTACTACATTCAGCGGTTTTCTACTGAACGGGTAATTGCTTCGCTTCGAAAAACTGATCAACAAAGAATATCCGTCTACCGACACGGCTCATTGCAGCAAGTTGATGCAACAAAACTCGTTCCTGGTGACATTATCCATATCGGAGAAGGTGACAAAGTTCCTGCGGACCTTCGCATTATACGTGCAGACGGAGTCTATGCAAATGAATCTATGCTCACGGGCGAATCTCAGCCAGTGGCAAAAAATGCACGGACCATTAGTGGAAAAAAAGAGATCTATCAACGAACAAATAGTCTTTTTCAAGGATCATTCATAACCTCTGGGCAGGTAACTGGTGTTGTCACTCATACCGCAGATGCAACCCAGTTTGGCAAAATTGCAGCCCTCAGCACAGTAGACCCGGGGGCATTAACAAGCCCCGTTCAAAAGAAAATTGACACACTCATTAGTTACTCTGTAGCGACTATTGGTGCTATTGGCGTTGTTGCTTTTGCCCTTGCCGTATTTAGAGGCATTGCCATACCAGAGGCGCTTCAATTTGTGATTGCCCTTGCGGTGTCGGCAGTCCCAGAAAGTCTTCCTATTGCCATCTCCGTCATCCTTGTCCTTGGTATGCGACGCATGGCGGCAAAGAAGGCCCTTGTACGCACAATGCGTTCTATCGAGACAATAGGGGTGATTACTACAATTGCCACAGACAAAACGGGTACGCTTACTAAAAATAAGCTGTCAGTACAAGATTTCTGGATACCGGACTGGAAGAACTCGGTATTTACTATACGACAAGGGTTAATGACAGCAGCAGATACGTTTTTCTTTAAAAACCAGGCCAAATCACTAAGTGCAGACCCGCTTGATATCGCACTGAGTGAATATTCAGAGAGCCAGCATGTCACAACCCAAGGCTATACACTTACCACAAGTATTCCTTTCGACAATGCACTTTCAATGAGTGGCAACATATGGCAGGGTGCAAAGTATACAGTTGTGACCGTCAAGGGTGCACCAGAAGCACTACTGCAGCGAAGCACTCTTTCGGCAGATGAAAAGTATATTGTCGAGCAAAAAATACATGAGTTCGCTTCGGAAGGGTATAGGGTTATCGCCTTTGCATCGGCACACATAAAGGCACCTATAGATAGCCTCAAGGCACTCCCCAAGTCAGCACCCCTTACATTTCACGGACTTATCGCCATAGCCGATACACTTCGGCCCGCAGCCCGTACCGCCATCGCAACCGCACAACGTGCAGGTGTAACAGTGAGGATGATAACGGGTGACCACTTCCAGACAGCGTACAGTATTGGTAAAAAACTAGGGCTAGTATCTGATACCTCCGTGGTATTTGATTGTACAAATATGGACCAGCTTGGAAAGGCCGAGCTTAAAAAAGCCGTGCGGAACGCAAGAGTATTCTCACGCGTCACGCCAGAAAATAAATTTCGAATCCTTCAGATTCTGAAGTCAACAGAAATAACCGCAATGACAGGCGACGGCGTCAATGACGTCCCTGCACTTTCGAGTGCTCATGTTGGCATTGCCATGGGAAGCGGATCGCAAATTGCCAAAGATGCGGGTGACATCCTTCTTCTGAATGACGATTTTTCAAGTATTATCCATGCAATGAAAGAAGGGCGTATTATCTTTGCAAATATACGCCGCATGCTCTTTTACCTGCTTTCGACAAATATAGGAGAGGTTATTGTTGCACTTGGGGCACTTATTATTGGCATCCCACTCCCGCTTGCACCGATTCAAATCCTTTGGATAAACCTTGTCACCGACACCACAATGGTTATTCCCCTAGGGCTAGAGCCGGGCGAAAAGGACACCTTAAAACGGCCACCCGTATCGCCTAAAGATCCGATTCTTGGTCGACATATAATTATACGAATTATACTTGTTGCGTTAATGATGGGAGCAACAACTTTGACACTTTACATAGTGTTCAGCCAACTCTACGGTGTTGCATATGGGCAAACAATCGCCTTCCTTGCACTTGTTGTCATGCAGTGGGCAAATGCCTTTAATGCACGAAGCACCTACGAATCTCTCTTTAGCCGCATAAAAGTGCGTCACACAAGCTTCTGGGTTGGCCTTGGCATATCCATTGCCCTACAACTTATTGTATTCATTGGGCCACTCCAACCACTACTTCACATTCACCCCATATCAATTATTGATGCACTTACCGTAAGTGGCATTGCAGCTCTGGCTGCAATTATACCTGTCGAGATTCACAAAGCAGTTGGCCGGCAACGAAAAGCAAGGCGGGGATAAAAATACATGAAACGAAACACGCAGACTCGAGGTCAGCACTTCCTACGATCACCAGAGCTTGCTCGAAAGCTCATTACGCTTTCGTCACTATCGGCAAAGGATACGGTTTTCGATATTGGGGCAGGGAGTGGAGTTATCACTTCTGCACTTGCACCAAAGGTCCACCATGTTGTTGCTGTTGAGGTTGACCAAAAAATGGCATCAATTTTACGGCGTAACATTACCGACGTTCACCACTTTACGAACGTCTCTATCGTTACCGATGACTTCCTTTCGATGCAACTACCGAAGACACCCTTTAAAGTGTTTGCAAATATCCCTTTTCATATCAGTGCAGCAATTGTCCGCAGGTTCTTCAATTCACAACAAAGCCCTGAGGCAGCATACCTTATAGTGCAAAAACAGTTTGGGCAAAAACTTGTAGCATCAGAGGGGAAGTATTTCACAAGCCAACTTGGCATGCTCTTGGGTGCGGAATATGCCGTCAAGGTTATCGCACAACTCAAGCGGTCTGACTTTTCACCACCACCGGGTGTGGATACTGTCTGTATCGAGATGAAGAAACGCAAAACACCGCTTGTTTCGAAAAATGAGCTAAAGAAGTACGAACAATTTACAATAGATTGCTTTGCTGATCCGAAAATACTAGCAAAACAACCGCTTGAAATCCTTGGCCTGAAACCCGGAGACCCACCCTCTCGACTTACCATTAGTCAATGGGTACTTCTGTTCAATAGTCGAAAGACTCATAGATAATTTAGTGCAATTTAACAAAAGGGATATATACTAAGTTTCATGGAAGAAATACATCTCGCAACCTGGATATCGACGGCCGCTGTATTTATTATCGACCTTGCAATTCGAATTTGGTTACTTATTTACATACCAAAAAAACGCAAGCCGACAGCCGCAACAGCATGGCTACTGCTCATTTTCATATTTCCAATACTTGGAACAATTACATTTCTTATTCTTGGAAGTTCTAAATTATCACGCGAGCGACGCGAAAAGCAAGCCCTTGTCACCGAGATGCTTCACTTATACACAAAAGAGCTTGAGAAAAATAACCTTACCCTTCAAGCACCAGAGCCGTACACCGGAACAAGCACTCTTGCCGCTGAACTTACAGGGCTCATGCCTACACTCCACAATAGTGCGTCACTCCTTACAGGGTACGACGAAATTATTAGTGACATCATAGAGGCTATCGACAAGGCCGAGCAATATCTCTACATAGAGTTTTACATACTTGCACTCGACGCAACAACCGAGCCGTTTTTTGACGCCCTTGCGGCCGCAAAAGCCAGAGGAGTGAAGGTGTATGTCCTCTTTGATGCATGGGGCTCTCGCAAGTTCCCGCGTCGCAAGGAAATGTCGAGACGGCTCAATAACGTCACTACTGAGTGGCATACTGTATTACCCGTGAGCATTAATCCTAAAAAGTACAACCGGCCCGACCTCCGCAATCACCGAAAAATTGTCGTCGTGGATAATACGGTCGCATACATTGGGTCGCTAAATATGATCGATAAGACATACCATCGCAAGGACACTATTAGTTATATTGAACTTGCAGTACGGCTTGAGGGCCCGTCTGTCACTACAGCAGCAACCGTTTTTGCAAGTGACTGGTATAGTGAAACCGATGCCGTCCTGACCGATTTTATGCATAATGCAGTTGCAGCAAGTAAAGGGTCTTCTCTTGTTCAGATTATTCCCAGCGGTCCAGCATATACGTATCAGAACAACCTAAAAACATTCGTCTCTCTTATTTATACGGCGAAGAAATCAATCACAATCACAAACCCCTACCTCGTTCCTGATGAATCACTCTTAAGTGCACTTATCTCGGCAGCAAAACGTGGCGTTCATGTATCTATACTCAACTCGGAAGCAATGGATCAGTGGGTAGTTGGACACGCCCAACGGTCATACTACGCGGAACTTTTAGAGGCTGGCGTTCACATCTCACTTTATAAAAAACCACAACTTGTTCATGAGAAGTACTTTGCTATAGATAGCTCGGTAGCGGTTATTGGATCGAGTAATCTTGATATACGGTCGTTTGAGCTTAACCTTGAATGCGTTGTTGTTGTTTACGACAAGATAGTGGCCGAAAAACTAGAGGCACGACAAGCCCAGCTTTTAAAGAAGAGTCGTCCTGTATCACTTAAGGAATGGAAAAAGCGCAGTGCCTGGAAGAGTCTTCTTGATAGTGCTGCCCGGCTCACCTCTGCACTGCAATAAAACCGCTTAGCGGCTTCTAAATACAAACAGCCCAACGACAAGCCAGAAGGCCATGATAACAAAGCAAATGAAAGTAAATAATGGAAGTCCCAGCGTGATAATGAGTGGCATCGACAGGGCAGTGATAAGTCCACCACCCATAAGTGGCTCGAACATTAGCTGCTTATACCCAAATCCCTCAACGGCATTTGTCTTATTTTTCGGATCAACCATCTGTGCAAAAAGAAGTCCTGTTGCGGTCATTCCCATCGCCTGACCGTAACTAATAATTGCATTCTGAAACCAGTACCGCTTAAAGATTCGACGTGCAAGCAAGAAGAATGCAGAAAGAATCCAGACTACTCCCGCCCCATAGAGGAGTGCAAATACTACACCGTCCTTCACAAGGAACTCGAGCGACATTGTACCAATCGCAGCCATGATAAGAAGAGTAAGCGTGAGTGTCGTAATAAGATCGACAATCTCACGCTGCACCCTAAAGCCAAGCTTATGCCATATATATTGGGCTGCCATTCCACCAAACATCGCAAACGTAAACAGAGGGACATACGCGAAGAATACGGTTCCGTCTTTACCCCAGAGCAGAGTCTCGATAAGCAACAGCCCCTGGTGGAAGAGCCAGCCAATGCCAACCCCAAGAAGGAGGAGCATACCGTGCGTCAACAGTGCACGAGGTGTAACCGTTCGACGAAAGCTCACGCCCTTATTTCTAATTTCCGCAACAATTGTGTGATAATACACCCTATTTCTGGCAACAGAGACGGGGTTGTTAGCACTAATATACCCCTTGCGGCGAGCCCAATTAATGAGAATAATACCTGTCACTAATGCAGTCACGAGACTCGCAGTAGCAAGCCCCGTGGCAATCTGGCGGCCCTCCTCGAACCCTAGGTCGTTAAATACCGGCGTCATACCAGCAACCGTTCCATGTCCACCTTCGAAGCTTATTTCTAGAAGTGCCGCAGCGTAGGCGGGCATTCCAAAGACAGGTACAAGGACGAGAAGAGTGAGCACCCCTGCAACTACATACTGACCCCATGCAACCGTCTGTCCAAATGCAACCTGAGGACCTGCAAGCTTCCACATTGACTTAAATGAAATGAACGGCTTTCCAAGAAAGAGCCCCGCAAAAACCAGTGTTATCATGTATTTCGGAAGAACAGCCCACATAGTATAAAACTCGGTAGGGATCTGCAAGGACGGGAAGTGCACGCCAGCAATCTGCGGCCCAAGAACAAGCAAAATAAGACCGGCCGCGAGCGACGTAGGTATAAAAAGCTTCCGCAATAAGGGTAGCCGGGCAAGAATATATCCACCCACAATGGCACCCACAAGAAGAAGACCTGCAACAATATATTGTGTAAGCATAACTTTATTGATTATAGCAGGGTAGGGTGTGTTATGAGAAAGGACTCGACCCCCCTTTGTTGACATATCCCGGTCATGCTTCATAATCAGTGTCAGTAATGAAACGGCCTCAATCCACCCCACCATCTAGTAATTCCTCCTCTCGCCAGATTCGCCGGGGCTTCACTATCGTGGAGCTCCTTATTGTTGTGGTGGTAGTCGCGATTCTCGCGGCCATCACAGTTGTTGCGTACAACGGCATTTCCAATCAGGCCAAGAGCTCAGCCAAAGCGAGTGATATCGCCCAATGGAAACGAAAGTCTGAGCTCCGCAAGGTTGAGAAGAATATTGAGTGCCCGGCGAACTACGTATTTGTGTACGGCAACGTCGCCCTTGGGACGGATGACTTTTGTGTTATGAAGTACGAAGCGAAGATTCAGGGCAACGACGTCGGCACCACGACCTACGCCGCAAGCATGGTTGCCGAATCACGCCCGAGTGGAACGCCGTGGGTGAATATTAACCAAACTCAAGCAATTACCGAAGCGGCTGAGGCCGGCGGTCATCTTATTACAGAAGCCGAATGGATGACTATTGCCGCTGATGTACTGAGCGTGAAGTATAACTGGAGCGGGGGAGCAGTTGGTTCTGGGTATATTTACCAGGGGCATGTAAGTAGCAACCCAGCAAGTGGCCTTGCTGCATCAAGTGACGATACGAACGGATTAGCCAGCATTACTGGTGGCACCAGTACGACGGTTGGTACCAACAGCCAACGCACACTCTTACTTTCTAGTGGCGATACTATTTGGGACCTCTCCGGCAACGTTTGGGAGTGGACGCAACAGGCGGTAGGTGTACCCACCCTCACCGTGTCACAAATTGGTGTCAATGGTGACTCAGCATTCACATGGCGCCAATACACATCAGGAACACTGTCGT
>CAZADM010000003.1:448-82768 GCA_964483955.1 uncultured Candidatus Saccharibacteria bacterium | reverse complement strand
AGCAGAGGCCTGAAGAGCCTTGTGTCCCCAGTTCGAGTCTGGGAGGAGCCACCAAAACGTACACATATGCGGGTGTAGCTCAGCTGTTAGAGCGCCTCCTTGCCAAGGAAGAGGCCCCGGGTTAGAGTCCCGGTACCCGCACCATATTAGACTCCTCAACAAATCAGACCCCACCAGGGTCTTTTTTTATATGTAATAATCCCCCTAACCATAACCAATATTGCCCGCTACTGCTATACTAAAGGGAGTATGACAGTGAAGACAATTGTTAGTAAAGATCCATGGTTAGAGCCGTATCGGCACCAGCTTGGGGCACAGCGACGGTATATTCTGAATAAGGCAGCTGAGATTCTTGATGGTGTAGCGGTGGATGATTTTGCACTGGGTCATTTGTATTTTGGGTTACGGCGGGACGGCGAAGGCTGGGTGTTCCGCGAATGGGCGCCCAATGCAACGGGGCTGTATATCATTTCAGAGAAAACGGACTGGAAACCGCATCCGTCGTATGCGGCACAGCGTCTTGATGATGGGGTTTGGGAGTTGAAGCTTCCTGGTACGGCGTTGGCGCACTTAGATATATATGCACTACACATTGAATGGCCGGGTGGTGGGGACACACGGTTGCCTTCGTATGTGACCTATACGGCTCAAGATGAGAAGACGCATGCGTTCAATGCGGTGGTATGGTCTCCGCCTCATCCATACCAATGGCGTCATGAAAGCCCCCCTGTGGCAGATACGCCGCTTATCTACGAGGCACATATCGGAATGTCTGGTGATAGAGAGGCGGTGTCTACCTATGCTCAGTTTGAAGAAGAGGTGCTGCCACGCATTGTGTCGCTTGGATATAACACCGTTCAACTTATGGCAATCCAAGAGCATCCCTACTATGGAAGTTATGGCTACCAGGTGTCAAACTTTTTTGCGGCGAGCTCACGGTTTGGAACGCCAGATGAGCTTAAGCATCTTATCGATACCGCACACGGCATGGGCATTAGGGTTCTCCTTGATATAGTCCATTCCCATGCGGTGAAGAATGAGCAAGAAGGCCTGAGTGCATTCGACGGCACCTACACGCAGTATTTCCACGAGGGGGACCGCGGTAATCATGGTGCCTGGGATTCGCGTGTATTTGATTACGGCAAGCCTCAGGTGGTGCATTTTCTTCTTTCCAACGTCCGCTTCTGGCTAGACGAATACCATTTTGACGGGTTCCGATTTGATGGCGTTACAAGTATGATTTACCACGACCATGGGCTCGAGCGGGCGTTCTCCTCATATGATGCCTATGTTGATGATGGCATAGAGAAGGACGCACTGACGTATCTGTATCTCGCGAATATGCTTGCACAGAAGGTGAAGCCAGATGTGTGTGTCATCGCCGAGGATGTGAGTGCATTTCCAGGGATTGCAGCACCAATAGAGGAGGGTGGCATAGGTTTTTCATATAGGCTCAGTATGGGCGTGCCTGATATATGGATTAAAACCCTTAAGGAAAAGCGTGATGAAGAATGGGATTTGGGCCATCTTTTCCATGAACTTACCACGCATCGTCCCGAGGAGCGTATAATTAGCTACGCAGAAAGCCACGATCAGGCACTTGTTGGCGATAAGACGCTTATTTTTCGCTTGATTGACAAGGACATGTATGACGGTATGAGTATCCACACGGAAAATGCCGTTGTCGAGCGTGGCATTGCGCTACATAAGCTTATACGGCTTATTACGGGTGTGACACACGGCGGTGGCTATCTTGCTTTTATGGGAAATGAGTTTGGTCACCCAGAATGGATTGATTTTCCCCGCGAAGGGAACGACTGGTCGTATGCATATGCACGACGTCAGTGGCATCTTGCTGACAACCCTGAGTTGAAATACGCATGGCTGCAAGCCTTTGATCAGGCTCTTGTTGCGATACTGGGAAATATTAAAGCAACCGATACGTACGAGTATGTATCTATACATAACGATCGCCACACGCTTTCTTTTAGCCGCGGTGAGTACGTATGTGTTATAAACTTTTCACCAGACACTTCATACGAATCGTATGTTGTTCCTGCGACAAGCGGTGAGTACGACATTGTTCTTTCGAGTGACGATGCACATTTTGGTGGATACGATAGGGTAGACACTCAGCAGGTATATGTATCAGATGACGAAGGCTTGAGGCTATATATCCCAAGCCGCGTTGGCCTAGTACTGAAGAAGCGCCCCTAAGAGCGCTTCTTTTTTTCTACAGGTGCTTCATCTTCACCTTCTATGGAAATGTGAGGGAGTCGTTTTTCAAGCCAAGCCGGAAGCCACCATGCATACTTCCCTAGAAGTGTCATGGCTGCGGGGACGAACAGCATGCGTACGATGAACGCATCAACAAGGATACCCACCGCAAGTGCGAAGCCGATAGACTGAATGACTGTTTCGTGGTTTGTAATGAACCCGGCGAAGATGCTGATCATGATGATTGCAGCGGCAGTGACAACTTTTGCACCGGCATTGAAGCCGTGAATAATTGCCTTTTTCGCATCTTTTGTTTTTGCATATGCCTCATGCATGCCCGAGACAAGGAAGAACTCGTAATCCATTGCAAGGCCAAAAAGAATACCGGCAGCAATAATAGGGACGAAGCTTACGATTGGCCCTGTTGCCTCTGCGATACCAAACCATCCCCATTGAAAGACGGCAACAGTTGCTCCAAACATTGCAAGCACAGAAAAGAGGTAACCGAGCGTCGCTTTGACGGGTACGATGATAGAGCGAAAGGCGAGGAGGAGAAGGAAGAGTGAGAGGACGATGATGACCACTAGGTAGAGAGGCAATGCAGCAGCAAGCTTCTGGTTAATATCATCCTGAAGTGCTGCGGCTCCCGTGACACCAATTGTGACGCCGGCATGCTGAGACAGCTCTTTTTGTGTACGTTCACTCCTGAGGGTCTCGATGAGAGCAATTGTCTCTTGTGATGCAGGTGCGGTTTTTGGAATGACCTGTAGGATGCCAGCGGTTCCATCTTCCGTAGTCATTGCTGGCTGTACTTGTTGGACACCGTCAAGCTCTTTTATGCTGTCGGCAACTGCATTCAGTTGTGCAAATTGAATATATTGAGCTGCCATCTTTTCGGCCTGAGCAGGGGGGAGTTGTTGGGCTGTTGCCTGTGCAAGGAGGGACTGCTGGATGATGGTTTTTTCTGACTCTGACATCTCCGGGAGTCCTTCAACAAGTACTGTGAGCGGTGCATTGAATCCTACGCCAAATCCTTCCGTAAGAAGATCGTAGGCCTTACGCTCTGTTGATTCTTGTGCTGCGAATTGGTCTGTCGGAAGCCCAAGGGTAAGGTCCTTAGTGGGAAGTGCGAGCGAAACGACAACCAAAAGAGAGAGTCCTATTGCGATAACTGGGTGGTGGACAGTTGAGGTGATGTAGCGGCTCCATAGGTTTCTTTGCTTCGGCTGAGGTGCAGATGTAGCCGATGTACGTGCTCGATACTTCCTGCCTAGTATCCTCTTTCCACCAAGCCGGAGGAGTGACGGTGTCAGTGTTAGCGAGACAACTGCGGCAACCGCGATGCTGCCTGCGCCAACAAGCCCCATTGTTGTCATGAATGGGATATTAACAACACTGAGTGCGGCAAGGGCAATAATGACAGTTAATGCAGCGAAGACAACCGCATTGCCGGCAGTACCCAGTGCATGTGCTGTTGCCCGTGTGGGTGTTTCCCCGGACAGGACGAGCGAGCGATACTTACTAATGATGAAGAGTGAGTAGTCGATACCGACAGCGAGCCCAAGCATAACTGCAAGTACGGGTGTGGTAGAGTTTATTTCAAAGAGCTGGCTCATAGCAAAGAGCCCTGCCATACTTGTGCCAACGGCAATGAGTGCACTGATAATAGGCATGCCTGCGGCCGTGAGTGATCCAAATGTTATTAAGAGAACAAGAAGGGCAATGACAAGGCCAATAACCTCGCCTGCACCAACAATCTCTCCGGGTGTTTTTGAAACAAGATCGCCACCTATCTCAATTTGCAACGTGTCAGAGTTTGCTTCTTGGACTGCACGATCGATAGCCTCGAGTGTTGAAGGTGCAATAGATCCCGTCTGCTCTTTTAGAATGACTTGAGCGTAGGCTATCTGACCATCTTCTGATATAAATGACGAATCAAGAAAAGGACTGACAACCTGAGAGACACCTTCAACATTGGTAACTTCTTGAGTGAGTGCGTTGATGGCCTCTTGTTGCTGCGATACAGTGCCGTTGCTTGCGTGGAAGACAATGCGTCCTGTTGCACCCGCACCCTGAGGGAATAGCTCGCCGACACGATCAATTGTTTCTTGTGCTTTTGTTCCTGGTATTGTGATAGCCGAGCTGAGAGGGGTGATAAATGTAAAGGCGGCAATCCCAAGTACGGCAAGGAGTGTAACCCAGCCGATGATTATTCGCCACGGGTGATTAAATGCCCATGCTCCAAGTGCGTGTAGTTGTTTTCCAAGGTTCATGTAAGTAACTCTTTCTTGTTGACGATATATAAGTAATAGTATAGGGGATACGCCTCGCTATCTCAACCTATAGTCTCCTGGCGGGAGCTGGATTCAGGTGGGTCTTCCATTACCTTATGAGATTTCTCTATTTTAGTATTAATAAAATGCTTGAACGATGCGGTCACGTGGTTATTGAGCGGAATGCTCGCTTCTGTAAAAGTTTGGGTGTATGCATCGGCTGTTTTTTCTGGCATTGTGTGAACTGCACCGGGTACGTTGTACACCAGGCAGTTCATTGTATGTGCATGGGCGTACGAGCAGATACGCTGCGATGAGACTGTATTGTCAACCATGTAGTCTCTTCCAGGGGCAGCGGTGCCGACATAGAGCAGTGTAGGCGAGGGGTGTGTGTCGGCATAGTTCTCTGCTATCCGTTGCATGTTTGTCTCGATGTCCATTTCTGCAATCGCAAGCGTTTGATCTACAAGAAGCCATGTGCCTGGCGATTTTGGACCCTGGAGTCGTTCGAACGCAAGCGAGGCGGCTTTTCCAATTCCTGTAACTCGTTCCCATAGATTGCCGCTATCAAACCTGTCCCGCATAAAATAGAGTTCACCTGCAAACCGCACAGCGGTAGAGTATTGTGCACCCGGAAGCGAGGCAAGTGTATTTGCAAGATCAAGTTCTTGACGTTGATAGGGTCGCAGCCCTTCAATACCATCAGGTGTCGATACAGTGACGATACTCCTGATATGTATGTCGGTTAACTCTGACAGCTCGGCGGCGGTGTCGATACCAATAACCCCGCCCGCACTATAGCCGATGATATCGACAGTAGTGACGTTCCGTTCACGAGCCAGGTTGGTAATTTGGGCGGCAAGATGCTGCGAGTCAAGCGGGGCGTTGCCGTAACTTACAGACCAAGACTCGCCATTGGGAAATGCTGCCGATATGCCGTCTGAAAATGTTTCAGCAATAGCATCGGCATCATAGGTTCCGAAGCCATTAAAGTAGATTTGAGCACTCCGAGCCTCGTCTGTGTGTATGTCCGGCTCTGAATAGACAGTGACCGATGCGGCCGAGTTACTCTGGAGCTCTTTGTTTGCTTCGACGTCACTCCAATAGGACCCAGTGAGGGTTATTGTCGCGAGCATCGCAGCCTGTGCACCGAGAAGTTGTTTTCTGCGGCGGCGGACACTTTTATCTACTGTGTGCACGAGGCTATCAATACTGTCGATACGGTCACGTGTCGAAATTCTCGACTGTTCGGGCATATTTATCATGTTAATTGATATGTCGGGGGTGTTTTATTGGTGACGGGCTAGCGTGCTTGATAGCTTCCGAAGGTGATAGTCGCCGTTCGCTCTGATCCGCCCCTGAGGTAGGTGATTGTCGCTGTATCGCCAGGTTGATACAGCCCTATGATACTTGATAAGCTTCCTTGTCTGCCAATGGTGTATTCGTCTATTTTTGTAATGATATCACCCGACTGCAAGTCAGCCTTTGCTGCTGGTCCACCTGCAACGACAGGGTTTGTGTCTCTACTGGCGTGTATGTACGCCCCGTTTGTTACGGGAAGGCTATATTCACGTGCCACTTCAGGGGTGATACTGAGATAGTTCACTCCAATATAGGCCCTGTCGACCGTGCCATTCTCTAGAACTCCGCGTAGCAACCCTTTCGTTGCATTGATAGGGATAGCGAAGCCGATGCCGCTTGCATCTGTAGCGACTGCCGTGTTTATTCCGATAACTTGACCGGATAAGTTAACAAGAGGGCCGCCCGAATTTCCTGGGTTAATTGAAGCATCTGTCTGGATAAGATCCGTAAGCGACTCGGACTGACCATTACCTGCACTCGCAGTGACCGGACGTCCAGTCCCAGAGATGATGCCGCTCGTGACAGTGTTACTATACTGACCAAGTGCATTGCCAATTGCTACAACTTGTTGTCCAATTCTGAGTGTTGCACTGTTGCCAATTTCAGCAGGTATGAAGGTGTCTTTCGATTCAATCTTCAGGAACGCGACGTCATTTAGGGGATCGCGTCCAATGACACGAACCGAATCATACGTGAACCCCTTATGGTCGACAACAGATACCGCACTGGTATTCTCTATAACATGATTATTTGTCATGATGTATCCGTCTTTGCTGACGATAATTCCAGTTCCGGCCCCCTCATTTGTTGCGGTGCCATAAAATGAACGGGTTTGGGTTGTTGTAATGATAGATACAACGCTTGGGCTTACCTTTTCTGCAACATTCGCAATTGAATTTTCGGTATCAGTCCCATCGGTATTTCCGTCGTAACCAGAATCATTAAGTGAGCTCTCTACTGATGAATTTCCTGTGAGGTTTTTGACAATAACTGCAGACGAAGCGATACCACCAACCAAAACAAGGGCTCCTGCAATAATGAGGCTGCTGATGATGAGTGGATTTTTTTGCTTCTTTTGCTTAGTGAGATTCTTGATTGGTTCATTCGGCGCTGCATCTTGAGGTGTGATGTGCGGCTGTGGTGTTGATGTAGTATCTTCATCACTTCGAGTTGTTTTTTCTTGGTCTGTCATAACTAGAACCCCCTTATTATCTGTACTGGTTTGTAATTGTCTCTTTACGTAGTAAATACAAGTAAGTTTAAAGTTAGCTTAGGATATGGTGTATAGTACTACTAATTATAGCTACGCTCTTCTATTGAGGATGCAGTAGACCCGCTATCAAGGAGCGAGAAGACACCAATATTCCACGCAAGAGATGTGATGACACCGAAGATGATGTATATCACAAGCATGCCGTTGGGAAGGATGTGTCCCTCTGGCTTCGTTCTGAGTGACGGATTTTTACTAAGAGCAATCCCCCTCAGTATGAGTGCGATAAGGAATGAAGCACTTGAAAGGATTGAGAGTGCCCCGATGATTCGGAAGTAGAGGGGATCGAACTGTGGAACGACAGCAAGAACCCATGGAGCGACGCTTGCGAGTGTAACGACAATAAAGCCGATTGATGTGTTGACGGCGATATGGACAGCGTGTTGATCAATACGAAGACGAAGCAACGCTGCCACAATATATGCACCGCCAATTGCTAGGAAATAAAACCCTATCCAGCGCCACACGGTTTCACCTGAAAGTATGTCCCATGCACCAAGCGTTGCGGTGATGATATTCGCAAATACCGCGACAAAAATAGTTGTCGAAATGATTGCCTTGCCAAGTTTATTATCTTTGTCTGCCCAGAGTATAGCAAGAAGAAGAAGGCTGTGCGAGAATAGCACGAAGATAGTCAGGAGAGTTTTCCCGATAACTGCACTAAACTCACCGATAAGGAGTGCGACTACTGATGTTATTGCGGCAAAGCTCAAGCCACCAATGAGTGTATAGAGAAAGGCAACTTTGAGTCTTCCTAGTCGAGATGCCGGGTGTTCTGCGGGCTTATTGATAGTTTCATTGTTGCTGTTCTCTGGTGCAGTACGATGGTCTATGTGTTGCGTATTGTTGTCTTCCATACACTATCCTTTTGTCCTTATTATTGTCTTTATTATAGCACGTAAGCACTTTCTGTCTGGTATAATACTATCCAGATGGCGCGTTGGCGGAGCGGTTACGCAGAGGTCTGCAAAACCTTGAAGACGGGTTCGACTCCCGTACGTGCCTCCATAAATTACCGCAATGCGCGGATGGTGGAATTGGTAGACACGAGAGACTTAAAATCTCTTGGCCGAATAGGCCGTGCGGGTTCAATTCCCGCTCTGCGCACCAAGGGTATTTTATGGTATAATTAGGTGTATAGAAATAAGGAGTATTTAAATGATTGCAATCTGGATTATTATCGCCGTACTTGCGGTAATTGCGCTATTTGTCTGGGTAACATATAACAACCTCGTTACATTAAGGGTTCGTGTCGACGAAGCGTGGAGCGATATCACCGTTCAACTAAAACGACGTGTTGATCTCATTCCAAATCTCATTGAAACAGTAAAGGGCTACGCACAGCACGAGTCAGGTGTATTCCAGGCTGTTACTGAAGCTCGTTCACGGGTAATGGATGCAAACGGAGTGAAGGAAACAGCAGAGGCTGAAAATCAGTTTGAAGGTGCACTTAAAAGCCTATTTGCCGTTGCTGAAAGCTACCCAGATCTTAAGGCAAATCAAAACTTCTCTGAATTACAGCGTGAATTGGTTGATACTGAAGATAAAATTCAAGCATCTCGACGCTTCTATAACTCTGGTGTGACAGGGCTCAACACTAAAGTTCAGATGTTCCCAAATAATATCGTAGCATCACTATTTAAGTTCAAAAGCCGCGATTTCTTTGAGGTTGATGAGTCTCAGCGCGAGACACTTGAAGCTCCTGTTGAGGTAAAGTTCTAGTACATCTATGTACGGGGCAATTGCAAAAAATAAACGAAATACGGTCATTATTATGGCCGTATTCGTTGGTATTATTACGGCCTTGGGCTGGACGGTTGGATTCTTCTACGGCGAAACATCCCTAACCTGGTGGATTCTTGGCGGTGCATTAGTATACGCACTTATTCAGTATTATGCAGCGGGGAAACTTGCCATTGCAATGACTGGTGCTCATCAGATTGAAAAAAAGGATAACCCTCGTCTCTATAGGGTTGTTGAAAACCTGTCTATTACGCTAGGGATGCCAATGCCGAAGGTGTACATCATTGATGACCCAGCACCAAATGCTTTCGCAACCGGACGCGACCCACAGCATGCCATTGTTGCAGCAACAACAGGGCTTATTGATATTATGGATGACAGAGAGCTTAACGCAGTCATGGCTCATGAGATGGGGCACGTCCAGAACTATGATATACGCGTAAGTATGATTGCTTTTGGGCTTGTAAGTGCTATTGGTCTACTCTCGGACATTGTTGCTCGGATGCTCTTCTTCTCGGGTGACCGCCGTGAGGGTGGGGCTAGCCCGATACTATATATAGCCGGAATTATTATCCTGATATTAGCACCAATTGTTGCTGCTATTGTCCAGATGGCCGTCAGTCGTCAACGGGAATATCTTGCTGATGCAACAGGTGCCCTCACTACCCGTGACTCAGAGGGAATGGCACGTGCACTAGAGAAATTAGCACAGTACGGTCGTCCAATGAAGAAGCAAAGTTCTGCAACCGCACAGCTGTTTATTAGTAACCCGCTGAAGTCAGGTTTCTTTACTAAGTTGTTTAGTTCGCACCCTCCTCTTGAAGACCGTATAGATAGGTTGCGTCAGAATGCAGAAAAGTTCTAAACGTCTACGTATTCCGTCGGTGTCTGTCATTGTAGCGAATATGCAGAAGCGATGGCGTCATCTTTTTGGACCGAAATCTCCTCATAAGAGTTTTGTCGTAACGCGACGCCGCGATGCTGTGCAGCCACTGCTTCTTCCCGGAAACCTGCATTTTACCCGTGAAGTGTTTCGTACGATTCGTACCTACAGAAAGCCCTTTTTGGGGATGCTTGTACTGTATATCGTGCTTTACGGTATTCTTGTCGGTATGGGTTCACAAGAGGCATATGCTGGCCTTTCGGACTTATTGAAGGAAAGTACGGACGGTATTTTCCAGGGTGCCGCAGATGCATTATGGCAGTCGAGCATACTCTTTGTAACCATCGCATCGTCTGGTTTATCTGGAGCTGCTACTGCTGCACAGCAAATCTTTGCAAGCCTCCTCTTTATTATGATGTGGCTCGCGACAGTCTGGATGCTCCGACAAGGGTTTTCTGGTAAGCCAGTCCTGCTTCGCGATGGACTGTATCGTTCTGGGGCACCGCTCTTTGCGATGATTGTTATCACGCTCATTATGGTTGTACAGCTCGTTCCGCTTGGGGTCGCATTTATAGGGTATTCGGCTGCCGTCTCTACGGGGCTACTCGCTTCTGGTGTTGAGGCGATGCTTTTTTGGATTGCCGCTGGACTTCTTGCTGTGCTGTCGCTGTATTGGTTGGTGAGTAGCTTTTTTGCACTTATTATTATTACAATCCCTGGTACGTATCCGCTCTGGGCCCTACAGACTGCAAGCCGAATGGTTGCCGGACGGAGGGTGCGGCTACTTCTTCGTGTTGCGTGGTTGGGGCTGACCGTTATATTGACATGGGGTGCTGTGCTTATCCCGACTATCCTTATAGACGCAGGAGTGAAGCAGCTTCTCCCGGCCGCACAAGGGGTACCTATTGTGCCGTTTGCCCTCCTTGTATTGTCGGCATGGACATTGTTATGGAGTTGTGTGTATATATACCTCTTGTATCGAAAGGTTGTCGACAATGAGCAGTAGTACCGAAGTGGCACGACAGCGTCTGGAAGAGTTAAGACGATTGTTGTTGCAGTATAGTTACGAATACCACGCCCTCGATGCTCCTACGGTTGACGATGCTGTCTACGACAGTCTTTTCTCGGAGCTAAAGAAGATAGAATCGGAGTACCCGGCACTCGTTACGCCAGATAGCCCGTCTCAGCGGGTGGGTAATGAGCTAAAGGGTGGCTTTAAGAAAAGGAAGCATAGCGTCCGCATGCTCAGTCTTAATGACGTGTTTAGTTCGGCAGATGTTCAGAAGTGGGGTGATAGGCTGGGCAAGCGTATTGGTGCACGGCCATATACATTTTTCGCCGACGTTAAGATGGATGGATTGGCATGTGCACTTGTATACCAGGACGGGGTGCTTTCTTATGCACTCACAAGGGGCGATAGTTATATTGGCGAAGATGTTACAAGTAATGTCAGGACAATTCAGAGTGTCCCGCTCCGGCTTCGCACCCGTGCTTCGCATGAATCATACCAGAGCGGACGCGTTGAGGTGAGGGGCGAAATTGTCATGCTTGCCGATGATTTTCACGCACTCAACGAGCAGCGAATACGGGCAGGTGAGCCGGTATTTGCAAACCCCCGAAACCTTGCGGCGGGCACTATTAGACAGCTTGACCCGAAGCTTGTTGCAGCCCGGCCACTTACGTTTATAGCGTACGATATCCTCAGGGACAGTGATGATGCACCTGAAACAAACGCAGACGCCTATACGCTACTTTCAGAGCTGGGGTTTCGACGCAATAAACAGGCCTCGTTGCTCAAGACACTTCCAGAGGTGCTTGAATTTATCGGTAAGTGGGATGTGCAGCGTCACGACCTTCCATTTAATACCGATGGGGTTGTTGTAAAGGTGAATGAAAAAAGCCTGTACGCTTCACTTGGGGTTGTTGGTAAGCAGCCCCGTGCCGCGGTGGCGTATAAGTATGCAGCCGAACAGGCGACGACCGTTGTAAAGGATATCGTTATGAGTATCGGTAGGACTGGTGTTGCAACACCAGTTGCGGTGTTCGATTCGGTGCAGGTTGCGGGGACGACGGTTCAGCATGCAAGTCTTCACAATGCCGACGAGATAGAGCGAAAAGATATTCGCATTGGTGATACGGTTGTGATTTATAAAGCAGGTGATATTATTCCTCAGGTTGACAGGGTTGTCACTGAGCTTCGGCCACAAGATGCACAGCAGTTTATCTTTCTTGATGCACTCAAGCATCAGTACCCTGATCTGGAGTTTGAACGACAAGGTGACGATGTTGCCTACAGGGTAAAAGGTACTTCAAGTGACGTCATGCTTAAACGAGCCGTCGATTTTTTTGCCAGTAAATCGGCACTTGATATCGATACGTTGGGTGAGAAGAATGTCGAGGCGCTTGTTGATGCCGGGCTGGTTGAGGACTTCGCCGATATCTACTCATTGAAATACGAAGATGTCGTTGTGCTTGATCGCTTCGCGGAAGTATCTGCACGAAAGCTTGTCGATGCAATTCAAGAGAAAAAGCACCCGCGGCTTGAGCGGTTTATCGTTGGCCTTGGGATTCGACACGTTGGGGTACAGACGGCGATTGATCTCAGTAAGAGGTTTATGTCGATTGAGTCGCTCTCTGCGGCAACACTTGAAGAGTTAATGGAAGTTGATGGTATTGGTGTTGTTGTTGCGGAGTCAATTGCCGCCTGGTTTGGCGACGAAGCGAATGCACGGATGTTACAGAAGTTTGCCGAGCTGGGTGTAGTGCCTGTATACGAAGCGGCGAATGGGGAACTTCAGGGAAAGTCATTCGTTATTACGGGGACGCTTCAGGAGATGTCTAGGGATGATGCAGCCGAAGCTGTTCGTGCTCGTGGGGGAATATTCCAGAGTTCAGTGGCGAAGGATACGACGTACCTTGTTGCTGGTGGTAAGATAGGTGCAAGTAAGCTCGCAAAAGCACAATCATACGGCACTGAGGTGATTGACGAGGCTCAGTTCCTCTCTCTACTGAAGTGAGAAAATGGCAAATAGAAAAACACCCCCTGTATAAGGAGGTGAATCTTTGCTGCTGCGCGCCCACCCGGGGCGGCTTTTTTCGTTTCGTGTTTGTTTTCAGCGATTGGGCTACCCCAATGCGCATCAGCATAATGTAATTATGACAAACAATAGCATAAAGCACAAGTAGATTGGGAAGGGGTCGTTTCTACCACTGGTATTTATTGCAAAAGTATGCTTAAATAGAAGTGTTCAGAAGCACGCGTATTGATAAGAAGCACATAAAACGATACGTATCTCGCCACCTTGAGGTACCTCCGTTGCTAATACATACCAGCAGGTCGATCTGAGAGAATTAGTTAACAGAGTAAAAGAGTACACAATCATGGCACAAAACCTATTTATTGGTAACCTTGCATATTCAACGAACGACGACTCACTAAAGGCGCATTTTGCGACACTCGGTGAAGTTTCAAGCGCTCGCGTTATCACAGACCGTGAAACAGGTCGCTCACGCGGCTTCGGTTTTGTTGAATTCGCAGAAGATGCAAACAACCAAAAGGCAGTTACTGAACTTGACGGATCATCACTCGATGGACGTGAAATCAAGGTAACACTTGCACAGCCAAAAGAAGCACGTCCTCGCCGAGAATTCAACGGCGGCGGAAACGGCGGCAACCGTTCACACGGTGGCGACAACGGCGACGCATTCCGCGTACGTAGCTGGTAATTTCCTCTACGGTACATAAATAGCCCCTCTGATGGGGCTATTTTTTATACCATAACCATATATAATGAGTGGTAATGTTTAAGAAATATGTTCAGTCAAAGTTAGAAAAATCTGTAAAGAAATATTTTAAGAAGCATCCAGAGGTAGTGCTGATTGCTGTTGCCGGGAGTGTTGGGAAGACAAGTACGAAAATGGCGATAGGTACGGTACTGAGCCAGCAGTTTCGTGTCCGTCTTCATGAGGGTAATCATAATGCCGAGCTGAGTGCACCGCTTGCCATTCTTGGCATCGAATACCCAGAAGATATTAGAAATATTTCACAGTGGCGAACTGTTTTTAAGGCAATACGGCAACGAATCAAGCAACCGGCGGACGTTGATGTTATTGTGCAAGAGCTTGGTACGGATGCCCCGGGGCAAATCCCTCATTTCGGTACCTATCTTACCCCTGATATAGCGGTGGTGACTTCTGTCGCCCCGGAGCATATGGAGTTTTTCCATACACTTCAAGCTGTAGCCGCAGAGGAGCTTTCGGTAGTCAACTATAGCAAGACAGCACTTATTAATCGTGATGATATTGACGGGAGCTTTGCTGAGACTATTACAAACCCAGCTCTTGCAACATATGGCACTACCGATAGTGCTGAGTATCGATTTGAGGCGGCTGAACATATACAGACAGCTGGTGTTCGCGGTGCTTTTTGTGCACCAGAGTGGGATACGAGCATTACGGCCGAGCTTCATGTTCTTGGTGAGCATAGCACTCGTGCAGCGGTTGCAGCGGCAGCAGTCGCTATTAAACTGGGGATGACGCAAGAAGCTGTCATTACTGGCTTGGGGATGGTTCGTGCTGTTTCTGGGCGTATGAACTTACTACGGGGTGTTCAGGATACTACTATTATTGACGATACGTATAACTCAAGTCCGCTTGCCGTTGCTTCGGCACTGAGGACACTCTATCAGCTTGATGCCCCGCAGAAGATTGCCATCCTAGGGAGTATGAATGAACTCGGCGAAACCTCGCCGGCCGCACACGCAGAGATAGGGAAGCTATGTGACCCGTCGCAACTTGCCCATGTCATTACTGTTGGTGAAGAGGCCGCAAAGTACCTTGCACCCATTGCTCGTGCGGCCGGGTGTCAGGTGGTGAGTGTTCGTAATGCACTTGAGGCTGGCTCGTATGCCCATCAGCTCCTCGAACCGGGTGCTGTACTTCTATTTAAGGGCTCCCAGGGGGGTATTTACCTTGAAGAGGCGGTGAAGATTGTCCTAAGATCTACTGAAGATGAGAAGAAGCTTGTTCGTCAAAGCCCGGCGTGGCTAGCGAAAAAGCGGACGTTTTTTGAAGAACAGACCTTCAGTCGAGTAGTCTAACCCCTTATTCTGTGCTATACTTATCTCTGTTATGAGGCGATATAATCCATCAGAAATAGAACCTAAGTGGCAAAGCATTTGGGAAGAGAGCAAAAGTAACCAGGTTGATATCAATCCCGCAAAGACGAAGACCTATGTTGCTGGAATGTTCCCGTACCCAAGCGGTGCTGGTATGCACGCTGGCCATGCATTTGGCTATACTATCGCTGATGTTATTGCCCGCTTCTACAGGCAATACGGTCATAATGTCCTTCATCCAATGGGTTGGGATACGTTTGGGCTTCCAGCAGAAAACTATGCTATTAAGACCGGAACCTCTCCTGCCGTAGCAACGGCAACAAATATTGCCAACTTTAAGCGACAGTTCCGTCGTATGGGGATGTCAATTGACTGGTCCCGAGAGATAAACACAAGTGACCCTGAATACTATCGCTGGACTCAGTGGGTATTTACGCAACTGTTCGCACGCGGCCTTGCCTACCAGAAAGAGAGCCTTCAGTGGTGGTGTCCTGTTGATAAGACGGTACTTGCAAACGAGCAGGTAGAAGGCGGTGCGTGTTGGCGCTGCGGTACAGCAGTAGAGAAAAAGGCAATGAAGCAGTGGTTCTTTAAGATTACTGACTACGCAGATGCACTCCTTGATGAAATCCCTCGCCTTGATTGGCCTCAAAAGATAAAGACAGCCCAGACTAACTGGATTGGACGCTCTGTTGGTGCTGAAATTGAGTTTTCACTTGAGGGAACTGACGGTGCGGTACAGGTATTCTCAACTCGCCCTGATACGCTTTTTGGGGCAACATTTATTGTTCTTGCACCTGAGCACCCGCTCGCAAAGAACATTGCAACGAAAGACTTTGCAGAGTCAGTCGATACGTATATCCGTGAATCTGTAAAGAAATCCGAAATTGAACGAATGAACGATGCAAAAGAGAAGACAGGTGTCTTTACTGGTGTGTATGCTATCAACCCTGCAACTGGAGAGAAAGTTCCTGTGTGGGTTGCAGACTATGTCCTGGGTGGCTACGGTACGGGTGCAGTTATGGCGGTCCCTGCCCATGACGAACGCGACTTCGCTTTTGCCGAAAAATTCAATCTTCCCGTTGTTGATGTGATTGCTGCCGATCCAACTTTTGGGGCCGAGAGTATCACAGCACAGGCTGATACTTCAACAATCTATCATGGCGAGGGTGTGCTTATTAATTCCGGCGTTTTTGACGGTATGCAAACAACTGATGCTAGGGAAGAAATTGTCGCATGGCTTGAAGAGAGAGGGCTTGGGAGTGCAAAGACAACCTACAGAATGCGCGACTGGCTTATTAGTCGTCAACGCTACTGGGGTGCACCAATTCCAATCGTTCATTGTCAGACCCATGGTGCGGTTGCGGTTCCAGATTCAGAGTTGCCAGTTGTACTTCCTGAGATTAAAGATTACGCACCAAAGGGTGATGGTAAGTCTGCACTCGCCCACGCTGAAGAGTGGCTTCATACGACGTGTCCCGAGTGTGGCGGTCCAGCACTCCGTGAAACAGATACGATGGATGGGTATGCCTGCTCAAGTTGGTACCTACTTCGTTACACGGACCCACACAATACGACTGCTGCCTGGGACCCTGCTACTGCGAACTACTGGAGTCCAGTTGATTTCTACGTTGGTGGCGATCACGCAGTTGCTCACCTGTTGTATGTCCGGTTCTGGGCACATGTCTTTAATGATATGGGGCTTCTTGCTGAAAAAGAGCCGGTAAAGAAACTTGTATACCATGGCTATATTAACGCCGAAGATGGTACGAAGATGAGCAAGAGTAAGGGCAATGTTGTTGACCCGCTTGAAGTTATTGACCAGGGGTATGGTGCCGATGCACTTCGTGCGTACGTCCTATTCATGGGTCCTCTTGAGCTTGATGCGAGCTGGGATTCGCGGGGAATTGCTGGAATCTACCGCTTCCTGAATCGAGCATGGACGCTTGTACAAGAGTTTGATGTTTCCGAAAAGAATGGTACTACTAATGATGCTGCCGTGCGTGTAGTGCATCATAAAACGGTAAAGAAGGTAACCGACGATTACCGACGACTGAGTTTTAATACGGCAATTGCCGCACTTATGGAGTATGTTAATAATCTATATCTACTTAAAGTCGACGGTTTTTCTGACACTGTCTGGCGTGATGCCCTTGAGGCCCTTGTACAGATGCTTGCTCCGGTTGCACCGCATATTGCAGACGAACTATGGAATCAGCTGGGGCACGAGGGGCTTATCCAGGATGCACAGTGGCCAGTATGGGATGATGCGTTGACGGTTGAAAATACAATCACGATTGCTGTTCAAGTGAATGGTAAGGTGCGTGGTGAGATCGAGATTGCGAAAGACGCTGATGCTGATACAGTCAAGGTGCTTGCCCTTGCTCATGAGAACGTTGCGAAGTTTATAGAAGGTGGGCCGAAGAAGGTGATCTACGTTCCCGGCCGGCTTGTAAGCGTTGTTGTGTAGATGGCAGCAATAATATAAAAGAGCACCCAGTTGATGAGGGTGCTCTTTATTTCGCCTGGTAGGGTGTGCTATCTCGGTTTGACGCTCACGGGTATACTGACGGTCTCGCCGGGGTTAAACTGTCCATCCTCGAACACGCCGGCATTTGCAGGGTCTGATCTAATACTCTCCGTGAGGTCGCTTGTATTGACATTTTCGCTACCTTCGATGAAGTGTGTTGCATCAGTGAGCGTACTACCTTCGTATGCCGTAAAACCAGTTTTCTCTTCCGATGCAGTAAAGCTCGGTCCCATGTTTGCTGCGACTGCTGGTGTAATGCCGATAATTGCACCAACTGCAATGAGGGCACCAGCGGCGAGTTTCTTTGCGCGGCGGCTAGGGGGTTGCTTTTCTGTCTGAGCTTCGGGCTGTGCATCAATTGCCTCCCGTGCACGACGTGCCGCATCGTTAAAGAAATCAAGCTCTTCTTTTTGCCGTCTATCAAGATCATCGCGTGGTGGGGTGATGTGTTCTGTCATAGTGCCTGAATATTACCATAAGCAGTGCATGAAGTCAAGAGCTGTAAAGTGCAGTACCCTCTTGAGTAATTATATGAAAAAGAGTATAATAAATACAAAGTTTAAAAATAACACCTAATAGGAGCACTTTACATGGCACAGCCAAAGAAACACAGTAGCCCTCGGAAGACCGGTCTTCGACGAAGCCATCTTCGCCTAACTCTTGCACGTCGCGTTAATGCATCGTCACCAGTTAAGGTTAAGACAACCCGAAAAGAAACGGGCAAAGCGCTTGCTAGTTAATAGCGGGCGTTTTTTCTTTCGTATTTTAATAATAGCTACACAATAATAAAAAGAGAACCAACGCATTATGGCATCAAATCGTCATCTTGGGCGCATTGTCGCACTTCAAACCCTATATGAATATGAGTTTCGAGCTCAGTCTAATGACACCTCGGCGGATGTACGGGATATTCTTTCTAGGAATCTTGAACGATATGAAGAGGCGATAGAAGATACAGGCTTTGTTGAGGCAATCGTTGATGGTGTTGTTGCATCATCTGCAGACCTCGACGCCGTTATTCAGCCGGTTGCACCGGATTGGCCTATTGAGCAGATCGCACGTATAGATAGAACTATACTGCGTATCGGAGTTTTCGAACTTCTTCATAGGGCTGACGTTGTTCCACCGAAGGTGGCAATAAACGAGGCGGTTGAGCTTGCAAAATCGTTCGGTTCTGATAACTCGAGTAAGTTTGTGAACGGGGTGCTTGGCACCGTGTACCGCTCGCTTGCTGAGGACGCAGAAGGAGCTGGTAATGGCGGCGCCACAGTTCGATAAGTTTAAAAAATATTTTGCACGTAGAAAACCTTCAATTCAGGAAATAGTTCGAGAGCCAACGGCGGGTGGTATTGTCTTTCGCCATGGTGAAAAAGGTGTAGAGATACTCCTTATTCAAGATGCCAAGGATCGTTGGACAATTCCAAAGGGTCATATTGAAGATGGCGAGACAGCTCAGCAGACTGCCCGCCGTGAGATTGGCGAAGAGGCAGGTCTTCATGAGGTTGATATGCTTGGATGGCTTGGTAAGATCCATTTCCGATATCGACGCATCGACAGACTTGTATTGATGACCACTCAAATCTACCTAGTACGCGCAAAGGGTGATACCAATGCAATCAAGAAGGAAGAGTGGATGAATGGAATCCGCTGGTTTCCTTTCAGTGAGGCTCTTGACGTGATCGAGTACGAAGATATTGGAAAGCTGATGCTGCTTGCGATGAAACGAATTCGCCAGGAAGGGTTATAATGAGTGGTATGCAGACTGCACCATATCAAGATTTTGCTCGTGAAAAGCTTGGGTTTGAATTTGAGAATATAGACCTTCTTGTTACGGCCCTTACGCACCGCAGTTACGTGAATGAGCATCGCAAGAGTGTTCGTGAGCATAACGAACGGCTCGAATTTTTAGGTGATGCGGTTCTTGAGTTGGTTGTGACAGATTTTCTCTTTTCGCACTATGGTGAGGCCGAGGGTATTTTGACGAGCTGGCGTGCAGCCCTTGTTCGCACCGAGAGTATTGGTGAATCTGGCCGTAAGCTTGGGTACGAGCCGCTCATTCGCATGAGCCGCGGTGAAAAGCAGGGTGGAGACAGGGCTAGGTTGCAGATTCTGGCAAATGCATTTGAGGCGGTTATTGGTGCAATCTATCTAGAGCGTGGTTATGCTGCTGCCGAGGTTTTTATTCATGAGCATATCACGTCAAAACTAGAGGGTATTATCAAAGAAGGAACGTGGCGAGATCCAAAATCTCACCTCCAAGAGGTGATGCAGCGTATTGATGGCGTCACTCCACGATACGTTGTGCTTGAAGAGGTTGGGCCTGACCACGACAAGGTGTTTACGCTCGGCGTATACGCAGGAAGTAAGCTTGTCAGTAGTGGTACTGGGCCAAGTAAACAATCTGCTCAGCAGGAAGCGGCAAAAGCTGCTCTTGCAATTTACAGGGCGACAGTTGACTTACAGAGATAAAAAGTGTAAAATTACACAAGAGTTTTAATAAAAGACTAATAGAGATAAAGGAAGTTTAAATTTATGCTCGCAATTCGTTTGCAACGTATTGGACGTGCTGGGTACCCTACCTACCGTCTTGCAGTACAAGAAGCGCAGCGCCACCCATCAAGCGGTCGTGTTGTTGCTTATGTGGGAAACTATAACCCACACACCAAGGATGCTCATGTTCAAGTAGAGCTTGCGCAGAAGTATCTTGATAATGGTGCTCAGCCAACACCTCGTGTGGTAAAGCTCCTTAAGGATGCGGGTGTTGTGCTTCCTTCATGGGTGAAGCAGTCATCTGTCGACAAGAAGAAGGCTATTCGTAGCCCTGAAAAACTTCGGAAGAATCAGCCAAAAGAAGAGGCTTCAGAAGAAGTATCTGCTGACGCATAGGGAACCGCTTGGTTTAGATCATCCACCTCGTCTCGGGGTGGATTTTTCTTTTCTTTTTTCTTCACTTTCGTGTGCTACAATAAAAGCATAACCAGTTGCGATAGCCAGAGAGGCGGAGGGAAGTACTATGTCGACCATTGACCAGCAATTTATTGAATATATCGTAAAATCTGTTGTGGGCCACCCTGATGATGTTGTGGTAGAGCGTGTGATTGATGAAAAGGGTGTTCTATTGACACTCACCGTAAACCCTGACGATCTTGGGCGTGTTATTGGGAAGCGTGGCGTGACTGCACAAAGCCTTCGTACGCTCCTTCGTGCACTTGGCACTAAGAACGATGCACGATACAACCTAAAAATCGTTAATAACGACGGTGAAACGGGTGACAACGCGAGGGTTCATGGCAGTGAAAATAGCTCTCATGGACGACCTGTGGAAACTTCTACAGATGAGCCTGTGGACAACGGTTCGGACTATGCAAAAAAGACTCGTCAGGAGCTTGCAGAGTTCGATGATCTTGATATATAATCATAAGCAGTTCAGTGATACACGAACTGCGAGAACGAAAAGCTCTATGCGAGCAACTTTATAAGAGTTGAGAGCCTTATATGTTCAAATAACCACCCTCTATTTGGGTGGTTTTTTGGTTATGCGTAATGTAAGTTTACCTACTGGTACTATATTATATCAAGTATTTACAAAAAAGTCAATGAGTGCCATAATATAACAGATGAGAAAATTTCAAGTAATTACTCTTTTTCCAGAGATGTTCGCGGGTGTGTTTGAGAACTCGATGATGTGGAAAGCACAAAAGGACGGGATTGTTGAGCTATCAACAGTTCCGCTTCGTGAGTTTGGTATTGGTCCGCGTAAGCAAGTGGACGATACGCCCTATGGTGGGGGTGATGGAATGCTCCTGAAGCCGGAGCCGCTTTTTGCTGCGGTGCGTGCTGCCAAACAGAACGACCCCACTGCAAAAGTAGTACTTATGACACCCCGCGGTGAGCGTTGGAGGCAGTCACTTGCACAAGAGTGGGCCGACGATGGCAATACAGGCTATATTTTCATCTGTGGCCGCTACGAAGGGTATGACGAGCGTATTATGAGCCTTGTTGATATTCAGGTGCGAGTTGGTGATTATGTGCTCACTGGAGGCGAACTGCCTGCCATGACAATAATCGACAGCGTTGTCCGGCTCTTGCCAGGTGTGTTGGGTGGTGCTGAAAGTGCTATTATAGAGAGTTTTTCAGATGGCGAAACGCTTGAGTTCCCGCAGTATACCCGCCCAGAAGAGTTTGAGGGTGAGCGTGTGCCATCGGTACTATTGAGTGGCCATCATGGTGAAATTGCAAAGTGGCGTGCCGAGCATTCACTAAAAGTTACAGACTGAGATCGATATAAAAGCAGAGAAAAAAATACCCGCAGAGAGCGGGTATTTTTCCGTTGTTGTGGTGGATTTAACGTAGAGCGATTAATAGCTACAATTTTTTATTTTGTGTTTGTTTTTGTAACATTCGCTTGTAGCTACTTTAGCATGCTGAATTTATAAACGCAAGCATAATTATGTCTTTGTGCAAAAATAACAACACTTTCTAAAAGCGGCCATGTATCTCTGGTGATTATGTACCTGTGCGGTGCTATACTTAGGTGTATGAAGTTATTTGCAACAATCACTCAGGCACCGCTTACACGGTCGACTCACTCTAGGGCTATCGCCTTATTTCTTGCTGGCCTATTAACACTCATGGCAATTGCACAGCTTTTTACGTTTGAGGAATTTATTCAGCTTATTAACGATTTTACAGCTACATCGAGTGGCATGCTTATAGCTGCGTGCGTGATTGTCGCTGAAGTACTCTCGCTTCCGTTTCTTTTGCGTATGCCATTGAGTCGTGCATTTAGGTGGGTAAGTGCATCGCTTGTTTTCCTAGTGACGACCTTCTGGCTTGTAGTCTCTGTGCTTATTGTATTTAGTGCATCATCAATACAGTCTATTGGTTTTTTTGGAGGTCTTGGCGCATTAACGCCGGGTGCATGGGCGGTCCTCTTTACACTCGCGATGTTCATTATGGCGGCGTGGTCTTTATGGGGTCTCCTCCCGACCAATCGCAAGTAGTGGAGTGGGCGTATCTATTGAGATTTTACTCATCATAGGGTATACTACTTGAGTGCGAATAATAGGGTGTCGCCAAGTGGTAAGGCACCAGGTTTTGGTCCTGGCATTCGGGGGTTCGAATCCCTCCACCCTAGCCATAGAAACAGCAGGCTATAGTGCCTGCTTTTTCTATGGTCGTGCAAAATGATTTATCTGTTATGATGAAGGTATGAGTATACACACTATTGTAAGGTCGGCATGGCATGAGCTACGCATGACCATACGGTACGCACTGAATCTTCCTTATCCACTCCACGCCAAGCTCCTTCAGTCACCAAAGAAGCCCCGGAAGACATTTGTGTTTATTCACGGTATAGGTAATACGCTTCATGCTTGGGATGAGGTGTGTGCCGACATGCCGAAAGACGTGCGTATTATTGGAATTGACCTGCTTGGTTTTGGTCAGTCCCCAAAGCCGTACAAGGCTGTGTATGATGCACGTTTGCAGGCTCGATCTGTTGCTAGGACACTTCTTAAGTATCCAAGTATCCAGCGACCTGTGCTTGTGGGGCATTCATTGGGTGCTCTTGTCGCCGTTGAATTGAGTCGTCGTTATCCGCTACTCTTCTCTGAGGTGGTGCTCTGTAGTCCACCTCTTTACGGGAGTGAGGCGGCTCTCCGGGGTAGTGTATCTCGCGACCAGATACTGAAAAAGCTATACAGGACCGTACGGCACTATCCCGACCAGCTTGAGAGAATTGCACCATTGATGAAACAACTAGGGATGACTAATGAGTCATTTAGCTTAACTCGCGAGACGATGGGTGCATACATTGCAAGTCTCGAGTCGAGTATTATTAATCAGTCTGCCCTTTATGATATTCCGCGACTCAAGATTCCTGTAACTATTTGCTACGGAACGCTTGATCCGCTCGTTGTTGGTAGGAATATTTCATCTCTATCGAATACGATGCCGTCAGTAGTGGTCTATAAAATACTTGCTGGGCATGAGGTTGTGGGTGGGTATGCCAAAAAGGTGGCTCGCATCCTAACCGCTATTAAATAATGATTCAATAAACACCTTTCCTTGCTCGGCTGTTTCAACCCCATGTTCAAGGTGTCTCTGGAGCGGTTGGATGATGCATTGTATGAACTGTTGTGACCCTTTGTGGCTGCCACGTACTGCAAGTAGCCTTGTCAGGTTTCTGGTTGCCGCCTCTAGGTGCTGTAGCTGAGTAGTTATAAGGTTCGACAGGCCGTATTCAAAAAAGACCTCCTCCATTAGGCGGAGTGTAGC
Organism: uncultured Candidatus Saccharibacteria bacterium; assembly: GCA_964483955.1. Classification (GTDB taxonomy): domain Bacteria; phylum Patescibacteriota; class Saccharimonadia; order Saccharimonadales; family Saccharimonadaceae; genus Microsaccharimonas. Next base: position 59,094 of record CAZADM010000003.1, on the reverse strand, counting down.
CTCTTTATCTTGGGTGAAGTGTATTGAATCAGTGCCGGTGAGCATAAAGCCTCGAACGAGGTGTACAGTAACAAGCGTCCATCTTCCTTCTACGAAATCCTGCTTCCAGTCGTGCAGGTCATCAAGTAGTTGACGGGTTGCACAGTACGCCTGCATGATGGTGCGGAGTGCTTGGTGTTCTTTCGTGGCATTAGGGAAGAAGTGTCTGTGTAGCATTAATGGCCCGATACAGTGTGCGAGTGAACGTTCACCAAGGAGTCTTTCGACTACGGCAGAGGAGGGTATTTTTATAGGTACGTTCTGCGTGAAAGTAAACCGACACGACGATACTTCTTCTGACTGTGCCTTGTCGGTGATATCGAGGAGGCGAGAGATATCAGACACAGGAAGACCTGTATCTGTGTACATCTTGTGTGCATGACGAAGAATAATATGTGCGAGCGGTATTGTCTTCAGATCTGGATGCAGTGAGTCAAGTGCAGTATCGTAAAGAGAGTACGCTGTCCAGAGAAGTATATTGGCTACTCCTAGTGCATCGAGTATCTTACTGTCGATCAATGGTTTGTTAGAGGCTATGTCACGGCAAAACAGTGTCGAGAGGAGTGATATTTCTCCGTTTGCATCAGTCTTTCGTAAGCTGTTCATGATATCGTCTACTGCATCTAATTGTATTGGAGTATTGTGTACGAGATAGAGTTTTGCAATGCTGTGGAGTTTGTCAATATGAGGGGTGTTTGAGGTGCAGTGCTGCTTAATTTTTTGTGCATTGACTGGGACGGCCATTTGATGCTCTAAGAGGAAAGCTATGGCACCACTCAGGGGGGATTGTCTGGATGAGAATAGTCGTACGGCATGGTAATTAACCTTAAGTGCGTTGTCGATCGGCGTGCGGACTGCATAGGGGCCGCCAGCTTCTTGCTCTTGGCTGATAAGCCATGTCACCATCTTTGCGGCAACACGGGGCGGTAGGGCATTTGCTGTGCTAAATTGCTTCGCCGTGGCAATAAATACGCGACTATTCATTAGCTATCCTGACGATGGGTATATCAAGGGTGAATGTCGCACCAGAGAGGTACCCTTTGTCTTCATTGCTCACCCCGTTGGAGGCGAGCCGCAGTGAGCTGCGGAATTGTGACTTTGCAAGCCCCTGTGCTATATAGAGCCCCGCTCCAAGCCCTGTCGGCTTTGTACTTTTAGTGGGCATAAAGAGTGATGATGCTTGTTCTTCGGGGAGTCCGATGCCGTTGTCTGTGACTGTAATCCGTAGGAGTGTTGGGGTTTGCCTGATAGCTATAAGTACCCTGGCGTTGGGAAAGCCGGCACACGCCTCCACGCCGTTTTTTATAAGAATTGATAATATGTGCGATAGGGCAAGAGCGTCGCCTTGGATGCGAACTTTTTTGTCGGATTCATCTGATGTGCTGTATGAGATATGTACTCCTGAATTTTGGAGAAGTGAGGTACTATCTTCCACGGCTTTTCTAATAACGGGATAGGCTGCAATAATTTGCTTGCTGTCATACGTATTAAGCCGTCTTCTTACGGTGGTGATCATGGCGGTAATTTGGGCGAAGCTTTCTTCTACGTCTGAGACGGCCTTTGAAATTTGGTTTCCGTCGCGTAACTCCTCTATTTCCAGCCCAAGGACCGAGAGGTGATTTGAGAGTTCATGGAGGGTCGCTGCGGTGTTTTGCCCAAGGACAGTAAAGTTGTAGAGTTGCTGCATCTCGACGAGTTGTTTTGCACGGAGCTTGGCGGATTCTTGGGCGAGCTGCAATTTTAGTTTCTCTTTCTGCCGACGAAGCTTCTCTTCGGCCTGACGTGCCCTTTTTAGTGCATACTCTGATCGACGCATGGAGAGCCATATGGCAAGCGTAAACGCCGAAAGAATGATCACGTAGGTGATGACGTCTCCGAATGACCCGTACTGGCGTAGGTGGTTGAGGTCTGGGGTGTATACACCGGTCTGGTGGAGAGTTTGAATTCCAATGAGTGCGATGGTGAGGGTGCCGACAATCCCAGGAATGTACTTTGCACCAAGGAGTGTCCCTGATAGGATAACCGTCAGGCCAATGGTAAGAATCCCTGATGTAGTATTAATTCCCCAATAGAAAATAGTGAGTAGAGCGATACTCGCAAAGAAGCAGAGAAGCATCCAGTAAGCACCTTGTTCTTTGTGAGCTGCGAACAATAATCTAACAACCCCAAGGTATGCTAATGCCGCACACCCTATGAGGAGTCGCATCCGCATGCCGCTACCGCTAAAAAGGTCGTGTACCACAAGAAGTAGTAACAGGAGAGTTACCGCGGCTATACATGCATTTATGATAAGCTTGCCGATTGCATGTCGGGAGGTGCTGTGGAGGAGTTTTCTTACTACTGACGGCATTGGTTATGATGCCGTCTCTGTTAGCCATGGTGCACCGACACTAAGGAGCGATGAAGCTGCTTCTTGGGCCGATTCGAGCGACCGTTGAGAGGGGTTGTTGAGTAGTGCTGTAATGAGTTGTTGTTGCATAATGCGATCCTTCTATGTTGCTACGGGCATATCAACCATATACCCAAGGCCGTACACTGTTTTTATGAGATGGTTGTTGAATGGTTTATCTACCTTGTCTCTAATCTGTTTAATGTGAACGTCGACCGACCCGGTCCAGTTTCCGGCACTTGCTGGCCATGCCTGATTGACGATCATCTCTCTTGTGAGGACTCGGCCCGGGTTCATGCAGAGATACTCGAGTATGTTGTATTCCTTTCGTCGAAGGTATATTGCTTGACCGTCGCGAGTTGCCGTGCGTGTATTGGGGTCTAGTTCAAGCGAATCTACAGTAATAGTTGGTCTGTATGTGGCCGTCGACTTTCGACGAATGAGTGCACGAATTCGAGCCAGGAGCTCTTGGCTGTCAAAGGGCTTCGTGATGTAATCATCTGCACCTATTGTGAGGAGATCGACTTTGCTCTGAATTGAGTCCTCTCCGGTGACGACGAGAACGGCTATTTCTGGCCATAGTATTTTTATTTGACGGCATACCTCGTGGCCGGCTAATCCGGGGAGTCCAAGATCAAGGAGTATGAGGTCGTATTCAGATTGAGATAAAAGCGAAAGACCATCTTCGCCCGAAGAGGCGATTTCAATGACATACCATTTTTGCAGACGCTCTTTTGTTCGTTGTGCTAAACGAGAGTTATCATCAATAATAAGTAGCTTCACATATCACTCCTCTGTTGTGTTAATGCTTATTAGCTTATTCTACTGGTAATTTATTAAATTGTTATTAAATAAACATAAATACAACTGAAAGATACCAATAAAATATAGAGTATACTAGAAGATATGATCGGCGAAACTATTATACGTATTATTGCTGACGGTGCCGTGGTGCCTATTGTTTTGATTGCTGTTTGGGCATTGGTTTTTAAGATTCCTCGAAAGCAAAAGTTTGCTGCATATAGCCGCATTTTACTTGCAGGCCTGACGGCATACATGATTGCAAAGTTTGTTGGCGCTGTCTATCAACCAGAGGGGGCTCGGCCTTTTGAGGTTCTTGGGACTACTCCCGGTGCATCATACTTGGATAACCCCGGATTTCCTTCTGACCACGTCCTATTTGTGACGGCCATTACGCTTGCCGTATGGTTTGAAACCCGCCTGAAGGGTATTACTGCTATCTTGATTATCCTGAGTATACTTGTTGCAGTAGGGCGTGTACTTGCACTGGTTCATAGTCCACTCGACGTAATAGGCGGCGTAGTGTTCGCAGTAATTGGAGCGATGTGGTACAGTGCAAGGTATAAACAGGAGATTTCACATGGCAAAGGTGGTGGTGGACAATCAGCTCGTCGTCACCCCGTGGCGTAACAGGGTAGTTTTAGCACTTGTTGCGGCTATTGCCGGAATTGCATGGTGGGCACTAACGAACATACTTGCGTATTTTGTTGTTGAACCACTCTCGTGTCGGCAGTCTGCGGGACTTGAGGTGTGTGGTAATGCATTTGGAGTTGCGGGATCGCTAGCAACGGCCATAACCGCCGCCGCACTTCTTTTTGTACTTGTGACACTTCACTACAGACGAGCCCTCTTGATTGTTGTGGGTGCCGCTGCCGTCACTTGGAGTTTAGGGAAGTATATTACTGGGCTTGTATGGTACGAGGGCGCCTTTTGGGCGGCCGTTATATACGTCGCTTCGTATTTGTTTTCGCTTATTGTAACGGAAATACGTAGACTTTGGGTTGTAGGCGTTGTGATGGCTTTCGGCGTGCTTCTTATTAGGGTGCTTATTGCCTTTTAGTCTTCAGGGAGTCTTTATAGTTCTGCGTGCTATACTGAAAGCATGAGTGATATGATGGTTGTTTTTTTAATATTTTCTGCACTAATTATTGGCAGTGTTTTGACGTATATAATTGTAAAAATTCAGGTACGAAGTGGGGGAAGTGGTGTCGATTTATTAAAGGCTGATATGCATGAGCTTAATCGCACGGTGAATACACTGCAATCTGCACTGGGAGAGAAGCTTGAACGTAGTTCGACAACAATGCAACAGTCCGTGCAGCGGCAATTAGCTGAAAGTATGAAACTTGTCCACACGGTATCTGATCGTCTCGCGAAGTTAGACGAGACCAATCGGCGTGTTGTAGATGTTGCGGATGAGCTGAGGACGCTGCAGAATGTATTACAGAACCCCAAGCAGCGGGGTGTTTTCGGTGAGTATTACCTGGAATCTGTACTCTCGAATATTCTTCCTACGAGGAATTTCAAAATGCAGTACGGATTTAAGGGGGGAGTTATCGCAGACGCGGTGATAATTCTAGACAAGGGTAAGTTGCTTCCTGTCGACAGTAAGTTTAGCCTTGAGAATTACAATAGAATGGTAGAGGCACCGCAGGCAGATAAGGCTGTATATCTGAAGAAGGTTCGTCTTGACCTTAAGGCTCGCATTGATGAGACGAGTAAATATATTCGTCCAGAAGAGGGTACGATGGACTTTGCTTTCATGTTCATACCAAGTGAGTCACTCTACTACGACCTGCTCATAGGTGATGTCGGAACGGGGTCAAGTGCCCGCGATCTTATTGAGTATGCGTTTAGGGAGCGACAAGTTATTATTGTGAGCCCAACAAGTTTTATGGCGTATCTTCAGACCGTACTTCAGGGGTTGCGTAGCCTTCAAATTGAAGAACAGGCAAAGGATATACAGACGCATGTACGTAAACTGGGGCGTCATATTGCAAGCTTTGATGCGTATATGCATAAACTGGGCAAGGCATTAAGTGTGACCGTGGGGCATTACAATACTGCACATAAAGAGCTCGAGAAGATTGACAAGGATGTCGTTAAGATCTCTGCTGCAGACAAGGCTGTCGAGCCACTCAGTATAGATAGGCCGACGGAAGAATAAATAACTGGTCATAGAAAAATCCCCGCTGTCAGCAAGCGGGGATTTTTTAGTTGTAAGAACTTCTCTACTTGCCTTTTTCGTTGAGAAGGTCGCGGATAACGAAACCGAGAACACCACCAATGACTGGTCCGAGGATGTAGATAAAGTACGCCCACTGACTTGAATCAAATGCTTGGAGTGACAATGCTACCGCAGGGTTGATGATTGCACTTGCTGAAACATAGCCAGCAGCGGTGACACCAATCATGAGTGCGATAAGAATTCCTGTACCAACGGTCCATGCTGCAGTAAGGGAGTCTTTTAGTCGTGTTGCGTGTGCGACAGCAAATGCAAGAACCGCAGTTCCTAGAATCTCAGCAAAAAGGATGAACATTTCCTTTCCTTCAAGTCCAGAGATGTCGTTTGCAGTGAAGAGGCTTGGGCTTCCGCCAAGCATAGACTGTTCAGCTGACGCCTGACCTGCACCACCAAGGAATGCATTGAGTGCGAAAAACGCAGCAGCTGCACCAAGGAATTGTACAAGAATGTATCCGACTGCACGAACCGCATCAATGCGACGAGTTACCCACGCACCAACTGTGATAGCCGGGTTGACGTGTGCACCAGAGATACCTCCGATGAGCAGTACAATACCAACAAGTGCAAAGAGTACAAAGATAGGCTGTCCTTGTCCTGCGATAATTACACTTGCAAGTAGGAATGTGCCGATGAATTCGGCAGCGAGTGCACGCCAGAATCGAGCTGATTTAACAGCAGATTCGACGCGTTGACCGAGGGACTGCTTCTTTGTTGATGCAGAGACGGTCTTTACGGTAGTTGTTGACGGCCGTGAAGCTGCTGACGACTTCGCGGGAGTCTTCTTCTTGGTAGAAGCGGCTTTTTTGTTAGTAGCCATATATTTCCCTCCTTATTGGTAAATATGGTTACAGTATATCATATACGCTCATGGTAGTCGCAGTTCTTTTTTGGGGTGGTATAATGAATAATTATGGGGTTATATCTAAAGCAGAACGAAACAAGGTCAGAGCTTCGCCAGAGAATTGAAAAGGAGCTTCAAGAGAAAGCTCGTCAGAAGTCTGGTGTGGATCCAACACTCCCTGACGGCGTTGAGGATAGTAATTTTATCCAGGGTACAAAGCAAACTACCGGTCTTGCCTGGGCGTGGATGGGGATATTTCTCGCCATCATTGCTATTGCTGTTTTCTTATTGGTTATTTCTATCTAGATAGCTACAGAGCGTCTTGCGTCATGATATACTGAAAAGAGTATGTCAGTAGTAGAAATTGAGAGTGTAAAGCAGGAACTTCTTTCCCGTGTGGCGGCTAGCGATACCCCACGCGATGTATTGAAGGCGCCTGAGATAAAGAAATTATACGGAAAAATTGGATCGCTAGAGCCATCAGAGAAAGCGGCGTATGGAAAGCAAGTAAACGAACTCCGTCTTTTAATTGAGACTGAGGTGACTCGTAAAGAGGCTGCACTTGAGTCGCGAGACATTGAACCAATTGATGTTACTGCACCCTGGGCTCCAAATGGAACTCCGTTGTCATTATTTCCCGCAGAGCATGGTTCGCAGCATCCTATTACTCAAGAGATTGAAGTTATCGTCGATATCTTTACTCGCATGGGCTTCCAAGCAATAGAGTCTCGCCAGATAGACGATGATTATCATATGTTTGAGGTTCTCAACTTCCCTAAAGACCACCCAGCACGCGATGGATATGACACGTTCCGTACAGAAGAGGGGTTCATACCGCCAGCTCATACATCAACCATGCAGCATCGTATTTTAAAATCAGGCAAACACCTTCTAGATAACGGTGGGTCAATTGCGTCCATTAGCTATGGTCGTGTCTTTAGAAATGAAGATGTGGATGCAACACACGAACACACCTTCTACCAGTGTGAGGGCGTGTTTGTGAGTGCAACAGCAACGCTTGGGGATATGCTTGGGACGCTACGGTCGTTCTTCGAGTCGTACTACGGACAGGCATTACGGATTAAGACTCAGCCGGCGTATTTCCCGTTCACCGAACCGGGTCTTGAGTTTGCCATTGAAAAGCCTGCATCTATTGGTGGCAAGCCGGGTGATTGGCTCGAGATGCTTGGGTGTGGCATGATCCACCCTCGCGTTCTAGAGATGGCAGGCATTGATCCTACTAAATACCAAGGGTTTGCTTTTGGTGGCGGTGTTGAGCGGCTTATTATGCTTAAATATGGCATTGAAGACCTACGTCATTTTGAGTCGGCCCGTCTAGCATTTTTGAGGAAGTTTGCATAATGATTATTTCTGTTAATTGGCTAAAAAAATTTGTTCCTATTGATATGTCTATCGATGAACTTGTTGCACTCATTGGTGCACGGCTTGTTGAAGTTGAGGGCGTTAAAAACCTGTCAGAGAAGTACAAGGATACTATAGTTGCAAAGGTGGTTTCTGTTCAACCCGTTGAAGATTCCGACCACTTATCACTTGTGTATATTGATGACGGAGGTGTGGTATCAGATGTGGCGCGTCAGCAGGACGGCACTGTTCAGGTTGTCTGCGGTGCACCAAACGTGCGTCAGGGCATGCTTGTTGCATGGCTTCCACCAAAAAGTACCGTCCCTGATACATTTGAAAGTGACGAGCCGTTCGTTCTGTCTGCACGAAAATTAAGAGGACATGTCAGTAACGGGATGCTTGCAAGTGCAAGAGAGTTGGACCTTTTCGATGAGCATGACGGTATTCTAGAGGTTGATAAGGACGTACATCCAGGTGCGTTATTTGCAGACGTCTATGACCTTAACGATACATTAATCGATATCGAGAATAAGTCGCTGACACACCGTCCCGACACATTCGGGATTATCGGATTCGCACGTGAAGTAGCGGGAATTCAGGGGAAGCAATTCCAAACACCCGATTGGCTACAGGATGTTAACGCGGCAGTAGCGTTGACAGGAGGTGAACGTGAGGCACCGAAAATTTCAATTCAGGATGCCGGGCTTTCTCAACGCTTCCAGCTTGTTGTTATAGATGGCGTACGTGAAGATGCAGTATCTCCAGTAGAAATGCAAACATTCCTTGCACGATCAGGGGTGCGGCCTATTAATGCCGTTGTTGATATTTCAAATTACCTTATGCTTCTTACTGGTCAACCAACACACATGTACGATTATCATAAAGTAAAAGCTGTTGCGGGAGACGACTTTACGGTCGGTGTTCGTGTAGCAAGGGACGACGAGACACTTGTTCTTCTTGACGGTAAAGAAGTGGCACTTGATGGTTCTGACATTGTCATTACTGCAGGAGATACCCCTATTGGACTTGCGGGTATTATGGGTGGTCAGTCTACAACTGTAGATAAGAATACAACAATAACCCTTCTCGAGGTTGCTACATTTGACCTCTATCACATGCGCTCATCCCAGATGCGACACGGGATATTTTCTGAAGCTGTCACAAGGTACACTAAAGGGATACCAGCCGAACTTGGCCGACCTGTACTTGCTCGTGCCGTATCAATGGCAGAAGAGCTTATTGGTGCGGTTGCGTCAAGTGAGCCGCTCGATGCATATCCCGGACAAGAGCCACTCCGTACGATACCTATAGATACTCGTCGCGTGAACACGCTACTTGGAACGCACTTTAGTGAAGATGACATTATCGAGCTACTTGGCAATGTTGAAATCACTGCGGTACAAGGTCGCGAGCAAGAAGTGACGTTTACTATCCCATACTGGCGTACAGATGTAGTAATCGAAGAGGACATCATAGAGGAGGTTGGTCGCCTCTCTGGGTTTGATCATATTAATGCAACAATGCCGCAACGTGACTTCACTGCTATTCATCCTTCTCGCTTTGATACTGTTCGTACATCACTGCGATCAGCACTTGTAAAGGCTGGTATGAACGAGGTGTTGACGTACAGCTTTGTGCACGGCGATTTACTGAAGAAGGCCGGACAAGATACGGCTAATTCGTATAGAATTACAAACAGTATTAGCCCAGACCTTCAGTACTATCGTCAAAGTCTTACGCCAAGCTTGCTGCAACACATAACACCAAATGCTCGTCTTGGATTTGAATCTTTTGGTATATTTGAGCTCAATAAGGTGCATAGAGTTGATGCAGGTGTCACTGAAGAATCTGTGCCAATAGAAATCCCTTCACTTGCATTGACGGTAACGCGTACAAAAACATCACTCGAAGCACCATATTACCAGGCAAAGTACCTACTTGAATATATGCTTGCATCTGTCGGAATTAATGACGTGGCGTTTGAGCGGCTCGATACTTTTGATGGCAACCTATATCCCTACGAGATGGTATTTGAACCAAAGCGTAGTGCACGGATTCGCCTTTCTTCTGGAGAAGTAGTAGGGGTAGTGGGTGAGTACAAGCAATCTATAGCACGCACCTTTAAATTGCCTGCGTTCACTGCTGGCTTTGAATTGTTGCTCGATTCGTTGATTGCTGTTGCCCCTCTTGTGCCCGTGGCGTACACACCGCCAAGCCGCTATCCTGGCATCGAGCGTGATATTTGTTTCAGAATCTCTAATGATATTTCCTATGCTCAACTTTTAGCTGCGGTAGAGACTGCACTTAACGGGGTATCGCTCGAAACATCGGTGAGTCCACTCGATGTATATAGAGCGGATGGCTCGGAGACAAAGAATGTGACGCTGCGACTGTCGTTTGTGTCGCACCAGAAAACACTTACTTCGGATGAAATAAATGAAGTAATGACAACTATTATTGATAACGTGGCAATGGCTACACATGGGGAGGTAGTATAAATGGCAACATCAAAAGCACAGCGCGTAGGAATCTGGGTGATAGTTGTATTCATGATCGTAGGAACGATTGGATCATTTGCGATTATTGCACTTGCAAATAAAAACGAGGCGTCTGACACTGCACGAATGCAAAAGCTAGAAGCCGAGTATAAAAAAGAATACGAATCCTATCAAGAGAAGCTTACGGCCCGAGATAGTGAGCTATCTAGTCGCTACTTCGCAACATTTGCACAATTTAAGGACTTGCCGTCTGAGTTTGAGGCTTCGTCTGTGAGTGAGCTGGCAAAAGAAGACTTGCTTACGGGTGACGGTGCGGACATTACTCAGGAGTCGACATTTTACGCATATTACATTGGATGGACTCCGGATGGGAAAGTTTTTGACGGTTCGATTGACGGTGACTCTTTGAAATCTCCTTTTGAGGTGACGCCAGGGGGTGTCATTAAGGGCTGGACGCAAGGAGTTGATGGCATGAAGGTTGGTGGTGTTAGGCTCCTTACCATACCGGCAGAGCTTGGCTACGGTGAGTCGGGGAGTGGTGATTCTATCCCACCAAATACGCCCCTCAAGTTTATCGTCATGATTATTGAAACACCCGAGGTTATTGAAGCGCCGGGTATACCACAGGAGCTGTATCAGTATTATCAGAAACAAGGAGCGATATAATAATGACACAAGAGATTCGTGATATTGTTATGGTCGGTGCTGGGCCAAGTGCATTAACTGCAGCACTCTATACAACTAGGGAAGATATCGATACGGTGCTCTACGAACGTGCTTCTATCGGCGGACTCGCTTCGACAACTGATATGATTGATAATTATCCTGGATTTCCTGATGGTATTCCAGGTATGGAACTTGCTGAGAAATTTGAAAAGCAAGCGGTTCGTTTTGGTGCACATATCGATTTTGGCGAAGTTTCATCACTTAAGAAAGAGGGCGAATATTTCACTGTTGAAGTTGATGGCGCGCCAGTACGGGCTCGATCGGTGCTTATTGCGACTGGAAGTGATTACCGAAGACTAGGTATTCCTGGTGAAGCTGAGTTATACGGACGAGGTGCCCATTACTGTGCAACCTGCGACGGGGCATTCTATAAAGAGCGACGGCTTGCTGTTGTTGGTGGGGGTAACTCGGCTGTGCAGGAGGCCCTATTCCTTACTCGATACGCATCGCACATCGACCTACTGGTAAGAAGTTCCATAAAGGCGAGCGAGGTGCTTCAAGAAGAGCTGCAGAAATATGTAGAAGACGGAAAGATTACCGTCCACTTAGAGACGCATCCGGTTGAGATTATTGAAGATAACGGACGTGCAGCGGGAATTATTGTTGATGGGCCACAAGGGGTAAGGACCCTCTCGGTTGACGGTGTCTTTATATTTGTCGGGCTTGTTCCTAATACGGCTTTCCTCGAGGGTACTGATATTGCACTTGATGAGAGTGGTTTGATTGTGACAAATGAACGTCTTGAGACGTCGATTCCTGGTGTCTTTGCAAGTGGCGATGTTCGCAGTGGTGCTATTCGTCAAGTTGTGAGTGCTGCTGGTGAGGGTGCGGTTGCTGCTTTGTCGCTCAGGGAATATCTTGACGAGATGAAGCGTCGGGGGGTCTAACTAGACTGTCCGGGTGCTTATGGATGTATAAAAATCTTCTAACTGCTTAATAATGTCACTGTCGGCTGTTTCTATAGCCACTTCTCTTGTTCCAAGGAGAACGCCAGTGTATGCAAAGTTGTGCGAGCCGCTAATTGCACGCTTAGATCCGTCCGGGAGTGTGTAAAGGATAAATTTTGCATGAAGGTATGCTGGCTGCGTGTATGCCGTCGCGAGTCCGGTCAAGAATTGGCTGAGCCATATTGCAGCCCTGTTTAAGCCCTCTGCTCTATGTGCCTGATTATAGTAAAATTCGGTGGGCTTATTTTTCATGATTCGAGCAAGTTTTCCTGTCGGGCAGTATTGCGATACGAAAATGATATGGGTCGCTTCTTTCGCCAGCTCGCAGGCTCGCCTATATATAATTGATTGTCCAATAAACCCACCATCAAAGAGGACGTCCATCTTCGGGTGTTCGTACGCAACACTCGGGTAGTTGATGGTTTTTTTCTCCGCTCGTAGGATACGGTGTTGTTCGCGCACAAGCCTGTTGGCTAGTCGAGCGTCTGAAATAGAGAACATGTAGTCGCGATTTGTTATGCCGTTAGAGTAAAGATTGACACCACCAAAGCTAAATACATCATCGTCAACGATGCACCATTTACTGTGGGTTCGTCCATTGAAAAAAGTCATACGGTGACGCCCGAGCCATGAGAAGTGGACACCGGCTTTCTTGAGAGATTTCACCATAGTGTTCGTTTCTGCCGCCCCAGAGCTGTAATACCGCAAGGGGAGAAATCCTGAGCTCACCTCTCCGTAGGTGAAGACATCAGCAGCAACAACGACATGCACCCCTCTCTGTGCCGCATTCTCAAGAGCATCGATAAGTTCGTGGGTGTTTTTATGGTCCGCAATAACCATCGAAAGTATATAAATTCGATTTTTTGCACGACGAGCGGCACTTGCCGCCTGGGTAATATAATCGGTGGGGGAAAGGAGTTTCACTAGAGGTATTATATACTCATTCTACTAAAACTGCTAAAATAAAGGAAAGAAATAGCTAAAAGTAGGAGAATATGTATGGCATTTGCTGAGGTTACTTATGGTGATGTTGAAGATGGAACTGTCAACGTTATTATTGAGATTAAAAAAGGTGAAAAGAATAAGTACGAGTTTGATAAAGACACAGGACGTCTTTTCCTTGATCGTGTGAACGGTACGTTACTTGGGTATCCAACGGATTATGGATATATCCCACGGACACTTTGTGAGGATGGTGACCCACTTGACGCACTTCTTGTCATTGACGAGTCTGTTCCGCACGGAACCGTCGTTCCTTCACGCCCAATTGGCGTACTCTACTTCGAAGACGATGGGGAGATGGATGAAAAGCTTATTGTTGTCCCTGCGGATGACATTACCAAGGATCACATTAAAGAACTGAGCGATCTTGGTGATGCATTCAAGAAGAATATCGAGCATTTTTATAGTCACTACAAAGACTGGAAGAAGAATTGGTCTGGTGTCGATGGCAAGCTTCATGGTTGGGGTGACGCGGCCGCTGCAATGAGCGTTGTCCACGAGTCTATAAAGCGTGCACAATAAATTGCCTTGCGTTTAAGTTAAAATAACCCCGTGAAAGGGGTTATTTTTTTAGTTTCTTTTTGCGAACAGCCTTGTCTCTGATGATTGCGGCTGCGTGACTGATGCCTTCAATTGCCCCGGTCTTTCTTAATTGTGCTTTTAGTTTTGCCCTGGCGTGAGTTGTCTTGACGAGGTCAAGCCAAGAGGCTTTTGGCAGTGATGTTTTTCTTGTGACAACCTCTACTATATCTCCATTTTGAAGTGGTTTGTCGAATGGATGTATCGATCCATTTACCTTAAAGCTATGGACATGTTTCCCGATGTCACTATGGACGAGGTAGGCGAAATCGAGGGGGAAGGCACCTTCTGGGAGATTGTATATATCGCCCCGTGGTGAATAAACGAATATACGGTCATCAAAGAGGTCAATCGAAAGCTGCTCTCTTGGAATTTCCTCGCCATTACCAAGCTTCGTTGCAATCTCCTGGAGCTGGCTAATCCATTGCATGTGACCCGGAAGGAGTGTAACTCCATCCTTACTCTTCCCCTTTGTGTATGATTTCGATTGTTTCTGCTCGTTGTAGTGGAAGCTCGCCGCAAGCCCCCGCTCTGCGTATTCATGCATTGCTTGTGTTCTGATTTGAAACTCAACAATTTGTTGCGAGGGTGTGAGTACTGTAGTGTGGAGGCTCTGATATCCGTTTGGTTTTGGTGTAGCAATGTAGTCTTTGATTCTCGCAATCATCGGTTGGTACATTGTATGGAGTACACCAAGGACACGGTAGCAATCTTCTTTTGATTCGACGATAATGCGAAGAGCCATTAAATCATAGATGTCATCTATATTCCCCTGGGTCTTTTTGAGCTTCTTGTGAAGGCTATAGATACTTTTCACGCGACCATTAATTTCATGTTGGATGGAGTGTTTATGAAGTTCGGCCTCAGCCTCTGTCTTTACCGCCCCGAGCTTTCGGGTGCTTTTTCCGAGCCTCTTTTTCACCTGGTTTTGTAGACGTTTAAATTCAGTAGGGTCGAGGTAGCTAAAAGCAAGCTCTTCCAGTTGGACGCGTACACGGCCCATTCCAAGTCGATCTGCTATCGGTGCAAACACTTCAAGGCTTTCGCGGGCAATCTTAACTTGCTTTTCGTGTGGCATATGCTGAAGTGTTTGCAGATTATGGAGGCGATCCGCAAGTTTGATGATGATAACACGAACATCTTGCCCAACCGCAATAAGGAGCTTAGAGAGGTTATCTTTTGTCTGTGGTAAATAATTGACAAGATCCTGCATACCTGCTCGTGCTTGTGATATTTTGGTAACTCCGTCAACCAAAAAAGCGACATCTTTGCCAAAAAGTGTTTCAATTTTTTCTAATGACATGTCTGTATCTTCGACAGTGTCATGTAATACACCTGCAAGTACGGTATCGATGTCCATATCCCAGTTAACGAGAATTGCTGTCACTGCGAGCGGATGGATGATGTATGGCTCTCCGCTCTTTCGTTTTTGGCCTCTGTGTGCGTCTGTTGCGACATCTATTGCATGCTCAAGTTCAAGAATCTGATTCTTTGTATATATTGGCCGGGCGTGATCAAGAAGTGCTGCCTTTTTCATAGAGGTAGTATACCTCATCGCCTGTTGATTGAATAGTCGTACGACAAGGGCCATGGCCTTACGACACCCATTCTGCTAATACTCTGTCATTATAGTTACCGAGGGGGCTTTTTATTTTGTCATCAGCTGTATATAATAAGGTTCAAAGTACTAATGTTTACATGACCTTGGGGGGACTATGGCAAAAACAAGACTTGCAATTAATGGATTTGGGCGTATCGGAAGAAACGCATTTAAGCTGGCGTTTGATAGGGAAGATCTTGAGGTTGTTGCTATTAACGACCTGACAGACACAGCAACATTGGCGTATCTCCTTCGGAATGACAGTAACTACGGCACGTACAAGTACGAAGTGGGGCATGACGATACCGGTATCATCGTCAATGGTCAGCATATAGAGGTGACAGCAGAGCGTGATCCTGCTCTTCTCCCGTGGGCAGACAGGCAGGTAGACATTGTTATTGAGTCGACCGGTCGGTTTACTGAAAAAGAGGGTGCAGAGCTTCACTTAAAGGCAGGTGCACGTCGCGTTGTTATTAGCGGCCCAACTAAGAGTGATGGCGTCGACACCATTGTCCTTGGTGCCAACGAGGACGCTATTGAGGGTTCAACACCCGTCGTAAGTAACGCAAGCTGTACGACAAACTCACTTGGAGCGGTTATGGCTGTCCTTGACGCCGAATTTGGCGTAGAGAAATCACTTCTTACTACAGTTCACAGCTACACGGCAAGTCAGGCACTCCAAGACGCACCCGCAAAGGATCCACGAGACGGTCGTAACGCGGCAGAGAATATCATCCCTGCAACAACAGGTGCGGCAATTGCGGTCACGAAGACCCTTCCTCAGCTTGCTGGAAAGTTTGACGGTTTAAGTATTCGTGTTCCGACGCCTGTCGTCTCAATAAGCGATGTAACGGTTCTTCTGAGCCGCGATACAACTGTCGAAGAAATCAATGACGTGTTTAAGCGTGCTGCGGCCGATCCATTCTATCGAGGTATCCTTGGCGTCAGTGAAGAACCACTTGTTAGCCGTGACTATATTGGCAATAGCCACTCAGGTGTCGTCGACCTCCTTCTTACGAAAGTTGTTGATGGTAATCTTGCAAAGGTGATGGTGTGGTACGACAACGAGTGGGGTTATTCAAACCGTCTTGTTGAGCTTGTCGCCGACATTGCAAAGGGACTCAGGGCGTAGTAACTAAAGCAGCGGCATGGTGTTGGGTGGAAGAATGAAGATTTATATTGGAGCAGATCACCAAGGGTTTCGTCTGAAGGACGAAATCTTTGCGTACCTTGCGAAACACGGGTATGATGTAGAGCCCGTTGGTGATGCACAGCTTGATCCTGTCGATGATTTTCCGATCTTCGCCCAGGCGGTTGCACTTAAAATTCTTGGGAGTGATGCCCGTGACCCCAGGGGTATCCTTATTTGCGGTGGTGGACAGGGGATGGCAATGGCTGCAAACCGCTTCCGCGGTATCCGTGCCAGCGTGGTATGGGATGCACATGAAGCTAAAATGGTGCGCAATGATCTTGATAGTAATGTTCTCTGCATTCCTGCACGCATATTTACGTCAGCAGATGATAGTGCCTGGGAGGGCATACTAGAGACATGGTTAAATACGCCATTTGCTGGTGCTGCCCGCTTCAGGCGTCGTAATAGCGAGATGGATGAATTAGCCTCATGAGTATGATTGTTCCAACTATTATGGCCGAAACCGTCGATCAGCTTAAAGAGTCTATAGATCGTTTCCAACCTTTTACTAAGCGGATCCATATCGATCTCGCCGATGGAGATTTTGCCCCAACTCTGTTGATTGATCCTAGTACATTGTACTGGCCGCAAGGATGGGAAGTTGACATTCACCTGATGTATGCCCGACCTTCAGAGCAGCTTGCCCGTATCGTCGCACTTCGTCCTACTATGATTATTTTGCACTCAGAATCGCAAGAAGACATTCTTCCGCACTTGCGTTATATCAAGGATCAGGGCATTAAGGCTGGCGTTGCACTACTGAAGAGGACAGTCCCCTCTACTGTTGAGGATATCATCAAGGCTGCAGACCATGTCATGATATTCTCTGGTGACCTAGGGAAATTTGGTGGAAAGGCAAGTCTGATGCAATTAGAGAAGGTTCGTCTTGTGAAGAAAATAAGGCCCGATGTAGAGATTGGCTGGGATGGAGGGGTTAATAGGGAGAATGCATACACACTCGCGCAGGGAGGGGTTGATATTCTCAATGTTGGTAGTGCAATAGCACAAGCAGTATCACCTGTCGAAGAGTTTAACGGGTTAGTAAGAGAAATTAATAAGCACGGAGTAATATAGGTGGGTAGTCTGACAATTTCACAGCTAGAGCAAAAAGCAAACGCTATACGGCAGGATATTATACGAATGCTACAGGAAGCGGGGAGCGGTCATAGTGCGGGTCCCTTGGGTCTTGCGGACATCTTTGCTGCATTGTATTTTGACATTATGGAGATTCGACCAGAAGAGCCGCATTGGCCTGATCGAGACATCCTCTTCTTGAGTAATGGACATACCGTTCCGGTGCAGTATGCTGCCATGGCGGAGGCTGGATATTTTGACAAAACAGAGCTCTCGACACTCCGTAAGTTCGGCACTCGGCTACAGGGTCATCCAGAGCGAGAAAAGCTTCCAGGTATCGAGGCGACAAGCGGGCCTCTTGGAAGTGGCCTTTCTCAGGCGTCTGGCTATGCGTACACGCTAAAAAACCTTGATAAAAATCCTCACAGATTT
Organism: uncultured Candidatus Saccharibacteria bacterium; assembly: GCA_964483955.1. Classification (GTDB taxonomy): domain Bacteria; phylum Patescibacteriota; class Saccharimonadia; order Saccharimonadales; family Saccharimonadaceae; genus Microsaccharimonas. The sequence goes on along the minus strand of CAZADM010000003.1, from coordinate 41,367 downwards.
GTATACGTTGTTATGGGTGACGGGGAGCTTAACGAGGGGAATATCTGGGAAGCTGCAATGTTTGCGGGTAAATATAAGCTAGGCCAGCTTATCGCCTTTGTTGACCGTAATAATATCCAAATTGATGGTGCAACCGAGGACGTTATGCCACTTGAAGACCTTCGTGGAAAGTGGGAGTCATTTGGGTGGCATGTTCTTGAGATTGATGGACATAATATTGAAAGTATTATTGATGCAGCCAGTCAGGCACGTGCAATCACGCACAGGCCAACAGTCATTATCAGTCATACAATTCCAGGTAAGGGTGTTGATTTCATGGAATATAACTATAAATGGCACGGAATGCCGCCAAATGCCGAGCAGGCAAAAGAGGCTCTAGAGGATTTACGAACTCTTGGCGGAAAAATTACACACGAGGGAGCAGGGGCATGACATACTATCCACTACGCGATGATATTTATAGTAATGATACTCCGGAAGAGCCGGTACGAGCAGGCTTCGGCCGCGGGCTTCTTCATGCAGGAGAGGCGAACGAGGCTATTGTTGCATTGGGTGCTGATCTGACAGAGAGTACGCAAATGCACTTATTTAGGGATGCATTTCCTGAGCGGTTCATTCAGGTGGGGATTGCAGAGCAGAACTTAGTGACGGTTGCAAGCGGCATGGCTCATGCCGGTAAGATACCGTTTACAAGCAGTTACGCTGCATTTAGCCCGGGGCGAAACTGGGAGCAGATTCGCACAACCGCAACGCTTAATAATCAGCCAGTTAAGATAATTGGCTCTCATGCCGGAGTGAGTGTTGGCCCTGATGGTGCGACACATCAGATGCTTGAGGATATTGCCCTGATGCGAGTATTACCAAACATGGTAGTTATCGCCCCTGGTGATAGTATAGAGGCGGAAAAGGCGACTCGTGCCATTGCTGAGAATGGTAAGCCAAGCTATCTGCGTCTTGCACGCGAAAAGACACCACTATTCAGTACAGAAGATTCTCCGTTTGAAATTGGAAAGGCGTACGTTCTAAGAGAGGGTAGTGACGTCTCGTTATTTGGTACGGGTATTATGACATATCAACTTCTACTCGCCGCAAAATATCTTGAACAACACGGTATTAACGCTGAAGTTGTCCACGTACCTACTATCAAGCCACTCGATACTGATACACTTTTCGCAAGTGCTCGCAAGACGGGTCGGGTTGTTACTGCCGAGGAAGCTCAGATTGCTGGTGGCTTTGGTAGTGCAGTTGCAGAGTTCCTTAGCGACACCCTTCCAATGCCAGTAATGAGGATTGGAATCCATGATAGGTTTGGCGAGTCGGGTGCTCCGTCGGAGCTTCTGGGGTACTTCCGCTTGACTGGTGAAACGATAGCTGAAGATGTCGTTGCGTTTACTGAAAAAATGCCTCGCTATCACCAAGAGATGTAATCACCTACCACTCTTAGGCATAAGTGGTATACTGGATAAAAGAGCTAAATTACAAGGGGGTCCTGTGGGTCTTACTATATCTGAAATTCGCGATAATACTATGCGTGCACGTCACTTAATGCAGCGAACGCGGCAGCAGCATTTTGCCGTAGGTGCATTTAATATTGATAATCAAGAGACACTTATCGCTATTTGTCGTGCGGCACAAAAGCTTAACTCACCTGTACTTGTTGAGGTGAGTGAAGGTGAAGTTAAGGCAATGGGTCTTGAGAATGTTCGAGACATGGTTGATAACTATAAAAAAGAATATGGTATAGAAATTTACCTCAACCTTGACCACAGTCCAACCGTTGAGGCTGCGAAGAAAGCAATAGATGCTGGGTATGAGTTTATACACATTGACATCTCTCAGGCCAACCACGATGCAAGCGATGAAGAGATTATTGCAAAAACCAAAGAGGTTGTTGAGTACGCAAAGTTTACAGGGGCACTTGTAGAAAGCGAGCCACATTATTTTGGTGGAAGTAGCAATGTCCACACCGAGGAAATCAACTACGATGAAATCAAAGACACCTTTTCAACTCCAGAGGGTGCAAAATCGTTCATAGATGTCACGGGAATTGACACCTTTGCTGCGGCAATAGGTAACCTTCATGGGAAATACCCAGTGCCCAAGGTACTTGATCTTGAGCTCCTTCAGTCAATCAGGGATGCTATAGATTGCCAAATTAGCCTTCATGGCGGTTCGGGCACACCACTGCACTTTTTCGAAGAAGCGGCACGTATTGGTGTGAGTAAAATCAATATCAATAGTGACATGCGATATGCGTTTCGCAATGAACTAGAGAAGGTGTTAAAGGATAATCCGAATGAGTACGCCATCGTTAAGTTGATGCCTCAGGTGTATACAGCGGTACAGGCTGTTGTTGAGGAGAAGATAACCGCATTTGGCAGTGCTGGAAAGGCTGTGGTCTAGAGAGGTGTCAGTCCCAACGATCGTTACTATCGGCAAAGCAACACAAGATGTTTTTCTCCAGAGTTCCCAAGATTTTGCCCAGTTTGAGCACAAGGGGGTTCAGTACGAAAGCCTTCCAGTTGGACAGAAGCTCTCATTAGACAACGTTATTTTTAGTACTGGCGGTAATGCAACAAATGCAGCGGTAACATTTGCCCGCCAAGGGTTGCACAGTAAGTATATATGGTGCTTAGGCACTGATGTGACAAGCGAGGTGATTCTTCAAAGTCTTGACAAAGAGGGCGTTGATACAGCAAGCGTGTATCAGGGTGAGCAATACGCCTCAAGCTACTCTGCTGTACTGATGCTTAGTGGGGGTGAGCGTACGATATTTAACCACAAGGGTTTGATGCCATCGGCAACGAGTCCTGATTTTGATTTCTCTGCTCTTAACGGTGCGGACTGGGTGTATCTTTCATCACTTGGTGACATGGAGTTGCTCGAGCGAATTGTCACCTACGCAGCGGATCACAATGTGCGTATAATGTTTAACCCCGCAGGTTCGGAGCTTGAGGAGTCGGCAAAGCTGAAGGCACTGCTTCCTGATATTGACGTGCTCACCCTTAATAAAGAGGAGGCACAGATGGTTGTCGAGGGTGACTCACTTGAGGAGCTTGCAAGACGCCTTCAGGCACTATGCCCTGTGGTTATTGTTTCTGACGGGCCTAATGGTGCAACAGCGACAGATGGTCGGACAATCATCCATGCTGGCATGTACGAGGATGTTCCGGTGATCGATCGTACCGGTGGAGGGGATGCATTTGGATCTGGATTCCTTAGCTATTTCTCTCAGGGGAAGAGCCTTAAAGAGTCGATTGTATTTGCAAGTGCAAATTCAACCTCTGTTGTCCAGAAGATTGGTGCGAAGGAAGGAATTCTTCACCAAGGTGTAGCTCTTCACGACATGCCATTAACAGAAAAAGACTTTTAGATAGAGAGGGGTGGACAGAGTGGCACGATTTTTACGCGATCTACTAGATGCAGAAGAGCCTGTATTCACACAATCAATGAAGCAGCTTGAAGACCTGAGTGGTCGTGCTGGTGCGGATATTAAGCTCATTGGCGACATCACAAAGGCTGCACATGATAGTATGCGTGCACTGGGCCTAAATCCAGCTGCATCTACCGGCGAAGAGGTGTACCGTGCACTCATGGGTCGTATAGAGATGGATGCCAAGCGCCTTACACGTGTCATTGGTGCGAATGATCCAGACGACGTCCGGCACCTTGTTCCGTATATGATTGCCGCTGCAAACGGAGTGAAGTTTAACCGTCGAGTATTTGTCCTGAAGTATGACAAGGCGAAGGACTTGCTTCGAAAGATGCCACCTAAGCAGCTCATGAAGCGTCTTGGGTATACCGATATTGAAGCTATGTTTGCTGCTGAAGATTTTGATGAGCTCTATACAGCACTTCGCTTTTCAGAGGGTCCTGAGTGGCTTAATGAATATAACGAGCTCTTCAAGACAGTGAAAGCTGAAGATTATGAGGAACGAGATATCCGCATTATCCAGATGGATCAGGATAAGTACGCTGATCTTGCCTCTGATTTTGTTCACCATCGTCTGCACAATGTAACACATGCCAAAGAATTGGGGACTATCGCTGTGGTCCCCATGAAGGCACGGAAGATGCGTGGTCTTGTACTCAAGACGCTCCCTCTCCTCTTGCATTACTTGAATGAAGTGAAGCTTTATTCAACATTCTTCAAGCTGAAAAGTACAAAGCCGCACTTTGGAAGAACTGTCGTAGAGACGCTTATTGCTGATCCCGATACAGATAGTCAGATAGCTGGTCAGCGAATTCACTGGCGTGTTATTCAGCGATACCTTGGTCGTAACGGCTCTAAGGATGACGTAGCGCTTGCGTACCAGCCGCACGTTCACCCTGAAGATCTTCATTGGCGTCGTGCAGAAGAGCTTTTGTATGAAATTGATCCTGAGCTAGAGTTTTGGAAAGACCGTGATTTTGTCGGATTGAATCACGATGGGTTCCCTGTATCATTTAACTTGTTTGACGTAAGTTTTGCTTATTCTAATAAAGAACCCTACGCTCGCCGTTATGCATATCACTTTAGGGAAAGCTTGTGGAATGAAATTTTTATTCGCTATATGGGCTTAAGGAACCTTGCATCTCAGGTGCTTGAGCAGCTTGATAATGATAAGATTGCACCCGAAATGCTTCCCGTTTCTGCTGTACGGAAGAAAAAGACTGCAAAGATGTCGTCCGCCCGTAAAGTTTCCGACACCAAGAATAAGTTGGTGCGAAAACGTATTATTGACGCCGCTGAAGGGCGACTGGAGACAGTCGTTGATGAGTTTGAACATGTTTTTGATATTCTTACTCAGCACGAAAAGACAGTAACAATTTTTGGCTCAGCTCGAAAGCCGCAGAACGATGACATTGCGATGGGTGCGTATAACCTTGCTGCGCAGTTGAGCCGCGAGGGATATGCGGTTGTAACTGGTGGCGGCCATGGTGTTATGGAGGCTGCAAATAAGGGTGCGTATGAGGCGGGCGGTGAGTCTATTGGTTTGAATATCCAACTACCATTCGAGCAGACGCTCAATGACTATACAACTGCAAACTTTGAGTTCAAGCACTTTTTTGGACGAAAAGTATCTATGACACTCGACGCGAGTGCATTCATATATTTCCCTGGTGGATTTGGGACATTTGATGAACTTTTCGAAATTCTTGCATTGCAACAGACACGTAAGATTGATAAGGCCCCTGTTATACTTGTAGGGAGCGATTTTTGGCGGCCATGGGACGCAGCGATTCGTGAAGTGATGCTTGATAAGTACAAGGTGATTTCGTATGAAGACACTGAGCTTTATCGCATCTATGACAACTACGATGATATAATTAAATATATCAACACAGAATACAAGAAGAGCCGTAAGTAGGGGGAATGGTATAAAGTGAAACGCCAGAAACGCCGAGTGAGAACAATTGTACTGATTATCGGTGGCGTGCTGCTTCTCATTGCTCTTTCTATTGTTGTACTTCAGGCTGTTCGTCAGCCGGCCACAAATACTTCTAGTCCCGTAACAGAGAGTCGTACGAAAGATGAAGGGGGCGTACCGCAGTCGAGCCCTCAACAAGATGCTACTCCAAAAGATGACACATCAAAAGAGGTGGTACAGGACGCTCCTATCGACCCAGCGACATTATCTACACTAGATATTCCACAAGCCGGGATTAGCGTATCTTATGTAAAGGGTGTTGGTCCGTTTGAATATGAAGTGCGACGCTCTATTGACGGCCGGACCTATGTGGCGTTAATGAATAGTGACTTGATAGGTACTAAGTGTAGCGACGATGACGGCACCTTCGTTTCGATACTCGAGTCTCCAAATGATAGCGAGAAGGCGACAGTTGCAAAAAGTGTTACGGTTGATGGTGTAGAGTATGGACTCTCTGTCGCATCGCCTACGTGTACAAGTGCTCCTGACCTCCTCACTCGATACCAAAGTGCATTCATCGTGCCGTTCTCGCTTCTTAAGACATTATAACTAGCGTATACTAGGGGGGTGAACACGTCATTTACCCTCCACTCCTCATATCAGCCTACTGGTGATCAGCCGACCGCTATAGCACAGCTTATGTCGGGTCTTGCTGATGGTGAAAAGGAGCAGACGCTTCTTGGTGTCACGGGCTCTGGAAAGACGTTTACGATGGCTAATATTATCGCCGGTCGTCAGGTGCCAACGCTCATCTTGGCGCACAATAAGACGCTAGCTGCTCAGTTGTATAGTGAATTCAAGTCATTTTTCCCTGACAATGAGGTCCACTATTTTGTCAGCTACTTTGACTACTACCAGCCAGAGGCGTATATCGCAAGTAGTGATACGTATATCGAGAAAGACAGTAAGATTAACGATGAAATTGATCGTTTGCGTCACGCAGCAACCTCGGCCCTCTTGAGTAGACGAGATACAATTATTGTCGCGAGTGTCAGTTGTATTTATGGCATTGGATCGCCCGATGATTACGCAGAGATGTCACTCACAGTCAAGAAGTCCGAGCGTCGCCAGAGGGACAAGTTTTTACGCCTCCTTTCTGATATTCAATACCAACGAAATGATATAGATTTTCACCGTGGGACCTTTAGAGTTCGTGGTGATATTGTCGACGTCTTTCCAGCAGGGAGCGATAAGGCATACCGGGTAGAGTTTTTTGGTGATGAGGTAGACCGTTTAACAGAAGTGGACCCACTGACCGGAGAGATCACCGGCGAACCTGACGAGATCACGATTTTCCCAAGTAGCCACTATGTCACCCCGAAGCAAAAGCTTGAAAAAGCAATCGAGGCTATTAAAAAAGAGTTTGATGAACGTATGACATATTTCGAGTCACATGCTATGCACCTTGAGGCACAGAGACTTGCACAGCGAACTAAATATGACATTGAAATGCTTGAAGAGACGGGGTTTGTTAAGGGAATCGAGAATTATAGCCGCTATCTTACAAACCGACAGCCTGGGGATCAACCAGCAACGCTACTCGATTACTTCCCCGACGATTTCTTACTGTTTGTTGACGAGAGCCATATGACCCTTCCTCAAGTAAGGGGTATGTATAATGGTGACCGTGCTCGAAAAGAGGTGCTTGTTGAGCACGGTTTCCGTCTACCCAGTGCTCTTGATAACCGTCCGTTGACATTTGATGAATTCAACCGTCACATTCACCAGGCAATTTATGTGTCGGCGACACCGGCGGAATATGAGCTGTCGCACAGCCCTTCGCCGGCACAACAAGTTATTCGTCCTACCGGATTGATCGACCCTGAGGTTTCTATACGACCAACGGATGGCCAGATTGATGACTTGCTGATGGAAGTTCGTGATCGGATCGCGAAGGGACAACGCGTCCTTATTACGACACTTACGAAGCGAATGGCAGAAGACTTAACAACGTACCTGCAAGAGCTTGATATAAAGACGGCGTATATTCACAGCGAAGTCGATACGCTAGACCGAAGTGATATTCTGCGAGATTTACGATCTGGAGTATATGATGTCCTTGTCGGTATTAACTTGCTTAGAGAGGGACTTGACCTTCCTGAGGTGAGCCTTGTCGCTATTCTTGATGCTGACAAAGAGGGCTTTCTTCGAAGTGAAAGTGCCCTTGTTCAAATCATTGGTCGTGCGGCACGTCACGTTGAGGGGAAAGTCATTATGTACGCCGATAAGCGAACAGACTCAATGAACCGTGCGTTGAGCGAGACTGATAGGCGTCGTGAGATACAAGTTGCCTACAACAAAAGGCACGGCATTACACCTACAAGTGTTGCTAAGGGGATTGACGAAGGGCTTCGTGCTATCATTCCCAAGAAGCCAGACGCGACACCTAAGATTGACCTGCGTAAGATACCCGTCGATGAATACGCTGGTTTAATAAAAGACCTCTCCGCTCAGATGGATCTTGCCAGTGCTAATCTTGAGTTTGAAAAGGCTGCTGAATTACGAGATATTATTGCTGATATCAATAGTAGGCTTTAAATTCTCTATAGCACGTCATGCAACTGTGCTGTAGAAAACGAGCCCTAGAGCAGGTATAATGGTGATATGACTGAAATTACTACCGCAGATGTGCAGCGTCTTGCACGGCTAAGTAGCGTGCGCCTTACTGACGACGAGGCGACAACACTAAGCCACGATATAAAAAATATCCTCGATCATGTCACGCAGCTTTCAGAGTTGGATACGGATGGGGTTGAGCCTACATATCAGGTGACAGATTTAAAGAACGTGTGGCGTGATGATAGTGTTGATATCTATAGCATTGATAGGGAGGCACTTTTAGCACTTGCTCCAGACGTTGAGTCACATCATATTAAAGTTCCAAAGGTGTTATAGTATATGGTTGCAATTTCTGATTTTACTAATACTTCTGCGGTCGAGAATGTCACCGTAGCAATACGAAGGGCACGTGAAGTGGCTGATTTTAATGCACTTATAAGTATTACCGAAGAGCGTGCACTTGAACGGGCTGCCCTTGTTGATGCGGGCAAGGTGACGGGCCGTCTTGCGGGAGTTCCATTTATTGCAAAGGATAACTTTTTGACTCTTGGTGGTACAACTACTGCTGCAAGCCATTTCCTAGAGAGCTTCGAGTCTCCTATTCAGGCAACTGCAATTGAGTTACTTGAGGCAGAGGGTGCAATTTGTATTGGTAAGGCTAATCTTGATGCGTTCGCACACGGTGGAAGTACTGAAAATTCTGCATTTGGTCCAACGAAAAATGCACACGATGCAAGCCGCGTCGCTGGCGGAAGTAGCGGCGGCTCCGCTGTTGTTGTTGCACTGGGTATTGTTCCTTTTGCACTTGGTACGGATACGGGTGGATCTATCCGACAGCCCGCAAGTTTCAATGGTGTTGTTGGGGCGAAGCCTACGTATGGAATGGTAAGTCGTTTTGGTGTTGTAGCGATGGCAAGTAGTACGGATACTATTGGTGTCCTGAGCTCAACCGTCGAAGATGCAGAAACGGTTATGGATATTATAAGTGGTCAAGATACTCGTGATATGACGACACTTCCTGATTTCTTCACCGCAGAAAACCTCGAGACTCAAGCAGTAAAGGCCGCTGTCGTAAAAGAGTTTATGTCTGATGCAGTAAGCCCAGAGGTTCGCGATATTGTCACCCGCTATGTCGACGAATTGCGGAATAAAGGTGTGTCTGTCGAGGAAGTGAGTCTTCCTATGCTTGCGTATGCTCTCCCTGCGTATTACATTGTTGTCCCTGCTGAAATTAGTAGTAATCTTGCCCGTTATGACGGCGTGCGATATGGCGCCCGTTCAACTGAAGCAAAAACGCTTGACGACGTCTATTCGGTATCACGCGAAGAAGGGTTTGTTGACGAGAATAAGCGCCGCATTATCATTGGCAGTTACGTTCTTTCGAGCGGCTATTTTGATGCGTACTACATGAAAGCTCAAAAAGCACGGACGCTCTTGATTAACGATTTTAATGCCGCATTTGAGAAATACGATATCCTTATTGGCCCTGTTGCTCCAGATCCTGCCTTTAAGATTGGCGAAAATAGCGACGATCCAGTAAAGATGTATATGGCCGATATTCTTACTGTTCCGGCAAGCCTTGCGGGACTTCCAGCTATAAGTGTCCCATACGACAATACAAGTGAAGGGCTTCCTGTTGGCATTCAGCTGATCGGTCCTCGAAAATCTGATGCACAGCTCTTTGCGTTCGCTAAAAAGGTGCAACAATAATGGACCAGACGACATCCATCATATTCTTTTTTGCGGCTATCTTTATCGCAGGAGGTATTCTTTTCGCGATAATTTCATTTTCTCGACATACGCCACGTCAACTCAAAAAAGACTACTATCGTAGCCAATGGCTGACAATTGAGTCGCAATTAAAGAAGGAAGATATTCATAGCTATACAGTTTGTATTATTAATGCGGATAAGCTTCTTGACCAAGCTCTCAAAGAGAGGGCTGTGTCTGGTGAGACAATGGGAGAGAGGATGAAGGCATTTCAATCTCAGTGGACGAATGCACAGCATATCTGGGCAGCACATAAAATACGAAACAGAATTGCACATGAGGCTGGCGTCTCGCTTGACTACATGCAGGTTCGTCGTGCGCTCTCTGCGTTTCGCCAGGGGCTGAAAGACGTAGGGGCTTTATAGGAGTAAGTATGGTAAGTAAAGATGTATTAGATACGTATGAGATGACAATTGGCATTGAATGTCACGTTCAGCTAGCGACACAAACAAAGTTATTTAGCGGGTCAGATAATGATGCACGCGACAAAGAACCAAACAGTGTCACGTCTCCAATTGACTTCGCCCTCCCTGGGATGCTGCCAGTGCTGAATAAGGAGGCTGTCCGGCTTGCAGTGCGTGCTGGTAAGGTCCTGAATGCCGGCATTGCACCAATAAGCCGATTTGATAGAAAGCACTATTTCTACCCAGATCTCCCTAAAGGATATCAGACAAGCCAGATGTACGAGCCCATCATCCTTTCTGGATATGTCGATGTACCACTTGAGGATGGCTCGGTGGTGAGGGTTCGGATTCATCACGCCCACCTTGAAGAGGATGCTGGAAAGTTGACGCACCACGGCTCCTATAGTCTTGTTGACCTCAACCGTGCTGGTACACCGCTTATTGAGATTGTTTCCGAGCCAGACATCCATTCACCTGTCGAAGCGAAAGCATATGCAAGTGAACTCCACTTATTGATGACATATGCAGGTGTAACACTAGGCGACCTTTATCACGGTAATATGCGTTTCGATGTTAATATCTCTGTAGCAAAGAAGGGAAGTTCAGTACTAGGAACGCGAGCAGAGGTGAAAAACCTCAACTCATTCCGCAGTATAGAGCGAGCGGCACAGTATGAGTTTGAGCGTCAGGTTGCAGTGATTGAATCAGGCAAGGCTGTGGTGCAAGAGACTCGTGGTTGGGATGATGCTAAGGGGAAGACCCAGTCTCAACGCAGTAAAGAGGACGCCCAAGATTACCGCTATATGCCAGATCCGGATATTCCCCCAATTGTACTTGCTCCTGAAGAAATCGAAGAGATGCAAGCTACTGTCGGTCACCTTCCTTCATACTATCGACAGCAATGGAAGAGCATGGGGCTTGATCGTTCTGTCGTCGAATCGCTTCTTGCCACACAAGGATATGCTGTATTGGTAACTGAAATTCAGCACACACGAGGGGATGATAACGCCCGGAGAGTTGCCCACTGGTTTTCAAGCTCAGTTGCGTCTGGCAACGAAGAGTCTGCGGTTATCGCGACTAACTTTACTCCCGAGCTGTACGCAGAACTATCGGACATGGTTGAAAAGAATGAATTGTCTAGTACGGCGGCGAAAGAGGTCTTTAATGAACTTCTGACAAGCACAGAATCTCCGCGATCGATTGCCGAAAAGAATAATCTCATTCAGGTGAGCGATACGGATGCTATTGATGCGATTGTCGAAGAGGTGCTGTCCGACCCTGCATCAGCACAGTCTATCGCAGATATTAAGGCAGGCCAGGAGAAGGCAATAGGCTTCTTGGTTGGCCAGGTAATGAAAAAGTCTCAAGGGAAAGCTAATCCAGCAATGGCACAGCAGGCGATTCGCCGCAAGCTCGATTTGCTTTAAGGACTATCTATACGAGTGCGTGTAAAAAGGAGGGGTATGAAACAGCCAACGAAAGCGATAATTTGTGCAGCAGGATTAGGAACGCGGTTTCTTCCGCAGACAAAGGCCATGCCTAAAGAGATGCTCCCGCTCATCGACAGGCCTGTTATTCAGGTGATTGTCGAGCAAGCTGTTGCAGCGGGTGTTACGGAGATTATTATTGTGACGGGAAGTACCAAGCGGGCTATTGAGGATCATTTTGACCGCAGCGACGAACTTGAGTCTGAGTTGCGCGAAAAGGGGAAGCATGACAAGGCTGACGAGATTAAGCGAATTGCCGAGATGGCTAATTTTGTATATCTTCGTCAAAAAGGATCCCCGAAAGGTAATGCACGACCAATCCTGAATGCACGACACCTCATTGCTGAAGACGAGCCATTTTTCGTGTTCTTTGCTGATGACTTTTTTCGCAGCAAGACGCCATGGCCACTTCAACTCAAGGCTGCGTATGAAAAGACGGGCAAGTCAGTGATCTCTTTGATAGAAGTGGATAGGGCTGATGCGGATAAGTATGGCATGGTAATCCTGGAAGATGAAATATCTGACCGGCTATTTTCATTAGGGGGTATCGAAGAAAAGCCAGGTGCTGACGCTACGCCATCCACCTTTGCATCGGTTGGGAGTTACTTGCTTACACCTGATATATGGCAGTATCTTGAGCAAGAGAAAGTAGGCAAGGGTGGTGAAATTGGTCTTGCGGATAGTCTGAATGAACTTGCCCAGACTGGAGGGGTGAATGGGTACTTTATTGACGGGGTCTGGCACGATACCGGTGATCAGCTAAAATATATAAAGGCAGTCATAGACCTTGCACTAGAGAGTCCTGAGTATGGTACGGAGTTAACTCACTATCTTAAAGAGCGTCTTGCGCAGTAACGGATACGGTTATATACTATAGATACATACCAACCAGTACCTAAAGGGGTATAACATGAGCACAGCGGCAGAAATACTGGTCATCATTGTATCAAGTGTCCTTGCACTATTTCTGATTATTTCAATTATTCTCGCAATTTACCTTATTCGGCTCTCGGTCGAGATTAGGAAGTTCACAAAGACCGCACAGAATACGGTTGATCATATCGATGCAGCGGTTGTCGGAGTGTCGCGTCTCGCATCGCCAATGTTTGTTGCAGAGATGGTTGCACGATATATCAAGAAGTTTACGAAGTCTAGTGGAAAGAAGGAGAGTAAATAAGATGTCAAAGCTCAAAGTGTTTGTAGGGACTACGGTGGGGGCTATTGCTGGTTTTGCGGCAGGTATTCTTACTGCACCAAAAACCGGTAAAGAAACAAGAGAAGACCTTAAGAGAAAGGCTGGTCATGCGGCAGATGTCGTTACAGAGGAAGTTACTAAGGTTCGCGACGTTACGACGCAAGTTGCCCATGATGTTAGCCGCAAGGTTGAGGCGACCGCACACGACATTGCAGGTAAGGCAAAAGATGTGAAAGAAGATACCATAGAACGGGCTGAAGAGTTCAAGGGTCGCGTCGAACAGGCTGTTGACGGTGCTCGTAAGGGGTTTGCAAAAAAACCGCCAGTTGCAAAGTCGGACAAAAAGTAGTCTTCGGGTATGGCGTCACCAGCAAAAGACACTGGATTTATTCAGAATATAAAACGTGCGTTTACGAAGAGTATAAAGACCAAAGAAAAGCATATCGAGGACGGTGCGCGACGTGCAGTGGTAGAGCAGCTCTTCTACGATTTCAATACATCGCGTTCAAGGGTGTACTGGCTCAACTTCTTTAGGGGTATATTTTTTGGTGTCGGAAGCGTCATTGGTGGTACGCTTGTTGTTGCGTTACTTGTTAGTATTCTCTCTTTGTTTACGGACATGCCGGGAATACTTGGTGACTTCATTCAGTACATCGTAGATGTCGTCAATGTTACTACCCGAAGGTAGTTGAGGTGAGCTGGGTAATTGGGTAAATTTTACTACAAATCATAGGTGAGAGATTGGCTATACTAGAGATATGACAGAAGAGGCAGTAAAAGCGACAGAGGGTACTAAACTCTCTCCGTCCGACTATGTTCACTTGCACAACCATACGCAACATAGCTTGCTTGATGGTCTTAGTAAGATCCCTAAGCTCGTTCAGCTTGCTAAGGATATGGGGATGGAGGCTGCCGGGATTACAGACCACGGCACACTTTCTGGTGTACTCGACTTTTATAAATCAGCACTCGATACAGGTATAAAGCCAGTGCTTGGTATGGAGGCCTATGTCGCCGCACGTAGCCGTCATGACAGGGATCCGCAAAAAGATAAGGCACGGTATCACCTTATTATTCTTGCGATGAACAACACGGGCTATCAAAATCTTATGAAATTAAGTACGACGGCGAACCTAGAAGGTATGTATTACAAGCCGCGTATCGACCACGAGCTTCTTGAAAAATATAATGAAGGTCTTATTATCCTATCTGGGTGTGCAAGCAGTGAGCTTGGTGAGAATCTGAGGGTGGATAATTACGAAGAAGCAAAATCTATTGCCGCATGGTACAAGAGCATTTTTGGCGACCGTTACTATATAGAGCTTCAGGACCATGGGCATCCTGACTCACCATCACCTTGGGATGTCCAGGTAAAAATCAACGGATATCTTGAGCAGATCTCTAAGGAACTCGATATTCCCGTTGTCGTAACAAGTGACGGTCACTATCTTACGCACGACGATCAAGACGCCCACGAGATTCTTCTCTGTGTTGGTACGGGGTCATTTTTGAGTGATGAGAAGCGCATGTCGTTAAAGGATTTTGAGCTACACGTTACCGATCCAAAGGATATGATTGAACGGTGGGGGAAATCTAATCCTGATGCCATCCGCAACACAAGACGCATTGCTGATAGGTGTGATGTCACTATCGAGCTTGGGAAGATTCTCATTCCAACATTCCCGACCCCCGAAGGGCATAACGAGAAGACATACCTAGACCTTCTTGTGTACCAGGGGCTTGCGTGGCGCTATAGTGATGCCGTATCGCTCGAGCTGTCTCAGCAAATGACAGTAGAAGAGGCGCGAAAGGCGACGCCGCATGACGTACTGGAGCGTGCTGATTATGAATTGAGTGTGATCGACCGAATGGGCTTCAACGGGTACTTCTTGATTGTCCAGGATTTTATTAACTGGGGAAAAAATCAGGGTATTATCTTTGGTCCAGGTCGTGGATCGGCTGCGGGGTCTATTGTTGCGTATGCAACACGTATAACGGAACTAGACCCCCTTAAGTACGATCTTCTCTTCGAGCGATTCCTTAACCCTGACCGTATCTCTATGCCAGATGTGGATATCGATATTCAGGATACGCGACGTAACGAGGTTATTCAGTACTGTACCGATAAATACGGCTCTGAGCGTGTTGCGAATATTGTTACTTTTGGAACTATGGCTGCTCGGGCGGCGGTTCGTGATGTCGCACGTGTCCTTCAGGTGCCGTACGGTGAGAGTGATCGTATCGCAAAACTTGTGCCGCAGCCAGTGCAGGGGCGACATATTCCGCTTGCGACCAGTATTGTTGAAGATGCTGACTTTAAGAAGGAGTATGAAAGCAACCCAACAGCAAAGACTGTCATTGACTTCGCAATACGCCTTGAGGGGACAATTCGAAGTCATGGCGTTCACGCTGCCGGTGTGGTGATTGCTCCAGACGACATTGTTAAATTCTTGCCAATAGAAATGTCTCAGAAGGGCGTTCCGGCAACGCAATTTCCAATGGGGCAGGTTGAAGAGCTAGGGCTCCTTAAGATGGACTTCTTGGGTCTTTCTAACCTTACTATTATTAATAACGCACTGCGTATCATAAAAAAGGTGCACGGCACTACAATCGACCTTGGCGAAATACCGCTTGATGATACGCCTACCTATGAGCTGTTTCAGCGGGGTGATACAACCGGGGTGTTTCAGCTTGAATCTGCAGGGATGAAGCGATACCTTCGTGAGCTGAAGCCCTCTGTTTTTGATGACATTATCGCCATGGTAGCCCTTTACCGCCCTGGGCCGATGCAATTTATCGACAGCTTTATTAAGCGAAAGCACGGTGAAGAGGAGATTACTTACCTTGATAAGGGTATGGAAAACTCTCTGAAGAATACGTACGGGATTCTTGTCTACCAAGAGCAATTCATGCAGATTTCCAAAGAATGGAGCGGCTTCACCGGTGGGCAGGCGGATACGCTACGTAAGGCGGTTGGTAAGAAGAATATCGATCTTATGCGTAAAGTGAAAGTTGACTTTGTTGAGGGTGCTATCAAGACAAGCAATGCGAAAAAAGAGGTTGCCGAATTATTTTGGGATCAGCTTGAAGAGTTTGCTAACTACTGTTTTAATAAGTCGCACGCTGCCTGCTACGGGTTGATTGCCTATTGGACTGCCTATCTCAAAGCACATTACCCGGAAGCTTTTATGGCAGCACTAATGACGAGTGACGCCGATGATACAGAGCGTCTTGCAATTGAAATGACGGAATGTAAGCATATGGGCATTAAGGTACTTTCGCCGGACGTCAACGAGAGCTACGTTGAGTTTGCGGTTGTTCCCGGGAAGAAAGAAATTCGCTTTGGTATGGCTGCTGTGAAGGGTGTCGGTGTCGGCGTTGTAGAGGAGATCCTTCGGGCTCGTGAAGAAGGTAAGTTTATGAGTGTCGAAGACTTCGCGAAGCGGGTTTCGGTGCGGAAAGTAAATAAAAAGGCGTGGGAGTCGCTTATTA
The DNA here is from genome assembly GCA_964483955.1 of uncultured Candidatus Saccharibacteria bacterium. GTDB lineage: Bacteria > Patescibacteriota > Saccharimonadia > Saccharimonadales > Saccharimonadaceae > Microsaccharimonas. The sequence goes on along the minus strand of CAZADM010000003.1, from coordinate 25,049 downwards.
GAACAGGTGCCTTTGACTCTATGGGCGATCGTTCCGACCTGCTTTTTAATCTAGAAACGATACAATCATTTGCGTCGAAGCTCCAGAAGGAAGCATTGAGCGGTCAGACGGATCTTTTTGGTGCACTCGCAGAAGCCGCACCATCCATTCAACCCACCGTCTCCTTAACACCTGCACCAGTGAAACATACGGATAAAGAGCGTCTTACGTGGGAGCGAGAACTCCTTGGGCTTTACATTAGTGCACACCCTCTTGATAATTACGATGCCTACTTCCAAGAGCAGACAGTGCCGCTTGTTGAGATGACGCAAGATATTGACGGAAAGTCTCTTACTATCGGTGGGCTTGTGTCAGCTGTTCGCACTATTATTACAAAGAGCGGTACAAAAATGGCATTTGTAAAGCTTGAGGATAAAACGCATGAGGCCGAAGTGATAGTCTTTCCAAATTTGTTTGAGCAGGTTGGTGCACAACTTGTTCAAGACGCGGTGATTCGAGTGTCCGGAAAAGTTTCTGCACGTGACAGGGACGGGAATCTTACATCTGACGTCAAGCTCATTGCCGATGAAATTCAACCAGTTGACGATGAAGAGCTTCGCTCGTATGAATCGAATGGCCGGAAAATGGTACGTCCCAAGGGTGGTAAGGTTCCTGCTGTAAGGAAGAAGGCAGCCTCTGGCGGTCAGTATGGTAAGTCAAATGGGGGCGGCGGTGCTCAACCTGCACGCCCAAGCGGTCCCGGTGTTGGTTTATCACGCCCCTCGGGGCCACCTCCAACAGCAGAAGCCTTAAAAACTGTCTATGTGCACGTTAAGGATACTGACGATCAAGAGACTCTTCAATCGGTGCGTCGGGCTTGCGAACTATTTCCAGGGCTTTGTGACGTCATTCTTGTCCTTGGTCCTGATAAACAATCGGCCATCAAAATGCCATTCCGTGTAGACGGAAGTGACGATTTAATTGACCGTCTTGTTAAAGCAGTTGGTGAAGACGCAGTTAAGCTGAAGTAAGTGCATACAAGGCGATGCCTGCTGCGACACTTACATTGAAGGACTCTTTCTTCCCTTTCATTGGTATTTCGATGCATGAATCGCAGAGTGTAATAATATCGCCCGGAATGCCATTAACCTCTTCTCCAAGGATGAGTGCAACCTTCTTTGGTACCTGAAATGCGGAAATAGAAATACTGTTTTCTGTTTGTTCGAGGCCGACGATAGTATACCCCTCTCTTTTGAGGTGAGAAATATCGAGATTTGGTTGATGCTCGAATTGCACAAGCTCCTCTGCACCCAGTGCGGTTTTGTGGATTTGTGCCTGTAGTTTACGTGCAATATGGGGGAGACGGCTATCTCCGGCTTGAATTGGGTACGGTGTGTAGCCACTCAAGATTATCTTCTGAATACCAAATCCCTCTGCGGTGCGAAAGATTGAGCCAACATTATGTGTTGAGCGAATATTATGGGCGATAACGATAACTTCTGACATTATCACTAGTATATCACTATAAAAAGCGTAAGCTTTTTGCTACTATAGAGTAAATGGATGAGCAAAAAAATCAAGCACAGGTCCGCGAGCAGGATGAGCAGAATACCCAGAAGCGGGCGGGCATCCTTGGTATCTCATACCTCGACACTCGCCCTATCGAGGATTCACTCCCGCTTGTCGAAGGTGTCTTGGAAGTTTCGACTATGCATGCACAGCATGTCGTCCCACTTATTAGCGGAGACGATTCACGACCCTGGGAATTTGGCGTTACGGCCCAGACGCCACAGTCGTTCTTGAAAGAATTGACCCAACGGTACGCGGATCGTGCACATGCGGTCATCTTTCACCTTATTAGCCAGCTTGGGTTCAGGGCGTTTATGCTTCGTTATGATCCACCAGTGAAAGTGACGTACGATGATATTCAGATTTCTGCTGATGGTGACAGTGAGACACTAGAACGAGTGAGTCAGACGCTCAATAGTGTTGGGACGGATGATTTATTTAGCTACCTTATCACCCAGGCAGACCTTCTTGGGGCAAGTGACATCCATATTGAAAACCAAAGAGAGTCAATTCGCATCCGTCTGCGCGTTGATGGTGCACTTCATTCGGTTGCCACGCTTGGACAGGATAGGTATCGCGTGATTCTTGGGGCACTTGCATCTCTTGCAAATATATCAACCGCCTCTACAGAGCCACAGTCGGGGCATCTGCAGAAGGAAATTACCACAGACGATGGCGTGAGGGTGCTTAATATGCGCATCGAGATGGTACCAACTATGTATGGTCAGGATGCGGTCATTCGTTTGTTTAATTACGATGAATCAATGCTGCAACTCGACAGGCTTGCAATACCACCGCGTGAGCGTGCAGAGATAGATGAGATTATTAGTCATCCACGCGGTATGGTTTTGATGGTTGGTCCAACTGGGAGTGGTAAGTCAACAACCCTTTATAGCATGATTAGTGCACTCAATACGGTAGATAGGAAGATTGTCACACTTGAAGATCCGGTCGAGTTTGGCGTACCAGGTGTCACACAGATACCAGTCGATACAACTGGTGGCCAAAGTTTTGCAGACCATCTTCGCTCTGTACTTCGTCTCGACCCCGATGTTGTTATGGTCGGAGAGATTCGTGATGCCGATACTGCACGGACAGCCATACAGGCATCAATTACAGGGCATCTCGTCCTTTCGACATTCCATGCAAACAATGCTTCGGCTGCATTTAGTCGAATGATCGATCTTATTGGGGTGAACCCTATATTCAGTACTGCTATTCGGCTTGTTGTTGCGCAGCGGCTTGTCCGAAAATTGGACGATGTTACGAAAGAGGAGTACGAACCCGACGATGCAACTCGTCAGTGGGTAAAGCATGCATTGAAGGACCTTCCTGTACATATAGAGAAGCCTGACCTTGATACGTTTACACTATGGCGTCCCGTTCCAAGTGATACATCCCCATTTGGATATAATGGACGTATGGTTATTATGGAGCAGCTTGTATTAACTGAAGATATTCAGAAGTTCTTGCGCGGTGATGTGTCCGATGTTCACGCTGAAGTAATAGAAGGTGCGGCTCGTAAGGCTGGAATGACAACGCTACTTGAGAATGGTATTCTTGCTGCACTTCGTGGCGAAACCACACTCGATGAAATTAACCGCGTACTGTAACGGTGTGTACCACTTCCTTTTTTACCGTAAACGTGCTATAATAAATAACTGATTGTATATAGTAACCGCCTGAGGTGGAGTAGTGTGGAGCCGTAGAAATACAACTACGTGGCCAGCTAAGTATCCCTGAGGTATAAACATAGAGGCAAAAATATGAGTTATGAATTGATTCAAAAAGTAAATAACGAACAGCGTAAAGATGCTGTTGTTGATGTGCGAAGCGGCGATACGGTTCGTGTTCACCAGAAGATTAAAGAAGGTAACAAGGAGCGTGTCCAGGTTTTCGAGGGTGTTGTTATCCGTGTAGACCGAAAGAAATCTCACACTGCACGCATTACTGTCCGAAAGATTGCAAGTGGTGTTGGTGTTGAGAAGAGTTTCCTTCTTCATAGCCCACTTGTAGAGAAGATTGAAATTACACGTCGTGCTAAGGTTCGCCGAAACTTCCTTTCATTCCTTCGTCACCGTAGCGGTAAGAGTGCTCGTCTTAAGGCTGTTAACTTTGACCGAGAAGGTGTTAACACACTTCCAGCAGTTGAAGATACGACTCCAAAAGAAGTACCAGCAGAAGATAAGTAGTCCTCTCTGGTGAGTATGAAAACCCTGCTCTTGCGGGGTTTTTATTTTTGCTAGAAACTATACGAAGAATTCATACCCCGCTGATATACTGAGAGGCATGATACTTGGAATAGATGAGGTTGGTCGTGGGCCATGGGCGGGTCCACTTGTTGTCGGTGCGGTAGTACTTGGCGACGGAAGCTTTGACGGGCTTAATGATAGCAAGAAACTTACAAAGAAGCGTCGAGAGCATCTTGCACCGGAAATTATAGAGAGGGCCCTTGCGACTGGTCTTGGTTGGGTGTCAGCACAAGAGCTTGATAGCCTGGGGCTTAGTGCTTCACTGAGACTTGCGACAATCAGAGCCGTAGAGCAGGTTGACCTGTCGGGTATTGCTTATGACGAAATCATTATTGATGGTACGGTCAATTTTCTCTCAGAGACACGAAAAGGTCAGTACGTGCAGACGCTTCCGAAGGCCGATGGCCTGATACCGGAGGTAAGTGCCGCCTCTATTATTGCAAAGGTTGCACGTGATGCGTACATGTTGGAACAGGATGTATCGTTTCCGGAATATGGCTTTGGACGTCATGCTGGATACGGAACGGCATTTCATCGGGCTGCACTTGACGCACATGGTGCGACGCCGCTCCATAGAATGAGCTTTGCTCCATTAAAGAAATATAGCTCACCGAGCGTGCCCGAAGGCCCTCGTAGGGCTATCGCTAGTCTTTCGAAAACACCAACACAGATAGGCAGCAAAGCAGAGTCGGCAGTTGCTGAATTCCTCGAGGCCAAGGGTCACACAATACTCCTAAGAAACTGGAAAACGCCACGCTGCGAAATAGATATTATTTCAAAAAGTGGTGAAACAATTTATTTTACAGAGGTGAAGTACCGGTCGGGCGTACACCAGGGTGGTGGCATTGCGGCGGTAACCGAAAAGAAATTGAAACAAATGCACTTTGCAGCAGAGGTCTTTATGGCACAGCATGAAATGGCTGCCGTGGCGGATCAACTCCAATTAGCTGTCGCATCTGTAACGGGCGACCAATTTCAGTCTATAGACTGGTTCAGTCTCACGTAAGGGGTAATCCTACTGATTAAATTTCTAGCAGGGCGTCTCGCACAGCAGGTCCATCTGTCTCGATCAGTGCGACGCGAGACTCAATCTCGGACACGCCAAGGAGGATAACACGCGAAAGTGCAGGGTTGTCCTTAAGTGGTGCGAAGAAGGTGCGGTACGCTTCCAACTGTTCTCTTGTGGTAAGGCCAGATGCCGCATATTGCGGGAAAGAGTCATAGCTTTTATCGCCACCGAAAGTCTCTTCAACCCAGGCCCAGTTTTCCGTCAGCCATTCCCATGTCAATTGCCGTGCGTCGCGGTTTCTGATAAGGTACGCAAACCAGCGTGCAACGTCTTGTGGTCGAACGAAAGAGGCATCCCTAAGATGGTCAAGAAGCTCCTTGATTACCGCTGTGCTGCGTGTACTGGTGAGGCCGAGACAGATATCCTGGGCGAGCTCGGCATTTTGAGTTTCTTTATACGTAGTGATAAGCTGTCGTGATATATCACCCGTTGAGTCGTGCCGAACAACACTACTGAGTATGACGGAGCGAAGTTCTGGATCAAGCGTTTCAAGAGAGTGCTGCTCAAACAGAGAGCGTGCGGTCGCCAATGCACCATCATCCTCTCCGTAGAGCATCATACTTACAATGATGCCTCGAAGTTTTTCGGTCTCCGCTGTTTCACCTGCGGCTTTTTTCCACCCGAGTGCTTGGTATTGTGTCTGTGCAATTTTTGCAGAGAGGTCTCGAAGTGCACGCTCTGCCTTCTTGTCGGTTTCTACGAACTTGCGAAGTTCTGCGAGTGCAAGGGAGATAATCCCCCAGACAGGCTCGCTCGTTTCATTTTTATATGCATCAAGAAGTGGAATAAGCTCTGCACTAGAGATACGACCCGCCCGGGCAAGGAGTGTCGCATCATTAAGGAGGTTGAGTCTATTAATGCTATTCATAGCCCCGTTCTTTAGCTCATGTAACAGGGGGTGCAGGAGTTCTGGGCTGTACTGTGTCACGAAGTGTGATGCCGCACCGTCGTTAACTAGCAGGGGAGTTGTGTGATGGCGATTGACCGTGACGTGCTTGTTGGTGAGTAGTTCTGGCATTTCAGAGCAGGTGCTATTGAGGGGGATTGGCCACAACCTTTTGCTGGACGTGTGATCGCCAATGAAGAACTGTTCTTGAGCGAGCGAGATAGTTCCGTCTGCACGTCCACTCACTGAAACGACAGGGTATCCTGGTTGGCTAATCCACGTATTCATCATGCTTGCGATATCCTTTCCACTTGCCTTTGAAAGTGCATTCCAGAGGTCTTCTCCTGTTGTATTGCTGTATGCATATGTATCGAAGTAGGACTTAAGGCCTGATTGGAATGCAGTATCGCCTATGTAGCGACGAAGCATATGGAGGAGTCGTGCCCCCTTTGCGTAGACAATTGCACCATCAAAGAGGGTGCTGATTTCATCCGGGTGGTTGACGTCCATCTGTACCGACTGTACGCCATCAAGTGCATCCCTTCGGAGTGCAATAACTGTCTCGTTTGATGCAAAGTCAAGCCAGATATCCCACTCTGGATGTAATGCGTCGACTGCGATGTATTCCATGAGTGTTGCAAAGCTTTCGTTGAGCCAAAGGCTATTCCACCACTTCATGGTCACAAGATTGCCAAACCATTGGTGTGCAAGTTCGTGTGCAATTACCGTTGCGATATATTGTTTTGAAGAGATGCTTGTGGTGTGCGGGTCTGCGAGGAGGGCGATTTCTCGGTATGTTACGAGCCCCCAGTTCTCCATAGCGCCACTTGAAAAGTCTGGCAGGGCAACGTGGTCGGATTTTGGAAGTGGATACGGGGTATCGAAATAGGTATCGTAAAAATCAATTGAACGCGTTGCGATGTCGAGTGCATAGTCAAGACTTTCTGGTGGCTGTGCTGGTGTCGCCCAGACATTGACCTCTACGCCGTTTGCTGTCGTTGCTGTCTTGCTGTGAAGCTCTCCAGCAACCCACGCAAGAAGGTAGGTGCTCATCTTTGGTGTTGTGTCGAATGTTGTTACGAGTTGGCCATCTTCGTGGAGCTGGTTTTTTATCGGCATATTACCAAGAACCGTCATGCCGGTATTTGTTGTAAGGGTTACATCGAAAGTTGCCTTTGCTTGAGGCTCGTCTATACACGGGAAAACCTCTCGGGCGTGGTGGCTTTCGAATTGTGTTGCAATGAGATGCTTCTTCGTGCCGTTATGTTCAAAATAAGCAGGGTACATGCCATGCATTGCATCTGTTGCAATTCCAGTGAAGGTGATGACAATAATATGATCGCCAATTGTTAAATCCTTGTGGAATAACCGTAGTTCATCATCTTCGTGGTGCGAGAAGGTTGCTAGTTTGCCGTCGATAAGTGCGGACGTGATAGTTAACCCCTTTGCGTGAAGTGGAAGGAGGGACCCCCCTTCACGGAGGGTGCCATTAATTGTGACAGTCCCGCTAAAAGCACGTGATTCGTGATTGATTGCAAGGGATACTGTGTAGTGTTTGGGCTGAAAAATGTTAAAAAGCTGTAATACCTGAGTCATACTTCCTATTGTATCACTGGGGCGTGGTACTGTAAGTATATGAAGAGGCGTCGTGCAATATTGGTAGGTGGTGGCTTTGTCGCATTTATTCTTTTCGTTTCACTCTCACCGGTGATATTTCAGCAGTTCCTGGATGATACGTTTCGTCCACTCGTCTCCCAGCTCCTCCCTGCTAATGCCCGTACAGACACGTCCCCTGCACAAGTAACGCTTGACCTATTAGCCGTGAAAGGACGTGCCCCAAAGACGGGGTATGCACGGTCTGAATTTGGTAATGGCTGGGGAAAAATTCAGGGCTGTAGCGTAAGAGAGGTAATTCTTCACCGTGATCTTAAAAATATTGTAATGAAAAACGAATGTCAGGTTGCCTCAGGAGTACTAGACGATCCGTATACTGGTAAGACGGTCAACTTTACGCGTGACCGTTCATCAGATGTTCAGATTGACCATGTGGTTGCATTATCGGATGCTTGGCAGAAAGGTGCTCAAAATATCCCCGCTCAGGCAAGGGTAGAGCTTGCAAATGACCCGCTTAACCTCCTTGCTGTTGATGGTCCAGCAAATCAGCAAAAGAGTGATGCAGACGCCGCAACGTGGCTGCCGAAGAATAAGTCGTTTCGCTGTGAATATATCGAGCGTCAGGTTGCCGTGAAGTATAAGTATTCATTGTGGGTAACAACAGCAGAAAAAGCGGCCATGCAACAAGTACTTACGGGGTGTGTATAGTTTGTGCCGCCATAGTAGCAGTGCCGATGTAGGTATTGTGAAAAGTTCGCACTACTGCTATACTTAAATAAGTACATTCCGGCCGACAGGTCGGAATTTTTCATAGGAAAGGAAGGAAGTACAAAAAATGGATGAATTGAATCTAAAGCAGTTAACTCTCGCCGTGCGAACAATTGCTGATGAAAAGAACCTCCCAGAGGAAACAGTCATGTCAGTTATCGAGCAGGCAATTGCCGCTGCATGGCGTCGTGATAATGGTGAGCGTGACCAGGAAGTTCGTGCAGAGCTAAATGTTAACGACGGAACAGCCGAGGTTTTTGTTGGTCGTGAAGTTGTCGAGACTGTCGGAAGTGATGCTCATGAAATTAGTCTTGATGATGCTCGCAAGGTGAAGGCTGATGCTGAGCTTGGTGACATTATTGAAGAGAAATATATGGTTGAAAGTTTTGGTCGCGTTGCGGCTCAGACGGCAAAGCAGGTTGTTCTTCAGCGTCTCCGCGAAGCAGAGCGTGAAGTTGTCTTGGCTGAGTTTGAGGATAAGATTGGCACCGTTGTGACGGGTATCGTCCAGCGTGTTGAACCCCGAGTGGTTCGTGTTGAAATTGGCAAGGTGAACGGTATTATTCCCCAGAGTGAACAAATCCAAGGTGAGTTTTATAGCGTCGGAAGCCGCATTAAGGTACTTATTAAGGATATCGAACGTGAAGGTCGCGGTCCGCAGCTTATTTTGAGCCGTGGAAGTGAAGCATTCGTTGAATATCTCTTCCGTCAGGAAGTTCCCGAGCTTGAGACGGGTGCTGTCGAGATCAAGGCTATTGCTCGCGAAGCGGGTCGCCGTACGAAGCTTGCAGTTATTAGTACTGTACCCGGCGTTGACCCAGTGGGAACATTCGTTGGTGGTCATGGTACTCGTGTTCAGGCGGTTATGAACGAGATTGGTGATCAGGAAAAGATTGATATCGTTACGTTCAACGCGGATCCAGTCCAGTTTATTATCAATGCACTCAGTCCTGCCGAGGTTGTTACTGTCGAGCTTAATGACGAGGCGAAGCGGGCAAAAGTTGTTGTGTCTGAAGATCAGCAGTCTATTGCAATTGGCCGTGGTGGTCAAAATGTACGCCTTGCGAGCCGACTTACCGGGTATGAGCTTGATATCGAACAGGGAACTGTCGCTCCGGTAGCAAAGGTTGAAAAACCTCGAAAGAATATCGAAGATAGCCTTCTTAGTGCCGTCGAAGAAGTTACCGAAGAGGAGTAGATATACGCACACCTCTCTAAAAATGCCCATGGCTTTATGCTATGGGCATTTTTTATTTTTGTTATAAGGCTGATTGTTGTAAATCTTAGCACTCTCTTGCACTGAGTGCTAACATACTGGTATACTATGTATAGGCATTATAAGCAAAATATAAATTACGCTTGTGATTCACCTTTGGAGGATGGATAATAGATAGTATGAATGATGATTTTTCTGACTTTATTGCACACCTCACAGAGAACGCAAAGACAAGTCTTCATCACGCAACCCTTATAGCACAAGGATATGGAAGTTCGTATATTGGTACAGAGCACCTTCTTCTTGGCGTGATGGCACAAAGTGCCTCTGTTGGAGCGAAGATTCTTGCAGATGCAGGCGTTACGCTTGACCGAGCTCAGTCCGCACTGAGTGCTGCTCCTGTTGATGGAACGTTCGCCTCGGGCGTTCTTACGAAAAGCCTAAGCGAAACCGCAAAGCTTACTCTGAAAATGAGCTGGGATATAGCCCAGGAGTTCCACCATGATCACCTTGGTACAGAGCACATCCTTTATAGTATCCTGACGCAGAAAAACGCAAGGGCAACGGTACTTCTTCATGATATGAATGTTGATATCCAGGAACTCGTCGCTGACCTAGAAGGATATCTTGATCGAAACGGCTCAACACAGCAAGAGAGCGAAGCACCTACAGAGACCCGTCGGCGCTCACCGCGCGACAAGGGTATGCTTGGGCTTTTTGGTACAGACCTCACTGCACAAGCAAGGGCAGGGAAGCTTGATCCAGTTATTGGGCGTTCAGAGCAAGAGCAGCGAGTTATTACGATCCTGAGTCGCCGTACGAAAAATAACCCGGTGCTTATAGGTGAGCCTGGTGTTGGTAAGACCGCGGTTGTAGAGGGTGTCGCCCAGAGGATTGCAAATGAAGAAGTCCCCGAGCATCTACTGGACAAACAGATTATCCAGCTCGATCTTGCAGGGATGATTGCGGGTACTAAATATCGTGGCGAGTTTGAAGAGCGCCTCAAGAAGGTACTCCAAGAACTCCAAGAGCGTCCTAATATCATTCTGTTTATTGACGAACTACATCTTCTTGTTGGGGCTGGTGCCGCAGAAGGTGCACTCGATGCGGCAAATATGCTCAAGCCGGCATTGGCTCGCGGTGAGGTTCGGCTTATTGGTGCGACAACAATTGACGAGTACCGTAAGCATATAGAGAAAGACTCGGCATTAGAGCGTCGGTTTCAGACCGTTAACGTCCCAGAGCCTAGTGTAAAAGATGCGATCGCTATTCTTAAAGGCCTTCGCCCTTACTACGAGTCATACCACTCCGTTTCAATGAGCGATGAAGTTATAGAAGACGCGGTTTATATGGCCGATCGCTATGTAAGTGAACGCTTTATGCCCGACAAGGCAATTGATGTTATTGATGAGGCCGCGGCACGTGTTCGTGTGAAAATGGGGAATAAGCCAAGCAAGGTTCGTGACTACACGAAAGAACTAAAAAATCTTAACGAAAAGATGGAAGAGGCGGTTGCCGCAGAGGAGTACGAACGAGCTGCCCTCTATAAGACCCGGGTGAGTCAAATTTCAGAGAAACTTGAAGCATCAAGGGCTGAGTACGAAAAGAAAACTCCAATAGCACTGACAGCAGATGATATTGCACACGCGATTGCACAGATGACCGGTATTCCAGTGAAACGTGTCCAGAAGTCGGAGGCTGTGTTGCTCCGCAAGCTTGAAAAGCATCTCGGTAAACATGTTATTGGTCAAGAAGAGGCTGTAGAAAAGGTGTCACGTGCAATTCGCCGTAGCCGAAGTGGTGTCGCAAGTAGCCGACGCCCAATTGGATCGTTTGTATTCATGGGGCCGACCGGTGTTGGTAAGACAGAGCTGGCGCGTGTGATTGCTCGTGAAATCTTTGGGAGTGAAGATGCACTCATCAAGATTGATATGAGCGAATTTAGCGAACGTCACTCTGCAAGTCGTCTTGTTGGTGCTCCCGCGGGGTATGTTGGATACGAAGACGGCGGCCAACTAACCGATAAAATTCGCCGACAGCCGTATAGCGTCGTCCTCTTCGATGAGATTGAGAAGGCAGACAGGCAGGTATTTAATCTTCTCCTACAGCTACTTGAAGATGGCAAGCTAACAGATGCCAAGGGGCGATCGGTTGACTTCTCAAATACGATTATTATTCTCACAAGTAATCTTGGTGCGAGCAGTATGATGAAGGAATCGCAGCTTGGATTCAGGGCATCGACACGCAAGGACGCTATGCAGTTAGAGGCGGTACATGCTGAAAATGCTGCCGCCGCAGAGAAAGCACTTGCAGACGTAATGCGCCCAGAGCTTATTAATCGTTTTGATTCGATAATCACTTTCCGTGCACTGACGCATAAAGAGGTTGGTAGTATTTTCGAAGTGCTTCTTGCTGAACTCCAAGAGCGTCTTGTCCGTAAGGGGATTCGGCTTGTCGTTACTCCGGCTGCGAAGCGTTTGATCATCAGTGAAGGATATGATGAGAAATATGGTGCACGACCACTTCGTCGGGCGATGCAGGAAATGCTCGAGCATGACATCGCAGACGGAATCCTTCAAGACACATACGATAAGGGGACGGTGCTACGTGCTGTTGCTGCAAAGGGAAAGGTTGTTCTTGAACGCCAGCAAGCCGAATAGGTGGGTGCGGAGGGTTGCTGCACTCATTGTCGCATCGGCACTTATTGTGAGTGCCGGCCTTGTCCTCTCGTATCGACAGGAAATTCAAGACACAATTCAGGCTCTGTCATACACGCCTTCCCCTGAGATTGTTGCAATTGAGCAAAAAATAGGGCTCACAGGGGATGGCGAGCGTATTTTCAGAGCAACGTCACCCGCTGTTGTTGGTGCTGATTCGTTTAATGATTCGTGCCCACGACAGGAAGTCGCAAGCCCTATTGTCGGGTGTTACACTCCAGATGATGCGATTTTTGTGTATGATATTAAGAATGAAAAGCTATCTGGTATAAAAGAGGTGACTGCTGCACACGAGTTGCTTCATGCCGTGTGGCGACGCATGAGTCCACAAGACCAGGCTACTGTTGGTGTTCAGCTTGAATCGCTTTACGAAAAGACGGCGGACGATACACTCAAAGAGAGAATGGAGTATTATCGAAGAGCCGAGCCGGGGCAGGAGCGTAATGAACTATTTGCAATTCTTGGGACTGAGATGCCCCACCTAGGGGACGCTCTAGAGCAGAGGTATGCACGGTACTTCGATCGTACTGCTGTCGTTTCGCTGTACGAGGGGTATCGACAGTACTACGATACATTGAATGATCGTGTAATTTCACTTCAGGCCGAAGCTGAGGCTCTTGCTGCGACAATTGAGTCGCAAAGCGCTACCTATAACAAAGATGCAGCTCAACTGGACGAAGAAATACGATCATTCAATTCTCGTGCCCAGAGTGGTGTCTTTACGTCTCAAACAGCTTTCACTAGAGAGCGTTCCGAGCTGCTTCGTCGTTTAAATACGCTTGAATCGACACGGGTGGCCATTAATGATTCTATACGCAGCTACGAAACGCTCTACGCTGAATACACTAAAGTGAATGACGAGATTAAGGCACTGAACGACAGTTTAGACAGCTTTAAGTCTATTGATCGTCCTTCATCTGCCAATGAAATATAGCGTATACTAAGTCTATGGGAAAACAGCGATCACACTATATCTGCCAATCATGTGGCAACTCATACGTAAAATGGGTTGGTCGTTGTGAGAATTGTGATGAGTGGAATACGCTTGTAGAGCAGCCACTCCAGGCAAGTTCCGGTCAATCATCTGTCGACAAGGCCGCCTCGAGCGGAAAAAAGATTGCCGTAGAGTCAATTAAAACAGCAAAAGAAGCCGAGTCTGTTGCTCGAATTGAAACAGGTATTGCCGACCTTGACGATGTGCTTGGCGGCGGTATAGTCAAAGGATCTGTGACACTCCTTGCAGGACAGCCTGGTATAGGAAAAAGTACTATTCTGCTTCAAATTGCGGCTGCAGTTGCACAGAAAAAGGCAGTCTTGTATATAAGTGGGGAGGAATCTGCACACCAAGTAGCACTCCGTGCAGCACGGCTGGGGGCTGCGGACACCGAGAAGTTGGATTTCGCATCCTCAACAAGTGCCAATGATATCGCAACAACTATCAGAGAGAGTCATTACGAGCTTATTATTGTCGACTCAATCCAAACGGTGTCGGTGGATGAGATGACGAGTGCACCTGGAACGGTGAGTCAAATCACAAACAGTAGTACGGTACTTATTAGAGCTGCGAAATCTGCAGGGTCTGCAATGATACTTGTTGGTCACGTCACAAAAGAGGGAAGTATTGCGGGCCCGAAGGTGCTTGAGCATCTTGTAGATGTTGTCTTGCAGTTTGAAGGTGATCGATATGGGGGATTTAAGGTGGTCCGTGCGGCAAAAAACAGGTTTGGTGCCACAAGCGAGGCTGCTATTTTCGAAATGTACCAAGATGGACTTCGTGTCGTAGAAAACCCCTCCGCAGCACTCCTTGAAGAACGGCGACTTTCTGACGGATCGGTGGTACTTGCAACGCTTGAGGGGACACGCCCACTCCTTGTTGAGATTCAGGCACTTGTCAATCCAACCAGTTTCGGGTATCCTAAGCGTACAGCAAGTGGATTTGACCTCAATCGCCTCAACTTACTTATCGCGGTCCTCGAACGCCGAACGAAATTGCAATTATCTGATAAAGACATTTACATCAACATCGTCGGGGGGCTAAAGCTCAACGACCAGGCTGCTGACCTTGCGGTATGTATGGCTATTGCCAGTGCGGCTGCCGAACGGCAGATAGACGAAAAAACTGTTGTGTTTGGTGAAGTTGGGCTTGGGGGAGAGATCCGTTCAGTTATTGGAGCAGAAAAGCGAATTGCCGAAGCGAAGAAACTTGGCTTTACGAGAGCTATCGGGCCACGCACGGGAACTAATAATTCATTCATGACGCCGGTGGGTGACATTCGTGCAGCCCTCATTGACTACTTGCAGAAATAATTATCATTTTTAATAAAAAGGAAATATATGGATATAATTATCATACTCCTACTTCTCATTATTGCGGCGGAGGCAAGTTATCTTGTAACAGAGTCACGAAGAAAGAACCGGCGAATTCATCAGTCGCCTATATTTATTGACACCTCTGTGCTTATTGATGGCAGAATCACTTCTGTAGCTCAATCAGGTTTTATCTCGAGGCCACTGTATATACCAAGGAGTGTCGTTGGTGAGTTGCAGTTCCTTGCTGATAACGGGGACGCTGACAAGCGATCTCGTGCACGGCATGGGCTAGATATTATAAATCAACTTCAGTCTATCGATGCGGTTACGGTCGTTATCTTTGCCGATAGTGTTCGTGCACAAGAAGGGGTTGATAATAGACTGCTCGAACTTGCAACGACCCATAACGGTGCCCTGTGTACTATCGACTATAATCTTAATAAGGTTGCCGTTGTTCAGGGCATTCAAGTTCTTAACATCAACGAACTTGCTAAAACACTAAGAATGGCATATCTGCCTGGTGAGAAGATGAAGATTGAACTCACGCAAAAGGGAAATGATCAACATCAGGGCGTGGGGCATCTCCCTGACGGAACAATGGTTGTTGTGGAGCAGGGGCATCGCCATATTGGCTCTATTGTCGAAGTAGAGTTTATCCGAGCACTGCAAACCGCTGCGGGTAAGATGATGTTCGCAAAACTTGTACAGACAGTCCCTGGTTCTCGTGCACAGACAAAGAAGTCTGCGAAAAAGACGGATACTGTAGTAAGTGCGAATCAAGCAAAGCCAAAGGGGACGAAACCTCCAGTAAAACAGGCTAGCGAAGAGCGTTCAGCTACACCCAAGGCAAGTGCGACACGTCCTGTGCGGGCTCCTCGAGGGGTTCAGAGCAAATCTGCTGGAGAATCGTATTCCAGCACGAATACTACTGTGCGTCAACGTGCCCAGCCTAAGTCCCGCCGACGCAAGAGCCCAGAAGATACTATGGTTGAGCTTGCGAATAAGTAACGAATACGTACGTTTCTATATAAAAACCACCGCAACGAAAGGCGGTGGTTTCTTTGTTATTCAGTAGGGTACGGTATTAGAACGACCCTGTGAATGTATAGAATCCGGTGTCGGTAACTGAGACCGTCAGTGAACCGCTTGCTGGTCTTGTAGTGCTGGTGACCGTACCTACGTAACTGCCACCTGACTGACTGAGTGCAACGGCACTTCCATTGTATGTGAGTGAGACACCGGACGGCTCTACAGAGAACTTGCCAGGTACGACGTTAACGGTCACACTCCACGCATCGCCCGACTGGCTACTTGTCGAGATTGATACGCTTGGCTTGGCATCGTTACAGCTATGAGCATCATCTTCTTCTTTGTAGTTATACTCTGCCGGCATACCGGTATAGATATCTTGCTTTGTTACAGGATCTTTGCTTTTCACGACAGCTATTTCAATACGAGCACCTTCTGGCGTACAGTCAGTCGCTCTTTTTTTGGACACTTTATCGAAGGTAAGTTTGGCATTTGAGAGTCCTTGGTTCTTATTCCACCATGAAGGGTAGACTTCCTTGCCAACCCGCTGAACACCAGCTGGCTGAGTATACCAGTCGTTTGCATTCCACTTATTGTCAGGTGCGTACACTTCCTTGTGGGCATACTCCATGACAGACGCGACGATAGGGCTTCCTATAGAAGAGGTTCCGTTTTTGAGGATTGTTGTATCTGGGTTTCCAAGCCATACCCCCATGGTAAGTGCGGGGCTGTAGCTGAACATCCAGAGGTCTTTCGCAAAGCCGCCCTTGTCGGAGGTTCCTGTTTTTGTTGCCGTCTTAACACCTGGGATGCGTTTTGCGGCATAGTTACCTAGTGACGCACTTGCATTTTGATCGGAGAGGATGTCGCTTACGATGTAGGCCGATTGCTCATCGATAATGCGCTTACCTGCCGTATCAGACCATTTTTTGAGTGTTTCACCAGAGCTATTCTTCACTTCAAGTATAGAAGACTGCGGTTTGTAGACACCACCTCGTGCAATTGAGGTGTATGCATTTACAAGGTCGACTTGTGCGACACCACACCCACCAATTGCAGCTGCAAGGCCTGCGGTACGGTCTGCCCCGACGGTACAGTAGCTTTTTGCACCGAGGTCTCTAATTTCCTTGATGGTTTCATCGACGCCTGAGATATTCATTGCCTTTACTGCGGGAACGTTGCGAGAAGTGGCTAGGCTTGTCCTGATGGTGACGTTTCCTGCATAGCGCCGGTCGGCATTCTGAAGCTTCGCACCATAGATACTATCGATTGGTTCGTCGACGAGTATTGAGCCACTTCCGTAATTTTGCTGACCTTCTGGTTTCTGTTGGAAGAGCTGGGTAAAGACGAGCGGCTTAATAGACGAGCCGGGTTGGATATATGCCGTTGCGGCGTTATCTTGTCCAAACCCTTCGTAGTTGAAATTGCGACTTCCAACAAGGCCTATGATTTGCCCTGTTTTTGTATCTGCGACAGTTGCTGCACCATTAGTAAACCCTGCCCAGCTTGGCGTCGAAGACTCAAACATATCTGTCATCGATTCCTCTAGCTTATTTTGGATGCGGATATCAAGGGTTGTCTTGACAGTAAGGCCGCCACGCCCAACTGTTGCTTTTCCAAGTTCCTTTTCGAGTTCAGCTCGCACCATCTGTACAAAATGAGGTGCCTTTATGCCTTCGTATTGACTGCCTTGAGGTTTGATACTGTCAAGGATGGGAACGGCGATTGCGGTGTCATATTCTTTTTGGGTAATATACCCCTCTTCAAGCATGGCCTTTAATACGTTTTGCTGACGCTTAACGAGACCTTCGTGTCCAGGGACATTGTAAGGGTCAAAGACGGCAGGATTCTGTGGGATGGCCGCAAGAAGTGAAGCTTCTGCGATAGTGAGATTTTTTGCAGATTTACCGAAGTATGTTTGTGCCCCAGACTCTGCACCATTGCGACGTCCACCATAGGGTGACTCATTAAGGTAGAGGGTGAGGATTTGGTCTTTGTTGTACATTCGCTCGATCTCGACTGCAAGAATGAGCTCTTTTATCTTGCGAGGTATACCGCTGAGCCCGCGGTTGTCAGCTTCTTCTGACAAGAAGACCTGTTTAACGAGCTGTTGTGTTAGTGTTGACCCGCCCTGTGTGCTACCGCCGGTAAAATTGTTGATTGCGGCGCGTGTGGTACCTGTAATACTGAGACCGCCGTGCTTGAAGAAATTCCGGTCCTCGATTGAGACAGTGGCGTCCTTGAGGTACTGACTGATATCCTCACTCTTTACAACAAGGCGATAGTTGCTATCGCCTTTATCTTCCCATAGGAGATTATTGTTACGATCGTAGTATTTTGTTACCGTTGATTGCACCCTCTTGTCAATTTCGCCAGGACGAATCTGATCGAGGTCTTTTCTGAAATAAGCGAACAGTCCACCTACGAATAGTGCAACAACCAGAACGGAGACCCCTGCGACTTTGAGTGCCATTCGGCGGCCTTCTTTGCTTAGCCAGTAGCCCCAGAACTGCTTTGGGTGCAGTCGGTAGAAGAATCGCTTTACAGGGTGCTTCGGGAGTGTTGCCCGATACTCTGCACGCTTTCGAGCCTCGTGGTCCTTTCGTACTTTTCGTTTTTGTGCCAAATTAGAATAAACCGCGTGAGCACGAGCTGCTCCACGTTTGTGCGGTGCTGATGAAGGTGTTTTTGATACCTTCTTATGTACAGGTTTTTTTGTACTCACTTTTCCTCAATTTCCCATAAGCAATATACCTTCTTAGTATAGCATATTTTGGTCTTTTTCGTATCAATATGCCCCACTGTTTATTGGGCGTACCCCTTACTTTACAGGGGTGTGTTTGCTATAATTAAAAGATATAAAATAACGAGAGGAAATCATGAGACTTTCTGAAGAACTGACATGGCGTGGTTTTGTAAACCAAATGACCTACCCTGATATCAAAGCCCTAGACGAAGGCCAGATTTCTTTCTATTTTGGCGTCGATCCAAGTGCCGACAGTATGACTATTGGTAACCTTGCTGCTGCAATGATGGTCCGTCACTTTATCAATGCTGGGCATAAGGCATATCTCTTGGTTGGTGGTGCAACCGGTATGATTGGTGATCCTGATGGGAAGAAGGACGAGCGTAACCTCAAGACACTTGATGAAATTGCAAAAAATAAAGCAGGCATCGCAGCCCAGTATAAGACTATCTTTGCTGGCCAGGATTTTGAAGTCGTCGATAATTACGATTGGTTTAAGGATATAAATTATCTTGATTTCCTTCGAACTGTCGGTAAGCACGTTCCAATGAGTCAAATGCTTAATAGGGAGTTCGTTCAGTCGCGCCTGGGTGAAGATGGGGCCGGTATTAGCTACGCAGAGTTTAGCTATTCGTTAATCCAAGGATATGACTTCGTTCATCTTTATAAGACGTATGGGGTGACACTCCAGCTTTGTGGTGCCGATCAATGGGGTAACTCAATTGCAGGTGTTGATTTGATACGCCGCATAGAGGGCGGTGAAGCACATGTATACTCAACACCACTCATTTACAATAAGGCAACTGGTCGTAAGTTTGGTAAGTCTGAGGACGGTGCTATTTGGCTTGATGCAAAAAAGACAAGTGTCTATAGGTTCTATCAATTCTGGCTTAATGCAGATGACGAAGGTGTTGCGGACTACGCAAAGGTGTACACTCTTCTTGGGCAAGATGAAATTAATGAAATGTCACGTCAGGTAGCGGAAAACCCTGGTGCTCGTGAGGCACAGAAAACACTTGCCCGCGAAGTAACTCGAATTGTACACGGTGACCAGCGAACACTCCAAGTAGAAAATGTCACGGCAACACTTTTCGGTTCAGGTGTCGCAAGTGACCTCTCTGAAGATGAACTTGAGCTCCTCTCGCACGAAATCCCGACAGCTACCATTGGCGTAACTGTTATAGAGGCTTTGGTGGCGGCAGGTGTAGCAAAGAGTAATGGAGATGCACGCCGGCTCATTCAAGGCGGTGCTATATCCGTCAATGGGGTTAAGATTACAGAAGATGTACAGCTTAATGCTGTCAGCCTGATTAAGAAAGGTAAGAATAACTTCGTACTTGTGAAATAGGTGACGAAATATGAACCTCACGACATCACTTGAGCGTATCAAAGGAGTGGGCCCGAAGACGGCTGAACAGTTCGCGAAGGCGGGACTGCTCACTATTGGCGATCTTTTGACATTTTTCCCGCGTGGGTATGATGATTTCTCTCAAGTGGTGCGTATTGCAGAAGCAAGGCCGGGGAAGGTAACTTTTCGAGGTCGTTGTGAAAAAGTTGAGATGCGTTCAGTCCGCCGTGGCATGCGGGTGGTGACGGCAACACTTGCCGATGATTCTGGTAAGCTTCAGGCCGTTTGGTTTAACCAGCCGTATCGCATTTCACAGCTTCAGGAGGGGGGAGAGTTTCTTTTTTCAGGGGAGTTTGAGTTTCGCTATAACAGGTATCAGTTGACGAATCCGAGTGTCGAGAAGGCGGTTGGCGACGCTGACGATATCCAAGAGGTGAGTGGGATAGTTCCTGTGTATCGATCAATTTCAGGTCTAAAAACGACACTTGTACGTAAGGTACTACAAGAACTACGGCCATTTATCGCACATCTACCGGAAACACTCCCTGCATCCACCGTACTTAACGAGGGGCTCATGTCGTATAGAGAGGCGGTTGAATCAATTCACTTTCCTGCGACAAGGGACGATGCCGACCGTGCTAAAGAGCGGCTTGCATTTGAGGAGCTTTTCCAACTACTGCTTGCGAGCCAATATAATAAGATTGATCATGCACGGCTTTCTGGTCTCAGTGTTCCGTTCTCACAGTCGACTATCAAATCCTTTGTCGAAAAATTACCGTTTGCACTGACAAATGCACAGCGTCGAGCTGCGTGGGACATTTTTCAGGATCTTGAAAGTGCCGTTCCGATGAACCGGCTATTACAGGGTGATGTAGGGTCTGGCAAGACGGTAGTTGCAGGTATGGCAGCATTACAACTTGCACAAGCGGGGTACCAGACCGCATTAATGGCTCCGACGGAGATACTCGCTCAACAGCATGCAAAGACACTTGATGTACTACTTTCTCCCTTCGGTATAAAAGTCGCACTTCTTACGGGGGGCGTAAAAGCTGCGGCCCGAAAGTCGCTGTATGCTGCAGTTGCAGCTGGTGATGTCGATGTTATCGTCGGAACCCATGCCCTTATCCAGTCCAAGGTTGTCTTTCATTCACTAGGGCTAGTCGTTATAGATGAGCAGCATCGGTTTGGTGTTAAGCAGCGACAGGCACTGCTTGCAAAATCGGTGGTTATGCCACATCTTCTTGCTATGACAGCAACGCCAATACCCCGTAGTCTTGCATTGACTGTCTACGGTGAGCTCGATATTTCAGTTTTGAATGAGAAACCGGCACATCGCCTCCCTATCATTACGAAAATAGGATCACCTAATAGTCGCCAAGAAGTATATAAAGCAATTGATACCGAAATCGAACAGGGAAGACAGGCGTATGTTATTTGCACTGCTATTGACGATACGCCAGAGAGCGACCGAGCGAGTGTCGAAGCTGAGTATAAACGCCTTCGTGCCTCGGTATTTTCTCATCGTACAATAGGGCTTCTGCACGGTAGGCTATCGAATGATGAAAAAGAGGCGGTGATGCAACAATTTTCTGATGGTCGCATTGACTTACTTGTTAGTACGACAGTTGTTGAGGTGGGTGTCGATGTCCCTAATGCGACGATTATGCTTATCGAAGACGGTGATCGTTTTGGCCTGGCACAGCTTCATCAGTTGCGAGGTCGTGTCGGCCGAAGTGGCTATCAAAGCTATTGCTATATCATTCCGAGCGATTCAAAGAAACCTTCGCGGAGGCTCAAGGAGATTGAAAAAAGCGAAGATGGTTTTTACCTTGCAGAAGTAGACCTAGAGCTTCGAGGTCCCGGAGAAATATATGGTCGTACTCAACACGGTGCACTGAACCTTCAGGTGGCAACAATGGGTGATACCAGGATGATAGCGAGGGCACAAAATGCAGCACGGGTATTCGCAACTTCAGGAGAGAATCTGCTACACTATAAGCAGTTAGCGTCGCAGGTTAAGAAGTACCAGCGGCTGACAACCCTAAACTAAACAGATATAAAGAAATTATGTACGCAGGAACAACATTCCACCATCGATCGGGGAATATAATTGGTGTGCACCAGCGGATTGACCGGGTTGCACGACGACACGTCACTCGACACCTTCCTGAGGGTGCTTTTTTCCCGTCTATCAAAACAATCCTACATTTTGAAGGTAAAAATGGCCCGGATGGCATAAAAAGCAAGAGCCCTTCCATTGATGAGCCGTGGCATTTTATCAACCCTGCGGCGAGTGAAGACGATCCGCTGGTTCACGCAATCAGTGACCATATAGAGAACCTCTCCGCGGCGCTCTCCATGAGGGACGAGGTGCGAGCAGGGTTCGAGGCTGCATGGCTTGCCCATGCAATTGTTGACGGGCTTACTCCGGCTCACCACTTTCCGCTTGCAGAGAAGATAGAAGAGTTGTGGGGGAAGCCACATCACGAGCGTAATTCACGTCGAGACAAGATTATTATCAAGGGAAATGGTAAGCGTGATATGCTCTCGAAGAACTGGCAATACTGGGGGAGTAGTGGCGTGTTTAATCTTCATTGGCTGTTTGAGTTTGGCGTTGCTTCTGCGTTGACAACGCGTCGCTTTAGCGACATCGGTATTGCTGAAGAAGATCTTGCCGCAATTGCATCGCACGGATATATTTCACTCTTCATGCAATCCGTAAAAGAGGTTGACGCACTCAAGATGTACGATGAGTTTGAGCGAACAGGTTGGTCCGCTCGGCTTGGCAATATAACACGTCGACAGCTTGCACCGCTGATAATGAGAAATGTGACACTCGCATGGTATGCTGCTTTTGTGTTAGCCCGGGGCAAGGGCGTGTCTGAGGGGAAGTCATGAACGTCCGCATTATAGCTGGTACGTACGGTGGCCGTATTATAGAAGGGTCAGGGACAGATAGAACTCACCCCATGAGCGAGCGCGTGAAGGGGTCTATGTTTAATATTATCGGTGACGAAATTCACGGTGCACACGTACTCGATGTGTTTGCCGGAAGCGGTGCATTGGGCCTTGAGGCAATCAGTCGCGGTGCAGCCTCGGCTACGTTTATCGAACGGGATCGTGTTGCTCAAAAAATAATTGATGCAAATATAACAACACTTTCTATCGACAGAAAAAACGCAAAACTCGTCAAGGCACCTGTTGCAAGTTGGCTTCGTACCAGAGGTGATGATTTATATGATATTATTTTTGTTGATCCGCCGTATCATGATATGCAGTTATCCACAGTTTCTAAACTTTCAGGTCTTTTAAAGCCCAAGGGGCTTATGGTATTATCATATCCAGGTAAAGGTGAGGTGCCCGCCGAAACAGGAGTTGTTGTGGTGGACAATCGTAGTTACGGAAATGCGGCCCTCGCTTTTTACCGTAAAGAAGGCGTTTAGGCGTCTTCTTTTCTGTTTATTTGAAAATCTTTGTAAACTCAGGTACTATTGCTGGTAACTATCTAAAAGGAGGCCATCATGAGCGCACTCGAACTACTAGTACCCCAGCCTAATTTTCCCGACGAAGATCTTACCGAAAATAATAGTGCACACGTTGAATATTATCTGCAACACGAAGCGGCACCGACTGCATACGAACGACATCTGAAGGATTCTTTGAGAATGGTCCATAAACTTGGATATGACGCACTGCAACGCTTTGGGGTTGATGTTGCCTATGCAGAAGACGAGTACTATTCTTTTTGTAGCGGCTTTGCGTCTATAGAGTACACTGGCGTACTTGTGCGCGAGCGGCAACACGACCAGAATATGCTTATTACAAACGCCAAATCCCTCTTCATCGACGCAGGTATGATAGGTGATGTGATTCTGTCGAATAATCACCAACGATGGATGTCAGAGCACCCGAACACATATGGTGTGGTTGTGGGAGCTGGTGAGGCTCGTGGTGAGTCGATGCGTCAGCTCCATTCACGTATTATGGGCGCACATGTTGCAAGTCGGCTTCAAGTACTGAGTTAAGGAAATAAAAACCAGCCGTAGAGGCTGGTGGAAAAGCTGAGTAATGAGTGGTCTCTGTTTATTAATGTAACAGTAGACCACTCAAAACCCGAAACGGTAACACGGCGCATTGAAAGTACGTCATGACACAGTCCTTTCTGGATAGAAAGTTATAGAATGTACTCGTAGTAGAGTTCTTCTCGGCCATCCTCATCGTATATGCGTGGGTCTTCTACTTCTCTCCACTTACCCGTTTTTGGGTCGCGGTATAGGAAGATAACGTACCAGTCACTTGGATTTTCTATATCCGAGTGCATAAGGGCGTAATCTGTCCCGTTGATTGATATGGGTATGCTCTGTGACAATTCCCAAATAGAATGACCTGCATAAACAAAGATAGTCTCTCCGGTTAATGCATTTTTTAACATGATCAGCCAGACTGGCTGATCACAATTCATTTCTGACATATAATATATATTCCTTGGTATGGTTTTACGTGTGTAAACACACGAGGGAAGGATAGTGTATATCCTTGTCACCTTTTTGTGCCCGGAAGCACTTATGGGGTGAAGTACAGAAGGAATGAATCCACCTGTAGGGCTATAGGTATACGTATGAAAATATACTTATAGCCATACAGGTAGCGGAGGGCGATGTGTTCGTTTCGGGTTGTTAATGTGCTTTGGAGTCGGGAAGACTCAACAAAACTTTCATTATCATACCACTTTTCTCAGCCTACTCGAAGCATAAGCGTCAGATTTCACGAAAGTGATGGGGGATTCTTTAAAAATAATCTAGAACTTACGCCCTGGAGTATGCTATAATACGTCCTGTATTCACACATATGCGGATGTGGTGGAATTGGTAGACACGCTAGTCTTAGGAACTAGTGCCTCCGGGCGTGAAGGTTCAAGTCCTTTCATCCGCACCATCATGCTCTTACTTAAACCATAGGTACTAGAAAGAGCATTGGGTGAGTTAGAAACATCAGCAAAGAGCCTGTCGGAAACGGCAGGCTCTTTGCGTTGGAGGACGAACTCGGTCGCTGCGACACGGATCTCGTGTTCGCCGAGGAACGCGAATGCTTCGGTGAA
>CAZADM010000003.1:0-438 GCA_964483955.1 uncultured Candidatus Saccharibacteria bacterium | reverse complement strand
ACCATCATGTTCTTACTTAAACCATAGGTTTGGGCGGGGATATTGAGTGAATGAATTACATCAGCAAAGAGCCTGTCGGAAACGGCAGGCTCTTTTTGTATTGCAAGGTGAACGAGCTGCTATATTGCATGGGGTGTCTTTAGGTAGGCGACCCCCGTGTATGTGCCACGCAACACACAATGACCACCCCTCCAGTCATTGACTTAACCCCGCTCATGCTTCATAGTAAGCGGCAGATTTTATACATAAGCAGGATCACCATAAGTGAAGATGAAGCATTCACAGTCCCACCGGGCGACTAACTCACCTAAGCAAAGAACCCAAGCCATCGGGTCAGAACTGAGCCTCAGTCAGCGTCTCTCTCGCTTCCGTCAGAGCTCTTCACGTCGCGGTTTCACCATCGTGGAACTCCTCATCGTCGTCGTGGTCATCGCCATC
>CAZADM010000002.1:0-83063 GCA_964483955.1 uncultured Candidatus Saccharibacteria bacterium | reverse complement strand
GTGAGTCCTCTTCCTGTAAAATAATTCCACACTTTTTCTGCGTTATTTTCACCCTTTAGTTCGGATGGTGCTGGACTTGTTAGTGTACCACCCCCTGTACTACATGCACCGCCAGCACTTGCGCACGGATTGTAAAATCCCCTATCATCGTTGAGGCTGATAAAATCATAATACTCATCACAATTCACGCCCGACGCACTCTGCGCTGATGCATTAAGGGGAGAGAAAACACTAAATAAACAAAAGACAGTCGCAATAATGCTGAATAGTCCCCTTTTCATTATATGTATTTGTTTGATTTGCATTATGACCTTATTATACCAACCTCTAATACAGGCTGTATAATATCTCCTCTGGGATAGTCGGATTATCTTTTATCGACAGGGTAATTGAAGGCTTTACTGCTACCTCCCAAGTTTTGTCATTGCGCTTCATGACAAACCTATAGAGGTCGCCGCTACCATCAACCGTCAGGGTTCCGTAGGCCCATTGATTACTACTCTCAATTTTAAGGCTCACAATTGATATCGTAGTAATTGACGGATACTTCTTTTTTAATATAGCAATGATTGTCGCCTTCTCCGTCTCCTGTAGTTTTGAAAGATAGCCGTCTAAATATTGAGGTGAAACAGTAACACTCTTTGATGATTTCGAGACGGCAAAAGGAATACTTTTTGCGTCAAACCCCTCACCTTCAATATTATAGAAATAATCACCCTTACGGAGAGGGATATTGCTTGATGATTCCAGCTCTGTTATGAGTGACCCCTTTGTGTTGCGTATTTGAACAGTGTAACCCGACCCCTTCAATGTAAACGCGACTTCGACCTTTGCAAGAGAAGTATAAATAAGAAGGGATGTAACGCCAACGACAATAATCGAGGCTGCTATAATAATGCCTTTTTTCATTCAAACACACTCCTGTAGTTAGTGAATGTAATAGTAAAATCAGGAACCTTGTATCCTAGCGAAGACACGTATTGCAGAGAAGCTTCCTTGTTTGTTGCTGAAATTATAAGGTCGGTCGATGTATTATTTTTTTGAGATATAGTAAATGAATTATTGTTAGTACTATTGAGTTTATTAACATACACGAGTGCTTTTTGATCATTGCGCGATAAAGTCAGGACGAACGCAGAACTGACTTCACTGACGTACGAAATCTCTAGGTTGTATATTTCTGAAGACTTTCTATCTATTTCAATACGTGAGGTAATTTTTAATGATTCCGTATTGTCTTTTACGTTACCTTTCTCTAGTGCAATATATTTTGCCGTATTGAAGTGTAACCCTATCACTGATTGGATTGATTTAATATTCGAAACACTAAGAGCGGTGTCTGTGAGGTTATCGAAACCTAGAAAAATCGGCTTTGCTGTTGATGTATTATCAACCCGCACACCGGTACTATAATTTGGATCGGATATAATTTGTACACCCGAAAAATCATCATAGACCGTCGTTGGGTCGTTTGTTGTCTGGGCGTACACCACCCCGTTGAACATGAGGCTGACGACCATAAGAAGAGAGAGCACTATATAAGATGGTAACGTAAAGAATATCTTAAAGGAGTGCTTGCTAAACTTACTTACTTGTAAAATGCCCATGTTGGCTCCATAATTGTTGAGTTTGCCATTAACTTATCAAACTCAATATCAACCGTTGCCGGTTTTCCCTCTATCCCGTATTGAGCATATGAGTATCTACTTGGGTTACTTATTCTTATTTTACCATCGGCTGTAATACCGCGAGCAACGACTGCATGCCCCGATGAAATAAATGGTGTCGTCCCTTGTCCAAGAAGGAGAATCATACCTCCTTTATCGAAAATGGCTTTATATTGGTCGAGTGTATTGATAGAGCCTACTCTTTCGGCCTTTAGCCCATATGCCGAAGCAACGGATTCTGCAAAATTATCTGGGTTTGAGCCGCCATTCGTTGTGTGAGCTTTTGCGTAATTCCATATCTCCGCCGGCGTAACGGAACTATCTGCCATATTAGCAACGATTATTGCCGTTGATGCTGTAACACAGATTGCTGTGCATGATATAGGGCTAATTGCACCAAGGTTCCAATCAATCTCGCCAGACGCGGTTCCGCCACATTGATTATAGACAATAAAGTCGTCGCTCATATAATCACCTGTTCCTGTTGCCGCTGAGGTACCCTCTTCTTCATCCTCACCGTTAACAGACTGAATAATCTGATAATCAAGAAGGAACGGCGTCATTGCTTCAAGGGAGCTGACATTAGTAGGGCCTTTTGCCGTTGCACTCAAGCCTTCTATGCTATTTATTGCCTCAAAAGCACCACCCTGGCCAGTAACAGATGCATAGTCTGCACTCGTCTTCTGTACCGTACATCCGGCAGCACTATAGAGGTAGTCGCCGCTTGCGGGGTTGCTGCAGGTCTCTATAAATTCCGATAACGGTGTGTCTTTTTGGATGCCACTGCCAATAAGTTCGTCTGTAGTAGCACCCTCGGCTGCTGTTATCTCCTCGCTTACCCACCCTTCATTAATCATTGCATTGATCGCAGATTCGGTGCTTATTGCCGCTTGATTTGCTGTAATTCCGGTGCACGGAAGGCCAGATACGGTAATACAAGGAGTTGTTGAGGGGTCGTCTGTCTCAAGCCCAAAGTCAGCCGCGTATCCACCATACGATTCGGTAAATGCCTGTGCGGGTGACGTGAATGAGCGCATTACAAGGTTTCCAAAGCTCGAAAGAGCCGTGGATATATGCGAACCAGTAGAGTTACCTAATGTCGCCGTCCTTGTTGTATGGAGGATTGACCCAAGGAAGGTGTACTGACTTGAGATATCAAACGGGCTCAGTGAGGCGATATCCATATCCCTTTGGAACGCAATGGACTCGTCTTTCATCGTAGTGAATGCAGTAAGGTCACTTTCGGTAAGAACCGGAAGGTGTCGTGAAAGACCCCCGGTTGCAAAGAATGCAGAAGCACTCACACCTAATACATCACCAAGCTCCTCGCCCCTTGCTTCTGGGATAGCGTCATTTTCTGCAATATCGGTAATTGCTGCAGTTGCCGCATCTGACAAGACTATCTTTGCAACCTCAGCTGCAACGGTAGAGACAACCAAGCTCGCACCAACCTTTATGACACCGCCAATAACCGTGGCTGACAACCCTACGGTAACGGCAATATCTGCAGCCATGGCGGTATACATTGCCGTTGGGCTCATAACAGCATTACACGCAGCTTCCGACTCTTTTTCAACAGCCCGGGCACCAGCAAGAGTCTTAAGGGTGCTATATCCAGGGGTTACCTTTTCCGGCACCGCAGCCCTCCCAGTATTAATTCCCGCTGCCGCAAGAAGTACCGGTGAGTCAAGAGCACTCTTGCCGTCAACTTTCTCTGTAAGAACACTCCCTACTGCGTCCATATCCTCGGCGGCGAACCCACTTCCAATTGCAGATTGCTTCGCTTTAGACCCTGGCCCACCAATATATTCTGTAAAGAAGGGCATAACCTGTGCAAGTTGTACGGCGGCAACACCCGCAGCGATATACCCTGGTGCACGTATGGCAATACAGGTAGATACAGCGGTAATATAAGCAGCACCCCCCTTCTGTGCTTTGCCAAGATGCCCATCTGCCTTCTTTTCAATATCTGCACGAACAGTTTCCGCAGATTTCGTGCCGGGGAGTTTATCTTTCATCTTCGCTAGGCTGTCGGCAACCCGCTGCGCAACAGTTCTTCCTGGTTCGTTCTTCCCGTCGGCAAGTCCACCATTTCTATCAATAGAAAACGGCTTATATAACTTCTTTGATATGTGCTTACCAGTCCACGCTTTTACTCGAAGATTGAATGCACCCTTTGTCCCTAGTATTTTTGCGGCAAGTTTTCGGTTTTCTTTAGCAGCTAGAAATTCTGGAAGAGCCTTTGCGTCCACCGGTTTTTTAGATCCGTCGTCATTGGTGAATATATATGCAACAGGGTTTTTATCGGGATAGCCTTTTTTCGTCTTCCCGTCGTACTCATTGCCGTCGGCCATAACTGCAGTGACGCCCTTTTTATGTAACGACTTCAGTGCGGCATTAGAAATACGTCCCATACGACACTTAATATTCTTGGTTGTATTTGCACAGATTGCATCATTATCGGGATTGGTCATATTACCAAATACCTTAATAAAGCGTCGCTCCATTGCTGTCGATGAGGAGTCATTTTTCACGGAGATGTTTTCCATGAGGTTGATCACCATACTATAGGGCCCAAAGAGTGTTGCTAGAAGTCCTCCGCCAAGCCCAAGTGCAGCGATGAGTCCAATAAGCCCCCCGCGTTTTTTAGCAAATGCAATAACCGCGGTAGATTTTTTCTTCTGACCCCCGCCACTACCTGTGTAATTCATTGTATTCTGGGAAGAATCAATACCTTCCTCTGCTCCTCGTACACTGCCCGGTTCGGTACTTGTGTCGCCAGATTGTTCTGCATTTTTAATACTCGAAAGACGATCAGTATAGTCTTGCTGACCTTTATTAAATGCTTCGTCCTGGTCTACTTCAGGTGATAATGGTGCGTTCGCCATAACTCCTTCTTAGTATACGCTATAAACTACTCTTTGCATTAGGGCTTGTTGTGATAAGTTGGTGCTCTGTGACACTTGCCTGTATCTGAATATGAACATGGCTTTGGCCGGCGAAGAATAGGCCTTGCCCAATAGGAAAATTAGCAAGTCGCTTCTTTTCTTCTTCTGTAAGTTTGAATACGTCCGAGAGAACATCTACTGCACTTGAAGATTGCTTTAAGAGAAGTTGGATTGAACTATTGGCAACAATTGCACGTCCCATTTTGCTACTAATAAAGTCTTCAACGTCCTGTGTAATTGTTGTAAGCCCTAGTTGGTATTTACGAGCACGTTTCGCAAGACTGAAAAGGAAGTTTGCTGAATCTTCATACTTCATGAGTTGCCATGCTTCGTCAACAATAAGCATGCGTCGACGTTGATCGGTTCGGGTAATGTTCCAGATGTGACTCAGGACAATATACATTGCAACGGGACGAAGTTCATCTTCAAGGTCGCGGATATTAAAGACGACCATAGGGTTGTTGATATCAATGTTTGACTGCTGGCTAAAGATACCTGCAAACGTTCCTGTTGTATACTTTCGGAGACGCTGCGCAAGGGCTGGGCCGCTTCCTCCCATGTGAAGGAGTGTGTCATACAAGTCTGAGATTGTTGGCGGCGGCGAGTTATGCGTTAACGGGTCGCTTGTAATACCGACACGTGCGTACGTATCAATAAGTGCCTGATCAAGGTCAGCCTCTTCTGCAGGGCTAAGGCCTGATACAACAGCACCCCCCGCTGTAGCCTGTGAACCCCCAAGCATAAGGCGGAAGAGCCCATGGAGAGTAACAAGGTTTGCACGAAGTGCATCATCTGCCTCGTCACTATCAATAACACGGGGGAGGTCGAAGGGGTTAATTCGCACCTGAGAGTTCAAACTCAATCGAACATACGCACCACCTACCGCTTCGGCAAGTTTCTGATATTCATTTTCAGGGTCGATGATAATAATTTCGGTACCCATCATCATGCTTCGGAGTGCCTCAAGCTTCACGGTAAACGACTTACCTGCCCCGGACTTTGCAAATACAACCGAATTTGCGTTCTCAAGACGGTATCTGTCGAAGATAACAAGCCCGTTGTTGTGCATATTGATACCGTACAAGATACCACTATTGTCGGTGAGGTCGGCACTGGTGAATGGGAAGCTTGTACTAATAGCACCCGTATTCATATTTCGTCTAATCTGTAGTTGATCTGACATTTGAGGAATGGTGCTATTAAGCCCCTGCTCTTGCTGAGACGACGCTACTTTACTAAACACCATTTGTTGCCCAAAGATTGTTTCAATCTTTTGCTGAACAAAATTAAGCTCGTCCATACTATCCGCCCATAGTGTGACGTAAAGCCCGAAGCGGAAGAATCGCTCGGCACCAATCTGAATTTGATCACGAAGCTCTTCTGCGTCATTAATTGCCGCCTCAAGAGCCGGATCTCGCACCCGTCCCTTTTCGCTATTAATTGCATAGGTTGCTTCAAGTTGTGTCACCTTTTTGCGAAGGTTATTAAGCACCACCTGACTTTCTACAGGATAGATATACATACTCACATCAAGGACTTCGTCGACATTAATAATAGAACTAAGCCAGCCTGTATAGATTTCACGAGGATAGCCGTATACATAAAGTGTTCGACCATACTTTGTCCCAAGCCGGAAGTGTGACGAATGAATCTCGAGGCTACTTGGTGCAATAAGATCACGGAGCGTTGAAACACCCTTTAAGAATGCTTGCTCTACCTCAGACTGTTCTTTCGCCTGCTGCTCTGCCGCTATATCAATTGCTGTTCGCTTCCGTCCCATTTAATTACTCCCTTGTAGTGGTGGCTGCACTTGATCTGGTGAAACGGCCTTTTTTACATATGTTGTTGCCATATTCTCGAAGTCACCTATTGGCTGCCGAAGTGCCGTGTCGGGGTTATAGTAACTGTAGTACAGTTCGCCAAGTGCACGCGTATCAAGCTGTGCACTTTGTACGCCAATCTGGAAAAGACCAGACTGAACTACGTTGACGCGGTTTGCAATTTCGTCTTTTGCCTTTTGATACGCAGCCGCATCAATACGAGTGACGGTGTTTTGCGGACGGGCGAAAAGCTTCCCGAAGAACCCCTTCCCCTGGTTGATGAGGTTTTGGACGTCACCTTCTGGGAAAAACGGTACGGTGATATAGAAAGATTTTTCCATAATGTTCGCTTCTTCTGCTAAGGTATCTATAAAGTTAATGTAATCGTCCATAAGGACGCCAAGAAGCATATTATCTTGACTTCGTCGTGTTGCAATAAGCTTTTCTATGTACGGCCCAATATCAACACGTTGTGATCGAACAAGAATTTGCACCGGGAAATTAAGTGAATTGATAAAGTTTTGGTAACTGTATTCAACCCCTTCTCTTTCGCGGCTACTCATAAGATCAAAGTTGATTGACTTACAGGCAATGACAGCACGGAACGACCCGTCGTTCATAATTACCATACTATCGCGGATTTCAGAAAGCTGCAGTGAGCTTTGTGTCGAATTAGGGTTTTTTACGGTCGACTTTTCAGGTGTTTCCTGTGTCGCTCCCCCTTGGGCTGCCTGAAGTGGCTGTGTGGCTGGTTGCTGAGGATACTGAACAGCAGCTGCTGGCATTTGAGCAGGTAGTGGTTGGCCTTGCGGCATAACTGGTTGCTGTGACTGAGGACCGTTTGGTGGCATTGCCTATTGTATCCCAACCCCTTAAGTTGATTGCTATCGTAACGAAATAATTACTTCGTCAGACTCTTCTTCTGCTTTCTTCTGGAGACGATGTGCCTCGCGAGCTATCGTCTGAATAGATAAGTCAGTATTGTTTGCAAGTTCTATTATATCAGCAGAAGGCTGTATCTCGCTAGTGGTTGCAGGAGTTTCCGTAACAGGCGGCGGTGTCACCTCTTCTGGCGCGTACGCTGGGCTCTGTGGTGTCTGTACTCGATCATCTTGGTTGAGCGGTTGAATAACAGACTGCTGAATTGTTGGATACGGGTTAAATGTCGGTACTTCTATGACAGATTCCAGCGTTGGCTCTGGAGCTAGGGGTTGTGGCGCGGGTTGAGCTACGGGTATGGGTGTCGCTATCACAGGAGCTTGCTCTACTGTCGGCAGGGTAGACTGTGACGTACTTGGTACTGGCATCTCAACTTGCACAGGTGTTGCCGCCCGAAGCATACGCTGTCGAGCCTCTTCTTTAAGTCGGTCGGTACTCTCTTGCATCATGTGACTAAAATTAGCCGCAACCGATGTGTTTGTATCAAGAACATCCTGTACACCCTGAGCCTCAAGAACAACATCTGTGTTCATTGCAATGTTCTGCCCTGTTGTTACCCCTCTAATTGACCACCCCTGCGTATCAACAAGTGTCGCAAGATAACTCAGTCTTTCAGCTGCTTCACCCTCGGATAAGTCTTTTGTTCTTTTTACTTCAGCTGTCTTTGGTGCGGTAATTTCAACGGTTGATTCAACCCCCTCTGGATCCCACACTCGCCTATTTGGCTTAAGATAAAACGAAATAATCGCCGCAAGATAAATCTCCATCGGCTGATCCTTCCGCAGTGGAAGTGCAAGTGCCCCAAATAGCAAAATAACAGGTAGCGGAATCACCGCCAAGCCAATAAAGATCTGTGCCAACCCCCACGCCATCGCCACTGCCATTGCAACAATAATCAGATAGATAAACTGGCGAAAACTAAACGGCCCAATGAGTTTATCATCTGCTTCGACATCTTGTGGTACTTTGTATGAGGCCATGATTTAAGAAATACCCAGAATGTTTTTAATTTCGTCACGGTTTTTAGATATCTTGACGCTAAGGTTGTCGTCGGTGAGTGCCTTTTCTGCATTAAGCATGAATGCTTGTTTTGCGTCATCGGTAACATCGGAAGCACTATTAATAGTACTAATAACGGTAGCCAACTCGTCTTTATCTGCGGACACAATTTTCTCTGGCGAGTAGGCATTAGCCGCAACCGCATCTTTAATAGTCTGCTCTATAGTTGTATTCGTTCCCGTTCGGAGGGCAGAGATTGCCCCCTGACCTATATAGGCAGGGCGAGACGAAGACGAGGCGAGGCTGTCTGCTAGAGCCTGCCTTAAGGTGTTATGTTCTTTGTTATCACCCCAATCCTTAGATTCATTCCAGAGTTCATTAATATGCGATATATCATTAGATGCAACGGTTTGCTGTATTGCCGCTGCCCGCATAGCACCGCTACCGCTTAGCTTCATGCCATTCTTTGTAACATCCTCGCCCTTGGATAGTCTACGAATTTCCCTTTGATCGAGTTTGGCATTTTTCAACACAACACCTGCGGCTGTAATTTCTTCTAGTTCGAGCTTTGCGGTTGTATTAATAGCCCCTGCTATTGCACGTTGTGTCGCATCATTGCCCGCCGACCCAAACATTGAGCCACCAGCTGCTGCATTCGCGAAACCGGAATTAGATTTTGGAATTTCACCGCTGACGTACTCAGACCTTGCCCTGTTTAGCTCACTCTCTCGACCACTACTAATAGCCCCTCGTCGTGCCCTCCATCGTGCATACGACGACTTACCTGGCAGGCCTTTTCCTTGAAGTGCCCTCATAGTGCTTAGGTTCTTTTTATCTTTCCTGTACGCCTCTGCACTCTTGCGCATGCTGTCAAACGGCCCACGGTTTTTATTATTAACAAAGCCACCAATCCTATTTAGGACACCGCCTGCACTCTTCATGATAATTGGCGTGAGGGCAAGAGGGACGATAGCAATAGCCGCACCTGCAATTTGTACAAACGTATTATCAGCAGAGCCCATTACAATTTTTGATGCAAGTGCCGAGGCACCAAATATAATAGCGATAACAGGAAACATAAGTAAGAGCGTTGTAAATAACTTCCGCCACTTATTAAATAAATCTTCTGTGTTTGGCAAGAGGTATGCAACAAACGCAAGCGGAGCAACGGTGACTAATAGGATAATAAGTGCTTGACGTGCAATAAGTACGATAAATACGGTTAGTATCGACACAACCACAACCAAAAGTGCGGGTATAAGTGCAGACAGACCTATGTATACGGCCGCAGTCCCCACGGCAGCACCTGTGATGACAGCACCGACGATACCAGCCCATCCCTCACCTGACGAAATGCCGTCAACTTTAACTTCGGTAGGGATCTGAATCGTTCCAAATAAGGATGTCATAGAGATTCCGAGGATATTCGAAATGTCTACTGCTATGGCGCATATAAAGAACGATATATTTACTAAAATCGCTGAAATCACTAACCTAGGGAGCATTTTCTTGACGCCATAGTTGCTTACCCCACTACCGGTGAGTTGCGAGAAGATGATAATAAGAAAGGCGATAACAAAAGCGCCATTTGCGAAATTCCTCATCACCTTCCATGCCTCATACACCCCCGAACTTTCCCCTGTCGTCAATAGGGGTTGCGTCTTAAGCAGGCTAGAAACAAATTCATACGCAGCATCAGTTACCCCTCCTGCAAAAACCAACACAGGACAGAGAAGCCAGCCGACTCCATCGATGCGACAAGAGGTCATTTCTTCGTCGGGTATAGAGTTGTCTAAAAAACTATCAGTATTCGGTAGATCTTTTTCTTCAAGCTTTAGTTGCTGACCCTCTAGGCAGGCCTTTAGAGCATCTGCTGTTTTGGAGATGGTCGGACTTGAGGTGCAGTAATCTTTGCTATCTTTATTTTTCGCCCCTGCAGCACATGCGGCGATTAAATCCGGCTCTCCTATATATTTGGGGTGAACTTCAACACATTTGTCACCATAGAGCTGATCAAGGTATCCCGCGATACCATAAGACGCTTCGTTGCTAGTTAAATAGGTTGCAATATTTTTACAGGTAACGCCCTTTCCTAGTACTGAATAAACGGTCGGTCCGTCTTTGTATGCGTATGTAAATTCTTTAATCTTATTGGTAGGGCTATCGATAACGGGATACTTTTCGACTATTGTATAGCCATCGGCGATATTTATTGATGACGAGGTTCCGCTTAATTGAGCATCGCAAGTTAAAAGAAATGCGTTGTTGTAGTTCCAGTACTTTATCCAGTTCAGTTCTACTGTATTAACACCAGAGCTTTTCAGGAAGGTCTTGAGGTTCTCTCCGCGTTTTTTTGCAAGGCCCGCTTCTGTGTCGCCACTCATCTTCCAAGCCCCATCATTCCAGACGTAACCAAGCCCCTTTAGAAGGTCGGTCGTTGATACGCCCCAATAATCTGCCGCTGCCTTCTCTATTGCGGACGAACATTTAACTGCACCGGCACTATTTCCATCATATGCAGCGACGTATACGGTAGAGTCGTTATTGAACCACTTACCATTCGAGGGGCTTGATGTTGTTGATCTTACCCCGCCGTCAGCGGCTATACTATTGTTTAAGACACCGTTGGTGTTAACACAGCCAGGGATAGTGTCGTTGCCAAGGATAGCGTTGTAGTATGCGTATGAGCGTCCTCTTTGTGATGCGTTGAGTTCGTCATATGATCGTGCTGCTGCTTGATAGGGTAGAAGTACGTTAAGGAGGGCTCCTAGAACGAGGGCGGATACAGATAATAGCAATGCTATTTTTTTGACAGCCATATGCTATCAATTAAACTATAAAACGCCCACGATTACCATACCATGAGCGTTTTAATATAGGGGTGTCGTGCCTACTTTAAGTTAACCCACTGACTATATGAACTTGTCTGAATTAAGACCTGTGTGCCAGTAAACTGCTCACCGCTGTCTTCGGTAACCATAATGTCTCTTGCAATACGCTCCGTACCCCATGGGTCGGTGATAGTGTAATTTTCAGAAACGTTTGTTGTTGTCTCGTCTGCAAGTAGTTGGCCTCCTGCGGCGTAAATAAAGGGCATCTCATTACTTCCCTTGTCTTCTGCAACCGGTCCATTCCAGTTTATGAAAACTTGGCTTTGGTTGGGTGTTAAGAACGCACCAGCAAGAATTTTCTGCCTATCTTCGCTTGAGT
This sequence comes from uncultured Candidatus Saccharibacteria bacterium, assembly GCA_964483955.1. Lineage (GTDB taxonomy): Bacteria > Patescibacteriota > Saccharimonadia > Saccharimonadales > Saccharimonadaceae > Microsaccharimonas. Next base: position 71,480 of record CAZADM010000002.1, on the reverse strand, counting down.
ACTCCACAGCATCATATCCCGGAACACTATCAAGCATCCCAAAGTGTGCTGTAATTGCTCCACGAAAGAGTGTGCGGGCATTTGATGATATTTCCTCGGCGGTATTTTCGGGGCCGATATTTGCTGGCATTACATCCTTAGGGTTTTCGGTGTACAGATGGAATAGTTCCATGTTTATTTCTGCATCACGGTTGAGGTACATCGCGTACTCAAGGCGGTCTTCAATGGGGAGGGTCCAGAACTCTTCAACGCTCATTGCCTGATACTCGTCAAACCGCTCAGGTTTAGGTAAGTTATACAGCTCAATCGATCGTTCAACTTGTGCTTCAAGTTCGTCAGTAAGATCTTCTTCTGGCGGTGTTACTTCAACGGTTTCAACTGTAGATTCTTCGGAAATTGTTGAGTTGACAATCTCTTCCTGGGCTGAACTTTCTTGGGTTGAGCAGCCAGTGAGTGCTATAGTACTAAGTGTAGCTATTGCAGCAGTCTTCCTGAGCCACCAGCGAGGTGTAGATTCTGTTTTTGATATATGAACGCTTTCGGTCTTATCCATCCGGGTGGGTTCCTTGCCGCTTCTGCGGCATTAAGAAATTGGTTTCTGGGTCGGGTTGTACAGCTGTCTCTTGACGTTTTCTGGGCTGAACCCGATTTACAAGGTGATTGTATCACATTTATGCTAAATTGTAAAGAATATAGCGAATTATAGGTATAAAATATTGCAAAAATACCAAAAACCTCGTACGCTATAAAGTAATTATGCGTATCAAACAAACAATTATAGTACTCGTATCTATGCTGGTGATGTCCCTTGCCTATATAGGTGTATCTTCGCAAACCGTCCAGGCAAAAAACCAGTGCGGCGGGGTTGATACTGCCATATTAAATTGTGGCGGAAGTAAAGATGCTACTGATCTTGAGGGTACAGGAGCGTGGCAACTTCTTATCATCACTATTAATATACTTACCGCTGGTGTCGGGGTTCTTGCTCTTGCGGGTATTGTATGGGGTGCGGTACTGTACACCTCTGCCGGAGGAAATCCAGAGCAGGTTAAAAAAGCAAAAACCGTCTTTACAAACGTTGTTATTGGGGTGATTGCTTTTGCTGGAATGTACGTTCTACTTAACTTTATCGTTCCTGGAGGGGTATTTAATTAATGAAAAAGCTCACGGCATATATAAGTATCGGTTTTATGGCATTGTTTATGGCCGCACCGGTAGTAGCACTCACCTCACCTACTCAGCCAGTTTCGGCAGCCTGTGGTGATAGAGTCCTTGGTATTCCTACATGGTACCGTGGCCTTACAACTGGTCCAGACTGTGCCATAGAAATGCCAAGCGGTGGTAGCACTGAACTAAGCGGCTTTATCTGGAAGCTCGTCCTTAATATTGTAGAGATGGCACTGGTACTTGTTGTGTATATAGCGGTTGGGTTTATTTTATACGGAGGCTTCCTTTTCTTGACGGGCGGTTCTAATAGTGGCACGGTAGAGAAGGCACGAAAAACAATCCTTAATGCAGTTATTGGCCTGGTAATTGCCATGGCTGCTATTGCCCTTACTAACCTAATATTTGGAATTATTTCATAATGACACACTACTATCTTCTACAGTTTGCACAAAAAATCGATGCGGGTTCTGTTGGCGTACCGACAATGGGTGGCGATGCACTACTAACAAACATTCTTAATTTGGTCTACTTTATTCTTGGAGCTGTGGCCGTTGTGGTTATTATTGTCGCTGGAATGATGTACACCCTGTCTGGTGGGGATACCGGTAAGGTAACAAGGGCAAAGGATATGATCCTTTACGCAGTTATTGGTCTTGTTGTTGCTGTCTCTGCGTTTGCTATTACTAATTTTGTTATAGGAAGGTTTTAAATTATGAAAAGAATCAAAACATTCATGGCGGTGGTTGCAGTGACCGTGTTTGGTTCGCTTGCATTGGTGCCTGTAGCATCTGCATACAACCCGCTTGACGGTGCGTGTGCCGGTGGTACGGTCAGTGAAGTGTGTGCAAATAAGGATGAAAAGGTAGAACCTGTTCTTGGGGTGATTGTCAACACACTTCTGTATATCGTGGGGGCTATTTCGGTGCTTGTTAGTATTATTGCCGGCATCTCGTATACAATTTCTGGCGGTGATAGCGGTAAGGTGGCAAAGGCAAAAAATACACTTCTGTACGCAATTGTTGGGCTAGTTGTTGCCTTTATCGCTTTTGCCCTAGTGAACTGGGTGTTTGCACTATTTTAGATTTTTTCTCCAAGGGGTTAACAAAACGTCTAATATGTGGTATAACTAACAATAGATTTTTAAGAAAGGAAAGAAAATAATATGAAGACAATAACAAAGAAGTACGCAGGGGTTGCACTTGCACTTGCACTTGCTGTAACGTCTGTTGTTGCTCCGGCAGGAACCGCGTTTGCAGCACAAAGCTCAATCCAAGATGGCATCAACTCTGCAAAGGGTGATGATGTACCGTCTCAGCTTTTTGGTGATGGATCAATCTTCACAACTATCGTGAACATCCTCCTCTTCATTATTGGTGCATTGAGCGTTGTTATGCTTATCTGGGGTGGTATTCGTTACACAACTTCAGGTGGCTCAAGCTCAGCAGTTACTTCAGCGAAGAATACAATCATGTATGCAATCATCGGTCTTGTTGTGGCCTTTCTTGCCTTCGCAATTGTAAACTGGGTACTCGGTGCAGTTACTCCTGCCTAGTCCTTTCTTCTCTTCTTCTACCCCGCCAGACTGGCGGGGTATTTTTTTACCACTGCATGCCCATGAAATATAAAACACCCTCTGAAGAAGGTGTTTTACTGCCTGTGCAAGGAGCTTATTGGATTTGAATCCGCTTTGCCTGTTCTTGCTTGATTTTGTTGAAGCTTACTGTAAGAACGCCGTCTTTCAGGACTGCCTCTACCTCGTCTTCTTTGACCGTCACAGGAAGTGCAAGGGTTCGGTTGAACTCACCCCAGTAGCATTCTTGGATGTGCCAGTTTGTTGCATCTGTATCATCGCCACTACTAAGTGTGCCGCTGATTGTTAGGATGCCGTCACTGATGCTTACATCAAGGTCTTCCTTGTTTACACCAGCAGTGCGTGCCTTTACGACAAGCTTTTCTTCTGTTTCGTAGACGTCAACGGCAAGTTGACCAAGAAGGTCGTCTTGTCCGTCATCCCACTCGTCTTCTGCGACAGGAACTGATGGCTGGGTTGATAGGTCGTCGTCACTTAGGAATGCGGCTGCAAGCTCGTCTTCCATAAGCAGGTCTTCGTTTTGTTTACGGGCCATGATATCCTCCACTTTTCTCTAGGCTCATTTGACAAATTAGTCCTTCGTATTATAACCGTGTTTCGTAGTATAATCAACTAAATGGGTGGTGAAAACGTAAAAATTACAATGATACACAGGGTGTTGAGAATATTGAGCCCAGACCTCTGTTATTTTTGCCACAAAATAGGTGCCTCATTATGTAATGATTGTAAATATGACATCATTTCCGACCGACCTTTTGCGTGTTTTCGTTGCGGAATACCCGATATCCGCGGGGCATGCCCCTCACACCGTACTACCCTTGATGCCGTCTGGGCCGCAGCTGATTATTCGGGTGGGATGCGTGCTGCTCTTCACGGCGTGAAGTTTCATAATGACCGTTTTGCAACCGCAGAGCTTGCGGCTATACTTTCTGATACCCTCCCCCACTTCCCAGAGGCTCCTGTGTTAGTTCCGGTGCCTTCGCTCTCAGCATCTGTTCGTCGTCGTGGGTATAACCATGTGCAAATAATGACGCACATACTTGCAGCACAACGTGGCTATAGTGTCTTTTCTGCACTTCGGCGTACGGGCGGTGTATACACGCAGCATGACACCCAGACCCGTGAAGAGCGTGAAGTACAGGTCAAGGGATCGTTTTATATCGATACGGCTGCAGTAAAAGTGCTTCCTCGGGCTGTTGTGCTTATAGATGACATAGTTACTACCGGTTCAACACTGCAAGAAATCGCATCTGTATTTCGTCATGCGGGAGTTGAGTCGGTGACGGCTGCTGTTGTTGCAAGAACCCCGTAGACGAACGCGGCATAATCTGGTAAAATACTTCAGTACGCACCTTTGGAGAGGTGTCCGAGTGGTTGAAGGAACCGGTCTTGAAAACCGGCAAGGTGTAAAAGCCTTCGAGGGTTCGAATCCCTCCCTCTCCGCCAGATAGGCAACGTTAGAACCCCCGGTAGAGAAATCTTGCCGGGGGTTTTGTTTCCATATCTTTGAGCGGTTGGAGATATTGACGTACTTTTCTTTATGATTCACAATCTATCTAAATTGTTAGCAGATGGGCAAAGCGTTACGACAAGAACTCAGGCTTTACTATCGTCGAGCTATTAATCGCTGTTGTAGTGATAGCTATTTTGGCCACCATAACAGTAGTTGCTTATAATGGAATTAGTACGCGTGCGGCAGATGCAGCGATGACTGCAGAGATAGGCCAGCTTACGAAGCAGCTCGAAGCAATAAAGGTGGAACAAGCTGAGTACCCATGGGCCATACCAAACTTCTCGAGTGAATTGATTGCACAGCATAACAACACGTCTTCTACGGCACCTTTTCTCAGAAGTAGCGGGACTGTTACTGTGCAGCAGGCAAGTACTTATAATCCACCACAAGGTTGTAATTCGAGTACGGCGTTTCTACGAGACAACGAGAATGCAGCTTCATTGTTAGGCACCGGCCTGTTCGTTCTGAAGCGACAATAAGACCGACGACTGCGTAGATGGTGGTATTTTTGCTGCGGTGATGTTTGCGACATTACTAATCGAGGTTGTGCAGTGAACACTCCCTCAGATAATCATAGTGACCGCGAGCAGCCCCTGCACCTGATCGAGTAGCACCGCGAGTTGTGACACTATGAGAGCGATAAGAACAATTTTTCTAACTCTTCCGCCTGTAGAGCCCCGTCTTTTTCCGGGTGAGTCAGACACTCTTTAAGGGCGGTAGAAATTATAAGGTATCCGGCACGGTCTAAGGCTTTTGTGACGGCAGAGAGTTGCCGGACGGTGTCCTGACATGACGCACTGTCCTCTACTGATGCAATAACCGCATCAAGCTGACCGCGGGCACGTTTAAGCCGATTTGCAATTTTACGCTGTGCGTCCGATGTATCTATCGCGACAGATGAGAGGGGGTCTTTCATGGAGCTCCTTTTGATTATGGTCTTGACATGTATTATACCCCCATGTGTATAATAATAATACCCCCAGGGGTATTATTCAAATAATCAAAGGAGTGTATATGTGTGCACCTGCAATCTGTAAAAAATGTAACAAAGCAACGTGGGTTGGATGTGGCCAGCATATCGAGCAAGCACTCGCAGGTGTCGCTGTTGAAGATCGCTGTACCTGTAAGAAGTAACAAGGAGGGTAAGGCATGTTAATAAGGCGTATATACGACGAAGATCTTTCACAGACAAGTTATTTAATTGGGTGCCAAGCTACCGGGCAGGCTATTGTGGTGGATCCTCGCAGGGATAGTGAGGAATATCTACACATTGCAGCAGACAATGGCATGACAATTACAGCAGTAACGGAAACGCACATTCATGCCGACTATCTTTCTGGCACCAGAGAACTTGCGGCTAAAACCGGTGCTACTATGTATGTATCCGACGAAGGAGGCCCGGACTGGACGTACGGAGAGGCCTTTGATGATGCCGTACGAATGAAGGATGGACACAAGATACTACTTGGCAATAGTACCATTCAGGCCGTTCATACACCGGGCCACACACCAGAACACCTGTCTTTCCTTGTCACCGATGGTGCTCAGGCAGATGCACCTGGCTTTATGCTCACTGGTGATTTTGTTTTTGTGGGAGACGTAGGTCGTCCTGATCTTCTTGACGAAGCAGCGGGCGGTATCGATACCCGCTTCCAAGGTGCACAAGACCTATTTACAAGCCTAAAGACTCGATTCCTTACCCTCCCCGACTACGTTCAGGTACTTCCTGGGCATGGTGCTGGAAGTGCATGCGGAAAGGCACTTGGTGCTGTACCCACGTCTACGGTTGGGTATGAGCGAATGTTTTCTTGGTGGGCTCCATTTGTTGCCTCCGATGATGAACAGGGGTTTGTTGCAGAACTTCTTGGCGGCCAGCCAGACGCTCACGCCTATTTTGCACGTATGAAAATACACAACAAGAAAGGCCCCAAGGTGTTGGGAGATCAGCCAGAGCTAAAGAAATACACAAGCACACAGCTACAGGCCGCTCTTGATAATGATGAAATTGTATTTATCGATACTCGCCACAGCAGTGAAGTTCACAAGGGTACGGTTGCGGGCTCTATAAATATACCCGGAGTGGCAAAAGCCGCAAGCTACGGGGCATGGGCGTATGACCCAGAGCGTGAACATCGCCCCATTGTTGTACTTGCAAAAGACAGGTTTGAGGCGGAAGCCTTTCGAAACCACTGTGTCAGGGTTGGTATAGATGCCGTCGTAGGATATATCCCGACGCTCGATGGTCTCAAGCTTACCCCACCATCAATCATTTCACCAGAGGAGTTAGAGGATCTTGACCACGCCCTTATCCTAGATGTCAGAAGTAAGGCAGAGTTTGCTCAGGGGTGTGTCCCGGGCGCGGTAAACGTGAGTGGCGGAAGGGTTATCTGGGAACTGGATCAGCTCCCAGCTGATGGTACTATCGTGAGCTATTGTCAGAGCGGTGTTCGCAATAGTGTTATGGCAAGTACGTTACGTCGTCACGGCTATGATGTCGTAGAGCTTAAAGGCTCATACCAGGCTTGGGCGGAACTGCCGGGCAATACACCTCATCAAATAACTACATAACAAAGGGAACTATATGACACAAATTATTACTACTATTTTAGGAATTGCGGCACTTGCGGGGGTGGTTACCTTCTTCGCACTGAAGCCATCTCATAGCGGGTCTGTATCGGCGGTGATTAATGAACAAACAGTCATTATCGATGTCCGAACTGCGGCCGAATATGCCAGTGGACACCTAGACGGTGCACGACTCCTTGATGTAAGTAACGGACAGCTTAAATCAGCACTCCCTTCCCTAGGCAAAGAAGTACATTATGCAGTATATTGTCGCTCTGGAAACAGGTCAGCACAAGCCGTGAAGCTCATGCAAGAGAACGGATTTACTCATGTTACCAATCTTGGATCGGTTTCAGAAGCTGCTGCAGCCACAAAGAAGTCAATTACTACAGAGGGGTAGTTATATGTTTGTGAACCCTGCCCCGCCGCCAGGGGTGATTGCTGCAAGAACAAAGTTCACAATAGCAAAGGCAAGGAAGGCTATAGCAAGGCCTATAAGTGCATACATGATAGTATTTTTTGCAGCAGTCACTGCTGCACTGTTGCCGCCAGATAGTGCGTAGCGAATGCCGCCCCATATAACCATCACAACAGTAAGTGCACCAACGATGAAGAGAAGGATGTTTGTGATAGAAGTGATAACTCCGCCGTCCCCAAAGAGCTGATAGGGTTGGCCGTCACCGTGTGCGGCATCTATGCCAGCCCAGATGCCACTACTTGCACTTGAGTATGCCGATACACTTGCTTGCAGTGAAAAGCTAATAAGGACTGCGAGGGTGGTGACAAGGATGATAGTGATAAGTTTTCTCATAAATAACCTATAATATAATTATATTACTATTATAGCAAATAGTCGGTGAAAATGCTAGCCCACCCCTATCTTTTATGATACAATCAGACAGTTAGCACGATTGTGTTACGTACGGAGGAGTACCCAAGTGGCTGAAGGGGACGGTTTGCTAAATCGTTAGTCTGGGGAAACCTGGAGCGGGAGTTCGAATCTCCCCTCCTCCGCCAAATAGCCTTAAAAGCACCCGCAAGGGTGTTTTTCTATTTAACAGCACTTACGGTTGCGTGCTATACTAAGCGTACGATGGATAGTTCAAATACTCCCCCAACTATACCCCCTCAGCAGCCACAGTTTACTGAGCAACCTAGCAGTCAGCCCCAAGAGCAGTACGCACCTGTTGCAACCGAATTCTCGCCAATGGCAGACTCCCAGCAGGCCCCCTCTCGGCAGGATGCAACTATCACCTGGTCGGCACAAGAATATGTACACCCTGAAAGAAGCCAAGGGTGGTACATTCTATTTATCGTGGCCGTCCTTGCCTTTGTTGCTATTGATCTTTTCATCTTAAAATCGTGGACATTTTCAGCACTTATTATCGTAATGGCTATTGCTATTATTGTGTATATTCGCCGCCCGGCACGCACTATGACATACGCCCTTAGTGCTGCAGAGGGTCTGTATATTGGCGAACAATTCCACTCCTTTGAAGAGTTTAAGTCATTTGGTCTTATTACCGCTGATGGAAATAACTCTATTATGCTTGTTCCGCGAAAACGGTTTTCTCCGGGTGTTTCCGTGTTCTTTCCAGAAGAGGCTGGCGAGCAGATAGTTGATATACTTGGTAGCCGCCTTCCAATGGAAAATCTCAAGCTTGATGCTTTTGACATTATCATTCGCAAGCTTAGATTATAGACGCACTGCCATTTCTGTGCTATACTAGCCTCTGTTCATCTTGCAAGAGATGAAGGCACCTTCTAGTTAAAGTGATAGTACATGTTATGATAAATAATGTGCACTATCTATGCACCCGTAGCTCAGCTGGATAGAGCGTCGGCTTGCGGAGCCGAAGGCCATAGGTTCGAATCCTGTCGGGTGTACCAAGAAGTTATAAAATAAAACTACCTCTGTAATTAGGGGTAGTTTTAAGTTTGTTGTGGATTCTTGTTAAGCGTCGCCTGCCCATAGGGGCCAATGTACGCACCTTCCTTTTCCTCATTCAGAAGACTCGTGAGATACGCAGACACTTCTTCGGGGTTGGACTGGTCAAATCTGTCGGGGAACTTGGGGGTGTAGCCATAAATAAGGAAGCCGCCGCGTTCTCGGGCTGCATCTCGTGATTCGGTAAGAATATCATAGTCGACAGCATGGCTTTCGGCGTCGTACTCGTCCCTAAATAGAAGCCCCATAGTTCGTGCGGTTCGCCCGTTGCCATCCTGAAAGGGGTGAAGCAAGACAAGTCCAAGTGCCAGTACATCACCGATACGGGAGGGGTTTGTCTCTTCGGGAGCGTTCTTAATATCCGCCATAAGTTTCATGAACACATCATATCGGTGTGCTGGACCTATAGTTTCCTGGTCGCCAATACGCATTGCAGACCCCTCTTTAATGCGTGATTCGTTTGAACCCTGCAAGGAGCGGTTGATAGTGTCCCATAGCAGTGCAACATCCATTGAGTCGAGCGATTTAAGCTGCTCAACACGTCCCTCGGCAGTGTCTGCATCAAGCCCGGACTTTTCAACAAGTTGACGAAATCCCTCGGCGGTCAGTTGCTCGTGGGAGGTTTCGTGTTCGGCTATGTAAAATGAGGGTTCGTTTGCTCCGTGTGACATGTCTATTTCTGCTTTTTAGTAGCTTTAATATAACACGATTATGCCTAAAAGTCAACCCGCTCAACAGTGGTGCTTGTGTCCGCTAAAATAGACCAATAATTCGCTCGAAATCGCGATGGAGTCGTTTAGACTCGAAGATATGCTCTAGGTAAGCGTCCGAAGATGGTGCTGCGACGCTTTTCACTACCCTAAAGAGAAGTACAATTTTAGGTGTTTGCGTGAGTTCTTGTACAAATTGCAGCTTTGTTGCAAAGTCTTTTACTGCTTGCTTCTGCGGGCCTGTTTGTGCCGGTGTCACATAGTTAAGAAGGGCACGAAACACAATAAGTATTACGGCGGCTACGGAAAGAGCCATGCCTACAAAAAGTGCTAAAATCCACCACCAGCCACTGAGCGATATAAGCCAGGCACAGAGGGCGATAAGGGCGATAGCGATACCAAGGCAAAGCCAGGCAACATTCCACCAGATTTGTATGCCAAAATACGCACCAACGGCACGGACGGCAAGTAGAGAAGGTTTTATAGAGTTATTCACCCTTTTAGTATACTAGATATATGCAGGAATCAATTTTTACAAAAATCATCAATGGTACTATACCCTCTCATAAAATTTATGAAGACTCGAAGACGCTGGCTTTTTTGGATATACATCCAGCAGCAGAGGGGCATACACTTGTTATCCCTAAGGTGCAGGTAGAGTTTATCTGGGATCTTCCTGATGAAGAGTATCACGCACTCATGAGTACCGTACAGAAGGTTGGGCGGCAGCTTCGAGAAGTGACGGGAAAGACCTATGTCGGTACGATGGTGGTTGGTACAGACGTTCCTCATGCCCACGTGCATGTTATACCGTTTGAAACCGCTCGTGATATCAAAGCAGCAGTAACTACTGCCGGGAGGGATGAGATTGAACCGCAACACGCGGTACTGGCGGCACTTGCAGAAAAGCTGCGGTTTTAATGTCAGTAACAATTCTGGCTGTTGGTAAGAAGCACGAAGACTGGGTAGCGAGCGGCATTCAGCGGTACGAGAAGCGTCTCCGTGCACCATTTGACGTAAAATGGGAATATATCCCCCATTCGTCGTTTGATGGCGACAGGGCACGCCAAGAGGAGTCTCAGAGGATACTTCAAAGACTTCCTGCTGATGCACATGTTATATTGCTTGATGAGCGAGGAAAAAACATCAGCTCACCCGAACTGGCAGAGCACATGCAGGCCATACAGGGCGACGCACGGCGAATAATCTTTGTCATTGGCGGTGCTTTTGGTGTTGATGCTACGGTGAACGAGCGAGCAGACTTTATGTGGTCGTTGTCCCGACTTGTATTCCCCCATCAGCTTGTGCGGCTTATTCTTGTTGAACAGGTGTATCGTGCCTCGCAGATTATAGGAGGTGGCCAGTACCACCACCAATAGATACTTGACAAAAAATCAAGCTTATGCTAATATACAAACATATCCAATTAAAACAAACACAAATAAAAGCGAGATATGAGTACCTTCCAAATGACATTAACACGACACTTTGTCCCAATTATTATGAGCAGTGCCACCCTGTTGGGGCTTCTATTTCATGATATGCACCTTGATCGTGCTGCAACTGTCGCACTGGGTATACCAGTTATTGCTACAACCATCGCCGGTACTGCGGCGGCAGATGCAATGCTAAAGAAGTCAAATCCCCATACACACGTTCATAGCGTAGAGGCACCCAAGCGAACTTCTGTGCGTGTGATGCCAAACCTTCAGCCACCTCGAGATGAGGATAAAAAGACGACAGTCAAAAAGGTTACACTACACTTTGGTGCTGACAATGGAATTATTTGGCCATCGGCTTAAGAAAGAAGTGTTAACTCACCCTTCAGGCGTTCAATGAGCGCCTGTTTTTCTTCAAGAGACTGTTGTGTTTCTTCTACAAGTGCGGCAGGTGCCTTGGCGATATAGTTTTCATTCGAAAGACGAGCTTGGAGGTTATGAATATCCTTGTGGGTTGTTGCAATACGCACCTCAAGGTTTTCTTTATGCTCTTCAAGGGTCTTTTGTGGAACATCAAGCCAAGCTTCGTGATTAGCCAGGGCAAGCTGTAGTCCGGTAGGCTGATCGGTCTGTGAAACGCCCGTAAGGTGTGCTAGGCGACGAATAAGCTCTGTTGCGGACTCGATGAGCGAGTCTTGTGTATACACAAGGCCGTACCGATCATTTCCGGGAAGAGAGCTGCTAATAAACCGTGCTTCGGTGACAATCTTCTGGATTTGCGTGAACTGCCCCGCTGCAATGTCGCTGTAGTCGAGCATTGTTGGCCAAGACTCTGCAATAAGCAGGTTTTCACGCCATGGAAGTGTTTGCCAGAGCGTCTCTGTGACGAATGGTGCAAATGGATGAGCGAGCTTGAGTGATGTCTCTAGAACCCAGGCTAGTAGATCGGGGTTACGCTCTTCTTTAGACGCCTCGACATACCAGTCTGCAACGCTATCCCAGAGTGCGTGATAGAGTGCATCGCTTGCCTCTGCGAAACGGTAGGTGTCGAGTGCACGTTCGATATTTTGCTTTGCCTGTGTGAGTTCTTTTACAATCCAGTGATCAGCAAGCGAAACGGCCTGCGGTGCCTCTGGGGTAAACCCTTCGCCAAGTGACGATTGGATGAACCGTGTTATGTTCCAGAGTTTATTGCAGAAGTTACGGCCTGCAATGACTCGGTCGACGCTAAATGCTTGGTTTTGCCCCGGGCTACGGCTTGCGATAAGACCCATCCTGAGTGCGTCAGAGCCGTATTCTGCAACAAGTTCCATTGGGTTGATGACGTTACCCTTACTCTTGCTCATTTTCTGGCTATGTTCATCAAGGACCATGCCGTGAAGATAGACATCTTTGAAAGGAACTTGATCCGTTACGTAGAGGCTGAGCATGATCATGCGGGCAATCCACCTATCAAGGAGGTCGGTGCCAGTTTCCATGAGGTCTGTCGGGAAGAATCGGGATAGATCGCCATTGGTTGGTACGTCGGTAGTGATAAACGGCCACTGACCACTGCTAAACCAGGTGTCAAAGGTGTCCTCTTCTCTGACGTATGTCTTTCCGTCAACAACGAGTGTTTTTTCGTCTACCTTATCGCTAAAAATCCAGTCACTTTCATCATCGATGTTTTGGAAGGCTGGGATGGGAATGCCCCAAGGGATTTGACGAGAAAGGTTCCAATCGTGAATGTTCTTGAGGTACTGGATAAGAATTTTCTTTTTTCCAGCTGGGTGGAAGGTGATATCGCCACGCTCAAGCACCTCTATTGCCTTGTCGGCAAGCGGCCGCATGCTAAGGAACCACTGGTCTTTAATAAGCGGTTCGATAGGAAGGCCACTCTTGTAGTCGTAGCCAACCGAGTGCTCTATTGCCTCTTCTTTGCGAATACTTTCGTCGGCACGAAGTGCGGCAACGGTGCGTTTTCGTGCTTCTTCAACGGTGAGCCCCTTGAATTGTTGCGGGACGTTCATCATTGTTCCGTCGAAGTCAATTACCTGGATTCGAGGGAGTGAGTGTCGCTTCCCTATTTCAAAGTCGTTTGGATCGTGTGCTGGTGTAATTTTTACAGCACCTGTGCCGTAGTCCCTGTCGACGTAGTCGTCTGCAATGACGGGAATTTCCCTACCGGTTAGGGGAAGAATCACATGCGAGCCGATAAAGTCTTTGTATCGTGGGTCGTCTGGGTGCACGGCAACTGCAACGTCACCAAAAAGCGTTTCGGGCCGTGTTGTTGCGACAACTATTTCGCCAATCTTATCTATGATCGGATAGGCTATGTGCCAAAGTGTGCCCTTTTCTGTCTTGTAGTCAACTTCGATATCGGCGTAGCTTGTCTGGTACTGGGTGCTATAGTTAACGATACGCTCACCTCTGTAGATAAGGCCGTCCATCCATAGTTTTCTGAAAGTTTCATATACGGTATCAATGACCTTCTTGTCGAGGGTGAAGACCAGGTCGCTCCACGATGCACTGATGCCGAGTGCCCGTACTTGAAGTTCCATATTCCCCCGCTGTCCGTCAACAAAATCCCAAACTTGGGTGTAGAGTTGCTCGCGGCTAAAGTCGAACCGACTTTGGCCCTTTTTGCGTAGCTCTTTTTCATACACAACCCATGTTTCAAAGCCAGCGTGATCAGCACCTGGTATATAGATGGTATCGTGACCCGTCATGCGCTTGTATCGCACGACAATGTCCTTTAGTCCCATATCAAGTGCGTGGCCAAGATGCAGGTTGCCGTTTGCGTTTGGCGGCGGCATGACAGTACTGAAGGGTGTTCCTGTTCCACTTGGATTAAATGCACCGCTTGCTTCCCATAGGGCGTACACATTTGGCTCGTACTGGTTAGGTTCGTATGTCTTTGATAGTTTCACGTGAAATCCCTGTTCGTGTCTTCCTGTTTACGCTGCGTATCTGAGCGTTTTGTTATATTTACTACTGTTAGTATACCATATTTGCTTTATCTATGACGTCGAGTGAACTCCCCGGGTGCTATACTGAAGATATGATTTCTATACAAGAATGTATATCTACAACTGAGTGGGACGAGTACGTAGTTGAGAGCGGTGGTCACCCGTTTCAATTATCGGGCTGGGGGACGCTTAAATCTTTGCATGGATGGAAGGTAGACCGTCTATTTGTTATTGATGATGAAAAGAGAATTGGCTGTGCCCAGATTCTTACAAAGACACTCCCCTTCCCCTTTCGTGCCTTTTCGTATATTCCACGCGGGCAAGTGTTTCACGTGAAACAAGAAGAGGCGCTAGATACGCTCGCTCACTATGTGAAGCAAAAGTATCGTGCCGTCACGCTTTCTATCGAGCCTGATACGCAAGAATTTGATGCTCCTGCGGGATGGACGAGGGCGACGAATAAGATATTGCCAGCAGAAACGATACTTCTGGATATTACACGGGACACGGATACGCTCTTGGCCGATATGGCGAAGAAGACTCGACAATACATACGAAAGTCGGAGAAAGATGTCACTATTTCACAGGTAAAGACGCCCGAGCAACTTGCGGTGTGTCTGGAGCTGTACGAAGAAACGGCACGGCGTGCGGGTTTTGCATTGCATGATGAGAAGTACTATATCGATGTACGGGAGAATTTGGGCGAGCACTCCCCTATTTTCATCGCAAGCGTAGATGGGGCCCCTGTTGCCTTTTTGTGGCTGGCAATTAGTGGCGATACTGCCTATGAACTGTATGGTGGTGTTAATGAGATTGGTCAGCAGCTACGAGCAAATTATGCTCTGAAGTGGCACGCTATTCAAAAGGCGAAGCAATGGGGCTTGACACAATATGACTTCGGTGGGGTAATATCTGGCGGTGTTGCTACGTTTAAACAGGGATGGTCGGACGGGTTCGCCCATTTTGCGGGTACGTATGATAGGCCGCTCTCGCCGTTTTATGTGCTATGGAGTCATGCGTTACCGTTTGCAAAGAAGAGTGTGCAGCGTATGCGTGCGCTTGCTCGCCGCTAGAGGCGGGGAGTTATACGGACCAAGATGTTTGAGACATTGACAGGCTTGGCCGGACGTCTAGTTCTAGGGGGTTTATGGGTGCCTGTGATTGTGTATAGAAGTAGCCAAGGCTTGCGATCATTGCTGCGTTGTCTGTGCAGAGTTGCATTGGTGCGTATTCAATAGGAAGAGGGATGCGGTTGCGTAGTTGCTGCCGTAGCTCGCTGTTTGCGGCGACCCCTCCTGCAATCACAACTGAAGCAGGGGAGTGGTCTATAAAGGCCTTGTAGGCGGTGTCTACGAGTGTGTCAACGGCGGTTTTCTGGAAGCTTGCTGCAAAATCATTGCGTTGTTGGTCACTGAGGAGGGCTGCAAGCTTGAAGGAAGGGAATGTGGTGTCCACGCCCACTTCGCGTTGAACGGCCCGTAGAACGGCTGTCTTAAGCCCTGAGAAGCTAAAATCATAGGCACCTTTAAGGCGTGCCTTGGGGAGCGGGTACTTATTTGGGTCACCGTTGTGTGCTGCTTGTGCAATTGAAGGGCCACCAGGGTAGGGGAGACCGATCGTTTTTGCAACTTTGTCGAAGGCTTCTCCGACGGCATCATCTTGGGTTTGGCCAAGAAGTTCGTAGTTGCCGTGATCCTTGAAGAGTACAAGTTGCGAGTGTCCGCCACTGACAATGAGGGCGAGCATTGGAAATGTCGGTGTTTTTGTCGGGAGCTGAAGTGAGAGTGTTTCTGCCTGGGATGTAATGAAGTTTGCGTAGACGTGGGCCTCGACGTGGTGAATGGGGTAGAGGGGGATGTTTTGCTGGAGTGCCAGGGTTCGTGCAGTGAGTGTTCCAACTAAGAGTGAACCAAGTAGTCCGGGTGCGTAGGTGACGGCAATGCCGTCGATGTCGTCCCAGGTGCTTTGTGATGCAGAGAGTGCCTCGTCGATGACGGCATTAATAACTTCAATGTGGCTTCGAGCGGCTACTTCTGGTACGACGCCTCCGTATTTGGCGTGAATATCAATCTGGGTTCTTACGACATTTGAAATAAGATGCGTGCCGTTTTCAACTATTGCGGCCGCAGTTTCATCACAACTACTCTCAATTCCCAGTATTCTCATCTGTTATATTGTACCACGTGTTGTGCTTTAGACATTTATTCTTGAAGTTTGCTGAGAATAAGCTTAATATTATCAGGAGATACTAAGCTTATTATAAGGAGGGTCACAGACATGTGGGCACTTGCGGCGTTAGTAGGGGTGGTAATTAGTGTAATGATTGGCGGGGTTCCAGCATCCGCCCTGTCAGATAGTCCATCGTGGATTGATGAGCGTGGTGTGCTTCTGGCAAGTGTGCCCGTAGATGCATCTGAAAAGTTGCCGTTTTCATGCGGGGGCCCCTCAAGGCATATCCGCATATTTTCCTATCCAGATCCGGTACTTGCGTGTGTTTATGGAGAAGCTGGTAAGCTGCAGGTGGCACGGTTTGTCAACGTTGAGGGGAATAGTATAGTGGCTGCGGCATATCCTTCGGATGGTGTCTTTAGTGTTGTGCCTGATATATGTCGCTACGCGAGTAGTTGTGTCTATAGTCAATTCAGCGACACACTCTTGTACAGAGAGCAATATGGCAGTACGGCCTCGCGTATCATGGTGATTAAGGATGTATCGAAGGCACTTCAGCGTCAGTTCTCACTGGTTATTATGGGGAATCTCTACAGGCTCACGGCTGAGCCTCACCCCCTCATTGATGGAGGCGAGGGGAGTTATCCTGTTGGAAAAATGGCGGTTTCTCGTGATGGTCGCTGGGTGGCGGCTCACTACACATATCAGGGAATTGTGTTGATAGATACATCAACATTTTCCGTACGGCGTATCGCAACCGCAATGTCAACTGAAAGGTACGATCTTGCATTGTCGCCGGACGGAAAAACGGTTGTTATTGCAAGTGAAAGAACGCACCCTACTATTATCGAAGTCGATGCTACTTGTGGCGGATGGGGGATAGGAGAGCCAGGAGTGCCATATCCTCCAGAAGTACGAGCGTGTACTATAGGCTACTTATCGCCACAGGATGATTTTGAGCAGTATTATTCGGCAACCGTACCGTACTTTATTGATACGCATCACTTGCAGTTATTGGTAGAGACGAGACTCGAGTCGCGGTCTGCGATATATGTACCGCAGTCGCTTTCTGATTTAAGGGGTGGTATTCAGTATATTGCCCTGGGTGACTCATTCACTAGCGGTGAAGGCGAAGTGAGTGATGCATTCTATCTTAACCATACCAATACCCCTCCACATACGTGTCACGTGAGTAGTCGGTCGTACCCTTTTCTTCTTGGGGAAAGTCTATCGTTAGTAACGCGAAATATGTCATGTTCGGGGGCGACAATGGCCGATATACTTGGGAGTGCTACGTACGCAGGTCAGGGTGGGCGTCTTGAAGTACTGTCGGATGACGAGCGCTACGCTATGCAAAATGCGGCAGTATATGCTGATCGACAGGGTGTTGTTGATCAATTGAAATTCATTGCAAGGTACCAGCCAGAACGCATCTCAATAGGTATTGGAGGGAACGATGCCGGATTTATGGAAAAACTGAAGGGCTGTATTGCACCGGGTACGTGCGAGTGGGCAGAGCCGGGAGCTCCCCGTGCTGCAGTAGCCCGTGAAATAGAGGCTCTTGCAGGCAGATATGACGAAGTTATTGATCGGGTAGTACAGGTGTCACCTCTTTCGCAGATATCTCTGATTGGGTATCCGCTCATTATTAATGACACACCCGGTGCTGTATGTGATATCGTTTTGGGTGCACTGATTACGGCCGAGGAACGACAGTTTATAGTACGGGCAATAACCAAAGTAAACGATGTGATGCAGCGTGCTGCAGAGCGGGCCGGGTTAAAATTTATTGATGTGAGTGAGGCGTACTTAGGCGCGAAGCTCTGCGACGATTCAGCTACACCAGCTATGAACGGTCTGCGTTTTGGTGACGATATCTCCGTAATGGCATCGCTCCCTAAGGTTAAGATTATTGGAGCCGAGTCATTTCACCCAACGCCAGAGGGGCATCGTCGTGTGGCGACGGGTATCGAACAGTCTATGTCGGGGTATCAGCGGAAACTATCCCGGGAAGTATCTTCTGTTCAAGTCCAGGACGAATACTGGATACAGGGAGTAGATAGCACTACGGATAGCTATCGTTACGCGGTATTGCCGCAAGGTTCCGTGCAGGTTTTCGACGACAAAAACATTCACCTTGCTGTTAGTCCCGGTATGTTTGCGGCCAATACTACAGTAGAGGCCTGGCTTCAGGGTGATACACACCGGTATATATTTACTACCGATGAGAGCGGGCGAGTGCAGGGATACATACCTAGGGGCTATGATATCGAAGTAGATTCACTTGTGACAACCGTATATATTCGCGGTGCAACAAATAGCGACGAATCACTTATTGCCTACACTGTCATTCAGGGTGTGAATCAAGATCAGAGTGCGTCAGAGGAGGGTGGTGACTCTGAAGATGTAGCACCCGGCAATGCAACACCCTCTGTGGTGTCTGGTGGTAACGAGAGTACCTTTGCGTCATTAATAAGCACGCCAGCTCTTTCACTCCCTGTTCTTTCCGGGTCTGCCATTTATAGCGATACGCCACCCGCATCAGTCCTTGGTAGCACCTCTGTACACGTGAGTGAGGCGAAAGCTGGGCAGCCAACAAGCCCCCTATCAATAGTTTCGGGACAGATACTGCTTATTATTGCGGGTGTATGTCTAGGTATTGTTGGAATATATAGAATCTATTCACATTTCGCTAGGCGAAGAAAATAACATCTAAAGAAGGGGTATAATGAAATGTATGAACATTCGAAGTATTGTAAAATCCATTATTCCTCGGTCCTTATTTAAGAAAATTGAACCTTTGGGCCATCTCGTTGAGGCAGTGTTGGCGAATATACGCTACGGGTTTCCGGCTCGCAGGGTTCGCGTTATAGGGGTAACCGGAACAAACGGCAAGACAACAACGGCATTCTTTATTTATAAAATGCTCCACGAGGCTGGAGTGCCAGTTGCTCTAATGAGTACAGTTGCGAATGGAATGGGTGCAGCTATTGAGACACAGCAAGAGCATGCAACCACCGCACGGGCATTTGTATTGCAACGCCGCCTACGAAAGTATGTTCGGCAGGGTGCGAAATGGGTTGTTGTTGAAACGTCAAGCCACGCACTTGCACAGCATCGTGTCTGGGGCATTCCTTACGAAATTGCCGTCATGACTAACGTCACTGGTGATCATCTTGATTACCATGGCACTTTCGAGCGGTACCGAGATGCAAAGAGGAGTCTCTTTAAGATCGCCTCTCGCCATAAGAACGGCATCGGTGTCATAAATAGCGACGATAGTAGTGCAGAACTATTTATCAAGGACAGTAAGTGCTCTATTACGTACGGTATTCATACGGGTAATATACAGGCAACTATACAAGAACTATCAAGTAGTGGCTCAAGGTATACGGCAACTGTAGATAACGCCGATACATACACGCTTCAGGTGCATATACCTGGTGAGTTTAATGTTAGTAATAGCCTTGCTGCAGTGGCGGTTGGGAGGCATATCGGGCTATCTAAGACCCAAATTGAAGACGGAATTGCAGCCCTTGTGACCGTTGAGGGTCGCATGAATACAATAGATGAAGGGCAGCCTTTCGGTGTGATTGTTGATTTTGCAAGTACGCCGGACGGTTTTGAAAAATTCTTCGCAAGTGTTCGCCCACTCGTGAAGGGGAAGCTTATAGCGGTATTTGGGTCTGCTGGCCGAAGAGACGAGACGAAGCGAGCTGTTCAGGGCGGTATTGCTGCGTCATACGCTGATATTCTTGTGTTGACCGAAGAGGACGACAGGGATGTTGACGGTAATCTCATTCTTGAGCAAATTGCCGAGGGGGCTCGTGAAAAAGGTGCAGTAGATAATACAACATTATATAAGGTGCTTGATCGTACGGCTGCGATACGAAAAGCGTTCGAACTTGTTGAATCACCAGAGGATACGGTTGTGCTGTTGGGCAAGGGGCACGAGCGAACGATTGAGCGTGCCGATGGCGAACACGATTGGAACGAGAGCGACGTCGCCCGCACGCTTCTTAAAGAATTGAAATAGGGGACTGCACTACGGATGGATAGTTAGGCTGGTGCATCGAATATAGCCACCACCTTTCGCCAGCTCTTGTATAGATGGCGTAATGACAGAAAAGTTGCGCCGCCGAAGCTCTGATGTAAGTGCCGGTGCTGCACTACTCATAATAACGGTAGACCCAGTGGAGACGAGGTTTGCTGCGAATGCGTGGCGAGCCTCGTCTTCTGGTATGAGTATTGTTTCAAACTCTTCTGGTGGGAGTGATGCAAGAATATGCTGGCTTTCTGGAGTGAAGGCCTCTTTACAGTAGGCGATAAGTGCAGGCTCGGTTTCTGTGGGTGCTCGTAAGATAGAAAGAGCAAGATCTATATCGTAGTAAAAGCTATCCTCCCAGCCCGATATGGGATTGATGCGTATCGATCCATCCGTATCAAGCTGTGGAACGGTCTGTAGTTGAATTCTTTTGTAGCCAAGTACGTCAGCTGCAAATTTCTGAGCCGCCTCATCACTTCGGTATCCTTTTCCGCAAAAGAGGTAGTCACCACAAGCAAGAGCATCACCCTGACCACTAAATCGGAGGCCTTTAGGAACAAAGTGAACTGTCTTTCCGATAGATTCAAGAATACTGCGTGCGTGGTCTTCCTCTGCTTTTCGTATATTGGGCAAGCGTGCAAGCACGGCCGTGTCGCCCCTGACGAGTGCCCAGTTTGCCGTGTAGACACCATCCTGACTAAGTGTAGGTGAGGGTACTCGCGTTACTTTAATACCTGCCTCAATGAATGCGTTGTAGATAGATTCGTGTTCTGATTGTGCAGCGGCAGTGTCGGTGGCGGTATCGAAATAATACGGGTTAATTGGATGCAGTGCACTAAAGTTGTGTGCGTCGGACATGAGGAGGTGTGAGTTTAGCATAAGAATCCTTGATTAGTAGTAGTAGTCGTGGTGGAGTGTGTAGTAGATTTTTTTGTAGATTCGCTCGCCATACCTTTTCCAGAGTGTATAGGTGTTCTTTCGGAGGATTGCATCATAACAGCCAATGTAATCAGTCACTTCTTTATTGAATGATGTTTTAAATAAACCAATATTATAGTGAGGATGGGTGGTGTCTGTGAGGTGTGTAGACGGTGGCGATCCACAGAGATCGTGAATAACGGCACCGTGCTCTTTGGCCCATTGAATGATATTCCATTGCAGCAAATGGCTCGCCCCGTATGCACTTCGTTGACGTATGGATGCACCATCTTTGTAAGTACTCTTCCCATTAAAGTAGAGGGCAAAAGCTCCGGCGACTATTTCGTCGTTGTAATACGCAAAAAATAACTGCCCCATCTTGCTGTCAGAGAATGTTTGCCAATACGTCTTGTAGTATTCGAAACTGCGAATACCAAACTGACCACTCGCGGTCTCTGAAAGAAGCGTGTACATATGCTTACAGTTTGCATCAGTTGCAGGTACTTGCTTAACGGTAACCCCGTCACGCTCGGCACGTCGAACGGCATACCTGCCTTTTTGAGGCATTGTTGTAATAATGTCATCAAGTGATACTGATACATCAAGGGTGATTGTTGACTGGCTGGGGATAATGGGTGCTGCTGCAGTATATCCTAGGCGTTCAAGTTCTGCACTGCAAATAAGTGGCAGCTCTGATTCTGTGCGGATAAAGACTGCCCGGTGTTTGCGTGCGAGGGGTTTTATAGTCTCGACAATACCATGAAGATCGGCAACGCTATCAGTGGCCGGGCCCTTTGGGAGGTACCAAAACACGCCAAGTGGCCAAATTTTCTTCTCAAGCACAAGAATAGGGGCGGAATCTACCATGATGTGCAAGGGGGTGTAGTGAGTGAGTTTTTTAATTTCCCCGTATTCGTGGGTAGAAAAAACCGTTACATGATGGCCTGACTGTGCCAGGAGTGTGTTCCAGTTTTTTATTTCATCTATCGAGGCGTACCGTGCATCCATATCTCTATTGTACCCTACAGGGAGAGCGAGACCCTAATCACGGTAATTCTTAAATCAATATAAAATATTTAGCACTCACGCTTGACGAGTGCCAGAATCCTTCGATATAATAAGTGGGTAACTAACTAAGGAGGAAACATGACACATCCAGTAACACCACTCGGGGATCGTATTGTTGCCACTCAGGAAGAGGCACATCCGACAACTGCAACTGGGCTGTATCTTCCAGACACGGCAAAAGAGAAGTCTACTTTTGCGGTCGTTGGGGCTATAGGCTCAGATGTGGCACACCTTAAGGTTGGTGATAAAATTTTATTTAAAGAATATGCGGCAACAACTGTGTCTGTCGACAAAAAAGAATATCTAATTATTCGCGAGGAAGATGTTCTCGCAACATTGCAATAGGGAGGAGACATGGCAAAAAGAGTATTTTACGATGAAGACGCACGGGCACGGCTACTTGGTGGAGCTAAGGTGCTCTACGATGCCGTTAAAGTCACGTACGGGCCAAAAGGGCGTAATGTTGTTATAGATAAATCATTTGGCGGTCCAACAATCACGCATGACGGCGTGACGGTAGCAGAAGCCATAGACCTTCCGGAGGTTGACGATGAGACACTGGGATACAAGGCGGGTGCAGAACTTATTAAGCAGGCTGCTAAGAACCTAAATAAGGCCGCGGGAGATGGTACTACTACTGTTACTGTCCTGACGTACAGCATATTAAAAGAGGCCAATAAGCTTATTGCGGCCGGCCATAACCCAATGGAGCTTCGTAAAGGTATCGAAGCAGCTGGTGCAGAGGTTATTGCATCAATTGAATCGCTTGCAGAGGAGATTGAGGGTAAGTCTGAGCGTGTTGCGGAAATTGCAACAATTAGTGCCGGTGATGCAGAAATTGGAAAATTGATTGCTGGCGTTATCGAAAAGATAGGTAAGGATGGCGTCGTGACAGTAGAGGCAAGCCAGCGTCTTGACCTTGAGGCTGATGTTGTCGAGGGGTACACCTTTGATAAGGGGTTTGTGAGTCAGTTCTTCGTTACTGACCCAGCTCGACAAGAGGCTGTGTATGAAAAACCCTCAATTATCATTACAGATAACAAGGTAAGTAACGTTCAAGAACTGTTGCCGCTTCTTGAGAAGCTTGCAGCTGCCGGTAAGAAAGATGTCGTGCTTATTGCAGACGAGGTTGAGGGTGAGGCATTGAGTGTCCTCGTGCTTAATAAGTTGAAGGGCGTCTTTAATGCGGTGGCGGTAAAAGCTCCGTCATACGGGGATCGTCGCAAAGACCAACTACAAGACATCGCAACGCTTACGGGTGCTACGGTAATAAGTGCCGACGCCGGGCTTGCACTTGAAACCGCCGAACTTGACGTTATTGGAAGTGCCCAAAAGGTAATTGTTGGTAAGGACGCCACAACTATCATCGAGGGGGCGGGGGCTAAGTCCGCTATTAAAGAGCGGATACGTCTTATTCAATCTCAGTCTAGTAGTGCGAGTGAATATGATAGAGAGGATCTTCAAAGACGTGTTGCGTCGCTTGGCGGTAAAGTTGCTGTCATCAAGGTTGGTGGGGCAACTGAAACTGAAATTGATGAGAAAAAATACCGTGTAGACGATGCCGTAGCTGCAACGAAAGCTGCATTAGCAGAAGGCATTGTTGCGGGCGGCGGTGTTACACTTGTGAATAGTGCTGCGGCAATTTCCGTCGATGGATCAGACTCTATTGCGGCTGGTCGTAAGATTCTCAAAGAGGCACTACGTCAACCATTCCGCCTTATCATGCAGAACGCCGGTCTTAATAGTGACGCACTTCTTGCACAGGTAGAGGCCGCAAAACCGGGCACTGGAGTTGATGTGAATAGTATGCACGATACGCTTATTGACGTCAAGAAAGCCGGTGTTATTGATCCTGCTCGAGTCACTAAGCAGGCGGTTCAGAATGCCGTGTCTATTGCAGCAACCGCTGCAACAATGGGTGCACTGGTTGTTGACATCCCAGAGGCTCCGTCAACTCAGGCTTCGGCAATGGGTGGAGGTATGGGCTTCTAGTATCGAAACCGGTAGGCCACTCTCTGGAAAATAAAATAACACCCCCGCGAGGGTGTTATTTTTATAAGCGAGTGTTTACTTCTTCGCCGTTTTATTGGTAAGGTAGTTAATTTCTTTGATGATATCAATAAGTGCTTCTGCCTTACGAGTTTCATCTGAAATTGACTGAGCTGCGTCATGTGCCGGTGCAATAAGTGACGGATCATCAGTGCTACGGATGAGCATAAGGAAAGTATCAAACTTCTCTTCTGCGGGAATGTCCGCCTGGTCAAGGAGGGGGCGAAGCTCTTCGAGGGCCTTATTCTTAATTGCATCAAGTGAATCTGATGGTGCAGTGCTACCTACTGGTGCTTCTGTTCGAGCGGCGGCCTGTGGCTCAGGTGGTGTTGTTGTTTCGACAATCTCGATAGCTTCTTCGGCCACTGCTGGAGTATCTACCTCTACTGGCTGTTGGGTAGGGAGTTGAATAACAGGAAGACCGGGTGTTTCCTCAAATTGTAGGGCATCCAGCCCAGCCGGTGACGTGACTTCAGGTTCGTCTGGCAAGACGCCAGCGAGTGCCTTAGCAAGATCTTGATCGTCGCTAATAGGCTGAGTTGTTGTTTCTTGCGGAGTAATCTTCATGTTCCACCCTTATTAAACCGTTTATACTTATATATACTGTATCATAGATAAAGAAGAGAGGAAATACACTTTAATATGACAGATATACTTGATAATGCAAACCTTATACACGAACGCGATCCACATGGGGGGTTTGCGGTTGTTGCTTCGCAATTTGAACAGGCACGTTTTGCGGCAGGGGTACATAGTGCGGAACACGATACTCGTACAATTTCTCACATTGTAATTGCCGGAATGGGTGGTTCTGCCCTTGCGGCACTTATCGCGAAAGTACTTCTTGCGAAGGAGCTTTCTGTACCCGTCGAGATTATCCGAGAATATTCTCTCCCGCACTACGTTGGCCCGCAGACGCTTGTTATTGCTAGTAGCTACTCTGGCAATACAGAAGAAACCCTTGCGACATTTAAAGAGGCTAAAAATCGGGGTGCTCAAATTGGAATCCTTGCCTCGGGTGGTGAGCTTATTGCTATGGCACAGGCGGATCGTATAGCTCACGTTGTACTGCCAGCAGGTGTCCAGCCACGCATGGCAACTATCTACAACCTCCGTGGTCTTTTTGCGCTACTTGAAAACTTCGGCATGATTCAACCCTCATGGAACAAGGAAGTTGAAGCACTTGCCCCGTGGCTTGAAGAGCAAACCGCTCGGTGGCATCCTGACGTGCCAACCAGTGATAATTTGGCAAAACAAATCGCACTAAAGACACCTGGCAAGGTTCCAGTCTTCTATGGCGGTGAAACAACGGCACCGCTTGCGTACAAGATGAAGATTAGCTGGAACGAAACGGCAAAAAATCTTGCCTACTACAACCAGTACCCAGAATTTAATCATAACGAATTCATGGGCTGGACATCACACCCTGTCGAGAAGCCATATGTTGTTTTCGATATAAAAAGTAGCTTTGAGTCGCCACGTGTTCTCCAGAGGTTCGAAATTACTGATAGGCTCTTGAGTGGACAGCGTCCACATGCGGAGACTATTCAGCTTCAAGGTGAAAGCCTTTTGGCGCAGTTGCTTTGGGGAGCAATTCTTTCAGACTTCTCAAGTACATACGCGGCAATCTTGAATAATGTTGACCCAGTTCCAGTTGCATTGATAGAGAATCTTAAGCAGGAGCTTGCAGACAACCCAGTAGCCTAGCGTATAAAACCGCACTACACAAAACTAAGCACACACCTCGAAAGGGGTGTGTTTAGTTATAAAGACGAAGTGCAGTGATGGGGTCTTTTCTGGCTGCCTTGAATGCCGGATATGCACCAAATACAGTCCCAGTAATTACCGAAAACGCAAGAGCGAGTGCCATGATAGTAAGCGAGAATACTGGCGTAACACCCAAAAGAATACTGGCGACAACACCAAGCAAAGTGCCAATGAGGTATCCAAAAACCCCTCCTATGATGCTTAAGAAGAGCGACTCGGTAATGAATTGCATGACAATCGTCCCGCTTGTTGCCCCCATTGCTTTGCGGATGCCAATCTCTCTGGTGCGCTCTGCAACCCCTACAAGCATACTATTCATAATACCAATGCCTCCAACAAGAAGTGATATGGCCGCTACTGCAACAGTGAGGCTCGTGAGTAGGCCAAAAAGATGACTTGTTGGCTGGGCAATTGCATCGCCCGTTGCGATAAGAAAGTCTGTCCGAGAGAGATGATTTTTGAGTAATAATTTATGTGCTTCCGCAAGTACGCCATCAAGATGGGCGACAGAATCAACCACAAGATTTATCTGTTGTATGTGAGCAGAGCCTTCGTTTTGCTTAACACCAGACTTAAGTGAGATGAATACGGAGGTATCAAAATCAACTGAATTAAAGTTGAGTGGAGTGAAGGTTGGTTTAAGAACACCAATAATTCTGAAGTGGTCGCCCCGTATTTCAACTAATTTACCAATTACCTGGTCGGTGCCGAATAGGTCAATTGCAAGTGAGTGTCCTATGACTGCCGTTGTATCGTCTAGCTCCAGATCCAGGAACTGACCATCATGCATATTCAGTGAATTCGTTGTTTTGAGCTCTGGAGTTGTCGCAATAATGTGTGACGTACCGGACGGTGAGATATCGCCACTTACTGCCCCCTGGAGTACCATGAGGGGTGCCGCGGCGGTGACGTGCTCTATGGCATTCAGTGTCTCAACGTCTTTCTGTGTGAGCGAGCTTGCTGTGTTTGCTGACCCTGATAGCTGCTGGACGCTTTCAGGTAAATTCTTCTGCGGTGCAGCGGGGGTGACAACTGCAAGGGTACCGCCATAGTGGTCAACTTGTTGTCTGACAATTTCCGTGACACTCGTGCTAAGAGTAAGAATTGCTGTAATACTGGCGATGCCGATGGTAATACCGGATGCCGTGAGAATACTGCGGAGACGGTTACTTTTTACTGACGCAAGGGCGTTCTCGATGTGGTTAAAAAACAGCACTAGGCACCCTCTTTCTGTGTTGCCGACGGTATGTGGAATGTGTCTGTATCTATCTGGCCGTCGAGCATAGTAATAACCCTGCTTGCGTACGTTGTGAGGGTTGGGTTGTGTGTCACCATGATGATAGTATTTCCCTTTTTATGCAGTGCCAATAACTCTTCCATGATAATGTGGCTTGATTGAGAATCGAGATTACCCGTTGGTTCATCCGCAAGGATGATTGAAGGTTCGTTCACCAGCGCCCTTGCAATTGCAACACGCTGTACCTGGCCACCGGAAAGTTGATGTGGCATGTAGAATTCTCTTGTATTGAGATGAAACGTCTTCAAGAGTGAACTTGCACGCTCTAGCCGCTTGACTTTATGGTCACCCCTATACAAAAGGGGTAGGGCGACGTTTTCAAGTATGGTGAGCCGCGGAATAAGATTAAAACTCTGGAATACGAAGCCGATGTGTCTGCTTCGGATGTGTGCCTGCTTTCTTCTAGCCAACGATGATACGGCCGTACCGTCAAGACGGTACTCTCCCTCCGTGTCATTATCAAGAAGCCCCAGTACATTAAGAAGTGTTGTCTTTCCGCACCCACTTGGCCCCATAATGGCGATAAACTCACCTTTCTGAACCTTCAAGTTGACGCCGTTTAATGCTGCGTGGCGTGCGTCACCAAACCCAAAAACTTTTTTTAGGTCAATTAGTTCAATAACAGGTGTCTTCTTGCTCATCATCTTCTAGTATGAAAGGTTTTGCGCCGATACGCAACACACTATCTGCAGTGATAATGACAATGATATACTAATAGGAATGGAAGGGTGTCCGAGTGGTTGAAGGAGCACGCTTGGAAAGCGTGTGTGCGGGCAACCGTACCGTGGGTTCGAATCCCATCCCTTCCGCCAAACACACCACATCGTCATCGAAAAGTATTTATAGAAAACGCAGGCACCAATGTAGTGCCTGCGTTTTACGATTAGCGATACCTAATGGTCTGTGGTAGCGGCTATCGAATGACTGCTGCAATAGCAGGAACAAGTCGCTCGTCGAAGACACTTGGAATAATCATATCCGGGTTTGGCTCGTCTACAAGACTGGCAATTGTTTCTGCCGCTGCAATCTTATGCTCGTCCGTGATTTTTGTCACGTTATTATCAAGTGCTCCGCGGAAGATTCCCGGGAAGGCAATAGCGTTATTTACCTGATTAGCAAAGTCACTGCGTCCAGTTGCAATAATTGCCGCACCAGCTGCCTTTGCTTCATCGGGCATAATTTCGGGGGTTGGGTTTGCAAGCGCGAAGATGATTGGGTCGGCTGCCATTGAGCGCACCATATCTGCCGTAAGAAGTCCTGGCTTTGATACACCAATGAAGATATCAGCACCCTGAATCACATCTTCTAGCGAGCCGGCTGCATCGGTGCGTACATATTCTAGAAGTGTCTTCTTCTCATCGTTAAGATTATCGCGGTGAGTACCAAGTGCACCCTTGCTATCGACTGCTGTAATATTTACAACTCCATATCTATGGAGAAGTTTAGTGATTGCAGTACCCGCAGCACCAGCCCCAATAATCACCACTTTACTGTCGGTTAGTGTTCTTCCTGTTACCTTCGCAGCATTAATAAGGCCACTCAAGACAACAATTGCGGTTCCATGTTGGTCGTCATGAAAGACGGGAATGTCAAGCTCTGCCTTGAGGCGCTCCTCTATGGCAAAACATTGTGGTGCGGCAATATCCTCAAGGTTAATTGCTCCAAAGCTTGGTGCAATAGCCTTCACGGTATTCACGATACCGTCAATATCGTGCACGTCGAGCGTAATAGGTACACTATCGATACCCGCAAAGTGTTTAAAAAGAAGTGCCTTACCTTCCATAACAGGCATTGAACCTTTGGGGCCAATATTTCCGAGACCAAGAACAGATGAGCCGTCAGAGATAACGGCGACAAGATTGTTCACCCAGGTGTAGGTTTTAAGCTGCGACGGATCCTCTGCAATGACGCGACTGACTTCAGCGACGCCTGGGGTGTAATACGCACTTAATTTATCTTTGTCGAGAGTGTCAGTATCGCGAAGGGCTGAGGTGATCTTTCCCTTGTGTTGCTTGTGGAGTTCGAGGGCGTAGTCGTTGTAATTCATATACTTAGTATAGTAAGTTGTGAGAAAAAGTACACCCCCAAGTCTATCCCCTGGGGTGGGCAGACAATAATAGATACAGCACCTACGGGGAAGGAAAAGCAAAAGTGCTATGTAGTTAAAAATACACCCATAAAATCCTTGCAAACCATATATATAGGGTCTATAGTCTTACATAGACACTACATGTGTAGTCGTACAAAAAAACAAACAGTGCTTATTGGGAACGGCAATGCACCACCAGCTGAGAGACCTGGCGGTTATTTTTGCACCCCGTAACAGTACTGTGTAGAAACGAAAAAAGGGGAACTAGGGGATGTCGACAGTATCAGTGATTAAGCGGGATGGAACACGTGAGCCATTTGACGCAAACAAGATTAACCTTGCGTTGGTTGCAGCAAGTGAGGGGCTCGACGATCAGATCGCAAAGGTTGTAGAGGTTGCTTCGCAGTTGCAGTTGACGCTTTTTGATGGCATTACGTCTGATCAACTTGATGAAGCGGTTATACAGACCGCACTCCAGAATGTCAAAGACGATCCAGACTATGACAAAATTGCAGCACGGCTTTTATTGAAAACTATTTATAAAAATGTTCTTGGTGATTATAGCTCGGCAGACGATCTTCAAAAGCTGCACGAGAAGAAATTTGCTCCCTACCTTAAGGATGGCGTACAGGCCGGCCTGTTGGACACTCGCCTTACTGATGGGCGGTTTGATATCAAGAGGCTTGCGAAGGCACTTAACCCCCGCAAGGACGATTTATCGAAATATCTTGGTGTCATAACGAATAAAAATCGTTACGCACTCCGCAAGGGAAGCGGCGAACCAATTGAGGTTCCGCAGTTTACCCATATGCGAATTGCGATGGGATTGTCAATTCTAGCAGAGAATCCAACCGAGTCAGCCCTAGATTTCTACAAACACATGAGTAATCTCGACTACGTTCCTGGTGGTTCAACCCGTGTGAACGCCGGCGGTGCATTTCCGCAACTCTCAAACTGCTTCCTTATTAACGTAGATGATGACATGGAGTCTATTGCGAAGAGTGTGCGCGACACAATGTACATTGCAAAGGGAACTGGTGGGATCGGTATTGGGTTTACAAAACTACGTGCAGCTGGAAGTCCGGTAAAGACAACCAACACTGAAAGCACCGGGCCTATTCCATTCATGAAAATGATTGATACGGCACTCTTTGCGGTAAGCCGAAAAGGCAAGAAAGCCGGTGCTGCGGCACTATACATGGAAAACTGGCACCTTAACTTCCCGCAGTTTCTTGATCTTAAGGCAAACTCTGGAGATCCGTATCTCCGCACTCGTTTTGCAAATACGGCAACATTTATTAGTGACGAGTTTATGCGCCGTGTTGAAGCTGATGCCGATTGGTATCTTTTTGACCCCGCAGAGGTGATGGATCTGACGGAACTATACGGTGACGATTTCAGTAAGCGATACAACGAATATATCGCACTTGCAGAAGAGGGAAAGATTCGTCGGTTTGATAAAATATCCGCACGTCAGCAGTTCCGCCAGATTCTTATTCAGCTTCAGGCAACCAGCCACCCGTGGCTGACATGGAAGGATACTATTAATGTCCGTGCCCTCAACAATAATACCGGTACAATTCACCTTTCAAATCTTTGTACAGAAATCACCCTCCCGCAGGATAACGAAAACATTGCAGTTTGCAACCTTGTCAGTATTAACCTCTCGGCACACTTAAGTGAAGATAAAACCTGGGATTGGAAGCGACTTGAAGAGAGCTCGCGTAGTGCAATCCGCCAACTTGATAACCTCGTTGATATTACTGAGCTTGCCGTGCCGGAAGCAATGAAGGCGAATAGTAGTACGCGTGCACTCGGGCTTGGATTTATGGGATTCATGGATGTGATTGAGAAGCTTGGCTATAGCTACGATTCCGAAGAAGCCTACGATCTCATTGACCAGCTTTCTGAATACATTAGTTACTACGCAATTGATGAGTCGGCTGAGTTAGCAAAGAAGCTTGGAAGCTATCCTGCATTTAAGGGGAGTGGCTGGAGTAAGGGCATTCTTCCTATCGACACCATCAAGACACTTACAGGGGACCGTGGTGTGAAGGTTGAGATAAATAATACAACTCGACTTGACTGGGAGGCGCTTCGTGCAAAGGTGAAGAAGGGGATGCGTAATGCAACACTCATGGCAATTGCACCAACGGCAAACATTGCACATATTGCAGGTACAACCCCGGGTATTGATCCGCAGTTTTCTCAGATTTTCAGCCGCTCAACACTTAATGGTAAGTTCCTTGAAGTGAATACAAATCTTGTTCGCGATCTTAAGGGGCTTGGCATCTGGGATCAGGTGAAGGATGAACTCCTTATTAACCAGGGGGATATCCAGGGTATTGAAGCAATTCCTGAAAACCTAAAGGCAATCTACAAGACAAGCTTCCAGCTTTCGCCGTACGCCTTCATTGAGGTAGCTGCACGGGCACAAAAATGGGTTGACCAGGCAATTAGCCGTAATATGTACCTTGAGACGCGCGATATTGACGAGTATGTAAAGATTTATTCAGAAGCATGGCGACGTGGGCTCAAGACAACCTATTATCTTCATGTAAAGCCGCGTCACCAGTCGGAACAGACAACTGTTAAGTCAAATAAAACAGAGAAGATCGCTGAAAGCACTGGGGCACGCCGTACTGGTTTTGGATTTGCAAAGAGGGTCGCGTAATGGGACGAAATATTGATACGTGGCATGATATCCATGACGTCACGACAGAAAACCTTGAGAACACCAGTGCAATGACGGCCGAGAACTACAGAGAGGTAGTAGAGACACGGCGGGTGGCAGAGAAAAAGATTCGGGAGTATGTTGGGCAGGTAGCCCTCTGCGGCCTTGAAGAAGAAATAAGAGTATGGAAGTAAGGGGGATATATGGCAGATAATACACAACCAGTGGGTATTTTAGGATCAGGGTTACGGGATGGCCTGCAGCTAAAGCCAATTCGGTATCAGTGGGCAAAAGATTTGTACGATCAGGCAGTTGCAAATACCTGGTTTCCTAACGAGGTGCAACTTGTTCAGGACTTGGCCGATTTTGATAAACTTTCTGATGAAGAGAAGCATGCTCTGAAGACGGTCATCAGCTATCTTAATCCAAATGAACTGCTCATTAATAAATCGCTTGCGTTCGGTATCTACCCATACGTGAATGCGGCAGAGGCACAGATTTACCTTTCAAAGCAAATGTGGGAAGAAGCTAACCACTTTATGACGTTTGAGTACATTATTGAAACATTTCCGTTTGATCGTGAAGAGATTTATGCGGCAGGGTTTGGGAAGAAATCGCTTGCAGATAAGGCGGCATTCCAAAATAAGCACCTTGAGGTAATGCTATCACCTGACCTTAATATCTATACACTCGAAGGGAAGAAGGACTTTGTCCGTTCACTTGTTGCTTATAACATTGTCCTAGAGGGTATTTGGTTCTACTCGGGCTTCATGGTGGGTATGAGTTTCCGTCAACGCAATCTGCTCCGAAACGTCGGTTCATTGCTTGACTGGATTACACGTGACGAAAACCTCCACCTGACATTTGGTATCAACCTCCTTCTTACTATTCTTGACGAAAATCCCGAACTTCAGACACAGGAATTTGCCGACGAAATCAGGGCACTTATTATTGAAGCGGTTGAACTAGAGAAGGCCTACAATAATGACATGCTTCCTCATGGCATTCTTGGTCTTAACGCTGACTATGTGAACCAGTATGTCATGTATATGACCGATCGCCGTCTTGAAGAGCTTGGCTTTGATCCTGAATATAATGTTTCCAATCCTGCAAAATGGATGGCGGCAGCAAACGACACACTAGAGTTGGTGAACTTTTTCGAGAGTACTAATACAAGCTATGAGGTAAATAGTACCCAGTAGGTGTTGGGTTTTTTACACCAAAAATAGCTAGACAAACGCTATATGTGGCGTATAATAAATAATCATAAGCACTATATAAACGCACAGCACATACGGGGGAATAACAAAAATGCAAGCAAATACAATTATCTCAGACGACATGACACTCGACGAAAAGCTCGCAGCAATTGATGCGGCAATGGCAAGTGCTATGGCTACAGCACAGCAGAAGGTGCAGGCGGCAACGGGTATTGCTGTTCAGGCTGATCCAGCAGATCTTACTATGTGTCTTGGTTGTCAGTAGGCATTTCTAAAGCTAAAAACACCGCATTTCGCGGTGTTTTTTATGTTGGCTCAGAATAGCGGCAGGATGCATCAAAGTCCCATGAATTTCCATTGTAATCGGGCGAGCATCTATAGGTGTTGTTTTCATTAATCGGGGGAGTGTCATTGAATGGCTTGTTGTTATTTGCGGTATCAAACCCTGAACGCCAGGTTGTTCCTATCCATGCATTTTTTGCATTACTCCAGTACCAAAACGCAGCATAAATATACCCACCGTAGAGTTGACTATACGATATGTATAACTTGTCTTTTTTATACTGAGGTATTTGACCGTCTACATATACTGGGTAGCAGGGGTTTCCGTTTACTTGATCGTATGCATCAATGCAGACTTTATTACTCAAGCCCTGTATATTATTTTCAGCAAGGAACTGATCACGAGTTCGGGTGAGGGTTGAGCCCGCAAGAGTTTCACTTGTTGTCCATGGTGATCTAACGATGAATGTTGCACCACTTAGGGTCTGGTTTGTCTGTAGTGTTGTTGTGAAGTTTTTTACAAGCACTTTTGATGCCGCGTCTTGTGCTTGACTCGAGATGCCTCTAAAAGTAACTATAACGACCGTTGCTAGGATAGCAATGACGACAACGACAATGAGTAATTCCACGATCGTAAAGCCATTTTTCTTTGTAAAGGGGTGTACCACTCGCTTATTCTAATGTATTATGCACAAGCAGAAAGAGTAAAATGTGGTGAATATACGGAGTGTGTATGTAGTGTACAGGCGGCAAGTATATATGCTATATATAGCGTTCCTGTAGCCGTAAGTGGTATAATGAATTTCCATAGAGGGGGAATAAAATATGGGGAAAAAACAAAAATATATATTTGTCACTGGTGGTGTACTTTCGGGTGTCGGCAAGGGTATTACGGCGGCTAGCATTGGTGCTATTTTGCAGGCTAAGGGGAGTACTGTCTCAATCCAGAAGTGCGACCCGTACCTTAATGTTGATGCGGGTCTTTTGAACCCCCGCGAACACGGGGAATGTTTTGTCACAAAGGACGGGGCCGAGACGGACTTAGACCTTGGTCATTATGAACGCTTTTTAGATATCGAACTGACACAAAAGAGCACTACTCTTTCAGGTAAGCTTCTCTATCAGCTTATCCTTGACGAGCGTGCAGGAAGGTTTGGTGGACAGACGGTACAGCTTGTTCCGCACCTTACACACGCAATTAAACAGGCAATACGGGACGCCGCCGTCGACTCGGATGTGCATATTGTTGAAATTGGAGGGACGGTTGGGGACTACGAAGGACTCAGTTTCGTAGAGGCTATTCGCGACTTTGCAAGCGAGGTTGGTAGGGAGAACTGCTTCTACGTGCATGTCGTCTACGCACCATTTATACAGACCAGTAAAGAGTTTAAGTCGAAGCCAGCACAAAATGCCCTTCACGAGCTGCGCGGGTTTGGTATTACACCTGATTGTGTCGTTGTAAGAACAGAGGGGCCGGCACCACAGAGTCTTGCAACAAAAATCGCCCGCTTTGGCGGCCTGCCAGAAAGTTCGGTTATTGTCCTGCCAAATGCAAAGACGGTCTACGAAGTACCCACAACGCTCTATAGTAGCGGGATTGGTGCGGCACTCGATGCGTTTGTCGGTAACACTCGGCAGCCAGATCTTTCAAAATGGGAATTCCTCTCGCAGGCCCAAGAGAAGGAGTACGATGAAACGGTGTCGGTGGGGATTGTCGCAAAGTATCTTGATAACGAGGATACCTACTTATCTGTCGTCGAGGCCTTGAAGGCGGCAGCATGGCACGAGGGCGTTGCCCTAAATATCGTATGGCTTGATGCAGAGACAGCGGACATAGCGGCGTATTCAAGTGTGGACGCCCTTGTTGTTCCTGGTGGTTTCGGAATTCGTGGTGTAGACGGGAAGATAGCCGCTGCCACGTATGCCCTTGATGAAAAAAAGCCGTACCTTGGGATATGCCTTGGGCTTCAGGTTGCCGTTATTGCTGCGGCGAGGCGAGGTGGACTTCCTGCTGCACACACAGAAGAGTCTCAACAAGACGATACCCAAAACGTCGTATATATTATGGAGGGTCAAACTGGAAAAGAGTCGACAGGCGGAACGCTTCGGCTAGGTGAATACGAGGCACGCCTTACCCCTGGATCTCTTGTTGTGTCGCTCTATGGCACTGAAACCGTTACAGAGCGACACCGTCATCGCTACGAAGTTAATCAGTCGTTTCTCCCCAATATCACTGCCGGCGGCGTAGCTGTCAGCGGGCTTTCACCTGACGGGAGCTGTGTCGAGTATGTAGAGGCACGCGAGCATCCATATTTCGTTGCAACACAAGCACACCCAGAGTTTAAGAGCCGACCACACAGGGCGCACCCACTTTTTACAGGACTTATAAAAGCAGCTCGCACCACTAAGAAGTAAAAAGTGCTATAATAACAGAGATGGAAAAAAATCTCTCTCAAATTATTAAGGAATTATACGGCATCGATGTGGTGCCACAGGTATCTCGCCCAGCACCTGAATTTGGTGATTATGCAACAAATGTCGCACTGCAGATTGCTAAGCAGGTAGGTGCATCGCCTCGCGATATTGCCGAAAAGCTTTCAGAAAAACTTCGTCTCACGGGGTCATATTCACAGGTCTCAATTGCCGGCCCGGGTTTCATTAATGTACATATTGATGCGACCGCTCTTGCTTATGAATTAAATACTGCGTGGAGTGGAACGTATGGAAACTCTAGTGATGGCAAGGGAAAAACGGCTATTGTTGAGTACCCAAGCCAAAACATGGCAAAGCCGTATAGCGTTGGGCATTTGCGTCCAGGTAACCAGGGGTGGGCGGCACGCCAGCTCCTTAAGGCGACGGGTTGGAATGTCATCACCGACAATCACCTGGGCGATTACGGCGCACCGCTTGGTATTTGGATTACCGGATTTTTACTCCTTAGTAATGATGCACTTCTTGAGAAAGACGGTGTGTACGAACTTGGCCGCGTGTATATCGAGATGAAAAAACTACTCAAGGAAGAGGCCGCACGTAATGAAACGCTGCTTGCCGACCAAGTCCAAGAGTGGTTACTGAAGTTCGAAGCGGGCGACACACAGGCCGTTGCCTACAGTAAGCGGTTTAACGAGATTTC
The DNA here is from genome assembly GCA_964483955.1 of uncultured Candidatus Saccharibacteria bacterium. GTDB lineage: Bacteria > Patescibacteriota > Saccharimonadia > Saccharimonadales > Saccharimonadaceae > Microsaccharimonas. The sequence goes on along the minus strand of CAZADM010000002.1, from coordinate 34,888 downwards.
ACTTGCACATATCCATGAGGTAATGGATCGTCTACATATCTCGACCGACTACGAACTTGGTGAAGCATTTTTTGCACCACTTGGTAAAGCTGCCGTCCAGCAGTTGCTGAAACAAGAAATTGCAACCCAGAATGAGGACGGATCGGTTATTGTCTCACTTGATGAATATGGCTTTGATGTGCCCCTTCTTGTCCAGAAGAGTAACGGGGCGGCACTCTATGCAACCACAGACCTAGCCACAATCTTGTATCGCGAAGAGCAGTTTAAGCCCGACAAGGTTGTGTATGCGGTAGGTGCAGAGCAGCAATTTTATTTTAGTCAGCTTATTGCCCTTGCAAAGAAAATGGGTATTACGACAGAGCTATACCACCTTTGGTTTGGTGTCATTGACCAGCTCAACGAAGAGGGTGTACGCGAAAAAATGAGCAGTCGAAAGGGCGTTGTTCTTATGGAGCAGCTGCTTGATCAGGCCGAGGAGACTGCTCGTGATATGGTTGGCGAACCCGATGTCTCCGAAGAGGATATTAACAAAATTGCACTCGGTGCTATTAAGTACACCGACTTTATCTCCGATCGTCGCACAAATATATTGTTCGACTGGAAGACTATCTTTGCCCTGACAGGTATGAGCGGGCCATATGTGCAGTATGCTGCCGTTCGTGTGAATAAAATTCTTGATGAGTACGGGCACGGTGTTGCGTATGATGAACAGTATAATTATGCTCCAGAAAAGGCAATTCTTGCCCGACTTCTAGAGTATCCATCGGTTGTTTCGCTTGCGGCACGTGACCTCGAGCCGCACAAAGTTGCTCAGTATGTATACGACCTTGCTCGTGACATGAATCGCTACTATGAGCAGACACCCATAGCAACAGATGCTGTCACGGACCAAGAGCGTCAAGCACGTCTTGGGGTTCTTGCAAAAGTGTCGCACGTCTTTACGCACGCACTTGATCTTTTGGGTATTGAAGTGCCAAGTCGCATGTAGCCCGCGTATTGTTTTTTATGCCAAAAAATGCTATAATAAAAGGGTAGAGTTATATAAGCGTCGGGGAAACTCGACGCTTCTTTCAACCCTGCGAACGTACACTCAGACCGTGAGCGTACCTTTACAACAAGGAGGTTGGCAGTTGGAAAACGGCACACTGAAGTCGTATAGCGATGTCATAAAGGCAAGATTGCGAAGAGGCGTACTTATTTTTCGGTATAGCACCGATCATGAAGTTGCCGTCCGTGCCGAGTTGCCGGGAAAGGTGGGTGTAAAAGGTGTCGATTCCGATGAACTCTATGCCACCTTGCGGCAACTTGTCGAAAGCGGAGTGGTTGACGAAATCATCAGCAAGAACGATCGGCTTTCTTATACTTCTGCCGCAGAGCCCAAGCAGTTCATTCAACGTGAGGTGATGTACACGCTTCGCAAAGATGCCTAGTTGCCGGGAGGGTGTGTTGTGCACCCTCCCTCGGCCACCCTCCTTGTTTTTTCAATGATATACTAAAAATATAACTAATCTCTATTACAGAAAGAGGGTTCCGCGTGCCTGGTAAGAAAGCATCATCGACGAATTCACCAAAGCAGAAAAAAACTGCATTCCAGAAACAGGCAGTTGAACGTGTCGAATCTGTAGCGGCCGATGGAGCTAAGCGCGTAACGCACCACGTTGGCGGCTTTGTTGAATTTATTCGTGCCCAAGGAATTATTGGACTTGCCATCGGTCTTGCAATTGGTACTGCCGCCGGAGATACAGTAAAGAAAATTGTTGAAGGGTTTATTAACCCAATTGTGCAGTTTATTGTTGGCTCGCAGGCGAAGCTCAATTCTGCAACATGGACATTCGAGGCATTTGGCCGCACGGCTGATTTTGCCTGGGGGGCGGCACTATCTTCATTCATTACCCTCATGGCAACCGCACTTGTTATCTATTGGTTTGTGAATATATTTAAACTCGATAAGCTCGACAATAAGAAAAAGTAATGACAAGACTCGTTGATCGCCCAAAAAAAGATGCCCGCATTCTATGGGTCGACCTTGAGATGACAGGGCTTGACCCGCAGGAAGATGTAATTCTTGAGGTTGGGGCAATTATCACCGACTGGCGCCTAAACGAGTATGCCGAATACCAGTCTGCAGTCCATGTCGACGAGCAGCGCGCAAAGGAGCGTATGTACAAAAGTGCATCGGCGGCATTCTGGGAAAGTGTCCCCGAAACACGTGCGGCACTTCTTGCACAAAACGCTACTGCACCATCTGCCAATACTGTTGAAGACCAGCTTCTTGCCTTGCTTGATGAGCATATTCCTGGCGACGAGCGGGTTATTCTTGCGGGCAACTCTATTCATATGGATCGTCAGTTTATCGATACTGCTTGGCCTCGGCTTGCACGTCGGCTTCACTACCGCATGCTTGACGTGACCTCGTGGAAGCTTGTATTTGAAAACCGCTATCGACGTAAGATGACAAAACGAGAAGCACATAGGGCCCTTGATGACATCCGCGGAAGCATACAAGAACTGCAGTATTACATAGAACTCGTCAATAAAAAGGAGGCATAGATATGACACACGAATTATTTGAATCCCATGCACTCAACTTTCCTAACACGTGGCTTGATTTTCCCTTTGGCGAAAAGGTGAGTGTGTATAAAGTGGGGGATCCTGAAACAAAAGAGGGAAAAATGTTTGCTCTTGTTGATGAGGCTTCGAAGCCTCTTCGTGTAAGTATGAAATGTGACCCTGTCCTTGCGGAGACGCTTCGTGAGCACTACGAGACGGTACTTCCAGGGTACCATCTTAATAAGAAGCATTGGAATACGGTTATTTGTTCTGGGCAGTTGTCTGACGACGAGGTGCTTGACCTCTTAAGGCTCAGCTATCAACTTGTTTCTAAAGAAGCGGCCACCGAGTAGAGCGGGTCTATTCGTTTGAGTCGCTAAAACTTGCAATCGCCTTCTGCGTTGGCAGGAGGTTGTCATATGCTGTTTCAAGTACCTTCTGTGTTTGGCTGCTGCTTTTCGAGTAGAGCTGTTGGTAGAGTGCAAGGATAGAAGAGAGTTGGTAGCTCATTTCTCGTGCGTAGGTACTGTCATATTTTGCATTAAGCCGTGCCGTTTCCAGGGAAAGAGCCATTTTTTCTTGTGATGCCGTTTCAGCTTTTTGAATAGAGGACGGGGTATTTTTTGCCGTGATGCCAACGTTCGAGAAAGGTGTCTCAAGGTCGCGTTTGGTATTTACAATTGCCACCTTCACTTCACTATTCAGTGAGCGGAGCTGGCTATTTTTTATAAGGCTGCTTGCATCTGCTGCGACGGTTTCTGTGTATGTCAGTTTGCTCGAGAGTGTATGCCAATGCGCGGCACTTTGTGCTGCAATGGAGTTGCTTATGACGGCAACAATGATAATAAGAAGAACGCCAATACCGCCAAGGAGGATGATATTTCGTAGCGATAGTTCAAAAAGTGACTTCCGATGTTGCTTCGGGGCTATACTTTCAAGGTAGTCGACGGGCGTTTGGTTCATACCTCTATTAAAGCATAATCAATAACAGAGGTAAAGGGTGCTATAATAAGGCTATGCAGGACGCAAAAGAAGAGATACGTGCACGGCTCAACATTGAAGATGTTGTCGGCGAGTATGTCCAGCTTTCGCGTGCGGGCCGTAACTTCAAAGGGCTGAGCCCGTTTACGGCAGAAAAAACTCCTAGCTTCATCGTCAGTCCAGAAAAAAATATCTGGCACGACTTCTCTTCAAATAAAGGGGGTGACCTTTTTAGCTTCGTCATGGAGGTAGAGGGTCTTGATTTTCGGGGTGCACTAGAGGTATTGGCCCAAAAAGCAGGGGTAGACCTTTCCAAGCAAGACTCTCAGCAGTCACAAGAGCTCGCAAGAAAAAAACGACGCCTGCTAGAGGCACATCAACTTGCGGCACGGTATTTTCAACAAAGTCTCCTCCAGAATCAATCTGCACTCGAGTACGTCTTTAGAAAAAGAGGCCTGAACAAACAAGTAGTGCAAGATTTCCAGATTGGCTATGCACCAGATTCGGGCAGTGCACTTGTGCAGTTCTTGAAAAAGAAGGGGTTTTCACGTCAAGAGTTGGCCGAGTCTGGGCTTGTGAACCGCTTTGACGGCGATCTGTTCAGAGGAAGGATGGCCGTTCCACTGATGGATCCATCGGGAAGGGTGATTGGCTTTACGGGGCGTATCCTTACCGATGATCCCTCGGCACCAAAATACCTTAACACCCCGCAAACACTTCTTTATGACAAAAGCCGCCATGTATTTGGCCTCAGTCAGGCAAAAGAGGCTATCAGAAAAGCCGATTATTCTGTGGTTGTCGAGGGAAATCTAGACGTTGTTAGTAGCCATCAAGCGGGTGTGTGTGCTGTTGTAGCAACTGCGGGCACTGCAATGACTACGCAGCACCTCAAGGCACTCGTGCGGCTCAGTCCAAACATTAAGCTGGCTTTTGATGCAGATGCAGCAGGGCTTGCGGCGACAGAGCGTGCAATTCCTATTGCCCAAAGCGTTGGTGCAGAGCTTACTATCGTAACGCTCCCTGACGGAGTGAAAGACCCCGACGAGCTTATCCAGAAAGACGTTTCGCTTTGGCAGAAAGCAATTGACACCTCAGAGGCCGTTGTCGACTGGCTCCTCCGGCAGTACACAATCCGTGAAGACATGTCGTCACCCGCGGGTAAGCGTCGCTTCACCTCGGCCGCGCTTCAGGTGGTAGGGGCATTAACAGATGCGGTGGAGAAAGAATTTTACCTCAAGAAAGTTGCTGCGTATACAGATACGTCACTCGACGCTGTTATAGAAAAGATGAATGCACAGCACACGCCAAAAGAACAGCCGTTAAAAGAAGTGCGGGCTCCAAAAGAGCAGCAAAAAAAGACACCATCGCATTGCGATACCCTCCTGGCTATTGCTATGATAGATCCCTCCGTCCGTCCATTACTTCAGCCGCTCCCCGAAGAGGCGTGCGTAACCGACGAGCAAAAAGACACGCTCCGTTACCTAAAAAACACTACCAGCCACCTTGACGCAGTGCCGAAAGAGTTGCAAGATTACGAAACGTATGTCAAAATACTATTATTAAAGGCCGACACACGATACGGTACGTGGGATGAGAAGGATCGCTCCTTCGAAGCCGCCCGCTTGGTCCGCCTCATAACAACTGAACACAAGCAAAAACAGAAAGACATACTAACTACTCAGCTTCGTGCCGCAGAAGATGCAGGCAATGAGACTGAGGCATTACAGCTTCGTCAATCACTGAACGAACTGATAAAGGAGACAACTCGTGCCAAGAGGTAAAAAGAAACAAGACACCCCAGTGTCAGACGATACACTTGTAGAAGAGGCGGGTGAAGCACTTGCAGGACCGGTTACTGAAGGGCTTGCGGCAATTGATTTTGACGGACCAGCACCGGAGGAGCTTGAAGAAGATGTTGATACGGATGAAGATCTTCTGAGCCAAGAGCAATATTTCGATGATGCAAGTGACGACAGTGTGCGTCTCTATCTTCGCGAAATTGGAAAGATCCCGCTCCTTAATGCGGAAGAAGAGCTTGCACTTGCGCAGCGTGTTATTGCTGGTGAAAAAAAGGCTAAAGATAAGATGGCAGAGGCCAACATGCGTCTTGTGGTTTCTATTGCAAAACGATACAGCGGTCGTGGATTAGACTTCCTTGATCTTATTCAAGAGGGCAATACCGGCCTTCTTCGTGCTGTCGAGAAGTTTGACCCAGACAAGGGCTTCAAGTTTTCAACATATGCCACATGGTGGATTCGACAGGCTATTACGCGTGCTATCGCCGACCAAGCTCGCACTATTCGTATTCCTGTACACATGGTAGAAACTATCAATAAACTGCTTCGCACACAGCGACGCATGACCCAAGAGCTCAACCGCGAACCAACTATTGAAGAGCTAGCAAAAGAGCTAGAGATGGAACCGGAAAAAGTCGAGTATGTCATGAAGATTAAGCAGGATATTACTTCACTTGATGCTGGCGTTGGTCGTGATGGCGACGATGAAGATTCTGTACTTCGTGATTTTATCGAAGATGAAGATTCTGCGACACCAGAAGAGTCGGCGGCTTCGCAACTTCTTAAAGAGCAGGTGCAGGAGATTCTTTCAACACTTTCTGATCGCGAGCAGAAGATTATCAAGATGCGCTTTGGCCTAGAGAGTGGCAAGAGTCATACACTTGAAGAAGTCGGACAGGAATTTGCCGTTACTCGTGAGCGTATCCGACAAATTGAAGCAAAGGCGCTTGCAAAACTTCGCAAGCACAAAGACTCAAAGAAACTTCACGACTACCTTAGTTAGGTCGTTCCTGGTAAGAAAAAGAAGCGCCGTAAAGGCGTTTTCTTTTTTTATATGTCTCTCATGCTTTTTATCGGCACACACCAGTGGTACTATTAGGCTATATGGCAGAGCGTATGAATGGCAAGGGGTATTATTCACGTCGTAGTCACGGAAGTGAGCGGCGGGGTGTCGTGCCAGTCCCTGCGTTTAATTTTGTCGAGCGTCAACGCCAATCTCGCGAAGACCGACAGCGACTTCAGGACTTAATCCGACAGCAGTCAGAGCGTATGGCGCAGTCATCAGAGCAGGCTGGTCTTGGCAACCGCTCGTTGCCTGCATTTGCACATAAGGCAGAGCTTCTAGCCAACATAGAGGCAAGTAAAGCGGTTGTTGTTGGCGGAGAGACAGGAAGTGGCAAGAGTACCCAGCTTCCACAGTATCTCTATGAGGCTGGCTACGACATGACGGTCATGCTAGTGCCGCGTCGTGTGATTGCCGACGGGCTTGGTGAGCGAATTCGTGAAGAAATGACTGAGCAAATTGAAGACTTCAATGCGGAAGAGGTTGTGGGGATTGTCCACGGCGAACGTGCAGAACGTCACGATAACAACAAAATTCTTGTAATGACCCCCAATACATTTGTGCGAATGCAGGCGGAGCTAAAAGAGAAGTTTGGCGAAAGAAAGCTTGCCGTTGTTGCTGATGAAATTCACGAGGCTAACCTCTACACCGAAATTGCCGTCGGTGTGGCGGCATTGTCGGTACAAGACCATGATTCGTGGAGGCTGATTGCAGCAAGTGCCACACACAACGCGGCAACGCTTGAGAAGCCTTTTCAGCGTTTGAATGAGGGCTATGTTCCTACGGTTGAAATTAAGGGGCGTCCGTTTACGGTTGAGCTTAAGGAGGAGCCAGAGCTTACGCCAATGCAGGCGTACGCTCGCGATGGTTTCCAGCACCATAAAGCAATGATATTTACCTCCGGAAAAGAAGAGATTTCATTCTGTATTGATCAGACTCGAAAAGAACTCGATAGCCTGCAAAGATACGCATCTGATGAGGTGGTTTTCCGTATGTTACACGGTGAACTGACTGAAGTCGAGCTTTCGCATATTAACGACCCCGTACCGGAAGGGAAGCGGCTTGTTATTGTCTCTTCACCCGCGGGTATGTCGGGTATTACCATTCCGGGCGTTACCTACGTGGCAACGGACGGGACGATTAATCGTTCTGAGCTTGATGACGACAAGGCGGATGGGCTTATTCGGCGAACGTTGTCTCGTGCGGGTGTTACCCAACAGATTGGGCGTGCAGGGCGAGATGTCCCTGGTGGTATTGGAGTACTTTGTGCCCCAGTCGTTGCTAAAAAAGATGATCTAAGAAGGGAGGCGGCTGGCGAGCCACGCCTCTCTTTTGTTGCATTCGAGGAGCGAGATGAGCACGAACCACCCGAAATCTATAGTACAAATCTCGAACGTATTGTACTGTCTGTTGCAGCACTTGGGTATAATTTTGCCGAACTAAACGAGTATATTCCTCACCCGGTGCAGCAAATTGATATTCTCAATGCTGAAGAAGCCCTTGCTCGCATAGGTGCACTGGATGATGATAATCGTGTGACTGCTATCGGCGAGGGGATGAATGCCTTTCCTGTTATACCAGAACTGGCCCGCGGTCTTTATGAGGCAATGCGGCCCGGGCGGAGCCTACAGCACATGGCTCGGGCGGCATTTATTGCCTCTGCACTAGATGTTGGAGGGCTGCAAGATTATAGGGCAACGGAAGAGGCGGTAAAAACACGCAAGCAAATAATTAGACCCACATCCGAAGATGATTTAATGGTCCAGCTTGATCTTATGACGAAACTTTACGAGCGTACCGATGCCGAGTGGGATGGGTACGAGTTTGTTGAGCGACACGGGCTTCATAAAAAACGCGTCGAACGAGTCCGGAAGACAGCTAAAAAGATACTGGGACGAATGGGGATACATCCGCAAAATAGTATTATTATTGCTCCTGTTCCAGAAGAAGAGCAGCAACTTCGAGATGATTTTACGGCAGGGTTTATCGATCAAGTGTACGAAGATATTGGCAAGACGACACGTTCAAAGCAGCGGGTATATCGCAATATCCATGGCACCCAGTCATCTACCGAGCGGACAATCGACAACCGTTCGGCGGCAAAAATCCAGCCTGGTGTTCTTGTTGCAGGTATGAAGCGATGGTACGAGAAGGGTACGCAAAAAGACGGAACACCTATAAAACACGACGTCATTGCCAACGTGTTTCCCGTACGCCCAGAAGTTGTTGGGGCATTTGCAGATCAAAATGGGCTTGTGCAGGGAAAACGAAAGGCTGCTGGCATGGTGGGGGATCGGGCAGTCGATTACATACAGGGGGTCTTTGGGTCAATAGAGGTGGGTACGCCAGTGCAGTATCGGGTAACCGAAACACTCTCACAAGAGGCTCGTGAACTTCTTGTAGAGTATGTCCTTGCCCGTCCGGGTAAGGTTCAGCGTGTCCTGCGAAAACTTGCCGACGACCTTGCAGGGTATCGCGAGAGGACACCAGCGAGTGTCCTTGCTCGGCTTCGAAAATTAGGTGCCCCTGATGATATCACTCAGGATGTAGTGACAGATGTTATACGCACGGCGGCACTGTCTGCATCGTCCGCTCACGAGATTGAAGAGAAGCTCAGAGAGTATGCCTATAGCTCCAATGTTAGCCTTGCAAAGTACTACGATGTCGAGAGTGTCCAGAAGATGATTGAAATGTCACCAGTGGCACTCACAATAGGAGGTCGCCAGGTGACGGTGCGGTATGATAATGGTCAGCCCTATGTTTCTGGTATGCACAAGAGGGACATAGAAAGAGTAGCTGAGCCTGTATATCTTGAGGATGGTCGCGAGGTGCTGTGCCAGCGAGTAACGCCTAACGGCGGTCGAGAGCGTATATCGTTTGGTATACCTTCTTAGAAGTCAACTTCGTCTTTGAGGATGTGGAGTTTCTCGTAAAGCTCTTCCACAGAACCCTTATTTGTTACGTAGTGGTCTGCTATAGCAATAGGGCCACCTTTTTCTAGATTCTCTATTTCAGATGTATCCCTATTGTACGCCTCTGTTGCAGTAAGTGGACGAATAGGACGCTCTGCAAGCCTGCGGTAGCGTGTGCGTCGAGGGGCGACAACAGCCACAACGGTAAGCTCACCGGGAAATGCCTTTTTTAGGATAGTATACTCAGTCCATGTGTAGAGGCCGTCGGCAATAATGCGATGCTGGCCTGCAGTAATAAGGTTTTTAAGTTGTTCGATAATTCTATTTACGACAACATCTTTGCCGTGTTTTTCTCTGAGCTCTTCGCGGAAAACCTTTTCATTTTCTGGGGTAATTTCCACCCCCTCTTCCCGCATTGCTTCAAGTACGATGCCGCCAAAGTATACTTTTGGATAGCCGTTTTTTGTAAAGTATTCAACTGCAGTTGATTTTCCTGAGCCGGGAAGTCCAACAAAGGCAAGAATTTGTGTCTGTTTTTGTCCTGTCATACCTTCATTGTAACAGATAGCGTATACTAGTAATATGAAACGACTCGCAGTGATTGACGGAAAGTCCATATTTTATAGAGGGTATTATGCCATGCCAAACCTCTCCCTCCCTGACGGAACGCCAACCGGCGGCGTCTACGGCTTTGCTTCAATTGCTATCGAGCTCATCAAAAAAATTGAACCCGATTATGTCGCCGTTGCCTGGGACAAACCAAAGACAAATATTCGCAAGCGGCGTGAAATCTACCCTGAGTACAAGGCGGGCCGCAAAGCTGCTCCAGATGATTTTTACGCCCAGATACCCATTCTCAAAGAACTGCTTGATGCATTTGGCTGGCCCTTTTACGAAATAGATGACTATGAGGCCGATGATATCCTTGGTGCGTTTGCAACTCAAGCAACAGAAAAAGGTATCGAGACGTATCTTTTAACAAGTGACCTTGATGCACTCCAGCTTGTCAGTCCTACGACAAAATTCTATGCCATTAAAAACGGTCTCTCGAATATTGAAGAGTTTGACGTTGATGCATTTGAGGCAAAATACAGTATACAGGTTGAGCAATTCCTGGACTATAAGTCACTCATTGGTGACTCATCAGATAATCTCCCGGGCGTTCCGGGTATCGGACCAAAGGGTGCCACGCAGCTTTTGCAAGAATTTAAAACACTTGACGGTATTTACGAGCACCTCGACAGCATCAAGCCCGCCCTTGCAAAAAAACTTGCTGCCGGCAAGGAATCTGCATACATGACCAAAGAGGTGGGTAGGATTTGGACCGATATTCCCGTCCAGCTTGACTGGGCGGTGGCAAGTGTCGACGACACAGACCTCGATAAAGTTTCAGAGATACTTCGACGGCTTCAGTTCCACTCGCTCGAGCGACGGCTTCCGGCACATATGCAAAAAACCACTACGGAAGAAATCCCAGCCACAGCTCACACTTCGCTGCAGAGTGCCCCGTGGCCTACGCCGCTTGTTATTGATGGCCCAGTTTTCCTAGAGATGGCCGCCGATACAGTATGGCTTTCGCTTGATGGGAAAACCTTCCATACGCGTCCAGTTGATGCTATAGATGCTAGCTTGTGGCGTCTTCTTGAAATGGCAGAAGTAGTAACGTACGACGCAAAGGCACTGTATCACCAGCTTGACGCACGGAGCGTTGCAGTCCATTTTGAAAAGGTGCACGACATTCGTCAAGCGGCATTTCTTATCGATCCGCTCGGTCGGGATCGCTCGTTAGCGGCACTAACCGGATTTGAAAACGAAGACGAAGCGTACGCCCATCCGGACGTATCCCTTGGGGCACTTGTGGCGGTACATTCACGGCAGTGTGCTGATTTTTCTACAATGCCAAAACTGAAAGATATCGCCCTGCAGTATGATTTCCCGCTCACGTATACACTCTTTGCCATGGAAAAAGAAGGGGTTAAAATTGATCCGGCGTACTTCGCGAACCTTAGTGAAGAGCTTGGTGCCGAACATGCACGCCTTGAGCAAGAAATGTATGCAATGGCAGGGTACGAGTTTAATATCGGCAGCCCCGCACAACTTTCAGAGGTGTTATTCACCAAACTGCAACTTCCTACGCAGGGTATTAAGAAAGGGAAGACAGGGTATAGTACCGGCCAGGCAGAGCTTGATAAACTACGCGGGCAACACCCTATTATCGAGTGCATCGAACGTACCCGCGAGCTTGCAAAGCTAAAAAACACCTATGTCGATGCCCTCCCAAAGCTTGCCGATGCACATGATCGTATTCATACAACATTCAACCAGGATGTCGCGGCGACAGGGCGTCTAAGTAGTACGCAGCCAAACCTTCAAAATATCCCTATTCGCACCGAGCAGGGGCGCCGTATCCGACAGGCATTTATTGCAGAGAAGGGGAATGTCCTTGTGAGTGCCGATTATTCGCAATTCGAGCTTCGTCTTGCTGCTGTACTTGCCCATGATGAGGCCCTTATTAATGATTTCAATGCCGATACAGATATTCACACAAAGACAGCAAGTGAGGTATACGGCATTCCTATGGATGCAGTCACTAAAGATCAGCGTCGTGCCGCTAAGGTGATTAACTTTGGTGTTCTCTATGGAATGAGCCCCCACGGGCTTGCCGCCGCAACGGGTATGTCGTTCACGCAGGCGAAGTCATTTATCAATCATTATTTTGAACTCAGGGCACCTATCAGAAGTTTTATCAATAAAACCCTCGAACACGCCCGAACAGAAGGATATGTTGAGACATATTATGGCCGTCGTCGCCCAACTCCAGATGTAAAGAGTAGCAACTTTATGGTTCGTGCCGCAGCAGAACGGGCAGCCGCAAATATGCCCATCCAAGGAACCGAGGCCGATCTCATGAAGCGTGCCATGCTTCGCATTGATGCACGGCTGAACGGAAGGGGTGTGCAGATTCTTCAAATTCACGACTCAATTCTTATAGAGTGCCCAGAGGCTAACGCCCCGGAAATCGCAACACTTCTCCGCGACACAATGGAATCTATTGCCCCCGAACTGCCAATTGCACTCAAGGTAGACGTGCACACGGGCCACACATGGGGAGAGCTGTAGTGACTCAAATAAAGGCGGTCATCTTCGACTACTACGGGGTCCTCCTTGCCAATACTCACGAACAGCGCCTTTCACAACTTTGGGCTGATTCACCCGATAGGGCTGCAGAATTTAGTGCCGTGAATCGGGCTGCAGATAGAGGCATTCTTTCTTACGAAGAGTCGCGTCGTCGCATGGCTGAATTAATGGCTATTCCTTACGAGCAGCTGCTCCAAGAATACGCACAGGGCGAGATGCCAAACGAGGCACTTATTACCTATATTCACCAACAGCTCAAGGGTCGTTATAGGGTTGGCCTTCTGAGTAATAGCACCAGTCGTGCGCAGCTAGACGTCAGGTTCGAGTCGGGAAGGCTCGACACAATTTTTGACGCAATCGTTTCGTCTGGCGATATCGGATACGTTAAGCCGCAGCCAGAGGCATACGCCCACGCAGCGGCGGCACTCGGTGTACACGCAAGCGAATGCATCATGGTAGATGATGTCGAAGCATACTGTCTTGGTGCGGCGGCTGCAGGTATGCAGGCAATTCACTTCACCTCTGTAGAGGGGGCAATCGCCTCGCTCGAGGAGGTACTTGACGAAATGACCAAAAAAGTATACAATTAACGCATGTCACGATATTCTAAAAATCGAATTCTCCCTACCGTCCTCGCTATAGTTGTTATTATTGTTGCCATCGCAGGGCTTGTTGGCCTTGCTCGGCTTCTTTTCACCGGCGGATCTACTTCAAAGGCACCTGACGTCAACATCGCTCAGCAGGCACTCCTCACTACCAATAGTGGTAGCTCGGTCACTATGAATGTCCGCGGTCCTATTGTTGCAGAAGAGAACTTCCGCTCATTTCAAATTACCGTTTCACCATCATCACGAGACGTAAAAACTTTTACAGGATACCTAGACCAAGTAATTGACCAAGAGTCACTTCCTAATAACACCGCAGCGTATACAGAGTTTGTCTACGCCCTCGACAGGGCAAAGCTCGCCGCTGGAAAGCAGCTTGACGGCGATGCAAATGATATCCGTGGTATTTGCGCAACAGGGCGTGTGACACAGTTTATTATCAAGAAAGATAACGAGCCCGTACAAACACTCTGGACGTCAACATGTAACGGCTCACGCGGGTCGCTCAAGGCCAACGCAGAGCAGCTTTCACAACTCTTTACACGACAAATTCCAAACGCACCAAACTATATCTCTAAAATTTCCCTATAAGCCTTATGCCAGAGTTGCCTGAAGTAGAGACGGTTCGTTCTGGCCTATCGGAGCGTATTGTCGGGCTTACTGTTGTGAGCGAGCTGCATGATACAGAAAAGGGTTTTCCAAATAGCCCGCATGACGTTTCGCAATTTCTTATTGGTGCGACTATTGCTGCGGTGCGACGTCGAGCGAAGGTCTTAATTATTGACCTATCTACGGAATACTCGTTGCTTGTACATCTTAAGATGACGGGACAATTAGTGCATGTATCTGCGGCCGATCGTTTTGGTGCCGGTCACCCAAATGACAGTCTCGTAAATGCACTACCAGACGCAAGTACTCGTGTGACACTTACGTTCAATGATGGCTCGCAGCTCTATTTTAACGATCAGCGAAAATTTGGTTGGATGAAACTACTTCCCACCCACGAAATTCCGCACACACCGTTTATGCAGAAGGTTGGCCCAGAGCCCCTAGAGCATACATTTTTAGTACAAGACTTTATAGAGCGTCTTGCTCGCCGTCCTCGTACGTCTATCAAGGCTGCATTGCTTGATCAGAGTGTTGTTGCTGGGATTGGAAATATTTACGCCGACGAATCACTGTGGGGTGCAAAAATCCATCCACTTCGTCGTGTCCAGTCATTGACTAAGGAAGAGGTGGCGGTGTTGTACCAGGAGGTCCGCTTTGTGATGACACTCGCTATCCAGAAGGGCGGTTCTTCTAACCAGAACTACGTCAACGCAGAGGGTAAAAAGGGGAGTTATATGGATTTTGCACGGGTATTCCGCAAAGAGGGGACACCCTGTTCACGCTGTGGGGCTATAATAGAAAAGACTCGCGTTGCGGGGCGGGGAACGCATATTTGCCCACACTGCCAGCCTTCACCTGAGGTATAATAAGGTGAATGATCACTGTTCTAACTGGGGATAATACTTTCGAGCTGCACCGCGTGCGTGATGAAATTATCGGTGCTTTTAAAGGTACCCCCGAGTTTCGCGATGCGGCCACGCTCAGCCGCACCGATATCCCTGATATTTTTATGGGAACAAGTCTCTTTGCCGAGCGTCGCTTGATAGTTATTGATGGCCTTTCGGCCAACACCTCGGTATGGTCGTTACTACCAGAGTGGCTTCCTCGTCAGAGCGATGACATTCACCTTGTTCTTATTGAACCGTCACTTGATAAGCGAACATCCCTATATAAGGCCTTAAAAACCACGGCAGAAATTCATGATTTCCCTGCATGGACACAACGAGACGCCATCCACGCCGAGACGTGGGCGGTGCAGTACGCTCAGTCGCAGGGGGTCACTATTTCGCGAAAGTCCGCAGCACACCTTGTTCGACGGGTAGGGCTTGATCAACTCCGCCTCTCTCAGGCCCTCTGTCAACTTGCACTTACAGATACTGCCGCTCAGGGGAACGAGTGCACCCCTGACGTCATAGATGCCGTCGTTACCGCCACCCTTGAGGAAAACGTCTTCCAGCTCATAGAGGACGTACTGAGCGGCCGTGTCGACACCATCGCACCGGCTATCGCCTCGATGACACTTACGGAAGACCCGCATCGTTTTATGGCACTTGTTGTAAGCCAGGTGTTTGCACTGGTTGCAACGACACTGGCTGCCAAAGACGAAGACCCCGCAAAAGACTTTGGTGTTCACCCGTTTGTTATCTCGAAGCTCCGTCGCTACAAAAGCTCACTTGGGTCTGTGTCTGCTCGGCGGATGCTTGCACTATGTGCACAGGCGGACATTGACATGAAATCGTCAAAGGCGGCACCATGGGTGCTTATAGAGCGGCTACTTGTAGCAATTGCCCACAGGGCCTATTAACGAGCAAGCATTAGAAAACAAAAACCCCGCCAGAGGAGCGGGGAATTTGTACGAAGTAGGAAAACTACTTCTTAGCAGCGGGCTTCTTT
This sequence comes from uncultured Candidatus Saccharibacteria bacterium, assembly GCA_964483955.1. Lineage (GTDB taxonomy): Bacteria > Patescibacteriota > Saccharimonadia > Saccharimonadales > Saccharimonadaceae > Microsaccharimonas. The sequence goes on along the minus strand of CAZADM010000002.1, from coordinate 19,341 downwards.
GCAGGAGCTTTTTTTGCCGCAGGCTTCGCAGGGACAGCCTTTGCAGTTGTTTTTGCAGCTGGCTTTGCAGCAGCTTTTGGTGCTGTCTTTGGTGCAGCCTTCTTTGCTGGTGTAAGTGTAACACCCGCAGCCTTTGCTTTGCGTGAAAGAAGTGCCTTGCGTCGAGCTGCAGTATTCTTCTCAAGAATATTCTTCTTTACTGCAGTGTCAATTGCACTTTGTGCTGCAGAGAGTGTTTCTGCACTTGGTGCAGCATTAAACGCTTTTACGGCCTCTTTAAGTGTACGCTTTGTTGCGACGTTACGCTCGCGGCGGATAATAGTTTGTTTTGCTCGCTTTACAGCAGATTTGATGATTGGCATGAAGTTTCTTTACCTCTTAAGATTTATAGTACTAATCAAGGGGTAATTATAGCTGAAAAAGACTAAAAAGTAAAGAGGGTGCAATACAGAGCGAGTATTGACCACTTGAAAACACTTATGGTATAGTAAAGAAAATAGTCTATAGCTGTGCAGTAGATACACAAAAAATAGGACAAAACAAAAACATGGACGAACTAAAAACGAAACAACAAGTCATCGACAAGCTCAAGCAGGCAGAGAAGGTGCTTGTTACTGTATCAAAAAACCCTTCGGTTGATGCACTTTCTGCTGCACTGGGTCTTACACTCCTTCTTGATGCCCAGGGGAAGTATGCAACGGCAATTTTTAGTGGTGAAACGCCACCAGCACTTGCATTCCTGGAGCCAGAAAAAACATTCGACGACACCACGGATAGCCTGAGGGATTTCATCATCGCTCTCAATAAAGAAAAGGCAGACCACCTCCGTTATAAAGTTGTCGACGACGCGGTAAAGATCTTTATCACGCCGTACAAAACAACAATCACAGAAGATGACCTCGAGTTTAGCCAGGGTGATTATAATGTCGAGCTTGTTGTTGCTGTCGGTGTTGATAGCCAAGAAGACCTTGATGCTGCACTTGATAACCATGGGCAAATTTTGCACGATGCAGCAATTATTACGGTTTCAGCAGGTGATGCAACAAGCACCCTTGGGGGTATTGACTGGCACGACACGCACGCAAGTGGGCTCAGTGAAATGATTGCCGGTCTTGTCGATGCTTTAAAGAAAGATAAAAAAGATGCACTGCTTACCGCACCAATCGCAACCGCTCTTTTGACAGGAATTGTTGCCGAGACGGACAGGTTTAGTAATGAAAAGACATCTTCACGTGCTATGACCGTTGCTGCAACTCTTATGGCTGCCGGTGCCGATCAACAACTTATTGCCACCGAGCTACAACAGGCAGAGCACATACAAGACGCCCCTGTGGCACCGCCAACTATAGTCGGCGACGAAACTCAGCCAGTTGCTGTTTCTGTACCAGTAAAAGACGCAGGTGGCCTGAGCATACAGCACGATGATCTGACGAGCACCCCGCCGCGTAAAAAGAAGAAAGCATCAAAGAAAGAGACCCTCGCAGATTTAGATAAGCGCGTAAGGGGTAAGAGCCAGGAAGAGATTATCACCGAAGAGGCAAAGCGTGCAGCCGAGACCCCAGCCCACGGGCCTGTGGCTATCGCTGACGCCCCGGAGGAGCCCCCTGTTGCTGCTATCACAGATGTCCACACAGATAAAAAGGTGAACTCTTCTGCATTCAAGGACACGCCACTTATGGGAGGTGTATTTAATGCATCAATTGCACAGGCAGAAAATGATGCCCGCTCTGTTGCTGATAGTTCGCAAAATAGCACAATCCTTTCTCATGCATACCTCACCCCAGAAGAGAAGCCACTCGATACAGTGCAGCAGCCTGTTGGTGATATTGTCGCTTCTGTAGAGGAGGGTGACATACCCCAATCACAGGGTGATACCCCTGTCTTTACGCAAGAGAAGCGGGTAATTGAACCACTTACGCCAGAGCCGGTTGTGCAGCCAATCACTCCAGAGCCTGTGCTTCCTGAAGTGCAGCAAGGGCCTCCTGTGAGTGCGTATGGTATTGAGGCACCAGCCGCACCAGAAATAACACTTCCAATGCCACCGCCACTTCCTGACTTTTCACAGCTTGGCGTTGGTGGTGCGGCACTGCCACTTCCGGTAACTGAACCACCTAAGATTCTTGGCGATATTCTTGATAGCCCAGCGGACATAGCCACGCCAGCTTCACCCGTTACCGACCAAATCATTTCTGCTTATACAGACGGGGGTGGCGTCCAGCCCGCATCTCAGTCGGCAACAGTCCCTGTGGTAGCAACAGAGGCTCCACAGCAACCCGTACAGCCATCAGCTGCGTACGCAGCAGACCCTGGTCAGTTCAAGATACCAACACAAGAGTAATATGGTGTTTACAGAAGAACATAGCACCCTTCTTGTCGATAAGCCCGCTAGTATTACCAGTTTTGGCGTCGTGGCTCGTGTTCGGCGTCGTCTTTCCGAGGCACTTGGGAAAAAGGCGAAGGTAGGGCATACGGGAACGCTCGATCCGTTCGCAACAGGCCTTATGATTATTGTGACGGGCAAAGAATGTCGCAATGCTATGCAGTATACAAAACTCGATAAAGAGTACGAAGCAGTTATCCGCCTTGGTCAGACAAGCTCTACGGGCGATCCGGAGGGTGAGGTAACAGACGTATCCGATCGTATCCCATCCGAGGATGAGGTTCGTAACGCCCTTAAACAATTTACCGGTGAAATACAGCAGCGTCCACCAATGTACAGTGCGATAAAGATCAACGGTCGTCGTGCCTACGATCTTGCCCGAAAAGGTGAGGTTGTCGAAATGCCTATGCGTACCGTCACTATCCACTCACTTGAACTTATTTCCTATGCGTATCCCGAAGTCACTATTCGCACACACGTTAGCAGCGGAACGTATATCCGTACGCTTGCCGAAGATATTGGTAGCGTCCTTGAGACCGGTGCTTACTGTACCGCACTACGCCGCACAAAAGTGGGGCAGTGGAGTGTTGAAGACGCGATAGTTATTGAGAAGTAGTGGGCTAGATAGTTGGACGTGGATCTTCCGTTGCCGCTTCGTTGAAGATCTCTGCAAGTGCCTTTTCGATCCGTCGAACTTCGTCTTCTCGGTCGTTGAGCTTTGCGAGAATATCCGGTGTCGTGAGGGCTCGCTTTACGCTCATGTATGCCTGCTGTAGGCTTCTGTAGTCACCAGAGTCGCGAGCTGCACGTAGGTTGTCGTCAAGGTTTGCCGTAAAGTCGACAAGCCATCCAGCCTTAAGACTCGATAGGTTATCGGCACCAACATTCCCGAGGGTCGCCACTCGTGCTTTCGCCAGGTCACCCATAAAGGACGCGCCCCTATCTCGTACATTAAGGCTTGGGTCGGCTTGAAGATGGAAGCCACCAGCAACCTTGAAGTTGCCAACATTGTCGGCGATGACCTCACTGACAATATCTTGGTTGATATTGAGGGAGCCTCGAGCGGCCTCGAAGAGCGACATGTTTTTCTCCTCTGCTTGTAATTGAAGCGCCGCACGAAGTTGGTCGTCATTGATATCGGTCAGAGTTCCATTAATAATGCCATTAACAATATCTTGAGAGTATGCCTTGATGGTTGTCCTTGCCTGCGTGGCATTTGCCTTAAGGAGTTCCATATTACTCTTGAGGGCATCGTCGTCGAGTTTATTAATGCTTGATACAGCCTGGGCGCGGGCACGAGTTTCACCAACGATTCCATTGACACTGGCGGCAATTTTTCGCAGTGACTCACCGGCAATACTTTCCGCATTCATGGCTTCAGCGAAAGCACGCTGCACTTCATACTGAGCTGACGCCACACCTTGCTTCTCGGCACCTGCATTAATAGACGACTGTTTCAGTTCACTCATGAATGTATATTTTTCGCCAGTCGGAACAAGCTTACCTGACTTATATTCTTCCATCATGCGTGCATTCTGACTCGTAAGCGTATCAAGGGTTGCCTCTGCCGCCTTTGCATTGAGTGTGTTTGTGTGCAAATCCGAGTGCTCAGTAACGCGAAGCCTCTCAACATCAACATTCGCCCGTACTTTTGCCGCCTCATGAGATTGCTTGTCTGTCGCAAGTGCACGGTTAAGTTGCTGAAGTTCAGACCCGGGTGTTGCCTTGAGTGCTTCAATGTGTGCTTCATTTCGCTCGTCGGTAGCCTGTCGTTGCAAGTCGGCCCCGGCAGTCTGCTCGTGGAGATTCTTGTAACCCTTAGAGTTGTGGTAGCGGTTATCTGATCGCTTCTTGTAAAGCTCTGTCTTGTCCTTCACGTGCCTGTTCTTGTTATCAGCCCACTGAAGAGCGGCACGTCCGTAGGTGAGAGGATTCTTGCTGACGGGCTTCGAGAGATTCTTTTGTCGAAGCATTTCTTGTCGTTCTTTTGACCAGTTGCGCGTTCGGTCCATGAAGCCCTTGCGGGGATCGTTCACCATTTGTGCAATCCTGCCAAGAAGACTACCGCTCAGCTTAAGAAGAAGTGGCGTAATAATGAGTGGTGCCACCTGCACTGCAAGTCCAAAGATGACGATGATAATATTATCGCCAGCATTTTGTACGATAATTTGTCCCGCAAGTTGAGACCCACCAAAGACAAGTGAGAAGGCTGGGAAGAAGATGAGCATTGTCATAAAGAGCTGTTGCCATTTCTTAAACCAACCCTCCGTATTAGGAAGAAGGTTTGCAACAAATGCTAGCGGTGCAATAACAACAAGGATGATAATAATCGCTTGCCGAGCAGCAAGTACAAGAACGACAAAGAGGATGAGTAAGATGAGTCCTACGAGAAGGGGAAGGAGGAGGTAGAGTGCACCGCCGGCACTTCCAACAGACCAGTAGGTAAGCCCTGCGCCACCAAGAACTATCGCGACGACGGTACCCCAATTAACGCTGCCGCCAAAGGTGTCGTTGGTGATATTAAAGACATCTGTTCTGATTGTGGTGAAGAGGTTCTGGACGGAAAACCCAAGAACGTTCGAGAGATCGATGCCAATCGCTGCTATATAGTATGAGATATTCACAAGTATTGCCGCAACAATCAGCCGTGGAATAAGCCGCTTGAGACCATAGTTACTGACACCCATGCTTGTGACTTGCGAGTAGATAATGATAAGGAAGGCAATAACAAAGGCGACATTTGCAATAGTCCGCATGATAGACCATGCACGGTAGAGGTCGTTGTTTGTATCGCTGATAAGGAGTGGCTGAACTTGAATGAGCCCAGAAAGAATATCAAATATCTTGTCCATTCCCTCGGCAAGGAAGACGCTTATGGGGCATATAACCCATCCAACACCCCCCACACTACAAGAGCTGAGCGGCTCTTCTTGACCTTGCGGCGTAAGTGAGACTGTTTTTGAGTTTTGTGGTTTCGAGAGTTCATTGCTGCCTTTGAGTGAAAACTCTACCGCAGTTGCTGAGGTTGCTGTTGGCGGGTCAATTCCGGGTGAGAAATAGATTACAAACGCCTTACGATTTGCCGCAGACGCCTCTTCTCTGTAGATAAATACCGTTGACCCCGATGGGATGCCGTGGTTACCCGCGAGCTCATCAAGAGGGACGGCCGAGTAGCGCATACCAGCATGGATAATTGCATCATTGCCATTCCAGCTTGCATCTTGTGCATGGGCCGGCTGAGATACCAAAGTTGCCCATAAGAAGACCGTCACGATCACGGCGAAGAAAAAAGTGAAGATAGTCCGCAGGGAGACACCGGTAGGGGTGGTACACTGCGGAGCTGACCCAAATCGCTCCATATGATTTTCATTATACCATTTAAGGCATAAAAAGTCAATATTCATAGGTATTTTTATTGATACGCTCTCTCGGGGTATGCCGTACGTCAGGGCGAAGTACGTTGCTTATGTTTGCAGGGTCGGAGGGTTTTCATTTTCCAACCCCTTGAAAACATCTATAAACTCTGCTATAATACACACTTGATGATTACAGCAGAGAATAAAGCACAGGCGTTTGCTCTTACACAGCGACACAAAACTGACGTTGGAAGCCCAGAGGCTCAAGTGTCTGTTTTGACTACTCGCATTAAAGAGATCACCGAACACCTCAAGATCAACAAGCACGACCACATGGCTCGTCGCGGTCTTGTACAGATGGTGGGTCGCCGAAAGAAGCTTCTCAAGTATCTTGAGAACAAAGACTTCGAAGCCTATAAGGCTGTCGTAGCAAAACTAGGACTCCGCAAATAAGCGGGGTTCTTTTTTTATTTCGCAATATCATCATAGGGGATAGGTGCTTCTTGTAAACGTCAAGCTCATGCTTGAGATTTTGCGATTTTGAGTTTATGCTATAGATGCATAGAGTTTTTATGCACGTCCGTTTGGGGTTCGCCCCAAGAGCGTCCTTTAATAGAAAGCGGTGATTGGTAATGGGTAAGCCCAGCAATCAAAGTGACGGCAATGTGAGACAGCTCATTTCCCGCATCATGAATAATCCTGGTCATGCAGTGCCCGAAAACGACCTGCATGACTGTGGGGTCGATGTCGATATGGTAGTGGCAATGTACTCGAGCGAGATAAAGCCATACGCCAAGTACCTTGACGGGTATCGTTACATAACTGAATCCCAGCTTGCTGGACTTCAAGACTTTCAGGAGACAAGAGGCCTTATGGTCCTCGATGTTTTATTGGCAAGGCCCGGATTCCATAGCGGCGATCAAACCCCCAACGACCTAGCGATCAAGATGTGGATGACACGTCATGGGGAGTGGATTGTATGGCATGGGCTTCGACCGCATGTCTACCATGGTAGTAGGACTGATGTGTCTGAGGTCACGATGGTACAAGCCTACACCGACGAAGCCGTGCGTAGTTTTGATGCTTTACACGAGGCACTTGTATATCTCGTTGATCTAGAGTTTGACGATATGTACTTTGTCGGAAGGGTAGAGCGACACCAGCCAAAGCACCTTCCGTTTATGGTAGGGCGGGGGCTTCGTGGTGTGCTTCAAGTGACAATTGAGGCACGGGAGGACAGGCTTAGGCAGTTTAAGCAAGCTACAAAACGGGCAGATGAGCGTATGTCTACTGTGACGTTTCCTGTTCACTAATTGCTTCTTTGTAGCAGCGCACCCCGTCCTAAAGGTTGAGCCCTGCTCCCTTTGGGGCGGGGCTTTTCCTTTTCGTGGTACTATAAATACATGACATACGAAGGCACAAAACTCCATAACTTTGAACCTCGCACTGACGCGGTTATAGACTTAGAAATTATTGACACAGACCCAGGTACTGGCGAAGAAGTTCGCCCAGGTGCAACAATTACCGCACATTACACGGGTGCACTTGTGAAGAATGGTATTATTTTTCAAAGTAGCCACGATTTTGGCAACGCCATAACATTTGGCCTTGATCAAGTGATTGCCGGCTGGACTCATGGTGTTCCTGGTATGAAAGTGGGAGGGACGCGCCGTCTTATAATCCCTGCAGAACAGGCCTATGGTGCGGCAAGCCCAGCCCCTAATATTCCTGCAAATAGTGATCTTGTTTTTGATATTGACCTTGTGGCAATACCGCGCAACGGCTAGCTACACTTCTTTCAACTGAAGACCTTCTAAAAATCACACCGTGTTATAATAGATGTATGCCCACACGCGACTAAGTGCTGGATACAAAAGTTTGAACACACTCCTTCCAACTTCCGTACCCGTTACTTACTCGCTCAGAATAGAAGCGTGGGTGAACAAAAAAAGGAGACACACGTATGTCAACAATAAATCCGCACGGCAAGGATATTTTAAGTGTTACAACTGAATTCCAAGGCCGTCCATTAACACTAGAGGTAAATCGAGTTGGGTTCCGCTCGACAGGGTCAGTGCTTGTTCGCTATGGCGATACGGTTATTCTTGGAACGGCTCAGGTTGGCTCACGTCCAGTCGTGCTTGATTACTTCCCATTGAGCATTGATTATGAGGAAAAGTTTTATGCGGCTGGTAAAATCAGCGGCAGTCGCTTTATTAAACGTGAAGGCCGCCCGTCAGACGAGGCGATTCTTATCGGTCGCCTGATCGACCGTCCAATCCGTCCGCTTTTCCCTAAGGGATATCGCCAGGAAGTTCAGGTGGTTGCGAGCGTCCTCTCTATGGACCCAAACTTCCGGCCCGACTCTATTGCTATGATCGCAGCATCTGCGGCACTCATGCTTACCGGTACGCCGTTCGATGGTCCAGTCTCGGGGATTCGTGTTGGCCGTGTGAACGGCGAGTTCAAGGCTTTCTTGACACCAGAAGAGCGTGAGAACTCTGATCTTGATCTTGTGGTTGCCGGTATTGAAAGTGGCATCACGATGGTTGAGGCCGGTGCAAATGAGGTATCAGAAGAGGTGATCGGCGAGGCACTTGCCTGGGCATTTGAAGCCTACCAGCCTGCAATCGCCCTCCAGAAAGAGCTTGCAGAAAAGGTGCAGCCCGTTGCTCAAGAATATGCACTTATTTTGCCAAATGAAGCTATTCAAGCCGAAGTTGACGACTGGGTTTCTGGAAAGCTTGGCGAAAAACTCCAACGCCCATACCCAGAGCGCAATGAAATGGTAAATGAGCTTCGCTGGGCATTTCATGAAGCCTTTACTGACAAGATCGGCGAGGCGGAATATCCTGCTGTTCGCGATGAATACGACGAGGCCTTCACGATGGCACTTCATAAAGATGTCCGTCGTGGGATTGTTGAAAACCAGACGCGTCCAGATGGTCGTAAGCTTGATGAAGTCCGTCCACTTTCAAGTGAAGTTGGCCTTCTTCCGCGTACGCACGGTTCAAGCCTCTTTACTCGTGGCGTGACACAAGCTCTTAATATCGTCACTCTTGCACCGCTCAGCTATGCACAGATGGTTGATACAATGGAAATTAACGATGGCGAGCGTCGCTATATGCACCACTACAACGCCCCAGGCTATACGGTAGGTGAGGTACGACGTCTGGGTGGCCCAGGCCGACGTGAAATTGGTCACGGGTATCTTGCGGAACGTGCGGTTATGCCGGTACTGCCATCTGCCGAAGACTTCCCGTACGCTATCCGTAGTGTCACAGAAATCATGAGTCAGAATGGGTCAACCTCAATGGCGGCAACCTGTTCAAGTGTTCTTGCACTTATGGATGCGGGTGTTCCAATTTCTCGTCCCGTATCAGGTGTTGCTATGGGGCTTATGATGGACGGTGATACGCCGTATATCATGACTGATATCGCTGATGCAGAAGACTTTGCAGGCGACATGGACTTCAAGGTCACCGGTACCTCAGAAGGCATCACGGCTATTCAGATGGATATGAAGGTCCATGGACTCCCTGTAGCTATTTTGAAGCAAGCTATATCTGGTGCAAAAACTGGCCGTGCACACATTCTTGCTCATATGATAGAGACAATGTCACAGCCACGCGAGGCTCTTAGCCCATTTGCCCCACGCATTGAAAAGATCAAGATCAACCCAGACAAGATTGGTGCGGTGATTGGTAAGGGTGGGGAAGTAATCAATAAGATTACTGCCGAAACTGGTGCTCAGATTGACATTAAGGAAGATGGCCTCATCACTGTCGCTGCATCTGATACTGAGAATATCGAAAAGGCAATTAACTGGATTAAGAGTCTTACCGAAGAGCCAGAAGTGGGCCGTATCTACGAGGGTAAGGTTGTCAGCATTAAGGACTTCGGTGCCTTTGTGAACATTCTTCCTGGTATTGATGGTATGGTACATATCTCACAGCTTTCAAACGAACATGTTGACCAGGTGTCAGATGTTCTTACGGAAGGTGAAATCGTGAAGGTAAAACTTACTGGTATCGACGAGCGTGGGCGTTTGAGTCTTTCTCTCAAGGAAGTGCACAACGAAGCGTAGCATCGCTTGATATAAAGAAGCCCGCGAGTACGCATTACTCGCGGGCTTTTGTCTTTACCTTATGTCGTCGGCCACCATACCCAGTGAGGTCGAACCTCATGGGTACGCTCCGCAGCGATAGATCCATCATCAAGGACGGTCTTTTGTCGGGATACAACAAAGGCGTACGTCGCTTCTCCCCAACTCCGTCGTTGGATGTTTCTGAACAACTCCAGTGAAACCCCAAGGTGCTGCATAATGTTTGCACAAAGGGCAGAGTGGTCGCCACCATAGCCCATATGGGCATTGAGTACAGAGACGATGAGATCTCCTCTTCCATCGAAGATAAACATGCCATGTTCATTCTTTTCAAGGTTCCAGAAGCACTCTATGCGTGCCGGCGTATTTGTCAGCACTGCATCTCTTGTGGCTTCGGTTGGCTCTCCACTCTTTTTCAGAATGGGCTTAACGAGTGCCCAGCATTTATGTGCCTGTTGGGCAATGTGCACTAAAGGCACTTCCTTGGGCGTGACGTCCTCGCCAAATGTTTGGATATAGGACTCCCTGTAAGGTAAAGGTGCGGTAGGGGAAGAGATAGCCATGGCCATCCTTTCTCTCGGGCCTCGCTCATTGCGGATGCAAGAACATAGACAATATTATTATAATATATAATACAAAAATAGTCAATTTACACCATACCCCTGTCGTACCTCTGTAAAGGTGGTATAATAAAGATACATGATTCTCTCTGCCACCATAGAAGAAAAATCCTTTGGCGATAAGCGTCTTTTTGAGCACACCTCATTTTTTATAGATAACGGTGAAAAGGTGGGCATTATTGGCCGTAATGGTGAAGGTAAGACAACGCTATTCCGCATTCTTGCCGGTGACGACAAGGATTATCAGGGTGAAATTACCATCGGGCGTGGCGTCCACATGATTGCAACCCGCCAAGAGCACCACGGGTTCGAAGACATGACCGTTACAGCTTACATTCTTCAGGATCTCCCGCACTATGGCACGCTCAAACACACCCTAGAGACTTACCCGGAAACCATGGGCGACAATATGCGTCTCATTAATGAATACTCAGAGGCACTAGAGCAGTTTGATAGCCTTGGCTATTACACAATTGAAAATGAAGTCCAGAAAGTACTTGATTCATTTCAACTTGGGGACAAGGCTGAGGTGAAAATAGGAACGCTTAGTGGCGGCCAGAAGCGCCTTATTGAAGTGGCTAAAGTGATGCTTTCCAATACACAGCTCGCCCTTATTGACGAACCGACAAACCACATGGACTACATAGCGAAAGAGATGTTCTTGCAGTGGATGCGAACCTCTAGCGACGCCATGCTTGTTATTAGCCATGATCGCGACGTGCTTGAAAACGTCGATCGTATTTTGGAAATTAAAGACCAGAAAATTCTTAACTACAAGGGCAATTACACCGCATATCTTAAGCAGAACGCAGGCTCAACTGGTGCAAGTATGAACGAGTATGAGCTCACACAGCGTCGTATTGTCAATGTGAAGCAAAAAATCCTTGAGTACCAGCGGTTTAAAGAGAAGTCGCGTACCGGTTCTACTATCCAACGCTTCAAGCGTCTAGAGGCACAATCACGCGAAGAGCTTGCTCAGCTTGAAAAGATTGAAAAGCCAACCTTCTGGGTGGATCGCGAGTCCGTACAGGGCATGGGGCTTAAGACGGGCGAACAGTACCAAAAGTATAAGGCAAAGAACATACGGCTTCATGGCGTCACGGGTGAGGAGGGCTACGGAAGGCTTCTTGTGAATGTCGACGCACTCTCGCTGGGATACAGTGATATCCTATTTGAAAATATTTCATTCCAAATTCGTGAGGGCGAGGTAGTTGAACTAAGGGGTCGTAACGGTGCCGGTAAGTCGACACTTGTGAAGACACTTCTTGCTACCCTTAAGGGCGATACGCTTCCCGCAACTGTATTTGATGGCGTGATAGATGCCGACAAGAAGATACGCGTTGGTGTATATGAACAAGAAACCCCCTCCGGTATCCTTACAAAAACCCTTTCTCAGGCAATTGAACACATATTTTTATCAAGAGGACTTGCGGTGGGTGAGACAAAGGTCCGTCAGCTCATGAGCGATTATTTGTTCACACAAGGTGACGGAAACACACCGGTTAGCCAATTGAGTGGGGGGCAGAAAGCACGCCTGCAGCTTATTGATATGCTTGCCGACAACCCGTCACTTCTTGTTCTGGACGAGCCTACAAACCACCTTGATCTTCCAAGTATCGAGGAGCTTGAAAATGCGCTCAATAATTACTCGGGTGCTATTCTCTATATTTCTCACGACTCGCATTTTAGAAAACGCCTTGGCGGAGAAGTGGTACAACTATAGCTTAATACTGTAAAATATGATATAATAAAGATATACATATGAACAACTCCCCGGAAAAACAGCACCAACTTGATGTCCTCAAGGCAGACATACTTGCAAACAACGTGACGCCAAATCTAGCCGCACAGGCAACGCACCTTGTCATGGGGCACGGTAATCTCGACTCTGAGTTTTTCTTCATTGGTGAGGCGCCAGGTAAAAACGAGGACCTTACCGGTAAGCCCTTTCAGGGTGGGGCGGGGCAGCTTCTGAACGAACTCCTTGAGAGTGTAGATATTGAACGTGATGACGTCTATGTCACAAATATCGTAAAATATCGTCCGCCAAAAAACCGCGACCCTAGCCGCGCCGAAAAAGATGAATCGTGGCCATATCTTGAGCGAGAACTGAGTATCATCCGGCCGAAAGTCATCCTCACACTTGGCCGCCACAGTATGGGCCATTTCCTTTCTGATGTCACAATTGGCGAGGTACACGGCTCGCTTTACGACGTCACTGTAGCGGGGGAGCAGTATACGCTTGCACCGCTCTACCACCCTTCAAGTACTATTTACAATAAGCAGACTCGCCAGCACTTCTTTGATGACCTTCCAAAAGTTATTGAAGCGATAAAGCAAAAAACCCAGCAATAATGCTGGGTGTGGCGAGCGGGCGATGCGCGTATGTACACCGCCCGCTCAAGCCAATTATGCACCTGTTGTCTTGGTGAAACGCTTCGCTATCTCATCTGGGTCAAGACCAACGGCAATAAGACTTGTCTTGCTTGACTCTATATTTTCCTGCCGCTGCTCAATATCCCTACCCACGTGACGTCGGATGCCGCCATAGCGGGGGAGTTGCTGTACAAGAGCATTCTCTTCATCTGCCGAGTAGGTATGGATGGCAAGCTCAAGGGCGGTGTCTCTGATGTCATCCACCATGGGGCCGATAGGAAGGAGGTGGGCAAGCATTTCCTTAACTTCCTCTGGTGCATCATTGGGGATTTGGTCTGTGAAACTCGATACGATTCTTTTTGAAACGATACTTCGAGCCTCGCCCTCCCACCAAAGGTTAAAGGGGACTTCGATTGTTTCGGCAGTTCTGGTGTGGAGCTTCTTAAGCTCAATAAACCGTCGCTTACTTGATGCAACCATCTGTTCGTTGATAGCCTCCTTGATCCAGTTGGTAATGTATAGCATCGCGGCGAGCGACACGAGCATATAGGTAAAATTCATCATTTCTCCAAGGGGTAGGTGCGTACACTACGCGGTGTAGGTGTATAATTATTATTATATCATTTTTTAATCACTAGGTCAATTATTTGATTGACACTGCACAAGCACCGTGTTACGATAAGGTTACTTTCAAAGGGGAAGGCAATAAAGAGCACTACAATATACGCACACCATTGCACCCCTTCTTTTTAAAATAATTACTAGCAATACGGCTTTTAGTAGGAAGAAAGTACCACTAAGGGTGATATTGAGAAACAGCAGGAGCATACAATAATGGGTCAACGACGACTCTCAACTCCACAGGCAGATGATGCCGCAAAAAATCCACGCAGTCGACAGAATCAAGGTGCGAACCGCAATCCAAAGCAAAATAATACCGTGCTTGCAAACACGCAGACTCGTCGCGGTGAAGTCTTCCGTGCACAGCGTCGCACCAGTGACGACGTCAATAAACGTGCCTCACAGCACGTTATTAACGTCCCAGTAAACAAGTCTATCTACAACGGCTACGAAGGTCGCCAGTTCAGTATGGCTGACCAAAAGAAGCAGCCGCGCACCCCTGGTCCACGCCTCCGCGTGATCCCAATTGGTGGTCTTGGTGAAATGGGTATCGGTAAGAATATGATGGCGATTGAGTATGATAACGACATCATTGTCATCGATATGGGATTCCTTTTCCCTGGATCAGACTACCCAGGCATCAACTACATCGTGCCGGATATCAGCTACCTCCTAGAGAATAAGCATAAGGTCCGCGCCGTTGTCCTTACGCACGGTCACCTTGACCACATTGGGGCATTCCGTCACCTTATTCACCAGATTCCAGCGCCAGTCTACGGCTCAAAGTTCACCCTTGCAATGGTGCAGCGCACTATGGAAGAAGCAACTAGTGGCTACGAGCCTGAGTACCACGTCATGGACCCAGAGTCGCATGAACAAGTATTTATTGGTGATAACTTTAGTATTGAACTTGTCCGCGTGAACCACTCAATCCCTGACGCAACTGCGGTTGTTGTCCGTACGCCAGAGGGTGTTCTTGTAGACACTGGTGACTGGCGTTTCGAAGAACGTCCAGTGGACGGTAAGCAATTTGACCTTGCACGCCTTACAGAGATTGCAACAAAAGAGGGCATTACGCTTCTTATGAACGAATCTACTAACTGTGAATCAGCAGGTACTCATCAGCACGGTGAGTTCGAGGTTCAGCAGAGTATGGAAGAAATCATGGATCAGCATCGCAATAGCCGTCTGATTATTAGTAGCTTCAGTAGCCAGATTCACCGTATGCAGCTCATTCTTGAGGCTGCGAAGAAGAAGGGTCGCAAGGTTGCCTTCGCTGGATACAGTATGATTCAGAACGTTGAAGTTGCACTTCGCACCGGTACTATCACCGTTCCAAAAGACGTAATTGTGAAAATGGAAGATATCGTGAAGCTCCCTGACAGCCAAGTTACTATTGTTGGTACAGGTTCACAGGGTGAGTTCAATGCCGTCCTTAACCGTATGGCAAGTGGTGCACACAAGCACATCAAGATTAAGAACACGGACATCGTTGTTCTGAGCTCAAACCCAATTCCTGGTAACGAAAAGTACGTTGTCCGCACCGTTGACGGACTTATGCGTGAAGGTTCTGAAGTGATTCAGAACGGCAAGTCACACCTTACCGGTGTTGGCCCACTGCACATGTCAGGTCACGGCTACTACGACGACCACGTAAAGCTTATCAATGCCCTTAACCCAACATTCTATATGCCAATTCACGGCGAGTTCCACATGCTTGTGCATAATGCACGCCTTGCGGAAAAGGAATGTGCTATCCCGCGCAAGAACATCTTTGTTTGTGATAGCGGTGATGTTATTGAAATAAACGACGGCACTGCCAAGAAGGCTGGGCGTGTTCCTGTTGGTGGTATCATGTATGACGATTCTGGTGAAATTGTCTCAGAGGTTGTCCTTAAGGATCGCATCCACATGTCAAACGAGGGTATGTTCATTGTCGTTCTTACCGTCCAAAAGGGAAGCGGTCGCCTTATGACAAGTCCTGATATTATCAGCCGTGGCTTCATCTATCTTCGTGATAGCGAAGAACTCATGGGGATTATTCGTCAGTACCTCAAACAGAAGGTCGCACGCACATTCAGCGGCCGCAAGGTAGACCTTGATGTCGTTAAGAAGGAGATTAAGGACGAGCTGACGCATATCCTTTACGACCAAACGCGTCGTACGCCAATTGTTATCCCAGTAGTGAATGAAATCGGTGGCGGTGGTAATCGTTCTAACGGAAGTGACAAGCCACAACAGGGTCGTGGTCGTCAACCACAAGCTAGCCAGGGTGGTGATGCACAATCACAAAACACCGGAGCTGATAAGCCATTCCGTCGCCCTGCACCAAAGAGCTTCCCTGCACCAATGGTGCCAGACACTGAAACGGTTGAGCCAAAGGCAAAAACCGATATGCGCGGCTACTAAGCAGCATACGTATTCAGTAAACCCCCAACGCCTGTGCCTTGGGGGTTTGTGTTACAATAGGGCTAGATATGAACTACTTGGGTGGAAAACGTACAGGGTTTACGATAGTCGAGCTGCTTATTGTTGTCGTCGTTGTGGCTATTCTTGCGGCAATTACTGTTGTTGCCTATGGCGGCATTACCGATAGGGCAAAGAGTGCGGCGGTGAACTCTGAGATGAAGTCATTTATGAAAAAAATCGATACCATCAAGACGACAGCCGCAGATAGTATGTATCCAGCCTCAATACCGATAGATTTCGGGCTTAAGGTAAACAAATCTCTCTACACAACAGGGAGAAATAATTGGTATTATTGCACAACAAGTGACAGACAGTCGTATTCACTTGGCGTTGTAACTGGAGCAAATGGGGTAGGGTTTACTGCACGGTCTTCGAGTGGTGTTATTGCCACTGCCACGGCAATTGATGCTGCTGCCACGTGTGCTCTTTTAACCGGGACGACATCGTATACACTGGGGTATAACTGGAACTCTACGACACTTGTCGGCACCTGGAACGCTGGCCTGAATTAAATAGCACAAGCATCTTGCAAAACGTAGTAAAATATGCTACAATAAAGATATGACATCAGGGGCGTAACCCCGTATAATAAAAAGTAGTATGGCAAAAAAGAAAAAGCGAAGCTCAAAAAGCTCATCATCACGAAAAAGGGTAGCACAGTCAGCATCTCCTCAGCACGTCCTTCCGGACGGTTTTTGGCGTCAGGTTGGGGCAATTCTTTTAATTGCATTCTCGTTCCTTCTTATCCTTGGTTGGTTTAAGCTTGGCGGCCCGGTCCTCGACTGGCTCTACCAGGCTGCAATTAACACTGTCGGCTACAGCGTGTATGTTATTCCTGTCCTCTTTATGTATCTTGCAGTCGAGATTTTCAGGGCAGAAGAAAACCGCATTCCATTTGTTGTAAAGTTCGCGTCTGTCTTGTCGCTCGTGTGGTTCTCTGGTCTCTTCGGCCTCCTTACACGCTCAGACGGCACGACAACGGGTGGGTTTGTTGGGGATATGGCAAATAGTGGCATGCTTGCTATGGTGAATCCCGGGGTTGCGGCGTTTCTTTACTTCCTCTTGATTATTATTACGGCTATATTTATTACCCGTGTATCGCCAAAGGTTATTATTACAAAAATCTGGGAAGCAGTCCGGCGCGACCCCGCAGAGCAAGAAGAGAACGTCAAGGTCATGCGTACTGCAGCAGCCCTTGATTCACCAAAGAAGGCCAAGGCCGACTTCAAGCTGAACGCAGGTGTTCCAATGCTCGACCCTACAGAACAGGGCAAAAAAGAGAAGAAGTCTCCACAGTTAAGCTCCCTTAAAAATAGTGTCGCAAAAGACCCAGCAGCAGAGAAACGTGCTGCACTTGTTACGGTCAGCGATCCCAACTGGCAGTCACCAAGCCTCAGCCTCCTGGAGGAAAAAGAGTCCCCGGCCGACGCAGGTAATGTCCAGCAAAATGCACAAATTATTCAAGATACTCTTGGCGAGTTTAACATTGCCGTAGAGATGGAAGGGGCAAATATTGGCCCGAAGGTGACACAGTACACTCTTCGTCCACCGAGCGGCGTGAAGCTCACCCGAATTACCCAGCTTGAAACAAACATTGCCCTTAATCTTGCGGCACAAACCCTCCGTATAGAGGCACCAATTCCTGGTCAAAAGGCCGTTGGTATTGAAGTACCAAACCGCCGGGCAGCAGATGTTCGGCTCCGCTCAATTCTTGCTAGTAAGCAGTGGCAGGGCGGTCACGAGCCACTCTCATTTGCTATCGGTAAAGATATCTCCGGGCAGGCAGTCATTGGCGAGCTCAATAAAATGCCCCACCTCCTTATTGCCGGTCAGACAGGCTCTGGTAAGTCGGTCATGATTAACACGCTTCTTTCAAGCCTGCTGTATCGCAATAGCCCAAGCCAGATGAAGCTCATTCTTGTCGACCCTAAGCAGGTTGAAATGGCACCATATGAGGACATTCCACATCTTCTTACTCCTGTTATTAATGATCCAGAAAAGACAATTAGTGCACTGAAGTGGGCGGTAAACGAAATGGAGCGACGCTACAAGCTTCTTGCCGAGCATAAGGTGCGTGAAATTAAGTCGTACAATGCACTGCTGCGTAACGGTGCTAAGAAAATTGTCATCCAGGACGAAGAGGGGCTTGAGCAGCAGCACGAAAACGGCGAGATGCCATATATCGTTATTGTGATCGACGAGCTTGCAGACCTCATGATGGTCGCCGCCCGTGATGTCGAGGCCCTGATTGTCCGTCTTGCCCAGAAGGCCCGTGCTGTTGGTATCCACCTTGTCCTCGCAACGCAGCGTCCGTCTGTCGATGTTATTACGGGTCTTATCAAGGCAAACGTTCCGGCACGTATTGCCTTTACGGTGGCTTCGCAGGTTGACTCAAGGACAATCCTTGATCAAATTGGTGCAGAAAAACTTCTTGGCCAGGGTGACATGCTTATGTCAACGGCGGCACTTCCAAAGCCAAAGCGTATCCAGGGTGCATGGGTGACCGATGACGAAGTCTTGAAGATAACAGATCATCTTCGCCAGCAATCACCACCACAATACAACGACGAGGTTGTCAGCCAGCCGGTTCAGCTTAATGGCAAGGGCGGCGTGGTAATGGACTTCGACGGAAGTGCGGGTGGTGGCGATGACATGTATAAAGATGCTGTCCGTGTTGTTGTCGAAGGCGGCAAGGCAAGTGCAAGCCTACTGCAACGCCGGCTTCGTGTTGGGTACGCACGAGCAGCCCGGCTTATAGAGGAAATGGAAGACGCTGGTATTATTGGCCCAGCAGACGGTGCACGGCCCCGTGACGTGCTTGTATCAAGTCTTGACGAAGTGTTTGGCGGAGACGACTCAGCTTAATCACAGATATGCCGTGATACAGTTGTGGTGTATGGAGTATATACCACCCAGCAATAAAGAAGCGACACTCTATCTTGATATAGATGGTGTTATCTTTCCGCGGTACGATCTTCTCTCCGAGACGGAATATAGTGAGACGTTGAATAATGGACTTTCTCGTGAATGGGTGACGCCGATAGAGTTCTATCACCCAGAGGTAGTCGCCGCCCTCGGGAGGGTGGCAGCGAATACGCTGGTTATCCTCTCGTCGTCGCGTATGATGAATTTTCTATACGAACCGAAATATGCTGAAGTTGTGAAGTCCCTTGAGATCCAGGGGGCTTTGTTTATTGATAAGGTTCGGCCGGGCAATGTGGACATTAAGCGAGAGGCGGTGTATCGACATTGGAGTAGGCTTGACTGGGCTGACCCAGGGGCAATAGATCGATATTCTGGTAGGCGCGGTAATGTGTACACGAAGCATGGAGAGCCTATTATGCCGGCTGGAAACCGTGCCGTATGGGTGGATGACCATATAAACTGCCTTTCGCGAGCGCACCGAAAGTGGCT
>CAZADM010000001.1:87097-92027 GCA_964483955.1 uncultured Candidatus Saccharibacteria bacterium | reverse complement strand
CTTTACCGAAGATTGACTTCACCTTCTCTACAACAGCAGGCATACGAGTCATACCACCAACAAGCACTACCTCGTCAATATCAGATGCCTTAAGGCCTGCGTCTTTGATAGCCTTCTCAACTGGTGTCGCAAGACGATCGATGAGATCAGACACAAGCTCTTCAAGCTTCGCACGGGTGAGCTTTACCTCGAAGTGCTTTGGACCGTCAGCATCGGCAGTAATAAATGGAAGGTTTACTTCATATTCAGTTGTAGAAGAAAGTTCCTTCTTTGCCTTTTCAGCTTCGTCCTTAAGGCGTTGCATTGCTGCGTTGTCACCCTTTAGGTCAATGCCACTTTCCTTCTTGAATTCATCAAGGAAGAAATTAACAATGCGATTGTCGAAGTCTTCACCACCAAGGTGTGTATCGCCATGTGTTGATTTTACCTCAAAGACACCGTCGCCAAGTTCAAGGATTGAAACGTCAAATGTACCACCACCAAGGTCGAATACAGCAATCTTTTCATCCTTCTTACTTTCAAGTCCATAGGCAAGTGCGGCAGCTGTTGGCTCGTTAATAATACGCTTTACTTCAAGACCGGCAATCTTACCGGCATCTTTTGTTGCCTGACGTTGTGAGTCATCGAAGTACGCAGGAACCGTAATAACGGCTTCGGTGACTTTTTCTCCTAGGAACGCCTCGGCATCTGCCTTGAGTTTTGAAAGAATCATTGCTGAAACTTCTTCTGGACTATAGTTTTTGTCGCCAAGCTTTACACCAACTCCATCGCCTTTTTTAACGATTTCGTACGGCATAATGTCGTGGTCTTTTTGAACTTCGTCGTCAGAGAACTTACGTCCAATGAGGCGTTTTACACCATAGATAGTGTTCTTTGCATTTGTAACGCGCTGGCGCTGTGCAACCTGACCGACAAGACGTTCGCCTGATTTATTTACCGCAACAACACTTGGGGTTGTTCGGTTTCCCTCTGCATTTGCAATTACCTCTGGCTTCCCAGCAACCATGTACGCAACAGCGCTGTTGGTAGTACCAAGGTCAATTCCGATGATTTTACCCATATATTTCCTCCTTTGTGAGATAGAAATGGAAAACTTATATATCTAATTCTATTTTAGCACTCTCATGTGTAGATTGCCAATATATTTATTGTAATAAAATTAGCACTCTCATGTCAAGAGTGCTAATATACTTTTTTACTGCGAATGGGTCAGGCCGTGACGTTCTCTCGGATAACGTGCTCGACGGCATATTCGTACGTACCGCCGACCTTCTTGCCTGCGTTAAAGATATTGAGTGGATCAAAGATATTTTTCACTTCAGCAAAAAGTTTGACCATCTCTGGACCAAATTGCATCTCGAGGTACGGTGTACGGATAATACCATCGTTATGATCAACACTAATTGAGCCGCCATACCGAACAACAAGTTCATTCACCTTTGTCTCAAGCTCCATAACCTTCTCTGCCGCACCGTCTTCTTCCATGTTAACAAGTGGCACAAGGCGGATGCTTCCGTGACCAATATGACCAGCGTATGTGTAGATCATCTTGTATTCGGCAAGAATAGCCTCGAGCTCACGAAGGAAATCACCGTAGTGGTCAAGAGGGACAATTGTATCTTCCAAGAATGCTTCAGCACGAGTATTTGGCGTTGGGTGCTCAAGGAGCATCTTGAAGCTTTTCCGACGAATAAGAAGGAAGCTTTCTACAACATCCTTGTCATCAATCCAATACGCCTCGTGCCCCTTTGCCTCTAATGCATCTTTTGCAGCACCGGCGATGATGTCGGTTTGCTGTTGTGTCTCACCCTCGAAGATAGAAAAGACAACCATGTGCTTCCCGCGAGCGACGTGTGCACGCTCTGCATCTTCAGGGTGGAGCTTTTCGGCAAGTTCATAGGTGTAATGATCGAATGTTTCACAAATAGCAGGACCCTCTGCAAGCATAGTCTTTACGACATCGGGAAGTGTATCGAGGTTCTTAATTGGCGTAACGACCATTCGGCGATGCGAACCAGGCTTCACGAGCTTAAGCTCTGCCTCTGTAATAATGCCCAAGGTTCCCTGTGCACCTATAAATAAACGCGAAAGGTTAAATGTCTGCTTGTGTGCATCCCATAGATCCCAGAGTTGGTATCCAGCAGCGTTCTTTACAGTCCGCGGATGGTTACGCTCGATAGTGAATGCGTGCGTATCAAGAAGTGCCGTCATACGGCGGTAGATTTCACCCTCGTAGGTTGGCTGCCGCTTCTTCTCTTCAACCTCTGCACGCGTTAACGGACCAAACTCATATTCTTTACCATCAGAAAGAACTACCTTCAGGCTGTTAACGTTTGCACTTGTTGGACCATACTTAATTGACTGTTCACCACTTGCATTATTGCCAAGCATCCCACCAATACCGCAGATATCACGCGATGAAGTGTATGGGGCAAAAAGAAGGCCGGCTTTCTTTGCAGCTTTCTCTACCGTAAGGTGCATTGCACCGGACTGAGTTTTAATTGTACGGGCGTCAGTGTCGACCTGACCAGTGAAGTTATAGAAGCGCTTAAGATCTAGGACGTATCCATCGGTTAGTGCACCGCCCGACATGCAGGTACCGCCAACGCGGGCAGCAAGTGTCACCGGACGACCCGATTCTACCTCTTCGCTTGCCCAGCGAACTGCCGCCTGGATATCGTTTGTGTCACGAGGTGCAATAACCCCGCTTGGGACGACTTCGAAAATACTTGCGTCCCGCTTGACTGCATCTCGAGCAGCCTGTGTTGTCTCAACAACACCGTTAAATTCTGGATTTGTCATTAATGAATATAGTTGCCCACGCATAATACCCTTATTCTACCATAAGCATAAAGAAAGCCGTCAATGTACTGACGGCTTTACGCAACAATGTGGAAAACTATTGTCGCGTTACTTTTACCATGGCGTGGCGAATAACACGATCGCCAAGAATATATCCTGCTTGGAGCTCTTCTGCAACTACCTCTTGATCACCCTCTGCGGCTTCGTCAAACTGAATCGCTTCGTGGAAATCTGGGTTAAATGTAGTCCCCTGTTTGGCATCAATTCGCTTCACGCTCAGCCCCTCAAGCGACTTCTCAAGATTCTTCACAAGACTAGTCACCCCCTGTGCCCATGGGTTAGCCTTGAGATCTTCTGGAACGTATGCAATTGCACGTTCAATATTATCAATCACAGGAAGGAGTTTCGTAATTGCCGCAGACTGACCAGCTTCACGAGCCGCCGTCTTCTCAACATCGACACGTTTGCGGTAATTCTCAAAGTCGGCACGCGTTCGCTGTAAATCAAGCGTCAGTTCGCCCACCTTCTGTTCAAGTTCGGCTGTAGTATTCTTTTTTGAAACCTTTACAGCCTTCTTTACCTTTTCGTCAGTATTGTCATTACCCGCTATTTCTTCGTTCATTTGTATCCCCTTATAAAATCTCTTCTAACATTGCACCCGTGTGTCGAACGAGGCGCATTACCTTGTCGTAGCTTTGCCTTGTCGGACCAAGGACGCCAATATAACTATTGTCACTATATGGTGACCGGAAGCGGCTCACAATAAGCGTCACGCCGCTTGTTTTTCCTATGGGATTTTCTGAACCAATATAGACATTGAGTGGTTCGTTTGGTGCAGCTTCACGGAGCCATGGCTCGAGATTGTCAAGCAGGCGTGCGACTTGCTGTGCGTGGTCGCCCTGAAGGAACTCTGGATGCGAAAAAAGATTCCCCATGCCACTCAGGTAGAGTTCGTCGCCAATAGTAGCAAGGCCAAGGTTGTGCGTCAGATCAACCAGGCTATCAACCGCACTTCTAATTGCACGATCAGCCCTGTCGCCATGAGGCGCAACACGAGCACTAATTGCCCGTGCACCCCTGTCTGGTAGCTGTGGTTGCGCTGCGTGTACCTCTGTGAGGCTATTAACGTAGAAACGGTACCCAAGGTCAGTTGGGATGCGTCCAGCACTGGTATGCGGCTGAACAATGAGCCCCATATCTTCTAGTTTTGCCATTTCACTGCGAATTGTCGCACTAGAAACATTGAAAAGTTTCGCAAGCATAACGCTGCCCACTGGAGCAGCAATTTCTGCATGCTGTTCAATAATTGCCGATAGGATTTGCCGTTGGCGCTCTGTCATATTCTTATTATAGCAGATAACTGGCACTCCTGCAACGTGAGTGCTAGCCTATTACATTGAGATTTGCTGTAAAAGATCCCGTGCAACAATTCGGGCCTCGTCATCCTTACGCGTAAACACATCTTTCCGCTGGGCTATCTCTGCAGCAACTTCAACAGCACGGTCGATATCATCATTAATCACACAGTGATAGTACGGGACATCAAGGGCACGCCGAAGCTCTTCACGTGCACTATCACGCCGCTTTGGCCACTCACGCATAAATTCTTCTTCTGTTGTATAGCGACGCCTCAGACGTTGAAGCCAGACATCATAACTAGGAGGGATGATGAATATTGCAATAACATCATCAGAGATGGCTTTATATTCTGCTACACCCTGAACATCAAGGTCTGTCACTGCCACGCCCTGCTTCGCGGCACTAATGACATCGTCTGTTGCAGTGCCATAGACTGTGCCGTGGACGAACTTTGCTTCAATAAAATCGCCACGCACAAGCATGTCACGTGCCGTTTCTTCATCAATAAAATGATAGTCGACACCATCCTTCTCAAGAATACCGCTATTTTCGCGCGGTGCACGAGTGGTATGGGAGATTATTTCGCCAAAACCAGGGCGTGCAAGAAGCCCCTTTTTGACCGTATCCTTCCCTGCCCCAGAAATTCCCACAAGAAGGGCAATTTTAGATTTTCTCACTGCTTTCACAGCCTCTTTGGGCGGAGTGTACGATTCGATACGCTTCTCTATGCTCATGCCCCAGTATAGCATGGATGCATCATAAAAAGGGT
>CAZADM010000001.1:3375-86997 GCA_964483955.1 uncultured Candidatus Saccharibacteria bacterium | reverse complement strand
ATACGCTTCTCTATGCTCATGCCCCAGTATAGCATGGATGCATCATAAAAAGGGTACCGGCCTACTTATCGCAAGAAGCTCTTTTAAGTGGTTGTGCCGCAACTCGCCCATAGTCACTAGTCCCGTTTCAGCATAACCGTAAACGCCTCAGAAGGAATATCTACCTTACCAAACCGTTTCATACGCTTCTTGCCCTTTGCCTGCTTCGCAAGGACTTTTTTCTTACGGCTTACATCACCACCGTAGAGGCCCGTTGTCACGTCTTTTCGATACGCCGAGATGTCCTCTCGTGCTATGAACTTACCACCAATAGCCGCTTGAAGGCTCACCTGGAAGTTTTGCCGAGGAACAACATCCTTTAGCTTCTTTACAATAACCCTTCCCAGGGCTTGAGATTCGCTTCGGTGTGCCATGACAGAAAGGGCGTCGATCATCTCGCCCGATACGTAAAAGTCGATACGGACAAGATCTTCTGGACGGTATTCATCTAGTTCGTAGTTGAATGAGCCATATCCACTTGTCACGCTCTTTAGTTGATCGTAGAAATCAGTCAAAAGATTTGCCAGCGGAGCTTCAAAGCTAATAAGTGCCCGTTCATCAATGTAACTCATATTCGTCTGACGGCCACGTTTCCCAACAATGAGCTGAATCACACCCCCAATATATTCCTGTGGCACAACGATCTCTCCCTTAATCCAGGGTTCCCGTATTTCTACAATCTTGGTAACAAGCGGGAGGTCACTTGCTGATTTAATAGAGACCTCTTCGCCGTCAGTCATAGTAATCTGATAGTCGGTGCTTGGGTTAGTAACGACAAGATCAAGATTATATTCACGCTCAAGCCGCTCGCGAATAATATCCATATGAAGAAGCCCAAGGAAACCAATACGTACGCCAAACCCAAGGACTGGCGAGTTTTCGGGCTCAAACTGCAACGCACTATCACTCAGGCTCAACTTCTCTACAGCCTCTTTGAGGTCATTGTAATCCTCGTTGGATACAGGGAAAAAGCCTGCGTACACAAACGGCTTTACGTTCTTATAGCCTGGGAGCGGATCTGTCGCAGGTGAGCGCTTCACCGTAACGGTATCGCCCACCCTTGCGTCACGGGTTGTTTTGAGGTTTGTGACAATATAGCCAATTTCACCAGTCTCAATTGAGTCACCCGGGCTCATCATGGGACTGAGTGCACCAACCTCGAGTGCAAGTCCGTCAGCACCAGTTGCAATCATCTGAATAGTATCGCCCTTCTTGATAGTGCCGTCTACAACACGCGTATAAAGAATAACACCCCTGTAATCATCGTAGTAGCTGTCGAAAATGAGCGAACGAGTAGGGGCACCCACAAGTCCCGTCGGCGGAGCGATTCTATCAATCACTGCATCAAGAACATCTGGAACACCTTCGCCCGTTTTTGCACTAATCTTAAGGATATCCTCTTCGCGGCACCCAAGAAGATTTATTACCTCAGCAGACACCCTTGGCACGTCCGCAGCGGGGAGATCGACCTTATTAAGGACGGGGATAATTGTAAGGTCTGCAGCAATTGCAAGGTACACATTTGCAAGTGTTTGAGCCTGAATACCCTGTGAAGCATCAACAACAAGAATTGCCCCTTCACACGCCTCGAGACTCCGTGATACCTCGTAACTAAAGTCTACATGACCAGGCGTATCGATAAGATTAAGATCGTGACCCTTGTGCTGCATCCGCACAGGAGTAAGCTTGATAGTAATGCCCTTCTCACGCTCGAGATCCATACTATCAAGAAGTTGTGATTTCATGTCACGCTTCTGGACCGTGCTGGTCATTTCCATCATACGGTCGGCAAGCGTGGACTTGCCGTGGTCGATATGTGCAATAATACAGAAATTTCGGATGTGGTCTTGGGGTATCATACTAGCCTATCGTTGGTTGTTTAAATAATATTTTATATATTCGTTCAATAATTGGCGTCACCTCTTTTAGGTGCAGGAGCCGAGAGATTATTATATAGGAAATAAGACTCACTGCAACAATAAGCACAAACTTAGGGAACGAAGAGAAGAAGCTCTGGTCGTTTACGCTCAGCGGAAATAGCACCACCATTACATATGTCACAACTGCCATGACGGCGGTTGCAACCATCATGCGTAGTATACCACCAACAAACGCCTTACTAAACAGCCCCTTGATTCGTCGCTCCATGACGAAGAAGAGAATAATAACTTCGAGCATAGAGGTGATGACCGCAGCCCATGCAAGCCCGTAAACCCCCGCATTAAGACCAAACGTAAACCAAATTGCAAGAATGATATTAGTCCCGATAGTAAAGATCGATATATAGAGCGGCGTTTTTGTATCTTGTTGTGCATAAAAGCTTCGTGCGGCAATAAAGTAAATAGACCGAAAAAGAATAGAGACCGCAAGAATACCAAGGATGCTTGACATATATTGATCACCGCCGTTATTAATAAAGTTCACAAGGTAACCACGGCCAAAGTAGGCAATTACTGCAGTAGGGAGCGCCAGCCAGACGATCACACGCAGTACTGATTGCAACTCACGCCTAAAGAGATCGGGTCGCCCCTGCCCAAGACGCTCTGTCATCTTGGGAAATGCCGCCGTACTTATAGCCACGCCGATAAGGTTAATAGGAACAAATGAAAGTGAGGTTGCCTGTTGGTAGGCACGGACACTCCCGGCTGCCAATCGTGATGCTAAATTAGTTTCAACAATACTATTGACGTAATCTATCCCCTGATCAAGCGACCGTGGCGGGAGTAATCGCAACACTTGTCGAAACCCCTTGTTACGCCAGAATATCTTAAATCGGTAGTCAAATCCCATTCCTAGCAGACCCAAGCTACTAACAAGAAGCTGCAATATAGAACCAAGCACCACGCCTAGTGCAACACCCATAATACCGCCCTCAAACAGCTGGTACCCAAACAGAGATATGCCATTTGTGAAGAACAAGGCGCCAATAATAATACCTATATTGTAAAGTACTGGAGCAAGTGCGAAAAAGGCAAACCGCCCCACCGCCTGCTGCATACTTGCGAAAACCGTTGCAACGGCAAATAGGAATGGGTTCACTGCAATAACACGCATCATACTTACTGCAAGGTGTGTACTTGATTCATCTAACCCTGGGCCAACGACATATTTTACAAGAACCTCGGCGAAGATAATGATAAGGACACTCGTTGCAAGTGTCAGCAGTGCAAGAAAATTCAATAGACTTGTCGAAAGCTCCCACGCTGAACGCTTATTACCCTTTGCAAGACGCTGATTGAATACGGGAATAAATGTAACGCTCAGTGCACCCGAGACAAGAATAAAAAACATAAAGTCGGGGATTGTAAATGCAACAGTGTACGCATCGATACCCGTAGGATATGTTGTGTAATACATGCCGTTAAGTAACCTATCACGCAGAAGTCCAAGGATACTTGCAACCAGAGAGGACCCGGCAAGAAGGGCTGCCGCAATCTTGAGCGGCACCCTTTTATTTGCCAGTGAGATAGTTTTCTTAAAATTTATCATGGATAACAGTCATGCTGTGCCTGTCTTCTAGGCAATTAATACAATGCGGCGTCCTTGGGGAGCTTCGCGTCCTTAAGGATAGTTGCAACAGCGGCCTCGTCGAGCGTTTCTTGTTCGACAAGTGCATCAGCAAGGGCGTCGAGTGCCTGTCGATTAGCTACAATGACAGCCTCTGCACGAACTGCAGCTTCCTTGATAAGAGTGGCGACCTCTGCATCAATTTCACGTGCCGTCTCATCACTGTAAGGGCGTTCATGGGTGATCTTGTCAAATACCATACCACCGTTATCTTCATGGAATACCTGGTCACGGAGCTTCGTCCCCATACCCTGTTCAATAACCATATCTCGGGCAATTTGTGTGGCCATACGGAGATCCGATCCTGCACCAGTTGTCACCCGTTCTGATCCATAAATTACCTTCTCTGCGACGCGTCCACCCATAGCTCGAGCAAGAATGTCCTTGAACTCTATAATACTAGTGTAGCTTCGGTCTTCAGGAGGAAGGAACCAGGTTACGCCACCTGTACCACCACGAGGGATGATAGTTACCTTGTGGACAGGGTCGCTGTCTGGAAGAACGTGTCCAACAATTGCATGGCCTGCTTCATGATATGCAGTCATTCGCTTTTCATCATCGCTAATAACTTTTGCCTTACGCTCAGGACCGATAGCCACTTTTTCGAAGGCCTCTGTGAGGTCGGCGTTTGATATCTTCTTAGAATCACGTCGTGCAGCAATAATTGCCGCTTCATTAGCAATATTTGCAAGGTCAGCACCCGAAGACCCTGCAGTCTTTGCCGCAAGTGCCGCTATATCTACATCTTTTTCTGTTGGCTTATTTTTGAAGTGAACCTTCAATATAGCCTCCCTATCTTTACGCTCGGGAAGTGTAATGTTTGTTCGTCGATCAAAGCGACCTGGACGAAGTAGTGCCGGATCAAGAACGTCTGCACGGTTTGTTGCAGCGAGGACAATAACGTTTGCGCCAACTTCAAAACCATCCATCTCAACAAGAATTTGGTTTAATGTCTGCTCACGCTCATCGTGACCACCACCCATGCCACTTCCCCTGCGACGGCCAACGGCATCAATTTCGTCGATGAAAATAATTGCCGGTGCATTCTTCTTCGCCTTCGCAAATAAATCTCGAACACGAGATGCACCCACACCAACAAACATCTCAACAAATTCAGAACCACTGATACTGAAGAACGGTACCCCCGCTTCGCCCGCAACCGCACGAGCAAGCATTGTCTTTCCGGTTCCGGGGTGACCTACAAGAAGAACACCCTTTGGAATTTTTGCACCCAACGATTCGTACTTCTTTGGACTCTTAAGAAAGTCTACAACTTCTTCTAAGTCTTGTTTTGCAGCCTCGTTTCCAGCAATATCGCTAAACATAACTTTCGTCTTATCTTCACCGTACAGCTTAGCCTTGGACTTTCCAAATCCCATTGCTTGATTGCTCTGACCCTGGGCTTGTCGCATCATAAACATGAAGAAACCAACAATAAGAAGAACGGGGAGGATAATAATTGCGAGATTCCAGATTATATCACCCGTATTGGACGGTTGCTTTACCTCAATAGTAACGTTTGCACTATCCTTAAGGCCTTGATCTTGAAGGCTTCCAGAGCCATCCTTGAGTGACTTTTCGGTTGGCTTGTCGCTCCCCTCTGGCGTAATAGTAAGGGAGTTCCCCTCAACGACAATCTTACTTATCTTCCCGTCATTCGCACGCTTAATAACATCAGAAATTGCCACCTCTTTAAGTGACTCGCCTGGTGCGGTCATTGCATAGACGACAAGTGCGCCAAACACAACAATAGCCCAGAAAAGTGTCAGGCGTAAAATGGTACTCGATTTCTTTTTCGGTGATGGGGCGGTTGCTGCCATAAAAAACTACATGTCCTTTCAGGAATTGGAGAAATAACTCACTAACTATCTTCCTTTAATTCTACCAGTTCCACAGTAAATTGACGAGTAGTGAAGTGGATTTTAACACCAGAGCCTGCATGATATATAGTTCCGGCCTTTGCAACGCAAACAGCAAGCCCCAGGCGTGCCAGCTGTGGTCGTGTCAACCTTCCCCTAACAATGTGACGCAAGAGCTCTTCTCTGACGGCAGTATCAAGCATGATAAAAAAATAACGAGAAAATTGAGGCCCCGGGACAAGCTTTGCCACCTCGGCCTCAACTTCCCTTCTAATTTCCCATTGCCGTGTCGCCAAAGCGGCAACTTGAAGCTTGCTATCAAGGGGGAGCTTTGAGACCGCTGGCCGAATCCGATTCCTGGCATACTTTAAGCCACTGTTTGTAGCGTCTTCATGCCAGTCAATTCCGTGCCGCTCGGCATAGCTAATAAGTTGCTGTTTTGTCATACGTAACAGTGGCCGCACGACAAACTGCCCAAACGGAGTAAGGCCCCGCCATCCCGTACCCCTCATAAGCTGCAGTGCCACCGTCTCTACCAAATCGTCAAGATGATGTGCAACAACGAGGGTTGCGGTATATTTCACGGACAACCCATGAAGAAAGGCGTATCTGTACTTCCGGGCTTTCTCCTCACTTGCACTGGCACCAAGCTCCCCATGACCAAGTTCGAAGGTGCATCCATAGAGAGCAGCTTGCGTCCGCACGAACTGAGCGTCTTCATGCGATTCCTTTCGGATGCCATGATCAAAATGGGCAACAACAATAGACGCAGCACCAAAATGCCGCACCATCATATCAAGCAGTACCATAGAATCAACACCGCCACTAGTGGCAACAATAAACTTCATGCTCTTAGTATACTCCTGCTTACACAAGGTCTTGTGCGGTATAATAAAATAGATGGCTGCAGACACAAAAAAATCGAAACGAATCCTTACTTTTGATTTGCTCAGAGGCTATTTCATGGTCTCAATTATCCTCAACCATCTTCAATGGTACCCAAATGGCCTTGATTGGGTGGCACTAAGAGGATCGCTCTTCGTATCTGCTGCAGAGGGCTTCTTTTTTATCTCGGGCATCGTCCTTGGGATCATACGTGGACGGAAGCTCCTTAACGAGCCGTTCAGAAAAGCCGCACTCCTTCTGTTAAATCGTGGTGTCGTCCTATACGCAACAAGCGTCGTTCTCATGCTCGCATTCACCTTCATTGGCTGGCTATTTATCGACAACCCTGGACTTAAGCCGGGAATTAGACCACCAGATGAATCAATTATCTCTGTTATTATTGGAGCCCTTAGCTTTAACTATATTTATGGATGGGCCGACTTCCTTCGCCTTTATAGTGTATTCATTATCATCAGCCCACTCGCCCTCTGGCTTCTCCGAAAGAATAAATGGCACATGCTTATGGCTGTCAGTGCGGGTGTCTGGGCACTCTTCCCGATCATCCAGTCCCTCACTGGCAACTCGGTAGAGCTCCTTATGCTCTTCTCGTGGCAATTCATCTTCTTTGCCGGTCTAACAGTTGGGTTCTACTGGGAGCCCCTTGCCGAGCGATGGGCAGCCCTAAAAGAACAGACAAAAAAGCGCATTCTCACCCCTATCATTAGTATTGCAGCAATAACGCTCGTGTCGAATATCATCATCTCGGTCATCCCTGCACTTGGGTTGCCTGGATCCGAATTAGCCAATTCAATTTCGACAACACTCGCACCACTTTTCAATAAAGAGGCCCTCTCGCCTCTTCGACTTGTACTCTTCTCTTTGTGGTTTGCCCTTGGATTCTATGCATTCAATAGGTACGAAGCGGTAATAAAAAAATACCTGGGGTGGATACTCATTCCCTTTGGGCAAAATTCACTGTATGTATACATTCTCCATGCCATACTACTCTTTTTTGCACACCTTCTTATTACTCCAGGCACAGGAACTAATATCGTCATTAACGCACTTGGTTCGCTTTTGCTACTTGCGATAATCTACACCGCCGTAAGAACAAAATTCCTATTCAAGATTATTCCGCGATAAGCTGGTACCGTGTTACTCGCTGCTTATCAAATGTATAAACGGCTTCTTTGTGATACCGCGACCCAAGAGAGATATTTGAGTCCTTCCCCTCCCAGCCAAGTACAATAACAGTCCGAGCTGTAACATCTTGCCCTGAAGCGACGCGGAAAGTGCTGTTATGGAGCATTGCATATCCGCCTTTGTACGCAACGTTCTCTGGACTAAAGAAGTACAAAGGACATGTACCAAAATAATAGACAGCATCTATATAGGTATACGGATCTTCTGCAATAACTTGCGTCGAATCATCGCAAGAAACAACTTCCTTTACAAGTGCTGTAGATGGGTGCTGCATTCGCTCAAAGATAAAGTTGCCCGTATTATTTAGCACAACAACACCAAACACATGCATACACAGAAGGCCGACACTTGCGATAGCAGTACGTATCCTCTGGGGCCGGCTCATACCAGTACGCAGTAGAGCAAAAGCGACGGCAATACCAGTAAAGATAGAAAAGAATATAGCTGTATGTGCCATATAGCGGACAATGAAAATAGGACTAATAATAGACACGAGTGCATAAAAGATAACCGGAGTAGCCACAAGAGAAAGAATGAGGAGGTAATACCTCTTCTGAATAGATGTCATAGAGCGATATGCCCTCACCGCAAGAATCGAAGCAATAGTCACTCCCGCAATAAGTACGATACTTAAGACACCACCAAGTGACCATTCGGGCGTAAACATTGTCAGCATGCCGCCAATATGTGCTAATTGTGAAATTGTTATTTCATTACCTATCCCAGGCAGCGCAGAACTTGTGAGCTGGCGGAAAAACGTAGCGATGTACGGGACAAAGAGCACAATTGCACCCCCAAAGGCATAGACCCAGGGTGATTGCAGCAGCGGTTTTCGATCTTTAGATTTTACTGAAACACACATAAGCCACACTAGATGCGCAAGCCATACTGCGGCCATCATATAGAGCGTGTACATACCAAGGGCAACCAAAACGGCATACACCCCCCACCATAGCCGACCCTTTTCAGACCGTGCCCGAAGGAGTGCGTACGTTGCAGCGACGGCAATAAGTGTTGCCAGTGCATACATACGTATCTCATATCCGTATCGCAATACAAACGGTGAAAGGATTATGAACGGCAACGCAATAAGTGCCACCCGAACCGAGTACATTCGTCGGACAAGGACCGTCGCAACAAAAACAGCACCAGCCATTAGTGCAGCACTCAGGCTCCTCAGTGCAAACTCACCATACCCAAATGTATCCCCCCATGCTTTTAGCAAAAGGTAGTAGAGCGGCGGATGTGCATCAACAGCAGTAAGCGAAAGAAGCTCGCCGTAGCTACTTTTCGCCAAAAGGATTGAGTACCCCTCGTCAAACCACACCGACTGCCCAGTAGATACAAATAGCGTGATAAGGAAGAAAGAAAATGCACCAAGGGCAGCCACAAGCAGCCAATACTTTTCGATCTTTAGTAAAATACCGAGAATAACTTTCATACCCCCTTATTTATACAGGACAATTATAATACTTTCTACTAGCATTTTAGAAGCAAATATCATATAATTACTAAAGTTACAGTATTCTGTAGCCCTGTTATCGGGGTGTGGCGCAGTTGGCTAGCGCGCGCGGTTTGGGACCGTGAGGTCGAAGGTTCGAGTCCTTTCACCCCGACCATAATGCTCTTATTAGAAACAAGTGCATTAGAAATTCGAAATTAATCCGCATGGATTTAGAAATAACCACTACTAACGGTGGTTATTTATTTTACACCCCCCTGTAAGGGCTCCGACCAAATGAATATTGATTTTTTAACCTGATTATGTTATAATAGACTAACTATGATTTTCTCAGGTGATAGCAAAGAGATAAAGGTGCTTGCAGAAAGTGATTTTTCCTATGACTCAAACCCTGATAGACTTTTGGAATCATACGCCAATCTACTAGAGCAACACGCTCAACAGAAAGAACAGCTAGAATACGAACGATACCGGGCAACTCACGACGGCCTCACGGGATTGCTTAATGGCCAGGGCTTGTCCGACCACCTAGAGGACCATGATGCAGCCAATAAAGCCATCTTCTTTATTGACGGTGACAACTTTGGTCAAATCAATAAGCATTTTGGACATGAGGTTGGAGACCAGACAATTCAAGTTGTTGCCGAAGCCCTTACAGCCTCAGTACGAGTAGATGATATCGTCGCACGTATTGGAGGCGATGAGTTTATTATAATCGCAGACAAGACCGTACGAAGTGACCACTCGCAAATGCCGATAGGTGTCGATGATATCGATATAATTGCAACAAGAATTCACGCAAATATTGATAAAATCCTAGAGGAGCAGCCGAAACTTGCAGATACCTCCTTTGGTGTCTCCATCGGTTCCACGATCGGATTACCAGGGATGACTTTTGCCGAACTACGCATAGAAGCCGATAAAAAAATGAGACGTGCAAAGGAACTTAAAAAGAGTGCTCTAGGATCCGCAGCACTGCGCCACCTATAGCACCCTCTCATTAAAAGTCTACTTACTACTTCGCAAACTCTATCGCTCGCGTCTCCCTGATGACATTCACCTTGATTGTCCCAGGGTACTGCATTGTCCCTTCAATCTTATTGGCAATGTCACGTGCAAGCTTAATCGCCGTCAAGTCGTCGACATTTTCTGGGCGTACAATAACTCGAACCTCACGACCCGCACTAATAGCATATGACTTCTGGATTCCTGGGAAGCTATTTGCAATATTTTCAAGATCACGCATACGTTCTGCGAAATTTTCTGCACTAATATTACGTGCACCTGGCCGTGCCGCAGACAAAGCATCACAAACACGAACAACAAGTGCCTCAACAGTGGTTGCCTCGACATCATCGTGGTGTGCCTCAATAGCATGCACGATAGCGTCGCTCATGCCATACTTACGAGCAAGCTCAGCACCAATATGGTGATGCTTCCCTTCAACCTTGTGCGTGACCGCCTTGCCAATGTCATGGAGTAGTGTTGCTGTCTTCACTGTGCGAACATCGGCACCAATCTCCTCTGCAATCAGCCCTGCCATGTGTGCCATCTCTGTACTGTGCATAAGCACATTCTGCCCGTAGCTAGTGCGGAACTTCAATTCTCCCAAGAGACGTATCATTTCCTTTGGAATTCCGATAACACCCACCTCGCGTGCAGCATCCTCGCCTGCTCGAACAACTTCTTTGTCAATTTCCTTGGTTGCCTTGGCAACAACCTCTTCAATACGACCTGGGTGAATACGCCCGTCCTTCATGAGCATCTCAAGGCTTAGCCGGGCAACCTGCCTTCGGAGCGGATCAAAGCTGGAGAGGATTACCATTCCCGGTGTATCATCAACAAGTACATCAACGCCCGTTGCACGTTGGAGTGCTTGGATATTACGCCCTTCCTTACCGATAATACGGCCCTTCATTTCATCGTCGGTTAACTTCAGTGCAGTAACGGTTCGCTCTGCAGTCACCTCACTACTCATTCGTTCCATTGCAGTCACCAGGATAAGCTGAGCCTGCTCTTCAGCGGTCTCTTTTGCATCGTTCTGAAGCTTCGAGACAAGGCCCGTAAGATCATTCTTGATATCTCGCTCTGTCATCTCAAGAAGCTTTTCGGCAGCTTCGCCCTTTTTAAGGCCTGCAATTTTTTCAAGTTTGTCTTGCTGACGAGTGCGAATGTCGCGAATCTCATCCTTCAATGATTCGACCTCATCTTCATGCTTGCGTAGCTTTTCCGTACGAATATCAAGCTCGTCAAGCTTCTTATCAAGATTGAGCTCTCGTTCCGCAAGCCGATTCTCGGTCTTCTGCCAGCTCTTACGACGCTCGGCCTCTTCGCGGTTTGCTTCGTTAGTGAGGCTGAGTGCATCTTCTTTTGCCTTTAGTACAATGTCGCCTGCTTTGCTTTTCGCATCAACCAGCACCTGATCTGCAGCAGTGTTATTGCGTGCCCTTTTGCGGCGATCGTACGTATAGGTACCCCCAATACCCGCAGCAATACCAACCACTGCGGCAATAATCATTTCTATCATAAAATGTCCTTCCTTAGTTGCACCAAGACAAGTATCTGGCTTGTCTTTAAGTATCAAAATGCACCTAAATGTTCAAAAAATATCAGAAAATCCACCGCACAGTTATGATAACGATGGACCTACCTCTTATTGTAGCCCTCTTAAGACAGTATTGACAAGTCTATTTTCTCGGCGTTGTAATGTGTGCTTCTGCACCATACTCGGGAAGAACGATCTTATCGTCCTCTTGCCGAGCAAGCCGTTCAATCCCCTGGGCAACCCATTCATCACCCACCACCCCAACAATAGGTATGTGTTGATTAGACGCAGTTGCATTCGCGACGGAAATACCAATACGCAACCCAGTGAAACTTCCAGGACCCCTAAAGACCACTATCCCGCAAATATCAGACCATTGAGCATTAAATCCGGCAAGTGTTTTTTGAATAAACCCAAGAAGGCCTGCCGCCAGACTACGACCAGATTCCCAAGAAAACTCATGGAGCTGGCCTTCGTGTTGTATGAAAAGTGTGCACACTGGTGTTGACGTGTTGATGAAAAGAATCATAACGATATACCCTTCGGAAGTCCTGTAATTTCAATTGTACGCGAGGCGTCGGTAGGCGAAGATAATGTAACACGCATGCGGTCATCAGGAAGTACCCCACGTACAGTATCCGCCCACTCAATAACTGTTACTGTCTTTGGGTCGCGAGAAAACTCTGCAACCTCTGCGGCAACAATACCGGGGTCGTCAAGACGATAAAAATCATAATGCACCAGCTGCATACCATCACGTCCGTCATATACCCTACTAATAGTGAAGCTCGGGCTCTGAACGTCATCCTGCACGCCAAGCCCGGCAGCAAGGCCTTTTGTGAATGTCGTCTTACCGGCACCTATATCACCAATAAGTTCTAGTGTTTCACCACCACGAAGCTGTGCACCAATGCTGTGCGCAAATTGCTTCATAGCCTCTTCACCGACGACCTCTATAATCATAGTCTTTATTATACCATCATCAGGACTAGTGTTTTCAATTAACATCATATACAATAGACGTAACCATTATGCGCATTTCCGATACTACCCTGGAAACGGTGCTTGGGCGGGCAAAACTTGTAACTCCTAAGCAGTTAGCAAGCCTCAAAGAAGAGGCTGTCCGTTCAAAACGCTCTTTACTTGAAATCGTCACCGATCAACGTATTGCCTCGGAAAAGACACTTCTTGAACAATATTCAGAATACACGGGCATTCCGCTCATAGAGATAGACCCCGCCTCTGTCCCTAGTGATGTCCTGAAAACAATCCCAGAACGTGTCGCACGTCAGTACATGGCGGTGCTCTTCAAGGTAGATGAAGCTGGCGTTCACCACATCGCCATGGAAGACCCTGATGACGTTCAGGCTATTAACTTCATTCAAAAAGAAACGGGCACAAACTCAAAGATTTACATTGCAAGCAAGGATAATATTCTCTCGATACTTGATATGTACCGCGGAGATGTCACAAAAGAGCTTGATGAAGTTATCGATATCCAGCGAGAGCAGGGTGATGGCGTTGAAGTTATTGCCGAAAAAGATATCGCCGAAGATTCGCCAATCGCACAAACTGTCAACCTCCTTCTAGAGTATGCCGTCCGCTCGCATGCCAGCGACGTTCATATCGAACCTAGGGAAGATGGCATTCAGGTACGTTACCGTATTGACGGCGTCCTTAAAGAAGTAAACCGGCTTCCAA
Organism: uncultured Candidatus Saccharibacteria bacterium; assembly: GCA_964483955.1. Lineage (GTDB taxonomy): Bacteria > Patescibacteriota > Saccharimonadia > Saccharimonadales > Saccharimonadaceae > Microsaccharimonas. The sequence continues at coordinate 73,736 of CAZADM010000001.1, read as the reverse complement.
AGAACGTTGTCGGGGCACTCACAAGTCGCGTAAAAATTCTTGCAAATCTTAAAATTGACGAGCGTCGTGTGCCGCAAGATGGACGGTTCAAAATCAATGTCGGTGGACGGCAGTATGCACTTCGTGTCAGCACACTCCCAATTGTCGACGGCGAAAAAATTGTCATGCGTATTCTTGACGAATCAAACCAAGCCATCAGCCTTAAAGAGCTTGGCTACTGGGGTCGATCACTAGAAGATATTACCCGCGAAATGCACCAGCCAAACGGCATTGTCCTTGTCACTGGACCAACAGGTTCTGGTAAATCAACCAGTCTCTTCAGCATCCTGACAATGCTCAACAGGCCTAACGTTAACATTTCAACCGTAGAAGACCCGGTTGAGTATAAGATTGTAGGAGTAAACCAAACGCAAACTAACCCGAAGGCGGGCATGACATTTGCAAATGGACTCAGGGCGCTCCTTCGTCAAGACCCAAACATCATCATGGTTGGTGAGGTTCGAGATAGTGAAACTGCTAACCTTGCTATTCAAGCTGCACTTACTGGGCACATGGTATTTAGCACACTGCACACAAATAATGCAGCGACAGCCCTTCCCCGTCTCCTCGACATGAGCGTCGAGCCCTTCCTCATTGCCAGTACCGTTCGTGCGGTTGTTGGACAGCGACTCGTGCGACGACTTCATAAAGATTCGCGACAAAGTTACACACCGTCAAACGAAGAGAAACTGTCTATCCTGAAAATGTTTGGCCTAAAAGATAGCCCCGATAGCTACAGGGTACTTCACGCACTAGAGAAACGGGCAGCCGAACAGGAACTTGGCGGCGACACACCACTCAGCACAAGTGAGACAGATATTCTCCACCTCTGGAAGGCTGATGCGACATTCAACACAGATGAAGTCCAAGAAGGCTACAGGGGTCGTATTGGTATTTACGAAGTACTCACCAGCTCGACCGCCATCAAAGATCTCATTATGGCACAGGCAACAAGCGATCAAATTCACGCACAGGCACTGAGAGAGGGTATGGTAAGTATGCGTATCGACGGACTTATCAAGGCACTCAGAGGTGAAACCACCATCGAAGAAGTTGTAAGGGTAAACAGGGAGTAGCCCAGTATGTCATTTTTCTCATATATTGCTGCCGATGGAAATAATAACACCATCAAGGGGAAGACCGAACTGCCAGACAGGGCAAGTGTTATTGAAGCCCTCACTAAGCAAGGACTCCGGCCTATCAGCATAAAGCAACTCAAGGACGCAAAAACAAGTTCGCTGTCACTAGATAGACTCTTCAATAACTCGCGAGTAAAGCACGCAAGCCTTGTATCCTTCACCCGGCAACTCAGTGCCATGGTAGGTGCCGGCGTTCCGCTCCTTCGCTCTATCACATCCATAGAAAAATACGCCGATGACAAAGCACTAAAACAGATACTCTCTCAGGTAACCAAAGACATCGAGGGCGGTGCGTCACTGGGAGATGCACTTGAAAAGCATCCAAGCACGTTTAACGATATCTACGTTAATATGATTCGTGCTGGTGAGTCTGCGGGTATTCTTGATGATATCCTCCACCGTCTTGCAGAGCAACTTGAAAAAAGTGCGGCGATGCGAAAAAAAATACGCAGTGCAATGACCTACCCTACCGTCCTTATTGGCATCGCTATCCTCGCCTTCTTTGGTCTTATGATCTTCGTAGTCCCGCAGATCAGCACCATCCTTACGGATCTTGGCGGCCCCGATGCGAAGCTTCCAGGCATTACGGTCTTCATGCTTGGATTGAGTGGATTCATTACTGGATACTGGTTCATCATCATACCAGTAATCGCCGCCGCCATCCTTGGTGTCGTCTGGTACGTTCACACACCCAAGGGGCGATATAAGTTTCATGCACTTCTACTGAAGATACCCGTTATCAGTACACTTGTACGAAAGTTAGCTGTTGCACGCTTTGCACGAACATTCTCTGCACTTATGGGTGCGGGTGTTGCTGTACTTGAGGCAATTGCAATTACTTCGCGCGCCGTAGGAAATGCACTTTTCGAGGAAAGTCTCGTGAAGGCCGGAGAAATGGTAAAGAACGGCGGCCAACTGTCATCTGCAATCGAGCAGGACGACAGGTTCCCCTCAATCGTTGCACAGATGCTTGCCGTCGGCGAAGAAACAGGGCAAATTGATACCGTTCTTGTCAAGGTCGCCGACTTCTACGAAGAAGAGGTTGACCTTGCCGTTGACGGACTAAGCTCTATCATCGAACCTGCGATGATCGTCTTTATGGGTGGTGCCGTCGGCCTTATTGCTGCAAGTGTCATGCTACCAATTGCACAGCTTTCTCAGAACATCAAATAGACTTCTTTCGGTATACCGCTCATGCTATAATAGAATAAAGTAATTATAAGTGGGCACATGTCAAAATTTTTCTACAAGGATACACCACTCATCGGCCTTGATATCAGTCATTCTGGTATAAAGGTGATGTCAGTTGATGGAAGAAAATGGCTCGTAAATGGATACGGGTCAGTTGACGTGGATCCAAAAAAGATGCGAGAATCGCTTGAAAACAGCTCTAGCACCTTTCTCGCCGATACACTCAAAGAACTGATGTCAAAAAGTATCGTTGGCACTATAAGTGGCACACGAGTTGCCGTTGCCGTCCCTACCGCCAGAAGCTACACTCGTACCTTCACCCTTCCAGATTCAGCAGAGAAATCACTAGACGAAGCCGTATCGTTAGAGGCAGAGCAGTATATACCAGTGCCCATCTCAACGCTCTATATCGACTATCAAATTATTGAGCGAAAAAACAAAACCATCACAGTTCTCATGAGTGCCATGTCCAGGGTAGTCATAGACAATATCACAAACAGCATTGAACGTGCAAAGCTCTTTCCGACACTCATCGAGCCAAGCATCAACTCCGTAGCCAGGGTCCTTACGGCCACAGAAGACGGCACACTCCCTACGGTTATTGTTGATATCGGACCAACAACAACAGATATCGCCATTCTCGACAAGGGTTCGGTTCGCGTGACAAGCGGCACTGCCATAGGGGGCAATACATTCACGCTCGATATCGCCAAAAAGATGAACATATCCCTGGAAAATGCCCATCAACTCAAGGTACTCAATGGGCTTACCGCGGGTCCTCGTCAACAGAGAATCAGAGAGGCAGTGAAGCCAAGCCTTGACGCAATCATTACAGAGGTAAAGAAGGTGATGCGATACTACACAGAGCGCGTTGACACCGAACGAAAACTCGAACAGCTACTGATCGTGGGAAGTGGAAGTAATATGCCCGGCATAGGTGATTATTTTACCGAAAATATCATTATCGCAGCACGCGTTGCAAGTCCCTGGCAGAAGCTTGACTTCGGGTCTATTGAAGAACCTCCGAAACAACTTCGTCCTCGATACATCACAGCAGCGGGTGCGGCAAGCGTTTCACCAGGAGCAATTTGGAAATGATAAATCTCCTTCCTACAGAAAAAAAGTCGGAAATTCGAGCAGCTCGATCCAATACTATACTTGCCCGGTATATTGGCGTTCTTTTTGTCGCACTCTTATTCATTAGCACTGCACTTTACGTTTCACAACAGTCGCTCAAGCTCAGCGAGGAAAGTGCAGACAAACAACTTGCAGTCACCCAGAGTACTACTACCGAAGGACAGGGTGATACCGCGGCACTACTGGCAAACATTGCGTCCTCCCAGCAAACACAAACTACTGCAATGTCAGCCATTCTGACATCATTAGCCCAGGCTCTCCCAACTGATGTCGTGATAAAAAGTATTGAAATCACCCCACAGCAACTTCAAGGCGGGCCACTCTCTATCACTACGTATGCAAAACAAGAAAGTCAAGCAGAGACTATCAAGACGGCCCTCGAGTCATCAGGTATATTTACGGCAGTAAGTACAACTTCCACAGACAGTGGGTCAAAAGACGTACAACAACACCCTGTAAAAATTACCCTATCAGCCACAATAAGCAATAACCAAACTAGAGGGAGTGCTCTTCCATGAAACAGAAAAAAACTTCAGCCGTAACATCACTCTCTCGATTCTTCGGCTTTATGCTTTTTGCGGTTATCGCTGGGATTGGCGTGCTCTTATTCTTCGCCTATAGAGACCTGCCGCCCTACGCAAAGACCGTTAATCAGAAGCTCATCGCCGCAAACCTATCAACGCCAGCAGAGGGCTCTACAACACTTGATACAACAGCACTTACGAAGGCATCTCTATATTTTGCACCCCTCGCGACAGCTCAGGCACAAGCCGAAAAAGACATTCGCACATATGCACAACTTACTGGTGTAACAATTACAAGTATCACTACAGACCAGGCTCAGTCAACGCAGAGTATGCAGGCCCTGTCAGTGAAGGTGTCAAATACCCCTTCGTACAATAACCTGCTCCAGTTCATGACATCTATTGAAAAGAATTTACCACGAATGTCAGTGCAATCCATTTCGCTCACAAACACCAGTAATTCACCGACGGGTAATTCTATTGCCGTTAAGACGCTCGTCATTGGCGTTGCAGTGAGATAAAGGAGTTTATTTATATGAAAGACACCCAACTATCAAAGAGAGGTGCCGTTGCACTATTTAAACGATACCACCTTACGGTATTTATTATCTTTATTGCGGCTATTCTTGCGTGTGTTGTGCTACTTATTAATAATGCTATATTCAACCCACCAGAATCAGATGACCCAGCCACTTCCACGCAGACACAAGTCGATCCATCGGCAGCAGCAGCGAGTTCAATTCTTCAACCACTCCATCAAAGCGATAGTGTAAGCGAAGCCCCGCCCCTCCCTAGCGGAAGGTTCAATCCGTTCAAGGCGGAGTAGAATATGCTAGCGAACGGCTCAAGCATAACAGGCTCAGCGATACTAAGCATACACACCGGCGGTCGCATCGGGGTTCTTGAAGAGCCAATAATCAACCCCTACTCATTTAAGATAATCGCCTATGGCGTCAAAATACCCAGCACACCAGATACTCTTTTCTTGCTCAGCGCCGATATTCGGGATGTGAGTCAAATTGGTGTCGTAATAGATGCCGCCGATGAGCTTGTTGCAGCTGGTGATGTTGTTGCACTTGAAAAAATTAGGGATTTAAAGTTTCGACTCCTGGGTATGCAGGTTCAAACTATCGATGGCAAAAAACTCGGCAAGGTGATTGACTATACACTTGATACACAAACCTTTGAAATCCAACAAATAGCCGTTAAACAAGGTTTTCTCAGAAGTATCACCGACACAGGTTCGCTCATACACAAATCTCAGATAGTTTCAGTAGACGACTCTGTCATAACGGTCAAATCCGCTTCTCAGCATACAACAGAGCCACTCTCTGCTGCCGAAAGAGGAAGCTTCGTCAATCCGTTCCGGCCACCCGCTCAATCACCCCAGGTTGAGAGCACTTCCTTGACATCATCATAAGAGAAGCCTTGTCGCACAAGGTACTGCATAAACTTTTGCTTATCGGTGTATCGTGAGCATTTACGCTCAACAACCTTCTTAAGCTCATCTTGGTCGGATCGGGACGAATCTTGAAGGGCTGCATCGATAATACCCAGAGCAACGCCTTTTGCAGATAATTCACTCCGTAAAAGGCGCTCGCTTGCACCCTTCTTGAGACGCCGATTTTCAATCCAATAGGAGGCGAAGTGGGTATCATCTACATACCCCCGCTCGACGACCCTGTTAAAAACACGCTCCGCGACCGCTGCCGAGTATCCAGGACGAATACTGCCCGTCTTTGTTCTTACTGGACGAGTTTTTCGGTAAAGATACTGTCTCAACTCATGCATACTGTGCGGGCGGAGAAGACTATATTCAAGTGCACGTGCATAGAGCTTACCAAAGGCAGACTCTTCTTGAATATCGTCCAGCTCTTCCTTGGTATATTCGACACCGGTCTTCACCCCAAGACTTATTACCTGCGAAAGATCGAGAGAAAATAGGTAACTGCCGTCGATGTAGACATTTACCCTATCTCTATTACTCTTCTGCGGCTTCAGGGCGGTGATTTTCACCAGCTCATCCCTATAGCAAGAGGGTTACGCGTCCTCTGTGGCAACTTTTTCACGCACCTTAGACTCTACTTCGTCAAGAACTTCTGGGTGATCAGCAAGATATTGCTTTGCTGCCTCGCGCCCCTGTCCAATCTTGGCATCGCTATAATCAAACCACGCCCCACTCTTCCCTACAATGCCATGCTGTACTGCGAGGTCAAGTACGTCGCCCGTCTTTGAGATGCCTTGGTTGTACATAATATCAAACTCTGCAACACGGAAAGGCGGTGCAATCTTATTCTTTACAATCTTGACTTTAGTTCTATTGCCTATTATCTCTTCGCCCGCCTTAATTTGACCAGTACGACGAATATCCATACGGACAGATGCATAGAACTTTAGGGCATTACCACCAGTTGTTGTCTCTGGGTTACCAAACATCACGCCAATTTTCATGCGAATCTGGTTAATAAAGATGACGATTGTCTTACTCTTATTGATGATACCCGTCAATTTACGGAGTGCTTGGCTCATGAGTCGAGCTTGAAGCCCCATGTGGCTATCGCCCATTTCACCATCAATCTCTGCTTGAGGTACAAGTGCCGCAACCGAGTCAACCACCACAAGATCAACAGCGTTAGACCTAACGAGTGTCTCTACAATTTCAAGTGCTTGTTCGCCGTTATCAGGCTGTGCAACAAGAAGGCTGTCAGTATCAACACCGACGCGACGTGCATACGCTGGATCAAGTGCATGCTCTGCATCAACAAATGCTGCCGTACCGCCCTTACGTTGGATTTCAGCAATTGCATGGAGTGTGAGCGTTGTCTTTCCTGATGATTCAGGACCGTAGATTTCGACAATTCGCCCCTTAGGGTATCCACCACCGAGTGCAAGATCGAGACTTAATGCACCGCTGCTAATAAGCTCTACATCAACAGTTTTTGTATCCCCAAGACGGCGAATAGCACCATCGCCGAATTGCTTGTTAATTTGCTCTTGTGCAAGACCGAGTGCTTTAAGCTTTGCCTCTGATGCTGCGCTGGGTTGGGACGTTTTCTTTTTGGTAGTATCAGACGTTTCAGTTTTCTTAGTTGCCATATACTTCCCTCCTTCTTATATATTCTTATTATACCCTTGGATAGTTAATTTGTTATAATATAGGGAGATGAAATTATCACGCGGATTTACTGTTATAGAAATACTTATCGTAGTCACTATTCTTGCTCTTGCAAGCATCCTCTTCTTTACCCAGAAAAGCACTGTAGCAGCCATAGGTCGTGACGATGCACGCAAGACTGCAATTAACAGCATGTACCACACTCTTGAGTCCGTCTACTACAAAGATACTTCAGCCTACCCAAGGGTATTATCGGCAGAAACACTCCCGACACTTCAGCCAGACCTCCTAAAAGACCCCCAGGGTGTCCGCATAGGTGAAGGCGAAAGCGATTACCGTTACGAACCAACCGGATGTACGGAAAACAATCAATGTACAGGGTACACACTACGGGCAATCCTTGAAGAAGAAGATGACTTCGTCAAGAAAAGTAAGAATTAATCTTCGGGAATTGGCCGCCCGTTCTTAAAGGCCTCAATTGCATTATTAAGATGTGCAATATGCCCTTTCGGGTGTGCAACATAGCTAAATCGATACGTAGTCTCATCACCTTCAGTACTGAGACGAATATCCCCGTAGTCAAAGATCTGCTGCAGAATACCCTTCTTTGTATAGCTCGCGTCTTCAATATTGCCCAGACTGACGGTCTGTTCTTGATGAGAAAAAATGCTGTGCTGTATTTCCTGTATAACGCTTTCGTTTGTCATAAAGAACGTATTGCGGGTGTAGACATAATACGCAATAAACATGCCCAGTGAAACAGCAATGACAAATGCAACGACAACCATCAGAAGTGACTGGAAGCCACCTGACGTATCAAGTACTGGCACAAAGGTAATGATTTGGTCATAATTCACCAACACAGAGAGGGCAAGGGAGATCATCACAACGCCCGCCCCCAGTGGCGGTACAAGCCCTATAGGGTGCCGACGTACAGCACGCATAACATACTCACCCTTACTCAAATTGACATGTGGGTATAAACGAAGTGAGCGCTCGTGGCGTTTTTGCTGCTCTGGTGTCAGTTCAATCTGTTGCGGATCAAGAGGGCGGGCAACATGCACAACCGTCGGCTGGCCTTGTGGTGAAGATTCATTTTCCATACGGACCATTATATCAAGTATCGGCCTTTGCTGTCTTCCCTAAATGAGAAAAAGCACGACGAGTTGCACGACGGCCGCGAGGTGTGCGCTCGATCAATCCTATCTGCAGGAGGTACGGCTCATAGAAATCTTCAATTGTTGCCGTTTCATCACCCGTCAATGCAGCAAGCGTTGTCAGCCCAACAGGGTTATCACCATACACGTCGATCATACGCTCAAGGAGGTGTCGATCCCCCGCATCAAGCCCAAGCTCGTCGACCTCAAGGAGCTCAAGTGCCTGTGTAGTAATTGAAATGTCAATAAACCCGTCCCCATTTACATCGGCGTAGTCACGAACACGCTTAAGGAGGCGGTTTGCGATGCGGGGCGTAAGACGTGCACGGGTAGAGAGGATGTCCGCGGCATCAGTATCAATACGGGTTCCTAAAATTGACGCGGCACGAGAGATGATTGAACCAATCTCTTCTGGCTTATAAAATTCAAGGCGATAAATATGACCAAACCGATCGCGAAGTGGTGCCGCAAGTGACCCAGTTCTTGTTGTGGCGCCTATGATAGTAAACTTCGGGAGGTCGAGCCGTACACTTCGCGCACCCGGACCCTTGCCAATCATAATATCAAGTTTAAAATCTTCCATCGCTGCATAAAGAACCTCTTCAACCGTTCTACTAAGACGATGTATCTCATCAATGAAAAGAACGTCACCATCTTGCAAGCCAGTTAAAATACTCGCAAGATCCGCGGCACGCTCTATGGCGGGGCCGGCTGTAATGCGGATATTAGCACCCATTTCACGTGCGACAACAGAAGCCATGGTCGTCTTGCCAAGCCCTGGCGGACCATAGAGGAGAATATGGTCCAGCGTTTCATCTCTTTTTTTCGCAGCGTCTATTGCAAGCTGGAGATTTGTCTTGAGGCGTTCTTGACCAACATATTCCGCAAACGTCTGCGGTCGAAGGGAAACTTCAATAAGCTGCTCGTCACCATCCTCTTCATGAACACTCGTGTCAACAATTCGCTCAATCGCCATATTATGCTCCCTGCAATGCCCGTCTGACACGTTCTGATGTTGGCAGGTCCACTGGCACCTTTTCAAGTGCTAACGTTGCGTCCTGGAGCGTATACCCAAGTGCGACAAGTGCTTCGAGTGCTTCATCGTCCACCGGTGTTGCTATAGGCATAGCATTACCCTGCGTAAACGTCACCGGAAGACCCACTTTGTCTGATAGGTCAACGACAACTCGCTCAGCAATCTTCTTTCCTACCCCCGTAGCCTTTGCAATATACGCACTATCAGAGCGGGCAATTGCATTGCGTGCGTCCTCGCCGTTACTAATAGAGAGGATTGCGAGTGCAGCCTTTGGCCCAACACCCTGTACTGTAATAAGAAGTTCAAAAAGCTTCTTGATCGCAAGTGAGGTGAACCCAAAAAGTTCCTGACTCTGCTCGCGAACATGATGATAAGTGAAAAACTTCACCTCTTCTTGCAAAAGGGCTGCATCAAAGTCGGGCCCAGAGACCTGCACTTCATATCCCACCCCTTGTACATCAACAATAATGGCGTTTCCAAATTTTTCAGCAACTGTGCCTTTTACGTGTGCAATCATTCCCCTTAGTATACCACCCTCGCAGTGGACACCTGAAGTGATCCAGTAATACTAGTACTTTAAGCAAAAACTTTATTACCATCTCATTTTTGCATCGCATAATGACATCTATGAGAAGTTCTATAGATCATTATCAGTACACCGCCCACTATTACCGGGTAAAGATTGTCACATCCCCATCCGCATCGGGGTCGCGTCGTTTTATTCATTCCAATAGCGAACGAGCGTGTATTGTCGCAACACTTCAAGATGTGCTTCGATACAAAATTGGCGACAATGACCATCCAGTATACGCACGCCTTCCGCGACACATTGACCTACTTGCCTTCTCAATTCTTCCGGATGATATGTCTTTTGTGCTATTTTCCTTGTCATACGCCGACGTAGCTAACTTTTGTGCAGTGATTATTAATAGTCTTATTGAATTTCAGCAAAATGAACATCCCAACAACCCTCCAGGTGCAACACTAAAGGTGAGTATCTGTACGCTTGCCGGCCCCCATACTGCACTCCACGAAACAACACTCCTCCATACGCGCCACTCTGACTGGGAATACGACCGCTACTCGAGCGTTGGCTTCTTCCTTCATGGACGCAGAGGTGACTGGATGCACACCTGGAAAATAAGCCCTCTCTACAACAACAGGGCAATGTATTACAGACTGCTGCTCCTGGCGGTCATCAAGAAAGAGTTTTTCACTACTGAGCTGAACGCATCATATACGCATGGGTAATTGCAGCCGCCAATGCATCGGCACAATCGTCCGGTTTTGGCACATCACGAAGATTCAGATGTACCCGAACCATCTCTTGAACCTGCTTTTTATCCGCCCGGCCATACCCCGTTGCCGTCTGTTTAATTTGCATAGGTGTATACTCATGAATCGGAAGCGAGTGAAGACGTGCACTCAAAAGTGCGACACCTCGTGCTTCAGCAACAGACATAGCAGTGGTGATATTCCGCATAAAAAACAGCTTCTCAATTGACAGCATATCAGGTTTCGTTGTTGTGATAATTTCAACCAGGCTATGGTAAATATCTTCAAGGCGCTCATCATGCGGTGTATGGGCTGGCGTTGTAATAACTCCGGCGTCGACAAGTGAAAGTGTCGTCCCCGTGACTTCAATAACACCAAATCCCATAATTCCCGTACCAGGGTCAATACCAAGTATTCTCATTCCCTTTAGTATACGCTAAACAGATGAGTGCGTCACGAATCGGCACCTTTACGAAAGAGTTTCTTGTATACACCCTGCAGCTCAACCCTCCACTCCCAGGCCGCATAGCTGAACACCCCGGCAACAACGGCAGCAACCGTCGCCCATGCATACCATGCGATACTACCTCTCACCTCTTTTACTGTCGATACGCCCGTGCCGTCACCCACTGTGGTCATCTTTACACTATTCCGGCATCTATTTGTCTCGGGGTTGCGTTCTTGACCCTGCTTGCATGGAGTGGGGCTTGCTACCGCGGCAATATTCCGACACCGACCCGTATCCGGGCTTCTGTATTGCCCCTCTTTACAAGGACTTGGGAGAGATGCCACTACTACCTTTTTACACCGACCTGTTTCAGGATTCCTGTAGTACATGTCAGCACAAGGCTTTGGCTCATCATCGCTCGCCTGAGCCGTGGCGGAGTCGGGCGACATGCGTACGTTTATACCGCCTGGTGTTGGCTCTAAGGTATACTCCCATGCCACACCCGCATCCTGTTCAAGTAGAAACAGTGCCCATGATGCCGCTTCCTTTGGTGCCTGATAGGAAACGTCGTCCATAACCTCGCCAGTAGCAAGTACAGACCTGTCGATCAGCTCTACCTGACCCGCGGAATTATTGAGCGTGTACTTCATATCTGTATCACTAAACGCTAGGTATTGCCCAGGGGCTATACTTACACCGCTCGGAAATGAATGTATCTTACGAGTAGTGCCCGACGTAATACGAAGTGCAAACGCGTCAAGCAAGACCGCTACATCGCCTTGATTCACCAGCTCCACAAACTCATTACCACCATCTGCACCAACCGGATTGGGGTAGATTTCCGAGATATACACACTGGCACTCTTAAGTTCCCTGTCATCCGACGGAACCTCCTCTTCAATAATTGGAGACGCCTCCTTTACAAGCCCACCGCCAGACACCTGAACGATAGGTGCAGGGGTAAAACTAGGTATCCCTGCCAATACCTCGCCCTCGCCCAGGTGTGGTAGGTGGCGAATGTACCCATTGCCCTTTGGTACTGTCGCCGTCCATGACCACCCATCAACAAGCCGGCCCATCTCGTCATAAAGCTGCACTGTGTCATTCGAACCAACAAGACTACCGCTTGATTTATTGGCAACACTAAATATATGATCATATACAACATCATCACTCGTAGCAGTGGTTGCTGCGTAGTCTTCAGAGACAATAACAACAGACTGATGCGGTGAAATAACGTAGGTGTCACCCGCCTCATTTGAAAAGCAAAATAGTGAGTGGTTATTTTTATTACGAGCACACCATTGGGAAACATCTATTGGTTCGTCTGTAGTATTGAGTAGTGCGATAAGCTCGTGCGTAGCACCAGATTCTGTTGCTGGGTATATGTGCGTCATAATAACACCGTGCGTATCACCCGGTAGGAGGATAGCTGAAGAAGCGTATGTAGGGGTTACATACGCACTACCTGCGCAAACCATTATTCCCAGCATTAATAGTTTCCTTGTTTTCTTCAGCATACCTATTAGTATGCCAACTCAATATAAAATGACGCTTAACTAAATAGAAAAGACCCCAAATGCCGGGATCTTTTTTTATTTACACAAAAGTATTTTAAATTTCTACCTGAATATCGGCATTAGTGTGAACGTTTGTCACATCGTCAAGGTCGTCGATTGCATCAAGCACCTTCATAATTTTTTCCGCAACTTCCGTTTCAGTCACAGGAATTGTCGACTGTGGAACGTACTGCAATTCTGCACCCGTAATAGAAAGCCCGGCGTCAACAAGTTCCTGTCGCACTTTTGCAAGATCCTTCTGCTCGGTGTAAACTGTGATTTCGTCATCTTCTTCAATAGCATCTTCTGCACCAGCGTCAAGAATAGTAAGAAGTGCGTCTTCACCCGTTGCCGCAACAGTAAGGACACCCTTGCGAGTAAATTGAAACATGACGCTTCCAGCATCGGCAATGCGGCCGCCATTCTTAGAGAGTGCATTACGCACCTCTGGGAATGTACGGTTTTTATTGTCAGTTGCTGTTTCGATAATAATACCAATACCACCAGGACCCATTCCTTCATAGGTAATTTCCTCAAGGGCAGCAGCATTCTTGTCCGCAACACGATCAATCGCCCGCTGAATATTTGCCGTTGGCATATTTGCCTGCTTTGCCTTTTCGATAGCAAGGGCAAGTGCCGAGTTCATTGTTGGATCAATACCACCGCGTGCAGCAATAGCAATTTGATTTCCAATACGCGTAAAAACAGCCCCGCGTTTTGCGTCGTTTACACCTTTGTCACGTTTAATCTTAGACCATTTATTATGTCCAGCCATAAAAAAAGAAACTCCGTTTCGTTTACAGTCGTTTCCTTTATTATAACAGATTCATTACAGAGGGCGATTTCTGTTGATATACACAGAACCCGCCGCCAGACGAGCCAAGTAAATGACTCTGCATGAGTTTCCCCATACAACACACAAGAGTATCTAAACGACGGGTTTAGCATAGTTCTCTTGTGTGATTTTCCACCGTATCTTTACATCAAGACCTTAGGTGGGTACGCCAAATTGTTTCACCCCGCATACTACGAGGTGCTTACGTTATATACTACCATAATTTTCTATAAATATCGTGTACTTCCAAAAGGGATACGCTCGTGCATATACGCATTTGTTGGCAATGTACTTGCTGCATGGATAGTCCGGACCCCAAACCGAATATTAATCGTGTCTATTGTCGATGCAATACTCTGATCGCGCGCCATTGCGTCAGCAAAAAGACTCAACTGCGATACCGTATGCGGCCCCAACTGATAACAGTGAACACCGATTTCACGAATATCTGACGGCACACCTTTTATCAGCCGAGCAGCATGAGCATATAGTGTAGCATCGCTAAAAAAAGGAAGTGACGAAAGATGCGATGCGTGCCAGTACTCCCCGCTTCGTGTTCGTGCGTATACATAGACACCCCGTGCAGATTTTTTACTGTACCGGAGACGACCCCCAACAGACTCGCAAAGATGATGAAGTCGTTGCAAAATATCATCATGCGTCATATCAAACTGCTCAAGAACATACTGCCTGCCAATACGTCGCATGGTTGTTTCCTTGTCATCAACATCGAAGCCGCGAAGCCGCATATACCACCACTCACCAACAACACTCTTAAATACGATCTTCCGAAGCACCTCGACATCTGCATCAAGAAACTGAAGTGGCGTCATAATACCAACACTCACAAGGCGGGCTTTGTTTTTCTGTGCAATGCCCGTCAGATCAGTCAGCTTTAAGTCCCCAAGCGTGCCGCGAAGTGTATCGGCCGTAATAACATCAAGCCCGTCTGGTTTATGCAGACCCGCCGCCGTCTTTGCAAGAAAACGGTTAGGAGCAATCCCAATATTGCACCGCATCCACACACCCACCTCATCTTTCAGGCGTTGCTTGATTTCATGACCAATCTCAACAAGATCACGGGCTTGTGTTGCCTCATCTGCGTAATGAAAATCAATTACTCCCTCATCAATACTTTTCATCACCACATGGGCCGAGTAACTTTGCATAATGGCAAGGAGCTTATGATACACAAAGCGGTACTTCGGGGCGTCAACCTCTAATGCAATAATGTCCGGACACAGGCGTCGTGCCTCCTTGACCTTCATACCCACCGTCACACCGCACGCTTTTGCCTCGTAGCTTGCTGTCACAATGGCCGTATGTTCCGTACGACGATTCACGATTGCCACCGGACGGCCTCGAAGTTGCGGCCGAGACTGCTGCTCAATTGTCGCAAAGCAGCTGTTGAGGTCAACGTGCATAATCATTGGGCGTTCAGTATTATAACTGCCAAGACCCGGAAACGGACTACTACTCATAATGATCCGCCTCCCTAGTCAGCCACCACGTTAGATGATAGCTGTCAAACTCGAGCCTATAATCTGCACCACCGTCAGTCACATCAAAAATATGGAGTGTTTTTGCCCCTTTTGAAACAGGATGTCGCAGCCCCAGCTCTGTGACGTGCACCTCTTTACCGTTGGCACGCTTAAATTTAACAGGCAAGCATGGCTGCGGCCCCGGCCGAAACACCGCAACGACAGATACTTGTTCATTTAGAAAGATTTCGTCATTCATAATAATTCCTCGTTTATATTAGTCGAGAAACGTATTGGATTGTTCGCCCGTTCCTCCCTGCTCGTTTCTTGCATAGGGAGATCCGAAGACGATATGAGTGACCGTGTACGAGGGACGCCTTCCTATCGCACAACTTTATGCGACAGGGGTGTGTATCATATGGCGCCCTTAGTATAGCAAAATAAACAGCCGTTTTCACGTCCCTATCTAGCCAAATGGAATAAAATTTGATAGAATGATATCTGTAATTTATGGCAGCGTAGCTCAGTTGGTTAGAGCGCAAGACTCATAAGCTTGAGGTCACAGGTTCAATTCCTGTCGCTGCTACCAAGAAATCATCAAGGAACATCTGTCAACTATATGCAGGGCTGGCAGATGTTTTTTATTTTATACAGTACGGGGATAAAAAGACCCTGCGTGCAGTTGCAACCCCAGCCCAAATACGCCATAATAAAGCGTAACCAGAATAATAAGGCATCATGGAAAAACACACAGACATATCAACCGACGCTGCAACCCACACCATCCACTCTCCGGACGGTGGTCTTTCTTTAACTGTTGGTAACGATATTACCTCTTCAAGGCTATGGTATGCCCTTCAGCGGAGCACTACAACGCTCATTCGTCAATCATCCCTTTCACTCTACGATAAAGACGAAAACAACCTTCTTTACGTAAACGACTCGCCACAATTCAGGGAGTCTTTCCACGACGAAACCTGGGAGCAGCCATGGGGTGAACAGCAGTTTATCCAGGATATCCACAATGAACTTTCTGTTTCACTCCCCTCGTTCACCATTCGGTTCCGGCTTTTTAATGAAGGGCTTGGCTTCCGCTATGAACTCCACGGCGAGCAAGAGAGTATCACCCTCCTTCGCGAAGAAACTGAATTTAACATCACACCAGCGTCCTCTGCGTGGTGGATTCCCGCACTTGGCCAAAACCACTACGAGCATCTATACCAAAAGAGTCCACTCCCTAGCATGGGGATTGCCCACACGCCGCTCACTATAGAGCTCCCTGACAATGAGGGATATCTTTCACTCCACGAAGCAGCACTCTACAACTACGGCTCAATGAACCTCATTCCAACAGAAACCGGGCTTGCAAGCCGCATCACGCCACTATCAACACGGGTTATTGGCGAAGTACCGCTGCCTTTTAACGTGCCTTGGCGAACGGTCATTGTTGCACAAAAAGCTATCGACTTAACAAAGTCGCGTATCATGCTCAACCTCAATGAACCCTCAAAAATTGATGATACTTCATGGATTCAGCCAACAAAATTCATGGGAATTTGGTGGGGAATGTTCCTTAAGTACTTTACCTGGGAAAGTGGCGACAAGCACGGGGCAACAACCGCCAATGCTATTCGCTACATTAATGCCTGTAAAGAACTAGGCATCAGGGGCCTTCTTATTGAAGGTTGGAACCAAGGATGGGACGGCGACTGGACGCAAAACGGCGATAAAATGGACTTTATGCTTCCCTACCCCGACTTCGACATACGAACAGTAACATCATACGCAAAAGAGCAGGGCGTTGATATTGTCGGACACCATGAAACGTCGGGGAATATGGCTCACTATGAATGGCAACTTCCGGCGGCCTATGATTACTATCGTCATTTTGGCGTCCGCTACATCAAAACAGGCTACGTAAGCCCACGATCAAACGGTAAAGAGTTTCACTCGTCACAAGCTGGCGTCCGACATTACCAGAAAACTGTCGAGCTTGCCGCAGAGCGAAAGATCATGCTTGATATACACGAACCAGTCAAGGGGACTGGTATCGAACGAACCTGGCCAAACCTGATGACCCGCGAAGGTGTCATGGGGCAAGAGTACGAAGGTGGTGGTGCGGTAACCCCTGCCCATACAACAGTTCTTCCGTTCACAAGGGTATTATCTGGTCCACTCGACTACACCCCTGGTCTCTTCAACCTCTCGGGCACATCACGAAAGATCAGTTCAACACTGGCGAAGCAACTTGCTTTTTACGTCACGCTCTATAGCCCCTTGCAAATGGTCGCTGATCTTCCCGAACATTACAAAAAGCATCTTGACGCCTTCACGTTCATCAAAGACGTCCCCGTTAACTGGGAATCAACCGTTCCACTTGAAGGTGAAATTGGGGAGTATTTCGTTGTCGCACGCAGAGACCGCGACAGTGATAATTGGTATATTGGTGGCGTTACCAACGAAAATGATCGGACGGTTACCATCGACCTCAGCTTCCTTCCAGAGTATCGCCCGTATAATGCAACCGTATATCGTGATGCGGACACTGCACACTGGCAAGAGAATCCAGAGGCGTATGTTATTGAGACGTCAAAGGTAACTAAAGATTCATCGCTCACTGTACGGCTAGCACCGGGTGGTGGTTTTGCGGTCAGTTTGAAGATTGACGGCGAAACACCCCTTCCGTACTAGTACCCAAGCTTTGATTATAGCCCAAGCACAGCTTCACGCTGAGCAAGAAATCCCTTTAATTCATCTGGGGTGCGCTGCCTATCCCATGTCGCCATTGAAAGAACTTCTGACATAGTTACTGGTTCGATAATAGTGTCGGAGATAATTTCCATGAATGTGTGTTCCTTTTTGTTTTTTTGTTTTTGTGCTCTAGTGAGCTGATGTATATTTTTATATTAGCATAAGTTTGATAATAAGTCAATAGTCTTGTACTGCATTGTACTCCGATTCACTTTTGACACCCCTGTTCTGCTTATGGTATAACTAATGCAGAGGTTAAAAAAATAAACACTATGGATATCTTCTCCGCATTTGCAATCCTTGGGCTCGCAGCACTTGTGCACGCAAGTTTCCAGCTCAGTATTGGCGTACTTACACTTATGAGTGGTCACGCAATTGGTACAAAAAAATCACAGGCTAAGGTTTTCCGGCTGTCCGCAGCGTATACTTTTGGTGCTGGGGTTATGTCACTCCTGCTTCTCTCTCTTACTATATTGATTTTCCTTCACCTATTTAACGGCGGGACACCTTTACTTGCATGGACACTTGGCTCGGGCCTATCCCTAGGGATTGGCATTGCCGTCTGGCTGTTTTACTACAGACATAAGCGAAAAGGTACAGAGCTATGGATTCCGCGAGCCTTCGCCCATCACCTTACAGAACGAAGCAAGGCCACAAAACAAAGCGTTGAAGCATTTAGCCTTGGGCTTGTCACCGTCATCGCCGAGGGGCTCTTTATCCTTCCCTCGCTCGTTCTTGCAGGTCTCGTTATCCTTGAGCTACCACCAGAATGGCACCTCTTAGGTCTTGTTTATTATGTCGTTATATCACTCCTTGGACTGGCAATTGTTTGGGCTCGCATAGGTGCCGGGCATTCAATTAGCGGCATACAAAAATGGAGAGAAGCAAACAAACGCTTCCTACAGTTTGCCGCCGGCAGTGCACTTATCATCCTTGGGTTCTTTATCTACATCCAGCAAGTTATTGCAGCAACGGTGGGGGGTATCTAGCCATGAATAACGACGTGCATGTTTTGAAGCGAAAAAGCAAAAAGAGGCTCCAACAAACACTAGAGCCATTCAACAGAGAGAAGCTACTAAAAAGCATTGTCATTGCGTGTATTAGCTCTGGAGCACCAACTGGACAAGCAGAGTCAATTGCAAGAAAGGTAACCGATGAAGTCCTTGTCTGGCTCGAAAAACGACCAGAGGTTACAAGCGCAGACCTAAGAAGAATTGCAGCAACACGCCTCAAAACCTACCACCCAGACGCAAGCTATCTCTACGAAAATCATCGATCGATATTATAAGGAGCACCTCTTTCATGGCAAAAAAACACACATTTGATTACGACCTTATTGTCATCGGAAGCGGTGCCGGGGGCAGTGCGGCGGCAACGATAGTCGCCCGCGAAGGTAAAAAAGTTGCAATCATTGAAGAGGATACTTTTGGCGGTGACTCTCCGAACTGGAGCGACGTACCAACAAAGGCCCTTTTGCACGCAACGCGTATCTATGACGAGGCAAAGCAAGCAGGCCGCTTCGGGCTTCGTCCGGCAACACTGGGATATAACTACCCTTCTATACGGGCCTGGAAAGAGACCGCGGTAAAGCGAACAGGGGCGGCAAATAATCGACGCTTTTACGAAAAGCACAATATAAGTGCATTTCAAGGCAGGGCACATTTCTTAACACCTCACGAGATATCAGTAAATAGACGCCGCCTATCTGCAAAGCACTTCCTTATTGCAACAGGATCCTCATGGACTACTCCTTCAGTCCAAGGGATCGCCGACGTGAAGTATGAAACACCACGAACAATCCTAGAGACCCTTCGCCCGCCCAAAAGCCTATTTATAGTTGGCGGCGGTGCTGACGCAATAGAAATTGCCCACATTATGGCAACACTTGGCACAAAAGTATACATCGCAGAGCAATCCGCAAGGCTACTCCCGACATTCGACCGTGAAGTGGGCGACCTTATTGAGAAAACGCTGACAGAGCAAAAAGGAGCAACAGTACTGACACATAGCCGAGTACTTTCGATCCAGAAGGAAGGCGTTGGCGTCAAAGTACTTGTGTCGCGCGGTGATACAGAAAAACATATCCGTGCAGACGTCCTTCTTGTTGCAAGTAGTCGACAAGCAAATGTTGATCTTGGCCTTGAAAATGCATCTGTCGCATACACACCTACGGGCATAGAGGTGAACGACTCACTGCACACAACAACATCACATATTTTTGCTGCCGGCGATGTCCTTGGTCGCCATCAAAATACATACGCAGCACTCCTTGAGAGCCGTATCGTCGCACATAATATTCTTCATAAAAATCAGCTCACGCCAGATTATACAGCAATTCCGACAATTGTATCGGTCAGCCCTGAGATTGCACACGTTGGGCTATCGGAAGACGACTGCGCACGAAGAGACCTTGCTATCAAGAAGGCAACAACGCCACTATCAATTATTGCCCGAAGTAATACGGCAGATTTTCGCGACGGATTTGTTACACTCATCACCGATAAGAAAGGTGTTATTCTTGGAGGCACTATTGCTGCACCCCACGCCTCCGAGATGATTCACGAGGTTGGGCTAGCAGTTAAATACGGGCTTACAGCGGCACAACTAGCCGAGACCCCTCATGCATTCTTATCTTGGGGTGAAGTGGTCCGGGTTACCGCCCAGAAACTCGCTTAAGGGCGTCACGCAAGGGCTACTCTTTTTCGCTACGCTCTTTGGGCGGGTGTTGGGTAGTTGCAGTAGTAAAGCTGTCGCGAATTTCGAATAGCAGATAGGCACTAATTGCGAGGCCAATCGCTCCCGAGATAAGGCTTAGGAAGATACTCGACAGGTCAAACGAAAGAATCGCACTTACAACAACTGATATAGCACTGACGATAAATAAAAGGAAGAGGAGCTCCCATCCACGCCGCTCCTGCTGACGAAGAGGGCGCACCGACAGAGCAAGAATCACTACTTGGACAAGCGAGAGAGTGAGTGCACTTCCAGCCTGCAGTAAAGCGGCACCCGATGCCGTCTGTGCAGGGAGATACCCCGACACTGCAAGGCCTGTCAGAATACTAGCTCCCGTGACAAAGACTGCTACAGCACCAATAAGTGCAAATACCGATAGGGCGAGGTCGATGACAATTATCCACCACACATTTCGACCAAGCCATTTCCTCCACGAGGCTGGAAGGTGCGGGAGTGGCTGTAGCCATTCACCTACGGTACGTTCAAAAGTTTCGAGTACTCTCATAATTGATACCTCCATTATGTACCTTCATCATACTCCCTTAAAAACAGAGTCGCAACCATTTGTATTTTGTTCACATATCTGCTATACTTAGAGGGTAGTGCCGCGGGGTGGAGCAGCCCGGTTAGCTCGTGTGGCTCATAACCACAAGGTCGCAGGTTCAAATCCTGCCCCCGCTACCAAGAAAGACTTTTCAAAGACTGGAAGGTCTTTTTTGTTTGCAAAAATCACCATGCAGCTACTTTGATTGTGATGAATCTTCTTGCGATAGCTGGATATTTCGGCTATACCCGCCAAAAAGAAAGTTTGTCCACTGCTCGAGATTACTCTCCTCTGGAACTGAAATACGATCCGTCGTTTTAACTGCCGTATCAGCTTGCTTTGCCGCTTCTGTGTTTGCAGGGAGAATCAACACGCGTTCGCCGGGCATAACAAGACCAAGAAACTCTCGTGCCGCCATCTCTTTATATTCATTAGTCTCGTAATATCGTTTCTGAAGTTCAAAATTCTCCTTCTGGAGCCGAGCAACCATTAACTCACGTTGCCGACTATCGAGTTGTCGCTGAAGCATATAGTTTGTATCCATAACACGAAGAGAACCCCATAGCCAACCCGCAGCAACAAGAAAAGCTACCGCAACGACGACGTTATTGAACGTGACGTATCGATGTTTGATTCGCGATACTGTTGCGTAAAGTTTTCGGCTATTCATACTTTTTGTTTATTCTTACGCTTATTATACCATCAGAGTGTGTTTGAAATACGCGAAACTAAGGTATAATTGAAAGTATTGGGGCTGTAGCTCATCGGTTAGAGCAGGCGGCTCATAACCACTTGGTAGTTGGTTCGATTCCAACCAGCCCCACCAGTATTTATCATTTCAATACTATCCAGTAAACAAAGAACCCCTTTGTTTACTTTTGTTTTATCGGTGTATCCTTCAGAGAGACCCCTCTAATGCGATCCATCGGCCGCGTGCTTCAATAAAGCCTTCTGCACAAGATAATTTGCAGCGGAGGCGAGAATAACAACACCAAAGATTGCATAGAAGATAGTAAATACTTTACCGGCATCGCTCGTAATAGCTACACTTGAGTACCCCACAGTCGTTAGGGTCATAACGCAAAAGAAGAGCGAGTCAAGCCACGTAAGGTCTTCGATGTACTTGTAATACACCGTCCCTATTGCGAGCGTCCCAACAGCCATCGTGACAATCGGGGCTATTCTTGGGTGCTTAAATAGCCACTTTCACTCCGCACCCGCTCTACCCTAAACTTATCACGCTCATACACGGCAATAACATCTCCCCGCTTCTGCTTGTCTGCACACGCCTTGTGGAGCACTTTGCTTCGAGCCTCGTAGTACCAGTGCTGTTTTGGCGATGGTATAGAAAGCTCTTGTCGAACAGCAGTCATAACATCACTCTGCCCGATTGCACCGTGCAATTGCAGTAACGTCTTTCTATATGAAATAAGCTCGGATGGGGTACGCAGCCTTCCAAAACGACGCTCTAGAGGCGATCCACTCAATACCTCGCCCTGATAGACGTCGATGAGATGTGCAGTGCTCTTCAGCGATTCGTCAAAAGAAAAAGCATGCAGACTAAAGATACGCCTGTCGTGCTTGGTCATTGCTGCAATGTCAGCCGTGGTCATGTCGTAGAGCCGAAGCTGCTCTACTGCCTGCTGAGTTTCCGTATGCCAATCTTGGTATGCCTCGATTGGGTCAATAAAGCCATAACGACGGCCATACTCATTGCGTAAAGATGTACGGAGGCCACCTCCTAGGTCGCCGTAAGGGTCATCTCGATCCTCCCGCTCGCGTGACTGCTTAAGTTCGGCAATAACATCCTGAATGGGCCGCTCACGAGGGTAGCGAGGTGCTCCCCGCTCCTGTCCTGCAAGAGCCCGTCGTCCTATTTTCCCCCGAATTATCTCAGCAGAGGCATCCTGACGTGGTAGCTCCTGCTTAAACCCTTCCTCATCCCATCCGTCAAAAAGAGGCACCGGTGCCGTTTCAGGTGATGAAGTGTTTGTCGCCAGCTCTGTCGAGGGAGCACTGTACGTTTCCATGCCGGCATTATGACATAGAGGAGAGGGAAAAGTCAATGCGCCCCTCTCCCCCTGCCTTTACAGCAGTTATCCACCATATATAGCGTATTTTACTACACTTACCCACCATATATCCCTCGCACTTATGTGCGGATTGGCATACAATAAGGCCTAGATTCGCACTCTCACTGGAGGGTTGAGTACACCGTAGGGGGTAGTATTCCTTATTCTTGAGTGCATGAATCGCTCCTGAATATAGTCTACTGCACCCTTTTAATCATAAGAGCGGGACCTTCCCCCTCTTCTTACTTGAAAGGAAGTGATAGCGATGGTCATCACCGTCTTCACAAAGCCAAGCTGTGTTCAATGCACGGCAACATACCGAGCACTTGATTCTGCGGGCATGAAATACAACGTCATCGATTTGTCGGAAAGTCCTCAGGCCCTTGAGCAAGTCAAGGAGCTCGGCTACCTACAAGCACCCGTTGTTCTTGCCGAGAGTGAGTTGTTTGAAGATGGCATAGATCACTGGTCTGGGTTTCGGCCGGATAAGATCACCCAGATCTCACAGCTCGCACCAGCACTATAGACGCAGTGACACGCACATACAAGCAGCACAGACACACTCAGGAGCTATTATAGCCCCACTAGGTACTATCTAGTGGGGCTTTGCTCATTTCAACAAGAAAGCACTAAGCGGGTAAATAAAAACACTCCCGGGGAATGGGAGTGTTTTTAAGCACCTGTTTGTTTGAACTTAGTATAGGCGGAATCCGCTTATGGTGCAAGTGCTTTTTTCGTACCTGTGTAAAACTACTTCTTCTTAGAAACAGTAAGGAAACCGTTGCGTGGGTTTTCCTTCACAATACGATCAGCAGGAAGGTCTACAGGAGTACCCTTTTCGTTCTTCTCAACCTTAGCGAAGAAGAAGATTGTCTGCGGCTTACCGCCACGAAGTGTAACTTCGGTGCTGTGCAGGTAATAAGTGATGCCTTTGGAATTTGTGTGACTATACGCCATATAAGTATATACCTCCTATTAGTTCTATACGGTGTTAGCGTACCGCCTTACGGGGGGTGCTGTCAACATCAAATCCGCTTATACTGCCTATTTAAGAGGAATTTGAGGACAAGATACGCAATACTTCGGACGACAATGAGCACGGCAATTGCACCAACAATCAACAGACTCCACCCGGCAAAATCAGGACTCCAGGCTGGTGATGTAAAGGAGTGAACGTAGGTTTCCTTCCGAGGCTTATCGGCATCATTATTTTCGGCATCAGCGGCGGGATATTTTGCCAATTCATTAGTGGTACATTGAAGATATGCTTGTGAATAAGACGAGAATTGCGGTGCACATACTTCTTGTGCTTTTTTATAGATATTTCCATTTGGATTATTCACCCCATAGCGGCTCTGTTGCCAGGTTTGGTAATCTCTAGCATAACTGGCGTTCAGTGGTACACCAAGGCCCAGATCGGTGTTCATGTGGCGTGCGACATAATGTTGTAAATCGTACAATCTTTGATGTATCTTTTCAGGACTTCCCTCTTGGTCAGCGGCCAATACGGCGTCTCTTCTTTGGACCATTCCGATATTATTGAGCCTTAAAAATGTCGCGGCTATAAAAGAAAATAGAATCAACACAATAACCAGCTGCCATGTCTTTACATACTGCAGCCGTTCAATTCCTCTATGTACTACTTCTTTAGATTTCACAATTCCGCCCTACTGGCATACTGAGTGCTCCCACCCTCACAATATATTATTAGTATAGCACGAAGAGGGGTGATACAAGCAGGCAGCTTACTTCTTATAAAGTGGGAACCGTATAGTGAATAGCAGCAGCATCACAAACGCAGAGATAAGGAAAAAGATCCTGAACGACGTATCCTCGGGCATAGTAAGTGCGAGCACTCCAAGAAGGGCGGCGGCGGCAGAGGCACCAAGATTAGAGGTTAAATCTACAAGACCGATATACGTTGAACGTGCACCCGATACGTCGGCAGTGTCAAAGACGCCGCGTGTATAGGGAAGCATGTAGGCCGTATGTGTGGCTTCACGAGAGGCGTTTATGCCAACAACGGCAATTGTTGTTGTTATAAATGGTCGCATAGCATTCACGGCAATAGTCATGGCCGCACCCGCCTTATAGAGCTCCCATCCCTTCCGTCGATCGACAAGACGTCCGAAGAGGTAGGAAAAGACAAGTGACACAAAGAATACAACCGAAAGCAGCACCCCCGTTATAGCGTACACCTCGTTGTTTTTATCTATACCAATAACAGCAATAGCCACAAAAAGTGACCAGGCAGCACCAGAGACGAAAACATCATACCCTACTGCATAATGACCTGCGAACTGAGAGAAGAAAAGTCGCCACGAGAATCCCCGAAAGGTAAGTACGCGACGCGTCTGAACTTGCTCTCCGGTCTTAAATAATGGTGCAGCGGCAAATAAAAAGAGGAAGGCAGAGAGAACAATCACTACCTGTGGACCCCATACCATCGCAACAAACCCACCAACCATTGGACTTATACTTGCAGTTAGTTTTTCAAGTATATTCATAACGGCAATTTCTTTGCCCGCCTTGTGGACACTCTTCACCTTAGAGAAGTTGACCGAATGGGATATGGTATACAGAACCGTACTGCACCCCTGCAGAATAAGTGCTGGAACAAGAAGCCAGTGCCCATGCTCGGGTAATAGGGCGATGAGTATCATAGCGGGAATATAGAGAAGGTTGGAAATGAATGTAGCGTGTTTTGGCCCAATCCAGGCAATAACGGTAGCAAACGGAAGCGCTATTATGGCCTTAAAGGCATACCAGAGTGCCCATATAAATGCGATTTTTGCCACAGAAAAGCCGTTCTGGTAAAGGTAGATGACAATGAATGCACTTACCATGTACAATGCGGCTATTCTCAGCATGCGTGCAATATAGATTTCTGCAACTTCGCTCATTGTCGCGTAGCGCCAAAAGCGGCGACGCAAAAGCAACGTATGGAAGAATTTTCGTATCATTTTTTATGTTTACCTCGTGGGCTATTTTCCACCATTATGACACAGTTTGACACCTTAAACAAGCCGACAGGTGGTATACTGAACATATGAATATCTATTTTTCCGGCATTGGCGGCGTCGGCATAGGACCCCTTGCTGAAATTGCACATGATGCAGGAGATACTGTCGTGGGCTCAGATATGGCAGAAGGGCGCATTACACAGCAACTGACAGAAAAAGGCATCACAGTGTCCATAGGGCAAGATGGGTACTTCCTGGAAAAACAACACCTCCTTCATCCACTTGACTGGTTTGTGTACACCTCTGCACTTCCTGATACACACCCAGAACTCATGAAGGCGAAGCAGCTTGGCATTCGCACTGCAAAACGTGACGAATTCCTTGCCGAATTCCTTAAATCTCATTCTCTTAAAATGATTGCTGTCGCAGGAACACACGGAAAGACAAGTACAACAGGGCTTGCGGTTTGGGCATTCAAACAACTTGGCATTCCAGTCAGCTATTCAGTGGGAACAACTTTGTCATTTGGGCCAAGCGGTGCCTATAATCCAGATAGTGAGTATTTTATATACGAGTGCGATGAATTTGACCGAAACTTCCTCCACTTTACTCCGGAAATATCACTCATCACTTCTATAGACTACGACCACCCCGACACCTATCCAACTGAAGACATATACAAACAAGCATTTGTGCAGTACATAAAACAATCCGGATACACAATAGCATGGAAGTCTGACCTTGCGTACAGTACTGCACCCCTGTCAATGGCTATGACCGTACTAGACGATGCCGAGGATATCCTCACAAAACATGACGCGTCCATTGCGGGTGCTCATGTACGAAAAAATGCAACGCTGGTATGGAATCTCCTCTCTCACCTTTCGCTCTGTTCGAAAGATGTCGCCATGGCTATTATCAATGACTTCCCTGGTACAGATAGGCGCTTCGAGCGTATTGCCCCACTCCTCTATAGTGACTACGGGCATCATCCAAAGGAAATCACAGCGACACTCCAACTTGCAAAAGAAGTAGCGTCTTCTGTGGTACTTGTATACCAGCCCCACCAAAATAGAAGGCAGCACGAAATACAGAAAGATTATACTGATGATGTTTTTGACGGTGCAGATGCTATCTATTGGCTTCCAACGTTTCTTACCAGAGAAGATCCAAGTCAGCCCGTGCTTACGCCACAGCATCTGACGCAAAACCTATCCCCAAAAACCCCTGTCTATGAAGCCGAACTTGACGACAATCTAGCTACCGCAATTACAACCGCCCGGTCCAACGGAAGCCTCGTCCTCTGCATGGGTGCTGGCTCAATTGATGCGTGGGTTCGTCAGTATGCACAGACGTCATCACACGCAAATAACCAACTACCTACTGAGAGCTAGAACCAAACCCAAGCACCTCTGGGTTGAGTGGGTCACCGGAAAATGCATCAACAGCTTTAGCCTTCTCTGACTGCTCTGTATACAGCGTAGTAAAATCCTTGAGTGAATCTGCCGTTACAGGCCCTGTGCTGTCGTACGTATCCATGTCCGGCCCATATTCCACCTTGTCACTGACAGCACGATACCCGGGACGGCTGAGATCGAGTTGTGCAGCACCAGACTGTGTGTAAATAAAAACACTTACTACGGTAAGAAGAAGTGCCGCTGTAATTGATCCGATCAAAAGCATAAGAAGCTGATGACGCATCCAGAATGGACGCGACAGTGCTGGCGTGTGGTCTTTGGTGCTATGCGTAGTACCAGTCATCTACTCGGCAACCCGCTGAAAATTAAGCGAAAAGTCACGCACTGACACACCGTAATCATCAATGGTGCGGTGGAGGTTCTGGACGTCTTTATGCACAACCTGGCGGAGGCTACGTGCCTCCATGAGAACTCTATAGAAGTCCTCGGGTTTTTGTCGACAGTCGACCCTGAGGGTCTCTGAAAGCTTCTGCTCATAGAGAATGTAGTCTGCTCGGAATTGCGACAGCTCGTGCTTGTATTGTGCTGCTCGTGCATTTAATGCTTTGCTATCAAGCCCGTTAGATGAAAGCCGAGCAACAAACGGATACATAATTTTGCTCGAAAGCGACTCGTACACTTGACCACGGTTCACTCGCAAAAGTGCATCTGACGCATGCAATTGACCAAGGGAAGATTTAATTTGGCTGCACTGGCTCTTGATTGCTACCCGCTGCTCGTCAGAAAGTGGTTCGGACGCAGCACTAACAGATGGTGACTGCCCAATAGACCCAAGTAAAAATACCGCCGCAAGTGACAGTGAGACAATAATTAAATAGCGAAAAATAACACGCATATACCCTTATTATACCTTTTTATGACGCAAGATGCACCGTATTGTCATGCCGTAACACTATCAGCCCGTCGTCCACAAGGCCGTCGTAGGCACGCTTAAAACGCTCATCATCGATATACGTATCCTCAAGAAGGCTATACGGAACTGATTTTGTTTCCATACTGGTGAGTAGTTTCAATATCTGACCACGCACCTCCCGAATACTCCCTCTTAGTGGGGCCTGCTTCTTGTAGTGTCGGCTCTTACTGTTAAAGCCAAGTCCCTGCTTCTTTAAGTGCGTCCCGTAGTCCATAAGTGCCCAATACCATTCACGGGGATGTTCCCTGTCAATTGTTTGCGTGACATAATGACGCACTGTAACATCATCAATGACGTCTGTATCCTGGAAAAAATGAAAGAA
Organism: uncultured Candidatus Saccharibacteria bacterium; assembly: GCA_964483955.1. Taxonomy (GTDB): domain Bacteria; phylum Patescibacteriota; class Saccharimonadia; order Saccharimonadales; family Saccharimonadaceae; genus Microsaccharimonas. Next base: position 45,024 of record CAZADM010000001.1, on the reverse strand, counting down.
GTAGACGGTTCGAATATTCGTTTCTATAAATACTTGTGGAATATTAAAGCTATAGGCAAGCAGTGCCCCTGCCGTATTCACCCCAACGCCTGGCAGGGAGGTAAGCTCCTTGACCGTCCTGGGAAAGGTGCCGCCGTGCTCTTCGCAGAGCTTTTTTGCCGCCTCATGAAGAAACTTCGCCCGACGATTATAGCCAAGTCCATTCCAAAGTAACAGAACATCAGCAAGCGGCGACTCTGCAAGCACCTCAAGCGTCGGAAACCTCTCCATAAACGCCAAGAATTTTGGCAACACCCTGTCTACCTGTGTTTGCTGAAGCATAATCTCGCTGACAAGTACCCTGTACGGGGTTGGGTCTTCACGCCATGGCATTGGCCGATAGAGACGTTTCGCCTGCTCCCAGATATGCTCCTGGAATTCGTAAACTTCTTCCGGTGTCAGTGTGCCCTGAAGTGGCGTGGTTTCCATATGTGCCCTCAGGGACCGAGGCGGTTGATATCCCGAGGAAACAGCGATGCCTCTTTAACATTCTTCAAGCCGACAATCTTCTGCGTAAGACGTTCAAGCCCCATGCCGAACCCACCATGTGGTGGCAAGCCATAACGGAATGCCTGAAGGTAATATTTAAAGCCTTCGGCCTCAGGGTCGCCACCTGCAATATTCACAAGCTGATCAAGAAGCACGTCGTAGCGGTGTTCTCGCATACTAATAGTTGCAACCTCTACACCGCGGAAGATAAGGTCTGCACGTTCGGCAAACTGCGGAGTATCTGCAGAGATACGATGATAGAATTTCATTTCATCAACAGGCCAATCTACTACAAAAACCGCCTCGCTACCAAACTTCTTCTTTGTATACTCAGTAACCCAACGCTCTTCATCAGGCCGAAGGTCTTTCTCTCCACGAGTGTCTTCGCCTGTTGCCTTTGAGTATAGTTCATGCACCTCTTCAAGAGCCATCCGTGGAAGTGTATCAGAAAGCTTTACAGGGGTAGCGTTCCAACGCTTTAGTGATGCTTCGTGCTTTTCCCATACGCGATCAACGACAGAGTGGATGAGGCCACCCACGGTCTCAAGGAGCTCATCAAAGGTCACAAACCCCATTTCGGCATCGATATGAATGAATTCAGTCATGTGACGGGTAGTTGCGGATAGCTCAGCTCGGTATGTCGGATTAATTTCATACGCGCGTTCAAAAACACCCACCATAATTTGCTTATAGAACTGTGCACTTTGTGCAAGTGTCGCCTCTTTACCAAAGTAATCGAGCTTGAATACCTCTGCACCGCCCTCTGTTGCCGCAGGAAGGAGCTTTGGTGAGTTAAACTCGGTAAACTCATGTGCGGCAAAGTATGAACGTGCGGCATCTTTTACCTCTGCCTGTATCTTAAAGATTGCCGCCTCTTGAAGGTTACGCAATCCAATGACACGATGCTCAAAAAGTGTGTCTAGATTTTCAGATTTATGATCAAGCGGCTTGTCGATTTCAATAGGAGATTCATCTATCACAGGAACCCGGACATCAACATGGACATCGTGAAGCTCTGCACCACCAGGTGCACGATCATCTGCAACAACGGTACCCGTGAGCTTTAGAACGGTACCAATTTGCATGCCACGCAATTTCTCTACTTCAGCCTTATCTTCTACAAGCGTCTGAGCGAGGCCGCGGCGATCGCGAAGTGTAATAAAATTAAGACCGCCAAGAAGACGTTTTTTGTGTAGCCATCCTTCAATTGTGATGGTTTCGCCTATATGAGAGGCGATTGTATCGGTAAGTACTCGTGTCATAGTACCCTTATTTTACCACCGTAAGGGGAACTTTTCTAGAGGTAGATGCCATGAGGGCTGTTATTATTCTCGCCTGCTTTTTGAGCCGCCTTCTTACGCATGTCCGTATTCTGATCGTCCTCATCGACTATCGCCTCACCTATAAGTGCCTCGATAACATCCTCAAGTGTCAAGAGACCAACCGTTTCCCGCTGATTATTCACAACAATGAAGAGGTGGTGATGGTGACGAATAAAGCTTGCAAGTGCACTGTACAGTGCAGTATCTTCGTTTACATAGAAAACTTTCTTCTCCATAAGTGCCTCTGCAATTGCGGACTTCTTGTTCTCAAGAGATAGCAAATCACGCAAATGCAATATACCGACAACATGATCGATATCACCGTCAATAACTGGCAGGCGACCGTGTCCAGTGTTATGGAGCTCATCAAGAACAAGTGGACCTAGAAATTCTGCCCTATTAACCGTTCGTATCACAGACCGTGGCGTCATAACGTCACAAACTTTCTTATCGTTAAAAGCAAGTACATGGCCAAGAAGTTGCCGCTCTCGATGACTGAGGGCATCGGCCGACAGGGCAATCGCCTCTTCAAGCTCCTCTCTTGACGAAAGCACGAGGGTATCGGCTACTGGGTGCCTTGGAGTAATACGCAGGAATTTCCAAACAGGCGGCACTTTGCGTGCAAATGCAAACACATACGGGTCTACATACTGGAATAAACGAGCACTAAGTGTGCGAACGCCTGATTGCCTCACTAGAAATACATATAACACTGCAGCGACACACGAGACAAACACACCACCAAGCCAGCCGTACGCTACAACGGTTAGTGAAGTAAAGAGTATCGCCACAAAGATACTTGTGGCACCAAGCATTGTCCTTGCATGGACATGCAGGCTATCCCGTTCAAGCCGTTTTTTAAAGGCGGCAGAATGCTTCGCACGACGAATAAGCTCTGAGCGTCGAAGAGAATCCGAGGGAAGCGGCACGGAGCCTAAAATAACCGCAAGCACAAACACAATAATAAGTACAATAGACATAAGCATGTCTCTATTGTACCCCAGCGTCTGGTACAATAGTATGAGAAAACAGGAGGAATACATGACAAAAACAGGTTGGATTATATTTGTGACTGCCGTCGTTCTAGTGCTGGGAAGCCTCATAGCATGGACACGCATAGCAAACCCGCCGCTTGACGTATCGGCAGTTAACACATCGACAATTCTCGTCGGATCAGATGCCAGCGGTACTATTGGTGACCACGTAATGGGAAATAAGGATAGCAAGGTTGTTCTTATTGAGTATGGTGATTTTCAATGCCCAGGATGTGCAGGGGCATCGCCAAACATGAAGCTTCTCATGGATGAGTATGGTGATAAAATTGCTTTTGTATTTAGGAATTTCCCACTCACTACCATTCACCCTAATGCAAAAGCTGCCGCAGCTGCAGCAGAAGCAGCTGGGCTCCAGGGAAAGTACTGGGAAATGAACCTCAATCTTTTCCAGGCACAGGCTGAGTGGCAAAATGCAGACCCTACATCACGCACCGAAATATTTAATAAGTATGCAGAAGCACTTCAGCTTAATTCGGATACCTTCAAGCAAGACCTTGCAAGCGAAAAGGTAGCGAAAAAGATTAGTTTTGATCAAGCACTTGGAAAGAAAGACGAAGTGTCATCGACACCGACGTTTATTCTCAATGGTAAGAAAATTTCCGACGAGGCAGCACAGGGCATTTCTAATAGTGACCTCACCGCTTTAAAGAAAGAAATTGACGCATTACTCTAAGCAGTTACGTCCATCAATACAAAAACACCCCGGTGCCTTGGGGTGTTTTATTTTTTTGCATGTGTATAATTGCACGGCTTTTTTAAATCCTTAGAAGAGATTTAATGTGCAATAAAGACTTGCCATTCGGCAGGCACCACATCCACTGCTATCTTTTTGCGTCGTGACGACACAAATTCGACGGCTATTGGCATGTGATTATTCACTCCTTGTACTATGTACAGCCCCGAACACTCCGACCTTTAATTATTAGTTTTGGCACGGGACACATCATCTATAGTAGCAATTTACATTGCATGAGTCAAGAATGGCACTTTTGAAACGCCCTTTTCTCTATCATACATAAGCGTCTGACCCCTTGCAATAACCATAAACAAGAAATGTGTAGTAATTTTATCAACAAGCGTCGTTTTTGGCGAAAAAGTGCCGCTAATGGGTACTTTTCTACTTATTCTTGTAGTACGAAGTAAAGAAATCAGACTTAAAAGAATCGTACGTTCCATTTGCAATGGCTTCGCGAATATTGTCGACAAGATGAATAATAAACCACTCATTGTGATACGAGGCAAGTGTCGAGGCAAGCATTTCCTTGGCTTTAAAGAGGTGGTGCATGTATGCACGCGTATAGTTCTGGCATACGTAACAAGCACACCCCTCCTCTAGCGGAGTAAATTCATGCCGATTTGCCGCCGTAGTGACGCTATATCGCCCGCTGGACGTGTAGATAGCACCATTTCTTGCTTCACGCGTAGGTGCGACACAATCAAATGTATCAACACCCTGCTCGACTGCAGCAAAAATATCGCTTGGCTCGCTAATTCCCAAAAGATGTTTCGGCTTATCTGCCGGCAACTCTTCATTCACCCAACGGACAATCTCGCCAAGTTGGCTCTTCTCAATAGCACCACCGATGCCAAACCCATCAAAATCCATAGCACCAAGATCTTTTGCGGCCTTCTTGCGCAAATCCTCGAAATTCGCCCCCTGAATGACACCAAACAGTGCCTGGTAATTCTCTGTGGTCTCGCGAAGCCGTTTAAACTCGTCGAGTGATCGGATTGCCCACCGCCGCGTTCGCTCTAATGCCTCCACTTGATAGTCATAAGGATCTACAAGTGAAGTAAGTTCATCGAATGCGAAACAGATATCGGCACCAATACCATTCTGTATATTCATAGATACTTCTGGCGTAAATGTATGCAAAGAGCCATTTCTGTGTGACTTGAACGTCACCCCATCCTCATCTACAAAGGCGTGACGTGCACTCTTCTTAGTGTTCTCAGTTGCAGTCCCAGTGGACATCTCGATTGTCTTTTTATAGCCGCTCCCGAGTGAAAGTACTTGAAACCCACCTGAATCTGTAAAGATAGGCTTTTTCCAATTCATGAAAGAATGTATGCCACCGGCTTGACGAATAAGCTCGTGGCCCGGCTGGATATAAAGGTGGTACGCATTTGAAAGTAATGCCTGGGCCCCAACCGATTCCATCATATCAACTGTCAGCGCCTTCATTGCCGCTTGCGTACCAACTGGAATAAATGCCGGTGTATGGATATCGCCGTGCGGTGTTGAAATGATACCTGTACGCATAAACCGCGAGTCCCCAGGGGCGTGTGTAATAGTAAAAGAAAATGTCTGCATTACTCTAGTGTACCCTAACGAGGAGCCCGCGTCATCTGTCGCCAATCATAGAGAGATACCACTAGCGACCAAATCTGCGACGACGCTTTCGGTGCTTCCGTAGCTGTATTCCTTGTCGTGGGCTATGCGAAGCGGGGCGTCGCAACTTTCTTATACCGAAGATGATCAGGGCAACAACACCGCCTACAACAATCACCACCAGTAGTATCGCAACAAGAAGTGCCCAAAGTGGCACAATCCAGAATGAATGAGACAACTCTAGTGTTTTGTTTTTAGAGCCATATGTCAGCGTTGCAGTAAGTGTGTAATATCCAAAAGCATCAAGCTCTTTTATAGGTACGTCCCAGCGGCGCGTACTATTAGGAAGAATCATATCGTACGGATTTACTGTATTGAAATCAGATTCAAACACAACAGCATCACGCTTTTGCACTTGAATCTTACCCAGTGGTGCAATCTGTACATTCCCCTTATTCTCAAAACGAACTAATGCCGAGATATTGTCTGGTGACCTAAAATAAAACCCACTCGAATCACCTTGCTGCACAGAGAAAGACGCAACGCGTAATTCTTCAACCATAGCACCAGGTACCTTCAGTAGTATCAACGAAGCCACACTTGGACTCATATTCACCTGCCCTCCCTCGTCCGGGTCGCTCGGCATAAACCGTACAGACCCAAAATAACCTCCGGCCTGTGCCGTTGGCGGGACGGTAATCACAACCTGGATGGTCTTTGCACTGCGTGCAGGTATTGTCACCGTAGAGAGCGGGGACATGAAACGCTTCAAGCTATGGGTCGGAGCGAATGCATCTTCTTCTAGAATCAAAGCGGGAGTGCCGCGCTCGTCACCTGCAATAAAGTCATTTGCAACTGGACGCACGGTTATAGGAGCGTCCGCAAGATTAGCAACGGTCGCCTGTATAACTTTCGTTCCACCAGGCGACACTTCAATGTCAGTACGTACCGGAGAGACCTTTAGGACATTTGCCGTCTTACTCTCCTGTGCAGATACGCCCTGAGCAAAGATAAAGACACAGCTAGCAGAAAGAACTACAGAGAGGCCAATCGCTATCGCGTAACGAAACAGATGACCTGCCATGTCACTAAAACTTCCCAGCAGCTATAAGGCTCAAATCGGTAGAGTAGAGACCCGCTGGTGTATCGTTACTCACACTTGCACCAAATCTCAAAGCGACATTTTTGTTATTTGCAGGTGCATCGTCAGTATCAAGGAAGGGGTCGCCAAACGTACTCGTTATGCCACTCGCATCCCCAGAAACAAAGTTAAGAGAAAAACGAAGCGGCCCATATATAGAGCCGGTTGCCGCCTTAAAGACACCCGATGCCTGTGGTGCGGTGTCTGTAATTGGCTCTACCTTTACACCAAACAGGGCCTGCCCCGCAGATATGCCATCATCAAGTGCTGGGCCGATATCGCACGCTACCCCGCCACCAGCACGCAAAAGCCCGCCACATTGCATTGCACTGCTTTTCAGGTTAACTGTCACACCATTAGCAGCATTGGTTGAGACCTGTGCATAGATAACACCCTCACTCACTGCTGAAGGGGTTAAAGCAAGGACATCACCGGTCTGTTCACCTAGTTTCAAGACTGGCTGTGCGACATTAGTACAGTTTTCACCAATTACCGTACCCGATACGCAAAACGTAACACTCTCCAGAACAGAGCCACTCACACCCACCGTGTCTGTAATCGAAAACGCTATAGTGCCTCCGTCGACAGTTCCTGCCCCTAAGTCCTCTGGGGTGTAGAGCTGGGCGTTGGTAAGTGTGTCATAAGTAATGATACGAGCATACACAACACCAGAGGCGGACGGATTTGTGACACCACTTACGGTTACCGTATGTGTCGACTCGGCCGCAAGTGTCGCAGCAACAGCAAACGTATTACTATCCATTGCATTTTTCACATACCCAGAAGGAGAAACTGTCACACCAGCGACAGTCATACCAGCCGGAGCAACGCAAGCACTTCCCACAAGTGGAGAATTGCTGCAAAAATCAACAACAAATGCGCCTGCAGCTGAATTCACAGTGAAATCAAAGATATACGTAACGTCAGTTGCGGCAGCCGATGCACTTGATAACTGAACCGATCGGCTTGGTAGCTGCTCTGCGGCAGCAAAAGAAGAAAACGTCAACAAGATACCACCCATCATAGCGACAAGGCCGATAGGCCTCAAGTACCGCCTCGTGTGGATGGTGAACAATAGGTCCCTCAAAAAACGTCTCCACATACCTCACTCCAGTGTATCACATACCCCTTACGGTTGTGTACGGCAACTCGACTATAGGGGATGTTATTTTTGTGCGTACGTGTCGCGCTCCTTGAGCATCTTTTTGCGAATTGACACAACCTGACTTTGTCGTCCAAGCCAAAATGTTGGAACAAGAAGCCCTACGGCAACAGCAGAAGGAATCCATAAGACGGCAATCTTTTCCTCGGCTGCCTTCTTTTCCTCTGGGGTCTGCTCGACAATACCAGAGGAGACGGCTATAACCTGGAGGAACGCACTCACCTCGTTAGCGTCGGTCACCCTAACGTTTACTGGATAGATGCCCGCTTTTTTATATGTGTGCGAAAGATTCACTAGCCCTGCAAGAGATTGACTCTTAAGCTCCGCACTTGACCCATCACCCCAATCAATACTGAAAGCGTACGGACCAGTGCCCCCTGAAAGTTGAAGCGGCCATGCAAGTTGCGTCCCTGTTGGAGCAGAACGCCTTCCATATGAGCTTGTGAGCGTAATAAGCTGCCCGAAGGCACTAAAGCGGGTGTCCGTATAGGTGACGGTAGCAACGGCAGAGACAGGGCCAGCCTGATCAAGTTCATCGTACACGATTGCCGTAAGCTCGTTAGTCCCCGCAAAAAGGCTCACTTGTATCGAAAAGCTTCCGTTCTCACATACAACGGCACCAACCATTACATTGTTGTTAAATATTTGGACAAGAAGATCCTCGGGGCAGGTGCCACTTACTGTTGTTGGTGAGGTGGAAAATTGAGCGCCATTGCCCGGAACTGAGATTGAAGCACTGACAGTGGGCGGATCTTTCATCTTAGTCGCTTCAACACCAAACGATCCTGGCTTAGGATCTGGTGTCGGAAGTGGTGTCAAGGCACTTGCATGATTTGAGAGCAGCAGGACGGTAAGCAGAAGCGACCCTACGAAAACGAGGGTCACCTTCTTTATTAAGACTATCGGGCTGTTTGCTTTGTGCATTTCACACTCCACCTTATAGTTACTTTACCGACGAAGTGCAGATTTTCTTGAACGATTTGTGCGACGCTTCGACTTACTCGCCCGGGTAATTTTGAACGATAGGAGGATAACCCCGACAATAACAAGAAGAAGAATTACGAGAGACCACCACGGTGCATAAATGAACCACGTCGTTCCAGTAATTTCTTTAGTATTATTACCGTTTTGCCCGTAGTAGGCATCTATTGTTGCAGTATAAATTCCTGGCCATAGCACTTGGTCGTCACAGACCTTCGCGTTTGATCGTTCTTCACCATTTAATTCGAGGTTGGCATCTTTTGTTGCAAGACAGGCGACAAAAGTTCGCGTCTGTCCAATAAGTGCAAGTGAACCCTGCGGGTTGATGTCGGTCACGTTAACTTCTTGACCAAACATATGGCGAAGGGTAATAGAACCAACCGGGCTCTCGGCAACGTTCCCCTCGTTTGCAAGCGTATAGGCAACGCGTTGTGGATTATTAATTGCAAGCCTGAGGTACTTCGCCTGCTTACCATCTGCTTCAGGCCTATATAAACCAAACTTTTCTAGCGTAAGGTTTTCTTTTACCGTTCCAGGGACATTTGCAAATACAAGCGTCACGCCAGATGCACTGAGCCCAACGTTGCCGCCCTCTGGAGTTCCAGAAGAGTAAACAATTGCACTGTAGTAGCTGCCCGCACCTTGCTTGGCCGGAATAGCGACACTCATATCGAGTGTTTCGCTTCCCATTGGCTTAATCTTCACCGTCTTAGGCACTTTAATGAAAGGCTTTAGCGACCATGTCGTTTGTGGTGCATCTTCTGCCAGCATCAACTCCGGAGTACCCCCGTCGTCTTTAAATGTAAAATCTACAACATTAAGCGTAAGATCAAGCGTACGTTCACGATCAAGATTCCTGATTGTGAGTGTGTCCCTGACACTCTTTCCCGCCTCTATGGTGTAGTTTTTCTTTGGTGTAATGCTTAATGCGGCCGACGACTGCGCAGCAGCATCACCAGACGGCATAAAGGCAACTGTTGCAGCGACAGCAAATGCAGTAATAATGCTTGCAAAGCGTTTCATGTATTCGTTATTCCCTCACGTTACTTTGACTATAAGTATAAGCTGTATTGTACCACTAAAAGCGTCCGCTCGCTATATACGTGAGTGTTGTGCTATATACACCAGCTCGAAGGTTAGGACTTGCATTGACGACATAACTAACGGTAAATTTCTTCATCAAGCTGACATTGGGTGAATATGCAACAACATCACCAGGCGTGTACTTGAATTTATTGGTTTCAGAATAGTCGTCGGCGACAATTGCATTTGCCCAAACACCTTCTGGATTCCTCCCCACTTGAGGTATGCTATTTTCCACAAGATTGATCCCAAACTGATTACTTCCGGGCTTACTTTCTGTTGGCTCTGAAGGGGATGGGATGGTATGAATACCCGCACTCATTGGCGTTCCATAGACGGTTACAGCAAAACCACCAGTTGCGTTTGTCCCAACAGCCATCTGTGACTGTGTAGACAGTGTATCAGAAGGCGTAAGTTCACCCAGATCCCTAAAGTAGGTCTCGTTAGTTTCGGTGCAGTTGTCTGATACCTCTTCCGCAAGACAGAAAATGAGCATCGGTGGCACCTGTGTTTCAATATTGATGCCGTTTGTAACCTGGCCCTTTATTGATCCGAAATCTATTTGCGGGCCGGAGGCGTTATTAGTACTGTGACTTTTCAGGCGTATAGAAAATGATTGCGTTGTATCAGTTGGATTAACTATATTATCAAACACATAAGAAGATTCATTCTGGACAGGAATTGAAGATGGTGTACGCGAAAGGACAATCCTGTTGGTAGTTTTTGAGGATATAGTAAAGCCAGTCTCACCTGTTTGCGACGACAATTCCGCGCGTGAAACATCAAGACCGGCAGGTGCGATGCATTCATGGTGTGGAATTGGGTCAATACAGAACAACATATCGACCGAACCAACAGGGAGCGGGCTCATGTAGCGAAAAGAGACTTTGTAGTACGTCTCTTCAGAGGGAGCTGTACTGTTCATATAGAGGCTTCGCTCCTGGAAACGGAAAGATGCAGCTCCGACTGAAGGTATAAGTACTAGCACAGAGAGCACAAGAGCAATAAACACCTCTGGGCCAATATGCCGCCAGTGGCTTACCTCTGGATGAATTCTATATACCCTGTGCTTCATTATATACCTATTGTACTAGATAATACCGATCCTGACACTAACAAGACTGAGGCGAGAAAATAATACAGCCGCGACATGCGCGGCTGTATTCAAGATTACCTACAAATAATATGTCGGTCTAGTATTGTGGAGCAGCAAGGTAGTTAATCTTAGTTGTGTAGACACCAGCTGGTGTATCTGCACCGATGTTCGCAACGTAGCGCATCTGAGCAGTCTCGCAGGTGAGAACTGAACTTTCTGCACCAAGGTTGTCTGCAATAGCTACAGGGTTTGTAAGGCTTGAGCGAAGGAATGCGAATTGTGCTGTACCCGCACCGCCACTTCCATTGTCAAGTGTACCGTTACCGTAGTTGTATTGTTCACCTTCGTTAAGGACGTAGAGATTTGGATTGCGATAACGCGTAGCGTTTGCTGCACGCTGCTCTTCAAATGAGGTTGAAGTAGCATCGTGATCCATGAACGCAAGACCAAATTGCTCTGTTCCTGGCTGACTTGTTGCACGTGTACCACCAATTGGGGCAATAACGTCACCAACTGTGTTTGCAAGTGTTTCACCTGAGTAGTAGACTGTTGCACCACCAGATGAGTTAGATGAGAGGCGCCACCATGACTTTACATCATAAGCCTTGCCTGTCTCAAGTGAGTATTCAGCGTCAGGGTTACCAAGCTGGAGTCGGTTACCGTTAGGAGTAAGGATGCTTTCACATGTACCGTGATCGTTAGCACTACCCTTAACAACTGTATCAGGGTTCTGCGTACCCACAGAGAAGGCCATTGTTTCAAGTACCTTTGTTGTGATGTGGATTGAATCAGTCATCACGTTTGCAACAGTAACACCACCGTCGATGATATTCTCATCGGTTGCTGGGAGGTGGTCTGCAGGAAGCTCACTGTTGTATGTATTCATCTTTACAAAGAATGCACCTGAGCCTGGATTAGTGATGTAGTTAGTTTCAGTTGCAAAGAACTTAATCTCAATCTTTGCATTTGCAGCAGGGTTGATACCAGTTCCGTTTGCAAGTGTAATGAAGTTTTTCTTACCAGTAAGTGCACCGGAGTGAGCGAAATCTTCTACGTTACTTGTTGTCATTGTCCAGCCAGTAGACTGATCTACACCGTCAACAAAGATCTGGAAGTCTGTACCAGCAACTGGTGATGTGTAGTTTACATCAAGGTCGCTCTTGCTGTCAGCCTTAGACGCTGCATTTGATAGACGATCCGGAGTACGGGCATCACCTTGGGTACCGTTAGCTTCACGATCGAATGCACGTGCATCTCCAGTATTGTTACCTGGAGCCTTACAGAGACCGGCAGCTTCCGTACAGTACTGAAGCGTAAATGCCTTCACTGCATTTGACGATGAACTGTTTGTGCTGACGCGGAAGCTAAATGACTGACCAGTCTTCATACCGTTTGCACCAGATCCCGCAGGTGCATAGGTACCTGGAATGTATCCAGGGTCTGTTGATAGACCACCCGTTGCGGATGGGTTTGGACTAGCGGTTGAATTACCTGAACCGTCCGTATCCTGGAAACCTGGCGCAGAGCTACTAAGTAGCAATGAACGCTCGGTTAGAGGATTGAGTGCATCAGCGAATACTGCTGCTGGGGCGATTGTTGCTGCTACAAGAGCTGCTGCCGCCACTAGCATAGAACCGCGCTGTGCGACTGACTTGAGTTTATGAGTACTCATATGTCTCCTTCTATGTTTATTTTACTGCTCCCTACAATAGGGTTACGTCGATATTTTAGCATTATCAGTATGGCTTGGCAATGAAATCCGTCAATAAGTTTTCCACAGTCTCTAGTTATCCACAGAAATGCTAGTACGTGGGGATAACAACGGCTGCAAAGTCGGCCACATACTTACCCGCAGGTGTTGTGTTTGCAATATTGACAATCATGCTCACCGTATAGTCTGTACGCCCTTCAGAGCGAGTACTTCTGGCAATAACATCACCGCTTGTGTACTTGAATAGATTGGGTGTATTGTATCCGTCATAGGCATCACCAAATACGCCCTGCCCCCCAGGGATCTGTGCGGGACTTGCCCCAATAAGTGGCGTTGTGTTTGCAACAACGTTTATCCCAAACTGCTCTATACCGGGCGTTGAAGCCGTAGGAACGGCGTAGGTTCTGAGTGAATGCTCACCAAACTTCGGTGCCGCACCGATAAGCTGAAGTACATATCCCTCACTGAGATTATTCCGTATCCGGACAATCATCGTTTTTGTTGCCGTATGTTCAGTTGTCAGTGCACCAAGATTAGACTCGCCGGGATCGACAATCACTTCAAGGATTGGTTCGTCTTCTGGTTTTTGGTCAAAAGCCGCAGAGCTCTTGCCTACCGAGCCACTCATATCACCTATAGAAGCCTGGCTACAGTAGCTCTCGGAACAACCCTCGGCGACAGTCCCGCCATTAAATTGCGACTCAGTAAGTTGATAATTCTCCGATGACGACGTTACAGCTTGGACAGGCAATGCAAGTGCACTAGCAATAAATACCGCGACAAAGCACAGTTGTACAAGTCTCACACCTTTATATGTATATTTATTTCGCATAAGCGTCTTCATCTATTATCACGCAGCACTGTAAAAAATACAAACCCGAGGTATAGCTAGTATCATCCGCAGAGGTATAGTACACTAGAAGGCATAAGCATAACACCTACAAGTACTATGAACGAAGAAAATAAACCGCAAGATACTCCAGCAGAAGATCAGGACACAAGCCGGGTGCCCGACACTCCTATTGATGCTGCCCCGTCAACTGAAGAAAGCACCAAGCAAGAGAACGACACCGCACCAGCAGGGCAGGAGGAAGCCGGCGAGCCAGCACCAGCAGATGCACTCAGTCGAACCCCAGAGGATCTTGAGCAAGAACGCACAGAACAAATGGCATCCAGCGAAATGCCAGCCGCAACATCCGTAGAGAAAAAGCCGTCAGCCTTAAAGCGCTTCCTAAAGAAGGTGAATGTGTACTTTCTGATCTTCTTCCTCCTCCTTGTCGTTGCGGGTGCTATTACTGTCGTAAACTATCTAAACAACCAAAGGGCAAATCCCGTCGTAGACATTGCGACACAAGAACTCGCAGACAAAACATTAGAGCAGCTTGCAAATACCGACGTTTCCGTTGGCAATACGTCCCAAACACTCACCATACAAGGAAATGCTATTATCGCAGGACAGACGCTCATGCGCGGTAGTACTAATATTGCAGGTACTCTTCAAACTGGTGGAAATATTCAAGCTCCAAGCATTACCATATCCGGAACAGCAAACCTAAGCGACACCCAGTCAAACACACTCCAGGTCCAGAACACACTTGCAGTACAGGGTGCAACCACAATGCGAGACCTATCGGTATCAGGTGCAACAACCCTCAGCGGACCAATCACAGCAAACCAGCTTACTGTCACACGGCTCATCTTAAGCGGCAATGCAACACTAGAGGTTCCGAACCATATTGGCTTTACAGGCCCGACACCAGGGCGTGGCACACTTAACTACACAACCCTAGGGTCTGGCGGCACACTTTCACTCAGTGGCTCAGATACTGCTGGAACTATCAATATCCAGACTGGCAATAGCCCGGCACCTGGCTGCTTTACACAGATTAACTTCAATAGGCAATTTGACCGACAGCCACGCGTTATTGTAAGCCCGGTTGGCCAAGCAGCCGGACAGGTGCAGTACTACGTCAACCGAAGTGCAGCAAACTTCAGTATATGCACCGCCAATGCAGCACCAGCAAACCAGACATTTTCATTTGACTATTTCATTACAAATTAAACATCGACAAATATCACAACCCTGTCGGCCTTTACGTGCATAAGTGCCTTTGATATGGGTATCTTCTCTGTACCCTCTGGCGTTTCAATAATGACATCGCAGGGGACCAGCATACAAAGGAAATTTCGGTGCTTAGGGAGGATATCAAAAGGCCCAACCGCATTCACGGCACTAACACTATATCCAACACCTTCGTAGTATATCTGGAACGGTGCGTACACCTTTACGTCCATCCGTGGCCTGTCAGATACAGCACCTGAAGTTGAGACACTAGTATCTACAGCATCTGTCACTTAATGATCTCCTCAATGCCGTTAAGTGTATCCTCTCTGGTGTAATGTTCGCCGGGGATACCTGACATCTTCTCCATTACATTGAATTGCTGTGAAAAGAATTTTATTAACTTCTGGGCCTTGCCGTAGTCTTCGCGGTCTTCGGCGGAAAGTTCGCTCTCTCCAATAATTGCCACAATACCCTTAAGTGATTCGTATTTCTGCAAAATAGCCTGGACACGAATGCTCAACTCGTAATGACGCTCGCCAACGATATCTGGCGTTAGGAGGCTTGAGCTTGATGCGTTAATATCAACCGCCGGCCTGATACCCTGTGCAGCAACCGCACGACTGAGAACAATAATACTGTCAAGCTCGTGTTGAATCATCTGTACAGCAGGGTCACTCAAATCATCTGCTGGAACGTAGATTGTCTGAAGTGCAGTAATTGAGCCGTTTTCATTGCTTGAAAGTCGGTCCTGGAGTGCTTTTACGTCACTAAAGATGGTTGGTTCATACCCACCTTCTGCAGGCGTCTGGTCTATAATTGTCGAAACCTCATTTCGGGCTTGAATATAGCGATACATATTATCTGCAAAAAGTAGGATATCCTTCTTTTGATCATCACGGAAATGCTCAGCAAGCGTAATAGCACTCAGCCCAATGAGCGAACGCTGGACAGGGTTCTCGTTCATCTGTCCAAAAAACATTGCCGTGGTTTTCAAGAGGTCATTATGCCTCAGCGTGTCGTACAGCTCGTGGCCTTCGCGAATTCGCTCACCAATACCCGCGAAGATACTGAGTGCTCCAGACCCGACGGCGACGTTATTGATCATCTCCATCGTCAAGACTGTCTTACCCACACCAGCTCCTCCGACAATCCCGATCTTTCGCCCCTTAACAAACGGGGTAAAGAAGTCCAGAACCTTGATACCCGTTTCAAGGATTTCATCAGGACGACTCTTGAGTGACGTTTCCTGGAAAGATGGCGAGAAAATTGGGCGTCGTTCCATCTTCTCAAGCACTTCATCAGGAAGTTGCGGAAGCCCGTCGATAGGCCGGCCCATAGAGTCCCAGACACGGCCAATCATGGCGTCGCCAACGGGGATCTCAAGGCTCTTACCACTTCGTCGAACAAGTGATCCCTTTTTTATGCTCCTGTCCCCCGCGATATTAAGACAAACAGCCGTATCGCCATGCTCTAGTGAATTAACAAGTAAAGGTGTTTTTTGTTCGTTCTCGACATAGATAATTTCATTCAAATCAGGCATGTCATCAGCAAACTGAACCTTAATGACAATGTCTCGTAGCACCCGTACAACACCCTGCGGTTCTGTATATTGATTTTCGTCACTCATGAATCACCTCCTGCTCGAATCTTCTTCAACCCAACTAAACTCTCCCGTAGACGGACGTCAACAAGTGCCCGCTTTGCTCGACTAAACTGAAGATGGAGGTCTTGCATTGCTTCAGTAGAACGCTCTTTTGCGGCTGTCATGGCCTTAAACCGGCTTGCAAGCTGAGCAAGACGGCTGTCGTATATAAACTGGGCGAGCATGAGCCGCAGGATTGCCGTCTCAAGGTACGCGGTTACTGCATACGTATTTGGTTCGAAGATATAATTCTTTTCTGTAATATGCTCTTCGCTAACAAGGTCTATATCAACCACCTTGCCCATTGTCGATATCGCCTCGCTTACATCGATATCAATGATATCCTGCTGAGAAAGTGATACGTAGTCTTGATAGAACACGCGACTCTTTGCATATTTTTTAATTTCAGCAATAAGCGGCTCGACATTGATGTAATCTTTTTTGGGCATATCAAAGAAAATATCGTATTTTATCTTCGCCTGGTCAAGCTGAAGTGCACCGTGACGTCCAATCACAATAATGTCATGCTTCTCTTCATCATAGTAGCCCTTCAGTTTCTTCACAAGCCGCTGATCGATATCGCCCGTCAAGCCACTCGGTGCTGTAATCAAAATAAGCACCTCGCGGTTATTTGAAGGTTCTTGATACGAGCGACCGAAATTAAACATCACATCGACACGTATCTGCTTATATATGTTCCATACCTCATTGAAGAAATCATTACTAATAAGGACCTTCTTCTTGGTCTGCATAATACGCATACTAGAAAGACTCTCGAAAGCACTTGTCAGGCTCACAATAGTTCGCATCGACTCTTCGGCCGCCTTTATTTCTTGAGGTCGTCGCATATTACTTCTTTACTTCCTTCTTTGTGGCAATTTCAGCCTTAAGGGAATCGCGAAGTGCCTCAAAATTACTCTGATCGCCCTTCTCTACCGTTTTTGCGGCATAGTCGTGCACCTTCTCTTTTAACTTTTGAATATCAAGAATTTCATCGGGCTGAGAATTAAGGATGATGTCAAGGATATACTGCTGCTCCATGAGATTGTAGTTCTCTCCAATCTCTTGATTCATCGCCTTGAAAAGCATACCGCCCTTATCATAGTCAGCCTGTGCCTCCGGTGAAAGCTCGGTTCCAAAGTGTGCATACTCTTCCGCCTGTCGATACCCAGCGAGTGTCTTATTCAGTGCTGCAGCTAGTGCCTTCTGACGACTATTCTGACCAACACCACCCACGCGGGTCACAGAAAGACCGGTACTCACAGCGGGACGCATTGTGTCCTTAAATACCTTCATGTCAAGAATCCACTGGCCATCAGTCATTGACATGACGTTTGTCGGCAGGTACGCAGTAATATCACCACCAGGGGCGTAGATAATCGGCAATATCGTCTGACTCGCCTTATTTGAGGCGATGCGACCAGCCCGTTCGACAAGAGATGAGTGCGTATAGAACATGTCACCAGGATACGAGTCGCGACCAGGCGAGACGCCGGCAATAAGGGCGATTTCGCGATATGCTTGTGCGTGGCTTGTTAGGTCATCATAAATCACCAGCGTATCCATACCAAGTTTTTGCCAAAAATACTCTCCATGTGCCGCACCGATATAGGGTGCCAAGTAGGTAAGGACGAGTGACTCAAACATATTTGTCACAATAATAATTGCTTTGTCCATTGCCCCATTTTTCTCAAGACGATCAACCAGCTGTGCAACATCACGCTGACGCTTTGCAATGAGGACATAGATGACGGTAATGTCGGTATTCTTCTGATTAATAGCAATCTGCGTCGTAAGGGCCGTCTTCCCCACCTTGCCATCACCAAGAACGGCCATACGCTGACCACGCACAAGCGAGAAATTGATGTCAAGAACAGTAATGCCCGTCTCTAGCTGAGAATCAAGGAGCTCGCGTTCATAGAGCATTGGTGCAGAGTGAAACACATCCCATTTATCGTCATGTTCGATAGGCCCTTTGCCATCGATAGGCTCACCAAATACGTTAACGACACGACCGACGTAATTCTTACCGACCTTCGTTGTCATGTCGTCGGCCTCAATAGTACATACCAGACCAATTTTTAGCGGTGTTGGGTCCATCTTCATAACCATGACGTAATCTTCGTAAACATGGTGAACATAGCCGCGAACATCATTTTCAAAACGAACGAGTGCATGAACGTTTGTTGGCTGTAGCCCCTTAACCTTCACCATAAATGCATCGAGGGCAATAACCTCACCCACCGGTGCACCCGACTCTACAAGCTCTTCAAATATCTTACTTGTCGCCACTAAGCACCTCCAGTTCATGAAGTAGTTTTTCACGACCTTTTTTAAATGCAGACCGTAAGCTCATGTCGTAGATGTGATTTGGCGTTCGAAGATACGTTCCGGCCACAAGCGATGGCTGATAACCCACAACAAGAAGCGTCTGCGGGTGAATTGACTCACGAAACCAATCGACAAGACGCCCAAGACTGGCTGAATCTGCTTCTACGGCAAATGCCATGTGAACAACAGGGGCTTTGCGTTTCAATAGTCGGAGTTGCGTGATCATTTCACTGCGATCATTTGTATTGTCGAGCGAAAACTCATTTCTATCAAGAAAATCACGGACGATATCCGCCACTTCTACCTCAGGGCGGGCTTCATCATGTGACACGACAGCTGCAGCGGTCATCTCGTTGTCAATTCGTTCAAATTCAGCAAGTAACCGGGCAACGTCACGGCCGGTTGCCACTGTTGATGGCAGAACATAACTTTGATACACCGAAACAGACGCCGTGCTCATAGTTTCATATCTTCCGCAATTGCCTGCTTTTTATCTTCAAGTTGCTGCATAATTGACGGTAGTTGGTCCTTCAGATCGTACTGTCCACTTAACGCCTCAAGGACGTAGTGCTCAATAACCTGTGCCATATTATTCTTAAATGCATCAACAAACACTTCCTGTTGGGCGGCAACGTGCGTCTCGAGTGTAGTCTTTAGGGTTTCATGTTGCTTCTGCAGTGCCTCAACACTATGGCTGAGTGACTCAAGTGCCATGTTCTGCGCTTCATGCATAGCTGCAATCCGCACCTTATTCTCCTCGAAGACATTAGTGAGCGTCACTTTCTGGTCTTCAACGTTTTTCCGGAGCGTTGAACGCAAATCCTCATACTGACCCTGGAGTGATCGAGCACTCTCTTGAAGTGATTCAAGTGTCGTATCTTGAGCAGATTTCATAGCCTCTGTATACTCTGTAAACTTGTTCTCAAGTTGTTGAGTAACGTGCTCTTTGAGCTCATGGTCAATCTGGGAAATTGCTTGGTCTAGACGACTCGTCACCTGTTCTTTCAGTTGCTTATTAATATCATCTATTGTCGCATCAAGATCACCCTTAAAGCGCTCGGCATTCTCTTTGATGACATTTTCAAAATACCAACGCCCTCTATTGCGCAGCTCTTCGCTAAAATATTCGTCAAAAAAGTACTGCACCTCTTCTGGAGATGAACCCACTGCCTGTTTGTTTGTTTTTCGTCGGAATAATCCCATACAATCCTACCCGTTTTTTCTGATTAAATAATCATAACCTCAATAGTAAATATACCGCAAATAGCCCAATAATTAAAATCAGAAGGCTTGTCAAAATAATCTCCAGCAACGCACGAAGGATTGACTTCTTCGACATTGGATTACGTCCTATAGAGATGACGCTGTTGCGAACACCCGAGTAGAGTATGACGATTGCCGCAATAATACTTATAGCTGTAATCCCGAGGCTGAGGTAGATACGTAGCGGGCTCACTTCTTTTTCGGCAATTGCCTGACCAAGTCGCTCTAAGGGTTCGGGCACCTTCACTTTTGTACTTTTTTCATTTGGATTGCGTTGTATATTAATTGTCACCGGGATAGAACCCAGCTTGACCGTCTTGTTTGCCTGCCCATTTACGTCCTTGAGCGGAACAGATCCCAGTACAACGCTTTGGTCATTAAAGCCTGCATTTGCCCGACCAAATACCGTCTTCTCTTCGGTGCCAGCCTTCATTGCAACACCATCTATTGCAGAGAGGGTTACATAATCACCAGACTTAATATCGCCGGCTTGATTACTCACAAGAACGTTGTATGTACCAGATGCGGCCACATACACTTGGTTCTGCTCGTCACCCGAAGAAATAGTAATAGGCAACACACTACGATCAACAGTTACCCCAAACATATTCTGAAGGTTCTTCTGAGAGACAATTTTTACTTTGCCCGCATCTTTTTCGACAAGCTGCACTATTGTGCCATTATCAATGTCTGTATCGGCGGCGTACCCCTGGACGTTACCGCCGCCACCGTTTGCATGCACAGAGCTGCTGAAAACAAAGAAAAGACCAATGCCGACAAGTACACCTGATATCACTGTGTGTATTTTCACGATATTTTCGTTTCTCCTACCGTATTCTTATTGCTCATTATAGCACAGTAAGACATAAGCGAGATGGAGTGCTTTATTGCCAAAAACGTCCCAATTCGGTACAATAGGCATAAGCTTTAGATGGACCACCACACGTCATAAGTGAAACAAATATTTTATACAAAATAACAGGTGTAAAATAAAGAAAAACACAAAAAATGACAGTGTGGTATCACTTAACCACTATTTTTAGACGATCCATTTTTATGTATCGTCACAGGACTTTCCTGCCATTTGTAGGGCTACTCCTCCTATTTGTTGCTATTATTACAACATCACTTGGAGCTATTCCTGCCCTTGCAGCACCCAACGTGACGAAAACTATTGGATTTCAAGGTCGACTCCTGAACGCAGCAGGGGTCCCTGTTCCTGATGGTTACTACAATGTTCAATTCAAACTTTACGAAGGTGGCACAGGAACAGAAGCCGGTAACCCCGGAGGGACCCTGAAATGGACCGAAACCCACATAAATGACGGGCAGGCAGATGGTGGCGTTCAGGTGAAAAACGGATTCCTGGCAGTTGACCTTGGGGCCGTCACACCGTTTGGCACCTCGGTAAACTGGGATGCCGATACAATCTGGCTTTCTGTAAACGTCGCGGGTAATACCGTGGCTTGTTCTGATTTCGGAGGTACTGGATGTGTAGCGGACGGTGAAATGCTGCCAATGAAGCGAATTACCGCAACACCGTACGCCATCAACTCTGGAGCGGTAAACGGAAAAACCGCAGACGATCTCGTCCAGCTTGGACAAGGGGTTCAGACGGATGCCGGCATAGATACTACTAGTATCTTCATCAATAAAACCGGCTCTGGAGATATTATTAAACTCCAAGACTCTACAGTTGATGTCTTCACTATCAAGAAGACTGGTGCAATAGAGTTTGGCAGTAGCACCGACCAAACCATCAGCGTTCGTGAAGCAGCGGACGATACCGAGGGTTCAAGCCTTAGTATTGCAGCTGGCATCGGCGGCGGTGGCACGGGTGCAGATGGAGGTACCCTCTCGCTACAGGGCGGAAATGCAGGCGGCGTTAACGGAAACGGCGGCGATGTCATCATTAGTGGCGGCAGTGCAACCGGCACTGGCAGCGATGGTCTGGTTATTATCAGCACGCCAGCATACAAAACCGCAGTAGAGCAAAGCTGCAATAGCAACTGTACCGTCAACCAAGATAATATCGACAACAATGGTGCGGTCATACTCAATGCAGAAACCGCGGATCTTACCTTCACGCTCAACGACCCTACCCGAACAACCGCAGGCCGCGTTATCTACGCCACTGCGGCTGGTACATCAGAAATATTCACACTCTCTATGAATGGTGGAACTGGAACACAAAATACCGTCACAATGAAACCAAACATGACAGCAACACTATTCTGGAATGGCTCTGACTGGACAACCTCAAGCCTTTCAAGTGGCGAGGAAGCACCTATACAAAGAGGAGGCAGCGATAATGTACAGGTTGGAAACGGTGCCGATGACACACAAACAACCCTGATGACACTCGACAAAAGTAGCGAAGCACCAGAAATACTCGATCAATCACTTGTTGGTAGTATGTACTACGACACTACACTTGGTAAGGTGCAGTGCTACGAAGCTGAAGGCTGGGGCGATTGTGGATCGAGCCCTGATACGTTCGTCAGCGTTAGTCCTGAATACGCGAACAGCGTTACACAAGGAAGTGGTATCGGTCAGCTCACCTCCGGCATCTGTTCAAGTGACCTTGGTATCTACGACGGGTCAAACTCACAACTTGAAATCTGTAGCCAAGATGAAACCTACAACTTCTACCACTGGACTTCAGATCAGGCAACAACTCAGGAAAAGAGCATCTTTATTACCCATGAGCTCCCGGCAAACTTCAAGGAATTTGTCTCAGACTCAGCCCAGCTTCTTGCTCGTACCGATAGTGCCGATGCAACAGTTGACTACCAAATATATAAAAAGGGTGCCTCTGGACTTACAGCCTGCGGAACGGCAGTCGTCGCATCAACCGGCGCACAGACGGGCTGGCAATCGGGCTACGCGACAGGCACCGCCGACCCTGCCGACTGTGGCTTTGAGGCCGGGGAAAGCATTGTGATAAAGATCACCATGGAAAGTAAGGACGATGCACACGCCTACGTGAGCACACTGAAGTTTGCCTATAGCAACAAGTGACCCTATTCTCCTTATGGTAGAATAGAAAGTAATGGATTTTGATGATGAAAAGGTACAAACTAAGCAGCCTGAACGCCGCTCACAGCAGACATCGCCTCCTTCGCCGTTAGTTAAAACAAAATGGCATACAAAAATAGCTGACAAGTTTTCACGAAAAAAAATTATTGCCATAGCGGCAATTACCCTAATTCTTGTTATTGCACTTGTAAGCACCGTTGTCTCGCAGTACCCACTCACCGCAGCGGGCGATAAGCCATCATTTACTACCATCTTGCCTAGTGGCAAGTCGGTAGGTAGTCTGGGTGGATGGAAGCGAGTAAGCCCACCCGACGCGGAAGCTGTGTTTGCCTATCAAGATTCGATCGATACTGTCGATATCCTTGTGAGTCAGCAAGTCCTGCCGAAAGACTTCAAAGAGTCGCCAGAGAAAAGCCTTGCCGAGATGGCAAAGAAATTTAACGCAACAAACCAGGTGCCCGGCACTGCTGCGTATATAGGCACCTCGGCAAAGGGTCCTCAGTCTGTGCTTCTTATCAAAGGCAAGGTTCTTATTATGATCAAGTCCGAACAATATATATCGCCGTCGAGCTGGACGGCGTATATTCAGTCACTCCGATGACTTATTTCGGCTGCTGGACGTATTGACCAATAGTCTGGACTACCCTGCTATCGTCTGTCAGATTTTCGTAGAAGAGCACCTGCTTGTCTGAAATGAACATGGTATTGGACGATCCGTGAATTTCCTTTTCAAGCTTGCGTAGCTCAAACTCTGTCTGGTCAGTTTGCTTTGCTGTGCCATCATCTGAAGCCGTATCCTTCTGCTTCAGGTAGTATACGTCTGACAGTTTATAGTACTCTGAGTTTTGTCGTTCTAGTTTGCCAAAATAGTGTTCGCCGTTTGTCAGGAAGATTGCCTGATATTTTCCGGTATCAATACCCGATTTTTCATCTTGGGAAAAATGCATGTACAGCCACACACCAGCACCCATAGCTACAGCAAGTAAGGAGATGACGCCCCACGGCCATACCGTGCGAGAAGAGCGACGGCGAGCATCACGGTTCTTGCTAGTGTGTCGTTGATCACCATCCACAGGAGGTAGTGTATCTTGCGACCGCGAAGACGGAGCGACATATCGAGGCTCTTCTGACCGATACGTCGAGTTACTGGAGCGGCCAGCACCCGAAGCATTTACAACCCTTCTGTCAGACGAACGAAACTTATCATTATCCATATATACCTACACCTCTTTGACTCATTAGATTTTATTATACCATGAGCGGTACGGGCAGGTGAAATAGCCGGAGCCTACTTAAGCGGCACGTTCCATGGTGCTGTCGCATCAATAAAATGACCGTATCGGGCAGTCTGCTCGTATATCGGCTGCAGTAGGTCGAGTGTTGTAATAATGCCGCGAGGCGATAGGTCGTACCCCTCAACCCTTCGAACAACACCGTCAACAACCGCCTGAGCCTGGATAGGCTGGCTGTACCCAATAGCATACGCCAACGTCACATACACCTCCTGGGCGTTGAATTGCCTTAGATAGTCGACGGCGATTTTACGTGCCATATATGCCGCAGAACGATCAACCTTACTTGGATCCTTGCCACTAAAGGCACCGCCACCTACAGGAATTGAAGGACCGTAATTATCTACCGCGAGCTTACGACCCGTAAGGCCTGCATCTGCATCAAATCCACCCACTTGCCAATCACCAGCTGGGTTAATATGACGCATCACTGCCCCCTTGTCACTTGGTGCATTTTCCTGCCGATGAAGCCACTCGTCCACTGCAGCCCTTAATTCCTCCGTAGGGGCATTCTGGAAACTCGCAACAACAGTATGTATCTTTCCATCACACGTCGTCACCTGTGTCTTACCATCGTGTGGCCATCGCTGGAACAAAAATTGATTAAGACGCACCGCAAGCACCTGCTCGAGCGGAAGGAGCTCATCGGTTTCAGCAGTTGCATAGCCAACCATAATCCCCTGATCTCCCGCACCACCCGTATCAACTCCCTGTGCAATTTCCGGGCTTTGTTCGGCTACACTTACAACCACCTCAACCTCACCAGCAATTCGATGAACGATATCTATAATTGAAACATCAGGAGCCACCGACGTCACCTCTCCTGTGACAAAAACAGTCCCGTGACCACCGGCAACATCAATTGCAACTCGTGCCTGTGGATCCACTAAAAGATATGCATCAAGCACGGCATCTGATATTTGATCACACAATTTGTCCGGGTGCTTTGGTGAAACACTTTCGGCTGTTTTAAATAGTGACATAAAAAATCTCCCTTCGTATATCTTTCCGGCCGCATAAGGAAAGATGAAAGGAGACATAAGATTTATGTGCATCTTTCCCGTATGGGCTAGAGGGGGCACCACTGTACATGTACTGGTTGCCGGCAGGTCATTGAGCTAGTTCTCTCGCTGCACTCTGGATATACTATATTGTTAGTTACATCACTACTATCGCAAACTATCGACAAACTGTCAATAAGAAAGCTATTTTGTTCGCTTGTGGCCCTTGCGTTTCACAAGTGTTCCGTCGTACATTTCATATACGGTATCGCAATATGCAATAAGCCGCTCGTCATGCGTTACCATAACGGTCGTCTTCCCGCGAGACCTGGTTTCATCTGCAAGCAATGACACCACCTCTATTGCACGACGTGTATCAAGGCTTGCTGTTGGTTCGTCTGCAAGAATAATATTTGAATTACCATGAAGCACCTTTGCAGTTGCCGCACGTTGACGCTCTCCGCC
Organism: uncultured Candidatus Saccharibacteria bacterium; assembly: GCA_964483955.1. Lineage (GTDB taxonomy): Bacteria > Patescibacteriota > Saccharimonadia > Saccharimonadales > Saccharimonadaceae > Microsaccharimonas. The sequence continues at coordinate 19,515 of CAZADM010000001.1, read as the reverse complement.
CGAAAGATCAGAGGGGTACTTATTCTTTAGACGAAGTATATCAAGTGCCTTGAGTATTGATTCTCGTGCCGACTGCTGGTTTTTACGCTTAAGCACCCTGTCGATAAGCTCTAGCTGCTCCTCGACCGTAAGATACGGTACAAGGTTGGACGCCTGGAGAATGAAGCCTATCTCGTGTAGCCTCATTGCGGATAGTTCTTTTTTGCTCAACTTTGCAACATTAATACCATCAATAATAACAGAGCCCCCAGATGGCGATTGTAAGCCTCCGGCAATTGTCAGAAAAGTACTCTTACCAGACCCTGACGGCCCAATGACTGCAGTAAATTCGCCTGGATAAAGTGCGAGATTTGTCTTCTTGAGTGCATCAATCTTCTCACCCGCCTGACTGAACTGGCGATACACACCCTTAAATTCAAGGAGTGGTGTTTTATTTGACTTACTCATTACTGTATAGCCTCCACGGGATCGATTTTACTAACTGATGCAACAGAAGCGATACTTCCAATAACAGCACCGGCAATAAATAGAGCGGCAATACCACTAAAGAAAACGATATTCACCATAAATGGCACTGTCCCCGCAAGGAAATATCCCGTAATAAGTGCCAATGCCAGCCCAATAGCCAGCCCCAAGACGACAAGAATAATAGACTGCAACACAACAGAGAATGATATGTATGAATTGCTCACCCCTTCGGCCTTAAGGACGCCAAAGATGCTGCGCTTTTGCAATGTAAGAATGTACATAAAGACCGCAAGAACCAGTGCTGCAATCATGATAAGAAATCCGATCATAAGACTGAATGTAAGCACCTGTGCCTGATAGCCCGGAAGGTTAAAGGAAAGGTCGCGGATACTCAACCAACTGACCGCACTGGCATCAAATCCTACATCAGCACCGTCGATAAATGTCACAACCGCACTAATTGTTGTGGCATCTTTCATGCCTAACATGCCAGACGTTTCGGCAAGCGTATCCCTCCAGCCAGTAAGACTAGCAAAGACAATAGGCTGCGTCTGGAACGTAAGGTCTGTAGTAAATCCGACGACCTTCAATTCTTTGTTAGTTGACTTAAGTGAAAGTGCATCGCCCAAAGCAACGCCACCCCTCTTGAGACTTTCTGCCACGACAACCTCGTCGTCAGATACCGGAAGCCGGCCATCTATCACCTGAGGGGCAATCTTTCCGTCCATGGCAACACCAAAAAAGGAAACGTCCTCTGTAGCACCATCCATCTTAATAGAAATGCCACCAACACCAAGCAGTGCCATCGTTTCAGGTTCAAAAAAATCACCATACGTAGCCTCTGTAAGTACAGAACGGGCGATATTTTTCTCAGACCCCTCTTGGACGGCAATACCATTTGCACCCCAGCTATCGATACCTTTTGTATAACTTGTTGCAAGCCCGTACGCAAGCGACGTCAAAAAGAACGCAAGGTAGCTTACTAATACAACAACGGTAATAATGAGGGCGAACCTCGACTTCTCTTTGATTAACTCTTTAATTGCAAGAAACATACTGTACTTAGTATAGCAGATTGTACATCTTATGTTGACAGTGTTGCGTAAACACGACAGAATAAAAGAATTATGCTTAGCCTCCTCGAATCAAAACCCCGCGTCGAAGCCTTTATAAAGACCTTTCTTGATAAGAAAATTCAAGACGCCGCACAGATTCACCCTTCCTATGAAACGCTCCTAAAAGAGATATCACGCGTCACGCTTGCTGGCGGGAAACGGCTCAGGCCCCATCTTGTGTTTGTCGGTTATGGCAGTTACGATGATGCCATCATGCCAATTGCGGCAGCACACGAACTTCTTCACACGGCCCTTCTCATCCACGACGACATTATCGACCGCGACAACATTCGCCACGACCAAGCAACCATCCATCATGAGTACAACACTACCCACTATCGGCACTGCATCGACGATGATGCCGACAGACTCCACTTCTCTACAAGCGCAGCGGTGCTTGCGGGGGATATTCTTATATCGTTTGCGTATGAACTTACTGCAGCAGCGGATTTACCAGCAGAATCGCGTGCAAAAGCAGCAGCAACACTTGCCAAGGGGATTTTTGAAGTTGCCGGAGGTGAACTGCTTGATACAGAGGCTGCGTTCCTTAGTACAAGTAAGGACCCTCTTCTTGTCTATAAATACAAGACAGCAAGCTACTCATTTGTCTCGCCACTCCTGAATGGCGCACAACTTTCACCACTGCACAGCGACCCTGAAACCCGTCTACTTCTTGAAGAATACGCAATAAACACAGGAGTAGCGTATCAGATACATGATGATATCATTGGCATTTTTGGCGATGAATCAGTAACAGGGAAAACAACAACAGGCGACCTCCGAGAGGGCAAAGATACGCTTCTCATTGGCTACTTTAAAGAGCGTGCAACCCTTAATCAGCAGGCACATTTTGCGGCAACGTTTGGGGACCCGCAGGCAAGTGCAGCTGATCTCTCCACCCTCAAGATGTTCATAAAAGACAGCGGCGCCCTTGATCAAGCCCAAGCCATAGAGTCTGAGTACTCGGACAGAGCGACACAAGCCGTGCAGAAAATGAGCCACTCGGACCTCCAAAATCAACTCTTGTCATTAACTGAAATTCTTATGAAGCGAAAGGCGTAACCGGGGCATTATGGATCTTTACACCAACGTCGCATACACACTTGCGGAAAAACTGACACGTCGCTACTCTACATCATTCTCGTTAAGTAGCTCTCTGTTCGACAAAAGTATCCGCCCCCATATCTATGCCATCTACGGCATGGTTCGCATTGCTGATGAGATTGTTGATACGTACCAAGGTAATAATGCCGGGGCACTCCTTGATAGCTTCGAGCAAGAGGTATATAGTGCCCTCGAACAGGACTCACCCTTTTCCACAAATCCTATTGTCCATGCCTTCGCAGTCACCGCAAAAATGTACAGCATTAATAGAGAGCTCATCGCACCATTTTTCAGTAGCATGCGGACCGACCTCACCGTACACACATTCACCAAAGAGGCCTATGACGAATACATCTACGGCTCGGCCGAGGTGATAGGGTTAATGTGCCTCAAGATATTCACTCAAAATTCCCCAGGTCTTTACGCAGAGCTTGCTCCGTCAGCACAAGCACTAGGAAGTGCCTACCAGAAGGTGAATTTCCTTCGCGATATAGCAGCAGATTTCAATGAGAGGGGGCGGTTTTATTTCCCCGGGATGACATTCAATACATTTGACGATGCATCTAAGAAAGAAATTGAAAGTGATATACGAAAAGAATTCTTAACTGGAAAGGCCGGTATAGAGAAGCTTCCGGGTTCAGCAAAAAAGGCCTTGTCGCTAAGCTATGCCTATTACTACGATCTATTCATTCTCCTTACGAATCGTTCGGCGGATGATATTACACAAAGCCGACTACGTCTCCCGTCAAGCAAAAAACTCCTTCTCCTTGCAAGAGAGGTGGTAAAGCGATGAAACAGCGACGTATCGTTATCGTTGGTGGTGGCTACGGAAGTCTTGCGACAGCAGCCCTGTTTGCAAAAAAAGGCGACGCCGTCACCGTTATAGAGAAAAACGGTCAGCTTGGTGGCCGTGCCGGGCAACTACAACAAGATGGATTCCGGTTCGACACAGGGCCTTCATGGTATCTCATGCCAGAGGTTTTTGAGCGCTACTATTCCCTCTTCGGTAAAGATGTCGCTCAAGAACTAGAACTCACCCGGCTTACACCAGGATATAGCGTCTTCTTTCAGTCACATGACCCACTTATCATAAAAGGCAATCTGGACGAGGATGCAAAAACATTCGAATCAATTGAACCTGGCTCGGGAGAAAAGTTGCGATCATACGTCAAGCAAAGTCAACGCATTTACACAACCAGTGTCGATGATATCCTCTACAACACCTACCGAAACTGGCGATGGGTAGCGCAAAAGAAAGTACTCTCACTCCTTCCTGAGTTTGGCATTATGGCTACACGAACACTCGACTCGCACGTGTCACGCTCGTTTAACGATATTCGCTTAAAGCAGATTCTCGAGTATCACAGCGTCTTCTTGGGAACCTCACCATTCAATGCACCGGCAATCTACTCACTTATGAGTACGCTTGATTTTGTCAGTGGTGTCTATTATCCAAAAAATGGCATGTACACACTTGTTGAAAGCCTGGTGCAGCTTGGCACTTCATTAGGGGTTACTTACATGACTAACGCACCAGTAGACCATATAGCAATCGAAAATGGCACTGCGACGGGCGTCACCCTCACGTCCGGCACGCACATAGAGGCTGATATCGTTATCTCTGGTGCAGACCTTCATCATACAGAAACACGCCTTGTCGAAGCACAGTATCAGTCATACCCAGAAAAATACTGGAAAAAGAAACAACCAAGCCCAAGTGCACTGCTTGTATCACTTGGCATTAAGGGCGAGCTTCCGCAACTCAGTCACCACAACCTCTATTTTGTTGATGACTGGAAAGAAAACTTCGAGGCAATATATACAACAGGATCGATACCAAAAAATGCATCTCTGTATATCTGTCGACCAGGTGCAACAGACCCGACAGCAGCGCCCGATGGCTATGAAAATATCTTCATCCTTGTCCCACTCCCCGCACACCGAACCCTCTCTGAACAAGAGCGTGAAGAACTGACGCACCGCTCTATTGCACAACTGGGGACACTTGTTGGCGAATCAGATATCGCAGCGAGGATTGTCACGCAAGATATTGTCGACCCAAAGACCTTCCAGGAGCGGTTTCACGCATGGGGCTATAATTCACTTGGTGGGCAGTCACACCTTCTGTCGCAAAGCGCCTTCTTTAGGACGCGCAACAAGAGTAAAAAAGTACAAAACCTTTATTACGTCGGCGCGGGAACGAACCCTGGCATTGGCCTACCGATGTGTCTGATTAGTGCTCAGATTGTCTACAAAATGATTGAGGGGATTACAGATACTGGGCCGCTCACACATACAGAAGGTGAGGGGTCGCTGTGAGCTTTATCTACCTCGGTGCAATACTCTTCTCTATGACAGGAATGCTCATTCTCGACAAGCGCTACTCTCTTGCATTCTTCTATAAACCCCTCCTTACGGCAATCACCCTTCTTACTGGCCTTGTCACCTTCCTTATATGGGATGTCTTCGGCATCGCTATGGGCATCTTTTTCGACGGAGGCTCACCACTGACAACCGGGGTTATGGTTGCACCAGAGCTACCCATAGAAGAGTTCTTTTTCCTCACCTTCCTTTGCTATTTCACACTATGCATCTATAGACTACTGGAGAAGCTATGTTCACCTACATCACATTAAATATCGTCTTCCTTGCCGTAATTATTGTCGTACTCCGCTTTTTTGGTGCATTTAAAAAGAGGAGGTTCATTGCCCTTACTATCGGCCTGCTCCTGCTATTCACTGCAATTTTCGACTCACTTATTGTTGGGCTTGGTATTGTCGACTACAACCCGGAACTTCTTCTTGGTGTGTATATCGGTGCTGCACCTGTAGAGGACTTCTTTTATGCAATTCTTGCAGGAGTATTAGTGCCCGTTGTGTGGCAGATTGGAGAACGTTTCAGTGAAAGAAAAAAGTAAACTACTCTTTACCTCATCGCGGCCAATATCATGGGTAAATACGGCCTTTCCGTTTGCTGCCGGGTATCTATTCTTTACCGGCACGGTTGATGTTACTTTCATCATCGGCACGCTCTTCTTCCTCATCCCCTACAACCTCTTGATGTACGGAATAAATGATGTGTATGACTACGAGTCAGACCTTCGCAATCCGCGAAAGGGTGGTGTTGAAGGCGCGGTTGTTCCAAAAAAATACCATCGCCTTCTGCTTGCGTGGTCGTACGGACTTTCGGTGCCATTCGTCATCTTCCTATTCTTACAGGGCTCTCTCTTGTCCGCTTTCGTCCTTATCGCCTGCCTCTTTTTTGTCATCGCATACAGTGCCAAAGGCCTACGGTTCAAAGAGATTCCCGTTCTCGACTCCATTACATCAAGCCTCCATTTTACAGGACCGCTCATTTACGCACTCAGTCTTGTTGGCTGGCCTGCGGAAGCTCTTCCTATTGTATTGGCGTTCTTTTTCTGGGGCATTGCAAGCCAAAGCCTTGGTGCAATTCAAGATATTATCCCAGATAGGGAAGCACATCTACGCTCTATTGCCACAATATTTGGGGCAAGAAAGACACTTCTATTCGTTGCCGTGAATTATGCTATTGCAACCGGGTTGATTATGACAACAGGCTTTTATGGAATACTCGTTGGTATCGCCAGCCTTGTCTATATCCTGAATATACTCCCGTTCAGTGGCGTTACCGATGCAACCTCGGAACTCACGCGGAGTGCCTGGAATCGCTTCTTATGGATAAATTATCTCATGGGTGCGATTGTCACCATAACACTTATTGTTGTGTGGCTTGGGGCGTAAGGGTAAACCTATCACCATCGTGCCCAAATACTACCGTCGTATCGTCAACAATAGTGCCGTCAATCATGCGAATCGCAAGCTCATCAAGAAGCTTCCTTTGGATCACCCTTTTTAGCGGACGTGCACCATATACGGCATCGTATCCTTCGCGTCCAAGCGCAGCCCTTGCCTCATCAGTAATACGGATCGTCACCCCCTTCGTCTTTTTGATGACATCAAGAATAGTTTTCAGTTGAATATCAACAATTCGCCCCATATCAGATTGGTGAATCTTATCAAAAACGACAATGTCATCTATGCGGTTGATAAATTCTGGCCTGAAGTATGCCAGTAATTCTTGATGGAGACGCGCGTCCTGTTCGCTGTCACTCTCGTCAACGCTCGCAATAGTAGCACCAACGTTACTCGTCATGATAATCACGGTATTAGCGAAGTTCACGGTCCTACCCTGGCTATCTGTCAGGCGACCATCATCAAGTACCTGAAGAAGCACATTAAATACATCGGGGTGTGCTTTCTCTATCTCATCAAACAATACTATACTGTACGGACGACGCCTCACGGCCTCTGTGAGCTGACCGCCCTGATCAAATCCAACATATCCTGGAGGGGCCCCAATAAGTCGAGAGACGGCATGCTTTTCCATATATTCGCTCATGTCGATACGAGTAATGGCCCGCTCATCATCAAAGAGTGCCTCTGCAAGACTTTTGGCAAGTTCTGTTTTTCCCACCCCCGTTGGACCAAGAAAGAGAAATGAACCTATAGGCCTGTTTGGGTCACCGATACCAGCCCGTGAGCGTCGAATTGCACGAGCGACAGATTCGACCGCTTTACCTTGTCCAGCAACTCGTGTATGCAACGCCTCCTCTAGGTGTTGTAGTTTTTGTGTATCCTGGACCCTCAGCCTATCTACCGGAATTCCCGTCCAACGGGCAACCACCGCTGCAATATCATCAACCGTCACCTCGTCGCGAAGTAACCGATTCTCTACCGGGATGGTGTTAATTTTATCTCTGTATTCTTTGATGCTTTGCTCAATAGTAGGAATATCACCATATTTAATACGGCTCGCGGTTGCAAGATCGCCCTCATTTTCTGCAATTTCAAGTCGTGTCCTTGCCGACTCAAGCCTTTCGCTCTCTTTATTGAGGGAGTCTATCAGGCTCTTTTCTTTCTGCCATGCCAACTCTAGTGTATCGGCACGCAGTTTAAGTGCTTCAATTTCAGACGCAACTTCTTTCTTACGCTGAACTGCAGAATCAGCCTTATCTTTCTTTAATGCAGTCTCTTCTATCTGAAGCAGCATAATTCGGCGGTTCAGGCGATCGAGTTCTATTGGCTTGGAATCAAGCTGTAACTTCAACCCGGATGTAGCTTCGTCAATAAGGTCAACAGCCTTGTCGGGAAGGAATCGCTCGGTAATGTACCGGTCACTCAGTCGCACCGCTGCAATAATTGCATCATCGAGAATTTTCACACCGTGATGCACTTCATATTTCTCCTGGAGTCCACGAAGAATTGCCACTGCATCATCAAAGCCAGGCTCGTCAACATACACTGGCTGTAAACGACGCTCAAGTGCAGCATCTTTTTCGATATACTGCCTATACTCGCTCAATGTTGTTGCACCAATAAGATGCAATTTACCACGGGCCATCATGGGCTTAAGCATATTAGCAGCATCCATCGCACCCTCGGTCTTACCCGCACCAACAATTGTGTGAATTTCATCAACAAATAAGATAATCTCACCATTGGCCGATTCGACTTCCTTTAGGACAACCTGAAGACGCTCTTCAAATTGACCACGATACCCAGCTCCGGCAAGAAGACTACTTATTTCAAGTCCAATAAGTCGCTTACCCTTTAGGCCCTGGGGAACATCCCCCTTTACAATTCGCTGTGCAAGCCCCTCAACAATAGCCGTCTTACCAACGCCTGGCTCACCAATGAGGACAGGGTTATTCTTACTCCTACGAGAAAGGACCTGCATACAGCGACGAATTTCTTCATCACGACCAATAACTGGATCCAATTTCCCCTCCTTGGCGAGAGCGGTAAAATCTTGACCATACTGTTCAAGTGGGTGGGTGTCATTTTGATTTGGTTGCATATATGCCTCCTTTTCTATCAAGTGTAGTCAGTTAGCACTCTAATGTCAAGAGTGCTAACTATTATCATTTCCACCCCTGTTAATACGTCTTCGATACCGATCAACTAATGCTTATCCCCGCCGGTGGGAGGGGCGGGGATAAGCGATTGTAGAGAAATGGATGTGTGTGTTATGGGTGGGCAGTTGGGTTGAGTTGTATGTGAAAGTTTTCGACTATACGGCAACCTCCTGAGTATCGTATTCGTTATGATGAAATGCTGGCGGCTGCACTGTCATTTGGTTGTGTGAATTAAAGTCGATGTGTGAGGTACTTTCATCGTTATTGTAGGAATCTTCGGTCTTTGTAATAGTCGTCTCTTTAGTGATATCGGTATCAATAGTAGTCGTGTTGGTCACCTCTTTATTGAATGAGTCGTTAATAATACTCGTGTCGGTCTTCGTATTGTAAGAATCTTCGTTAAAGCTATTATTTGCATTTGCCTGCTCCGCCTCTGGATCGTTACTCACTCCTATCATTACCCCATGAGACTTTGAGACATCAATAGTTGTCTCGGTAGAGTTATGAGAGCCAACAGAATTGTTGCTATTGACGTTATGTACCGTAGAGCTGTTGTTTACCATTGATGTATAGGTATTGTATGAGTTGACAAGCGATGCGGTGCGATCAGTCGAGCCAGTCGAGCCACTCTTGCCCGCACTAGGATTTGCCATATTCACCTGGGTTGTCCCGTTAGAATCCTGGCCAGATCCGACGGTAACCGTCGCCTCTGAACATGTTGTCTGCGCCCCGCTACCATTTGTTGTAGAACTTGATGCACTCGCTTCATACCCCTGATTAAAGGCATATGCAAACTTCGCAAAGTCTTCTACGTTTGCCTGTGATGTTACCGACTGTCCCGATTGAGTTGCTGTCGCAGTTATTGGTGCACTTAGTGCAAAAGCCAGTGGTATTGCCGCCAGGACACCAACAAATGACGACGCAATCACCGGCAAGGACATTCCTTTTTTTGTAAATTCTGTTTGAGATAGTGACATTGTAAAACTCCTTAAATCCCCCGTAGCACATTGTGCGTACTGGTAATAAATTTTCACCTCGCATACAGAAACGTTTCTAATTACTACTATACCCACACCCCCATAAACCACATAGGAAGTATTTCACACACCTAGTGTTGAAATTTTCACAAAAGGCACTACTGCCCGCTATTCATCAACCTGAATCTCAGTAAATGTATCGCTGCCAATCTTGCTTTTCAGCATCTCCTTGTAGATAATGAACTTTTTTGCATCGTAATAAACCACGTTTTGCTTTTTCAATTTCACCATTTCCGCCGTCACCGTTTCTCTTGTTAAGCCCGTAAACCCTGCAATAGTTGACTGACTGAGTTTCATCGAAAGCCAATACTCACCTGGCTTTTCTTCGTGCCCATAGCGAACCATGAAGTAATACAGAATCATTAAAATCTTATCGACAGCATACGACTGCTCTAATGCGGACACTTGGATCATCAACCCCGTATAGGCCTTCACCATATAGTCGAAGTACTTCTGCTTTTCCTCTGGGTGCTGGTCAAGCATGTCGTGAAATACATCACGTTCAATTGTCAGTACATCACTATCCTCAACGGCTTCATATGAGTACATCGTGTGTGAACTTTGTCCAAACACCCAGTGCTCTGGAAAAATATCGCCGGCTGTTTTAAAGCCGGCTACTTGTTCATCACCACTTGCGTTTGTACGATATGCTTTTATACACCCTGACTGTACAAAGTAGACACAATGGGGGATATCGCCCTGACATAGTAAAAGAGTGTTTTTATGAATACGCTTCGAAGTTGCCACAACTGACAACAATGTTACTATGCTGTCCATACATCCTTATCGTAGTCCTTTTCAAACTATTCTACAAGTTTTGACTTCTTGAAGATGCCACTGTGCACAACCCTTACGAGTGGACCCGCAATCACAAGCTGGACAAACAGGGCAACTGGCCAGTTTCGCACCCAGTTCGCAAGATAGTGTGACCAGAAGTTATCCAGGCCAGTAGCGAGAAGTGTTCCGTATGCTGACATAAGGGCCGACATACAGGTCACAAATAATACCGCAAGGACAATAATATGCAAAAAGCCAGGGGCAACTGCACAAGTGTGAAGACAAGCTCTTCTTTAAGCGTTTTTGTCACTATTTTCTCCGAGTGCTATCTCGTTGGCATGCCTCTGATACCACACGTCAAGTCTTATAGATTGTAGTACATTTTAGCTCTCTTCATAATAGCCACTTTCCCCCAAAAGCCCTATACTACGTATATGGAAAGAACTCGAGAACTTCACCTAAAACAGTCTGAGCATGCGGGCGACACTATCGTCTATATCATGAGTCGCGACCAGCGCGTACAGGACAACCATGCCCTGCTTGCAGCTCAGAAAAAAGCACTCGATCGCCAATTACCCCTCGTTGTCATATTTGACCTGCTAACAAACATACCTCACCGCTCTCACGAACACTTCATTTTTATGCTTGATGGACTAAAGGGGGTTCAAGAAAAACTCGCGTCGCTTAATATACCCTTTATCATAACTTGCAACACCACTGATGTATCTCTCGACACCACGCTCAAGCTTCTTAACCCAGAATGTATCTACTTCGACTTCTCGCCACTGCAATGGTCACGCAACAAAGCCAAGTCAATTGCGAAAAGGTCAGATGCATCTATTGTTATTGTCGATACCCACAACATTATCCCTACTTGGATTGCCTCAGACAAGCAAGAGTATGCCGCCCACACCTTTCGTCGCAAGGTACACAAGCATCTTAATACCTACCTCATAGAACCTGAAGCCGTCGTACGGCACCCCTACACCCCACCTGCAGTGCCGTCGTTGCACTTCGAAGATACGCTTGCCTGTATCGACCGTTACCCGCGGTGCGGTATCACTATCAGCTTCCCTTCCGGTGAAGATGCAGCCCGCCGCCACCTGACGGAGTTTATTGAATCAAAACTGGATACATATGCCCTTCAGCGCAATAATATTGCCAACGATTACCAGTCAGACCTCAGCCCCTACCTCCACTTCGGTCAACTCTCAGGCCTCCGCGTTGCACTTGAGGTACTCTATGCAACCAATACACCGCCGCTTCTACTGCAGTACCCGAAAATGGCCTCGCCCGGGGATACACCTTCTCTTGAAGATGGTATGAACGTACTCCTTGAAGAGTTGATTGTACGAAAAGAGCTGGCGGATAATTTTTGCTTCTATGCAGAAAGCTACACAGACTACAGCAGTATTCCTCAGTGGGCAAAAAACACACTAGAAGACCATCGCAATGATCCACGCGAATACGTATACACCCTAGAGGAATTTCGAAATGCCACAACCCATGACGCCCTTTGGAATGCAGCCCAAACAGAACTCACTACGAAAGGGAAAATGCATGGCTATATGCGTATGTACTGGGGAAAAAAGATTCTCGAATGGACAGAAACCCCAGAGCAGGCTCATAGCATTGCAATTGAACTCAACGACACCTATTCTATTGATGGCGGCGACCCAAACGGCTACGTTGGCATTCTCTGGTCAATTGCGGGCCTTCATGATCGCCCGTGGTTTAATCGCCCAGTCTACGGAGCAGTGCGGTACATGAATAGTAATGGGTTGTCACGCAAATTTAATACCGAAGCGTATGTAGAAAGAGTCACACACTCATACGGCCGCACTCGTTGACTATCCGCCAGGATATCGCTTATACTTCCTCTAGTGACCTATACGTCCAGCGTGCCCCAACTTTCTACTAAGCGACAAGGGTTTACCATTGTCGAGCTTTTAATTGTCGTAGTTGTTATTACAATTATTGCAGCTATTACACTTGTGACATATAGCGGTATCCAGAAGAGCGCCCGTGAAGCAGCACAGGCTTCAGTTCTTGCACAAGCGTCTAAATACACTCAGGCGAGCTTCCTCACAAGCGGATTGTACCCTGCAGCACAAAATATTCCAACCAGCTCGGGTCTTCTATTGACACTCTCTTCAGACGCAAATACAGGGACGTTCTGTATCACTGCAACAGGGGACAGACATACCCCAAAACATATCGATGCGACGGGTGGTATTGCTGATGGCCCTTGCGACGGTCATTCTGGTGGTCCAGGCTACTGCCCGGACAATTCCTATGTTGCCATTAATGGGTATTTCTGTGATGGCACTACAGGAGCGGCAGCCTCACTTCATAGCGGGGCGGTAAAACTTGACGCAAACACGGCACCCGTACCACCTGGGGCACCAGGTGCATTTGTTGGAAGACAAGCAAGTCGGGACAACGTAGGAACTACGAACTTCGCCGTCTTACCAGGTGATATATTCTGCACAACAGGCTGGGCGGCAACAGTCTCTTCAACTGTCATGCACCGCTTTGGCGTTCGCTTCATAGGATCTTACGGCAGCTCATGGCAAGGCATAGGAATAACTGCGGATGATGCCCGTAATAAATGGACTAAAATATCCGGATGCGTTACCGCACCAGCCGGGACAACCAGCGGATACCTCTGGACACAAAACGATGGTGCTAATGGTGGCACAGCAGATGCACATTGGTATCAAACTGCGATTACTTTGAAAAAACAGTAAGATGAGCGGGCGACAGAAACGCATCAGAACCAATACTCCTTGCGACTTATATTTCCTCGTCACCCCCGACCTACCAATAACGATGTGCCACGAATCATCCATATCCGTATGAAGTAGTCGGAGTGCGGCCCTGCCAAGAGGTCCTACTCGGTTTTTTATTCGTTCAAAATACTCCGCAGTACTCATTCCAGCTTCTTCCGCCTTGACATCAACATCCACAAAAGGTGCATAGTGCGGAGGGTTTTCAGGATTTTCACCCCTAATAACTGCGAAGAGATCCTTATTAAATTCAAGCCAATCGTCTTCCGTGGGGTTTTTCTTTGTGATGTACGTTTCCTTCTCGGTCATGCAAATTTCCTTATTTTTTCTTTAAGTGAACGATATTATGTCATTACGCACTACAAACGAATCATAAATTATCATCCGCCACCCGCTCAGCACTCACAATCAGTCGGCTATCGTATGTATCGGCTTTGTTATCATAGGTACCAATGCAGGTAATGAGCTGAAGCTGTTCGGTAACGCGGGGATCTTGAGAGAAGAGTGCACTTGCAGCATCGGCCTCTTTCACAGACTGTGTCTGGAATGTCTTATACATCACCGTCTTTCCATTTCCTAGCTCAACACCAATCACATCGCCCACCTTTACGCCGTGAAGGTTCTTAAAAATACCCCCGCCCGTCCGACCAGAAACATGCCCTGCTATGACCGAAAGCCCGGAATTTCCCGGCCTCACACTGTCAGCAAACCATCCAGCTAGATGTGTATTGTTTGGCACGGCAACCTTGCCATGCTGATCAATACCAGCCTTCTGTATGTAGGCATTAACTTCAATTGAATTTATAGTAAGCTTCTTTGGCTCATCCGCCGCACCACGCCAGTGGTACGAGCGGGCGGAATCCACCGACTCATCTGGTATGTGGTCGAGTAGGTAATAAGTGGCTCGCCCGTAAGTGTTTGAACATCTCTCATTGACAAGGCTGCCCACACACCAAGTACGATAAGCATAAGAAGTAGCACACTAACGATAATTTTTTCTTTAGTATGTCGGCGTACGAGACTTCGCTTGGCGTGCGTCATAAGGATCGGGTATCAACGAATTCCGGTATTTGGTGCACCTACCACAAGCCGTGCAAGCCCAGCAGGGTCAATAATTGTGCCGTTCACTAGCCCGTCAACGTCCCGTTCACTACCATCGGTTACGGCATAGGTCACCACCGTTACTTGTCGCCCACCAATCGTTTGCGTTGTAATTTCTGCATCATTTATCGTGAAGTAGGCGTTTGTACGAGGGTTGTGCTTCCTCAGTACGGTAGTTGAGGTTGTTATATCGTAGTAATACAGTGAAATTGTTGCCGTATACCCGGGCGTCCCACAATTCGCTTCAAAGTCCCAGAGCCCGTTATCGTACTCAAAAGCAGCATCTTGAACGCCAAACCGGCTTTCTACCACTAGGGCGTCATCTACGAGGTGGCATCCGGCACCAACATCTATTGCGACATATTTACCGGTATTTTCGTTAATGAATCCACTTACATTATCCTGGGTAACATCAAGCACGCCGTCATCGTTTGCATCACCACTATTGGGTGTTGCCTGGTCAACGACGGTAAAGTTCCAGGTTGTCTTATCGGAAAAGCCACCATAGTAGCCAACAAGGCCGCTAAAGAAAGAGTCACTTATTGTCACGTAATAGCTTTTTCCAATAGCAAGGTCTTCCGGAAGGGTAAATTCAAACGTTAGGCTATCTTCTGTAGTGCCATCATTCAGTTGTGCAACGATTGAATCGTCAGATGCATCATGAACAGAAAGTACGCCTTCGGAGAGTATCATAGGCTGGTTGAACGTTATGCTCAGCGTGTCAATTGGCCGAGTTGCCCCATCATCTACAGGAGAAAGCTGCGTAAAGGCAATTTCCGGTGCCTCATTAACCGTTACCTCGAAATCAGCCGTAGTGATAGCAGGAAGATCGCCAGAGGCACCATATTCAACCACGTAGTACTCATTCTCTTCGCTCGCACAATTGAGGTCATTCCACTGCCCATTACTGCCTCCACTGAACCATATTTGACCGCAGTCTTCTTCGTACATACTGTCATTCGGCTCACTATCATTCCAATTAGTAAATGCACCACCGAAAGCAGTCCCATTACCCGCTCCAGACCAAAACTGCATACCCGCTTCTGGGCCAGTCACCCATCGCCACACACCCTCTTCATCTATGTCATTTGCACCGATCCAACCGCTGTCGTTAATTCGCTCAAGGATAAAGTCGTGCTCCTCCTGGCTTGTAATGGTTGCAAGGTAGCCATTGACACCACCATAGGTTGACGTCTCGGCGGCAACTTTTGCGTCTTGCCAGCTTATGCCAGGGCTTGGTACCACTGAGTACACATGACCGTTCTCTACCCAATAATTTCCCCCACCAAGGAGTGCCTCTACAGTATGGGTGCCCGGCTGATCGGCGTAGTACTTCAGGGTAGCGAGAGCACTATTGATGGCCGTTCGCGTACCACTAAACTGAAGGTTGGATCCGTAGCTCTGTCCTTGAAATGACAGCCCGTCAGAATTAACAAACTGAAGCGACCCGTTACTTGCAAAGAGGCTCATGCTGAGCGTGTCGTTACCCGTACCATTCACCTGGAGGTCACTGATTGTAATATCCTCACCTTCGTATAGCACCTTGCTTGTTGGTACCGAGATAACCTCATCTGTCGCAGAAGCTTTCGACATCCTTGCAAGAAACACGAGGCCCGTAGCCGCCAACACTAATACAGCTGCAACCAAAACAACAGCAAGCCTTTTACTCTGCTTTAAAACAATACCCATATACCCTCTACTCCTCTATTCAGCAGCCCTGCATGTTCACCAAATAATACAGTAGCCTGATTAGATAATATTATGACGCAGGATTCTGTAAAACACTAGAGGTTTATTGAAAAATAAGATACTTA
>CAZADM010000001.1:0-3365 GCA_964483955.1 uncultured Candidatus Saccharibacteria bacterium | reverse complement strand
GGGGCCCCTATACCGTTATTTGATAATAAGTACGGCAATGCTATACTTCAGCATAATGATGTGGAAACAATTTGAGATGATGTGCATAGCATATCTACAGAAAAACTATACTCAACGCTATCTTGTTAATTTTATTGGTTTTAGCTATAAGTACTTCACCAAGAAAAATATTCTTACTCTGGATATACTTGCCTTCTTTGTGTCGGTTGCACTGGCTCAAATTATTAGCTCTGTCATAGCACCCCAACTCAATGCAAACCTATGGACTGTAGCTCTTGGCGTACTCTTCCTAGGCATCACCACAATCCTTCTTCGCATATCTAGCCGACCACAAGAAAAGCAAACCGACCACAATCACTGGAGCAAAAAGAATCACAGCCTCAAAACGTGTAAATAATGCCAATCCTACACCCGCTATGATAAACAACAGGGCAAGAACCCATGCAATCCACCGCACAATATTCTGTTTGGTTCGGATCCTCATACTCTCATTGTACTCGCGTATCATGTCAGTGCAAAAAACAGCCAGGGGGGGTGGAGATTCTATTGATTAATGTACAGGGCGTGCACGAAGGGCTAGGTTCGAATCAACATAAGATCAATCTTATTAACGGCTGCTTAGCTTACTCACTAATTTAGTGTGCTGCTTCTGTCGTCATGCCTTTATCCACTATCTCTATACTGGATAAGTCTATGTTCATACGGTATGCCCCTGTACAACTATCCTTGCTTCGATACAGGCTTGTGCGTCAATAAGTAGATGATAGGGAGAATCCCTACACTATTGACAACCATTAGTGCGACAAACCAAGTAGGCTGTCCGTTACGAGCCGCTCTCCAGAGTGCAAAGCCCTTCCATGCAAAATCCCATGCTACAACCATAGCGATTACCACGGTCCAGTACGTTGTTAGTTCGTATTCCATCAGTTATCTCCTTTTTCTTTAGTATACTCTCTTGTAGCATGATTGTAGTGACGCATATTCACGCAATAGCCCAAGCATTCTTGAGCTTTTCTCGGACATAAGCTTAGCTAGAGAGTTCCCGCTCTACATCCTGACGCAAAGACTCAGGCAAGGTAGTTGGTGCGTACCGCTTTATTTTCTTGCCATCTGGTGACACAAGAAATTTTGTAAAATTCCATTTAATATCCTTACCAAGCATTGATTTGCTATGCGATTTCAGATACTGAAACACGGGGTGTGTATTGTCCCCGTTTACATCGATTTTTTCGCTGAGTTGAAATGTCACGCCAAAATTAATCCTGCAGACATTTTCTACCGTGTCATTTGTTTCCGGTTCTTGTCCAGCAAATTGATCACACGGAAAGCCAATCACGACCAATCCTTTGTCTTTATACTCTTGGTGCAATTTTTCCAATCCTTCAAGCTGTGGTGCTAAGCCACATTTCGTGGCAGTGTTTACAAGCAGCAATGTTTCGCCCTTAAAGCTACTGAATGAAATAAGGTCGCCGCTAGGAGTTTTAAATTCGAGATCGTATAAAGTATCCATACAAGTATTGTAACAGTCAAACAACGTTCGAGCACTCTAGGGCCAAATCAAAACCCAGAGACCCAGTACCAAACAGCCAACATGGTCGCTGGCTCAAAACCAATACATCGTCACGTTCAGAAAAGTTACCTTTCCTGACCTGTTCCTCGTTATCGAACCGCGACCAGGCATCGCTTCGCGCTGCGGTCGCTCGTGCAAATTGCAATCACCAAGAACATAAGAAAAAAGCCGAGGAGGTACGGCTATGAGCAATAACGAGCAGTTAAAGCGCGAATAGACGGACGATGAGCGCTGCAGGTTAGTTGATTGCTATGGCTTACTAATTGAGAGAACAACAAGAAAAGGCACGTTATGCCATACTTAAGGACGACCCGATTGATTACCGGCCCTATCAAAGCAGGCTTGACCCTGAAAATCAAAGGTGACATCAATAACTGGCATGGTCACACCGTTGGTCGACAATGATGGATTTCAAAAGCCTTAGCTCATGCACCATTTGATCTGGATATTTAGCTAAATTAACCTCAATCCATGAATTGAACACTCCGTGCTCGTGGAGATCAATCTTCTCGCCGCTAAAGCAATCGTCATCGAACCACAAAAATGGTTTCGTGAAATCGATCGCTTCCGTCTTTTTCAAGCTCCATGTGACAGGTTTAAACCTTTCTAACCATGGTCGTAAATCTTCATCACTTCCAAGCTGCAAGTACTTAATTGCGTGATCGGTCGTACCATCCATGCAGTGGGTCGTAAGCCAATATACATCGAAGTTATCTGCGGCGTATTTGATAAACTCAGCCCCACCAATGGCCAAGTTCTCTTCATTGGCCAATAGCACCCCATCGATGTCTAAATACAAAGTGGGCTTCATATTTTTAACAGCTCCTGCCATATCCGTACCATCGCCCAGGTGTCCATCTTGCAATATTCGGTTAGGTCGGCGAGTATCTGATCCTTCTGGTCCGCTCGCGTTTCATCGAGCACCGCCTCCATCCAGAGCCGTTGAGCCGAGTTACCGTCTTGAATACCAAGATCTTTATAGCTTAACTCGGGGCACACTACTGGCAACACTTTTTTGATACTGGCACTGCCTTCGCAGCGTGGATCGTCATACCATTTAGCCTTAAATGGAATCATGAGGTCGACAACACGTTCGTTGATGGCCTTAATTTGCTCGGCATATTCCGGATACATCCGCCCCAGCTCTTCGTTTACCGATTTTTCAAAGCGCATATTCCAGGTGATGATTGAACCGGAGTCGCCCATGTCTTCTACTAGCTGCTTAGCTATTTCTGGCGCTGGATTAGTGTTTTCTTTGTGAAGATACCCTCGATGCTCTACTTCACCACCAGGTTCACGGATGATATGTAGAGAATATTGAAATGGTACTTGCTGGTATGGTCGCTGGCCATCAAAATACGGCACAAGCCCCTGCATCGTTTCATAGTCAAAAAAGTAGAGTGGGTATTGTAGTTCACCCAAAAAGCGTTCGATCTCTTGCTTGTTGATTTCGGCTCGAGTATCTTCTGGCCACACCTTGGGTTCGGGCGGAAATATATTTTCATAGACTTTCATCCACTCAGATTTTGAACCAAGCTTTGCAAGTTCCGGGTTTGGATCCGGCATTTCTGCTTGCGCAGCAGCTTTCTTCGCTGCATCCATGTATTCTGGGGTTTTAAAAGCAATTTCATTTACCTCATCGGTCACATCAGCAAACGTTGTTAGCTCTCTAGGATTAACTTCACCTGCGCGAACGTACTGATTATTTACATGAATCACCGATACATTCCGAACCGTAAGGCCATTACCCTCTAGCACGGTTTTTTGGAAAGCAAGATCGTATAGGTGATCGGGC